>NZ_JBITJP010000032.1:0-129658 GCF_044460165.1 Embleya sp. NPDC050154
TAGGGTTTGAGGGCTTCGGCGCAGGCGTCGAGGTGTTCGCGGAACGGTGTGGACGTGGCGTACAGGTCGAGTGCCATGCCGTCCCATTGGCTGCCCTGTCCGGGGAAGACGAACACGATCTTGCCGGGGTCGGTGGTCGCGATGCCCTGGATGAGGTCCGGGGTTTCCTGCTGCTGTGCGAGGGCGTTGAGGCCGGCGGTGTGGTTGCCGATGACTACCGCGCGGTGCTCGAACAGCGTGCGCCCGGCCAGTACACGGGCGACAGCCGCAGGGTCCGACCCCTGTCGAGCCGCCAGGTGTTCACTCAACCGCCGCGCCTGATCATGTAGGGCCTGCGGCGTACGCGCCGACAAGACCCAAGGCAGCGGCAACGGGTCTGCGGCGACCGGGGTTTCCGGCTCCGGGTCGACCGGCTCCGGTGCCGGACCGGGTACCGGAGCCTGCTCGATGATCACGTGCGCGTTGGTGCCGCTGATCCCGAAGGAGGAGATGCCTGCTCGTCGGGGGTGGTTGGTGTCGGGCCAGGGTGTGGGTTCGGTGAGGAGTGCCACCGCGCCGGAGGCCCAGTCCACGTGCGGTGATGGTTCGTCGACGTGGAGCGTTTTGGGCAGGAGGCCGTGTTGCATGGCGAGGACCATTTTGATGACGCCGCCGACGCCTGCGGCGGCTTGGGTGTGGCCGATGTTGGACTTCAGGGAGCCGAGGTGGAGGGGGTGTTCGGTGGGGCGGTTTTGCCCGTAGGTGGCGAGGAGCGCCTGGGCTTCGATGGGGTCGCCCAGTACGGTTCCCGTGCCGTGTGCTTCGACGGCGTCGATCTGGTCGGGGGTGAGGTTGCCCGCGGCGAGTGCCTGGCGGATGACGCGTTCCTGGGAGGGGCCGTTGGGTGCGGTGAGTCCGTTGCTGGCGCCGTCCTGGTTGATGGCGGAGCCGCGTAGTACGGCGACGACCGGGTGGCCGTTGCGTTGGGCGTCGGAGAGGCGTTCGAGCAGGAGCAGGCCGACGCCCTCGGCCCAGCCGGTACCGTCCGCCGTCGATGAGAACGCCTTGCAGCGGCCGTCCGGTGACAACCCGCGCTGGCGGCTGAACTCCACGAACATGCCCGGCGTCGCCATCACGGCGGCGCCGCCGGCGAGCGCCAGCGAGCACTCCCCATGCCGAAGAGCCTGAGAGGCGAGGTGGATCGCGACGAGCGAGGACGAGCACGCGGTGTCCACCGTCACCGCCGGACCCTCGAACCCGAACGTGTAGGCCACCCGACCCGACGCGACACTCGCCGTATTGCCGGTGAGCAGGTAGCCCTCGAAGCCGTCGGCGGGCTCGTGCAGGCGCGGGCCGTAGTCCTGACTCATCGCGCCCACGAAGACTCCGGCGTCGCTGCCGCGAATCGTGGACGCGTCGATGCCCGCCTGTTCGAACGCCTCCCACGCGGTTTCGAGCAACAGGCGTTGTTGTGGATCCATCGCGGCGGCCTCGCGCGGACTGATCCCGAAGAACTCCGCGTCGAACCCGTCCGCGTCGTGCAGGAATCCGCCCGCTCGCGCGTATGTCTTGCCCGGTACACCTGGCTCCGGCGCATACAGCTCGTCGACGTCCCAGCCCCGGTTCGTCGGCAACGCGGTGATGGCGTCGATGCTTTGGCTGACCAACTGCCAAAGCTGATCCGGAGATTGCACGCCACCGGGATAGCGGCAGCTCATCGCCACGATCGCGATCGGATCGTCGTCGCGCGGTGCGATCATCCGGGTTCGCGAGTCGTTCGTGGTGCCGATTCCGGAGAACCGGGCCCACAGGTGGTCGGTCAGGACCCGGGGCGTCGGATGGTCGAAGGTGAGCGTCGCGGACAGGTCCAGCCCGGTGGAGGTCGCGAGCCGGTCGCGGAACTCCACCGCCGTCAGCGAGTCGAATCCCGACTCCTTGAAGCTCTGCCCGGGGTCGACGGCGTCGGAGGTCACGTGGCCCAGCGCGATGGCGGCCTGGGTGCGGACCAACTCCAGGAGTACGCGCCTTTGTTCGGCTTCGGACCGGCCGCCGAGGCGGCGCGCGAGCGGGTTGGCCGGCTCCGTGGCCTCCGCGTCCTCGGTGGTCTCCGCGTCCTCCGCGAGTTCCACGCTCGACGCGGGATCCGGGCCCGTCTTCGCGGCGGTTTCGACGGTCGGTCCGGAATCGGCGCCCGGCGCCGGGTCGGCGAGCCAGTAGCGGCGACGCTGGAACGCGTAGGTGGGCAGGTCGTCGACGACCTGGTCGGTGGCGAGCTGCGTGCTCCAGTCGGGGGCGGCGTCCAGGAGCCGGGTGTGCGCGATGGCGGTGGCGACGGTGGGGGCCTCGGGCTGCTTGCGGTGCAGAGTCGGGATGAAGACGGGCGATGCGTCCCGGGCGGAGTCACCCGATCGCAGGCTCTCGACGGTGCCCCGGGCGAGGGTGGTGAGAGTGCTGTCGGGGCCGAGTTCGATGTAAGTGGCGACGTCGTGCCGGTGGAGCGTGGTGACGCCGTCGTGGAAGTGCACGGCGTGCCGGATGTGCTCGGTCCAGTAGGCGGGATCCGTGAGTTGCTCGGTGGTCGCGATCGTGCCGGAGACGTTGGAGACGAGCGGGGTGTGCGGTGCGTGATAGGTCAGCGATTCCGCGATGTCCCGGAACTCCGCCAGCACGGGGTCCATGTGCGGTGAGTGGAACGCGTGGCTGACGGTGAGTTCCTTGGTCTTGTGTCCCGCGCCGCGCACCTGTTCCGCGATCCGGCGGCATCGGTCGCGGTCGCCGGAGATCACCGTGGCCCGAGGCGCGTTGTGCGCGGCGATCGAGACGAAGTCGTGTTGGTCGGAGATGAGTTCCGCGAGCTGCTCCGGCGTGGCGTCGATCGCGATCATCGCGCCGCCGGAAGGTGCGGTCTGCATGAGTCGCCCGCGTGCGGTGACGAGGGTGGCGGCGTCGGGGAGGTCGAGGACTCCGGCGAGGTGGGCGGCGGTGAGTTCGCCGATGGAGTGGCCGATGAGGTAGTTCGGCGTGATGCCGTGATGGATCAACAGGTGGTGCAGTGCGCTCTGGAGGGCGAAGAGCGCGGGTTGGGTGTAGCGGGTCTGGTCGAGGAGCTCGGGGTGGTGGTCGATCACGTCGCGGAGCGGTCGGTCCAGGTGCGGGTCCAGGTGGGCGACGGCCTCGTCGAAGGCGTCGGCGAACACCGGGTACGCGGCGCGGAGTTCCGAGCCCATGCCGGGTCGTTGGCTGCCCTGCCCGGTGTACATGAACGCCGTCCCGCCGGCGGTTCCCGAGTACGTGCCTTGCACGACCGTGGCGCCGCCCTGGTCCTCCGCGAGCCCGGCCAGCCCGGCCAGGAAGCCGGCCCGCCGGTCCGCGACGACCGCCGCCCGATGGGCGAACAACGTCCGCCGGGTCGCCAGCGTCCGGGCGATCGCGGCCGGGTCCGCGTCCGGGCGCGCGGTGACGTACGCGTGCAGGCGGGTCGCCTGGTCCCGCAGCGCCTGCGGGGTACGGGCGGACAGCACCCACGGCGTCGGTGCCGACGGCCGCTCCGCGCCCGAGTCCGAGTCCGAACCGGGACCCGAGTTCGTTCCGGCGCTCGCGCCCGCCGCCGTCGAGACGTCGTCCCGAAGTCGTGCGGTAGGTGATTCCGCGAGTACCACATGGCAGTTCGTGCCGCCCATGCCGAACGAGCTGACCCCCGCGATCAGCGGACGATCGGGCTGCGGCCAGGCACCCGATTCGGTCTGGACGCGCAGGTTGAGCTCGGCCAGCGGTATGTCGGGGTGCGCCGTCTCGTGGTTGAGGGTGGCCGGGAGCACTCGGTGGTGGATGCTCAGCGCGGTCTTGAGCAGTCCCACGATGCCTGCCGCGCCCTCCAGATGCCCGACGTTGGTCTTGGCCGACCCGACCGTGAGCGGTTCACCGGACGCGGTGCGACGGGTCCCGAGCGCCGCGCCGAGCGCCGCGGCCTCGATCGGGTCGCCCACCTTGGTGCCGGTGCCGTGCAGCTCCACGTACTGCACGTCGTCCGGACGGACGCCGGCGGCGCGGTGCGCGAGGCGGACGACGGCTTCCTGGGCGCGTGCGTCGGGGACGGTCAGGCCCGGCGTGGCGCCGTCGCTGTTGATCGCGCCGCCTCGGATGACGCAGTACACCCGGTCGCCGTCGGCCAGCGCGCGGGCGAGCGGCTTGAGGACGATCGCGCCGCCGCCCTCGCCGCGCACGTAGCCGTTGGCCCGGGCGTCGAAGGTGAAGCAGCGACCGTCGGGTGAAAGTCCACCGAACTTGCTCGCGCCGACGGTGCTTTCCGGTACGAGGTTGAGGTTGACGCCACCGGCGATGGCGAGTTCGCACTCGCCGCGCCGGACGCTCTCGCAGGCCGTGTGCACGGCGACCAGCGCGGAGGACTGGGCGGCGTCGAGGGTGAGGCTGGGCCCGTGCAGATCCAGCGTGTACGAGACTCGGTTGGCGATGATGGCGCGGTTGACGCCGGTGAGGCTGTGCCGGGTGATCGCCGCGGGACCGCCGCGGTGCAGCAACGCGGCATAGTCGTCCATGGTGGCGCCGACGAAGACGCCGGTTCGGCTGCCGGCGAGGGTGCCGGGGACGATGCCGGCGTCCTCCAGGGCCTCCCAGCCCAGTTCCAGGATCAGCCGCTGCTGCGGGTCCATGGCCACCGCCTCGCGCGGGGCTATGCCGAAGAAGGCGGGATCGAAGCCGTCGACACGGTCCAGGAATCCGCCGTGCCGGGTGGCGACCTTGCCCGGGGCCGAGGGGTCCTCGTCGTAGTAGGCGTCGATGTCCCAGCGGTCGGCCGGGACTTCGGTGATCGCGTCCACGCCGTCGTGCAGCAGCCGCCAGAAGGCCGCCGGATGCTCCGCCTTGGGCAACCGGCAGGACATGCCGACGATCGCGACGGCGTCGGTGTCGATGCCGGCGGTGTCGACGTCGGTCGCCGGCGTCGTCGCGGCCGGCACGGGCTTTCCTGTCATCGCGTGTCACTGCCCCTCGTCGTGAACAGGTCGCGGCGGCCGCACCGTGCGGGGATGCCTGAGGACCGTTCGTGTGCTGCCAGGCTCCAAAGTTGTCGCGGGTACTAACGCCGGCCTTTGAATCGTCTAAAGCGGCCGGCCGCGCACCGCCGCCGTCGGCGCGGACCGTCCGGGACCGGGAGCCGACCGGCGCCGGAACGCGACAAGGCCCGGTGGGACGGTGCTTGGGCACCCCACCGGACCTGGTCCGATATCCGGTTTTCGACGTTCGTGGTACAGCCTTCGGCGGCCCGCTTCGGCCGGCTCCCGTCGTGCGACGCCCGACACACGGCCTCGGCCCCCGGGTTGGGAGACGCCCCACGCCCGACGCTCGTGGTCGTACGCCGGCCGGCCCGGCCGTCGGCGGTCAACAGGCCCGGGCGACCGCCGGTGCGCGCAGGAGTGGGGCCAGCGCGCGGGCCGCGAAGGCCGCGCCCGGTTCCTGGGCGAAGAAGTGGCCGCCCGATTGCACGTGTACGCGGCACCGTGCCGACGTGTAGGTGTGCCAGGCCGCGGCGTGCGGGAGCGATACGAGCGGATCATCGACGCCCGCGAAGACCTCGATCGGGCAGGGCAGCCGCGCGCCGTACTCCGGGTGGCCCCGATGCGGGTCGGACGCGCACAACCGCAGGTCGTCGCGCAGCAGTGCGATCGCCGCTCGGCGCCACTCCGGATACCGGAGCAGCGTCGGCGACATGCCGCCGATGTCCAGGAGGAATTGCCCCAGTTCCTCGTCGGTGCGCTCGGCGGCGCCGTCCAGGGGCGTGCGCAGATGCGGTGCCGGGCACGCGCCCACCACGAGCCGTTCGGGCAGCGTGCGCTCGTGTTCGAAGCGCCGTCGGGTCAACGCGTGGGCCACCAGGGCGCCCATGCTGTGCCCGTAGAAGACGTACGGCCGGTCGCTCAGCCACGGATCCAGGTCGGCGTCGAGCTCGGCGACGAGCTCGGTCAGCTCCCCGGCGCGCGCTTCCCGGGCCCGCCCCTCGCGGCCGGGGAGTTGGATCGGCAGGACGTCGACGCCCGGGCCCAGCGCACGCCGCCAGTCGCCGAACGACGAGGCCGCGCCACCCGCGTGGTGGAAGCAGAACAGTCGCAGCGGAGCGCCGATCCCGTCGGGTTCACGCGGCAGGAAGCGGGACGAGAGGCCCGCCCGCGCGCTCATCCGCGGCTCCCGGTGAGCCGGCGGCGCAATCGGATTACGGCCAACAGGCCCTCCAAAAGGGCGCGTTGCGGAGTGCGGGCGCCCATCATGCGCAACACGGAGACGATGATCCACAACCTGGTCTCGGTCACGTGCCGGGGCGAACCGTGCACGTCGTCATAGGTGTTCAGGCTCAGCTTGCGCACGTGCGCCCGCAGCAGGTCCGGGTCGGCCGGCGGGATGATCTCGTCGCGCAGACTCACCGTGCAGGCCACCGGGATGTCCAGGGCCGCCAGTTGATCCGGCGTCAGGGCCCAGTCGGCCATCCGGGCGTACAGGTTCTCGGGCTTGGCGCCGGTCAGCCGGGCCAGGGTGTCCACGGTCACCCGGGGCAGCCTGCTCTGCCAGTCGGCGTCGGTGAAGAACGCGCCGACCGGGACCCCGGCGGTGGCGATGCCCCGGATGCGTTGGTCGGACACCGCGCAGCGCAGTGCGAGGTGGCCGCTGAAGCTGAGCGCGACCGCGTACGTACGCGAGACGTCGGCGCGATCGGCCACCGCGTCCAGCACGTCGGACAGGATCCGCCAGCTGTCCCGGTCGTAGGCCAGCGTGTTCTCGCCCACGCCGGGCATCTCGGTGACGACCCCGGCCAGGCCGAGTTTGCGGGCCATCAGCAGTACCGGGGCCCACTGTTCCTTGATGCTCACGATGCCGCCGGTGACCAGCAGCAGCGGCTTGCGTACGCCGTCGGGCCCGTCGGTCAACCCGGTGGCCCAGCAGCCCACCCGACCGCCGGGCAGGTCCAGGTCGATCCGCTCCAGATCGGGCTGCTCGGCGGCCCAGCGGCCGAACGTGGACACGCAGCCGTCCAGGGCCTGCTGCCGGGCCGGGCCGTCGACGTAGGGAAAACGCGCCATGTTGTAGTCCCGGCACGCCTCCAGCAGCTTCCCGTCGCCCACCAGCCGGGCCGCGCCCCGCGACCACTCGCGTGCCCAGGAGCCGGGCGCGCCGTCGTCGTCGTTGTCGATCCGGCCGAGCAGCTCGCCGTAGTGCGCCGGCGGGATGTTCTGGGCCTTGGCGTGCACGAGTACGAACTGCTTGAGCTCGTCGATGTCGTTCACCTCGGGCTGCCTTCCGTGAGGGGGGAGCGGGTTTCGGCGGCCTCGGCCGGCTCCGGGGCGGCGGCCGGCTCGGCCGGTCCCGGGTCGGGCTCGGTGAAGTCCTCCAGGGCCTGCTTGATCTCGGTCAGCACGTCCGCGGCCTCCGCGCCGTCGACGACGCGGTGGTCGAAGGCCAGGTTCAAGCGCATGATCGGAGCGATGACGATCCGCCCGTCGCGTACCACCGGGCGTTGCACGATCCGGCCCACGCCCAGGGTGATGGTGGTGCCGCCGACCGAGTGGAAGCCGTCCACGGCGCGATGCCCGAGCGAGGTGACCGCGAAGGTGCCGAAGCGCCGCGCCCGGGTCCGCAGCGGCCGGACCACCCGGCGAAAGGCGAGGGCGCCGATCAGCCTGGGCAGCCGCTGGAGTCTGGTCAGCGCGGCGAACTCGGGCATGGTCGCCGGGTCTCCGTCGGCGTAGTGCCACACCTGCCGCTGGATCTCGGCCAGACTCGCGCGATCCAGATCGGGCAGTACCGCCGAGAGCACGACACGCCGGCCGCCGAGGGTCTTGTCCAGGGTCAGCTTGCCGTCCACCGAACCGTGCCGCAGCACGCGCGGCACCAGCCCGCCCAGGGCCGCCGCGTTGGCCTCGGGATGGTCGGCGAGCACTCTCGCGGCACCGTGCAGCACGTAGGTCACCAGCGAGTACGGCCGGCCGGTGCCCCGGGTGGCGGCCCGGTGTGCCAGCACCGCGCTCATGTCGACCTCGGTGTCCAGGAAGACGGGGGCGAACACGCGGATCTCGCCGAGGAAGTACAGCGTGTGCCGGCGTTCGCGGGCCGCCGGTACGCCCGCGCCGCTCATCCGGACACCGCCAGCGTGTAGACGGCCTCCAGGCTGGTCGCCTCCAGGACGTCCGGCAGCGAGATGCGTCGACCGGTGTGCCGCTCCAGCGCGGTGAGCAGCCACAGCAGGTGGACCGAGTCCCAGCCGGCCAATCGGTCGAAGGAGTCCGCCGCGTTCGCCGAGGTGATCGGCAGGCCCAGTTCGTCGCGGACCAGCGCGACGAAGTCGTCAAGGGTGTTCAACGTGCTCATCGCTCGGGTTCCCCTTCGAAGGTCTCGGTCAGCGCGACGTGCCCGGGCACCGGGACGATGTCCACCAGGTCGTGCCGGAAGGTCAGCGCGTCTTCGTCCGCGGCGGCCGGATCCACCGGATCCGCGCCGGACACCGCGGGTTGGCCCGGGACGGGCACGAACCCGTACCGGGGGTAGAGGTCGCGGACCTTGCCGTTCTTGGCACTGGCCCGATACGTGCCGTAGACGGCCTCGGCGCCGGTCGCGCGCGCGTGCCGCAGCAGCGCGGACAGCGCCGACTGCTCGACGCCCCGGGCGAACACCCGGCAGCTCAGCAGCATGTTGTCCACGTGCAGCGCGTCGTCGCGGCGGTGCGCGAGGATCGCGCCGACCAGACCGTTGTCGCCGAAACGGTCGGCGGTGTGGATGGTCAGGACGAGTGCGTCCGGGTCGGCGAGCAGGGCCCGGACGGCGGGCTGTTGCAACCGCTCGGTGGTCAGGTTGAACTGATTGGTGCGCAGCGTGAGCTGGGACACCCGGGAGGTGTCGTCGGGCCCGGCGGGGGCGACGCGTACGGTCACGCCCAGTTCGTTCAGGTAGTCGTCGAGCGAGGTGAACGAGTCGAGGAAGTCCCGCCGATCCAGCTCGTCCCGGTAGCGCGAGGTCCGGGCCCGGTCCTCGGTGGTCAGCTCGCGGGTGTCGAACCAGCCGTCGGCGAGCAGCCGGCCCGGGTGCAGCGCCGGCTCCTCGTCCAGCCGGACCACCGCGACCTCCGGCAACTCGCGTCGGACCAGGCCGCATTCGTAGGGGCTGTCGTCGACGAAGACGAAGGCGTCCACACCCAGGTTGAGCGAGGCCGCGAGTTCGGCGAGGTTCTCGTGCTTGGGCGCCCAGTTGGCCACGACGCGAACGAAGTCGTCCTCTCGCAGCGTCATTCGGGGATGCTCGCGCAGCGCCTCGCGGACCGGGTCGGGGTCGTTCTTGCTGACCGCCGCGAGCAGGACGCCCTGTGCGCCCAGTTGTTTGACCACGCGTTGGAAGGCGGTGAACGCCTCGCCCCGGTAGCCGGCGCCGACCTCGATGCCCTCGATCCCGTCGTCGCCCAGGACGCCGCCCCACAGCGTGTTGTCCAGGTCGAGCACCAACACCTTGCGGGTCCGGCCGACCACGTTGTTGGCCAGGTGCGCGGCCTCGCGGGCGTACCCGGCCAGGAGTTCGGCGGACAGGTGCGCCTTGGCGTACACGTGCAGCCGCGGCTCGGTGGCCACGATGCCGTCGGCGAGCAGCGGGTCCAGGTCCAGGACGACGACGCTCGCGTGCGCGTCGGCGATCCGGAGCAGGCGCGCGTTGGCCTCGCGCCAGACCGCGCCGAGCCGGGCCCGGGAGCGGTGGTCGACCAGTTGCGCCGAGTGCGCCCGGGGCAGCGGCAGCGTGTTGAGCACCAGCGTGCCGGTCCCGGTGCCGGCGTAGCGCGCGGCGAGTTGTTCGAGCAGGCCCACCTTGGCGGACAACACCTGTTCCACGTCGGCGGGGGTCCACGGCAGGGGCACCTCGTCGAAGACCACCGACGCGTCGAGCACGCACAGCACCAGGTCCGCCTTGGCCGCGTACAACGAGCTCTCCGGGTCCGAGAGTTCGAAGACGTAGCTGTCGAAGTCGGTGACCTGCGGGCGGGACACCAGTCCGTGTCGGGCCAGTTCGCCGGTGAGCGCGCCGGTCAGCGCGGACAGGGTGCCGTGTCCGGTGATGGTGACCGAGACGGTGCGCACGCCCGGGTGGGCGGCCAGGACCGCGTCCGGCTCCAGGCGGGACAACAACACTCCGGCCCGGGCCAGTTCTGCGGGCGTCGCGTCGGTCAACAGTTCGCGCACGGTCGGGTACCGCGCGATTAGTCGATCGGCCCGGTGCAGCGCGAGCAGCGCGTCGACTCCGGTCGGGGCAGGGGAGACGCTCTCGGCCGTGGGCGATGGGGTGGTGGTCATATCCTCTCCAGGGCGAAGCCCGCCTTGATCCACTTGCTGGACTCCACCGCGATGCCCACGGCACGGTCGCCGGCGGCCATCTTGGGCAGTGCCCGCTCCAATTGCAGGAACGGCAACGCGTTGCCGTTGTTGCCGGTCTCGTGCACGCAGGTGATCTCCTGCGCGCGAGGCGCGTCCAGGGTCCGCATGATCCGGGCGGTCATCCGGCCGGACAACTGCGGCGGCAGAAGGTAGTCGACGTCGTCCGCGTCCCAGCCGAGGCCGTCCAGGAGTTCGGCGAGGATCTCGCCGGCCATCACCGGCACCGACTCCTCGATCATCTTGTAGTCCTCGCTCGCGGCGGGCCGGTCGGCGTGCCGATCGGCCAGACCGAACCACTCGATGACCTGCCCGGGCGCCCGGCCCAGCCCGGTCAGCCGGTTGACGATCGCGCGGATGGCCACCGATCCGGCCACCGGCTCGGTGCTCAGCACGGCGGCCCCCGCGCCGTCGCCGAAGAGCACGAAGTTGACCAGCTCCTCCGGGGACAGCGCGCGCAGGTCGACGTCGAGGTCGAAGTGCTTCGCGGACACGTCGCCGCCCAGGACGAGCGCGGTGCGGTGCCGGCCGGTCGCCAGCAGGGTGCTCGCCACGTCCAGCGCCTGCACCGCACCCGCGCAGCCGGACTGAAGCTGATAGGTCGGCAGTTCGTTGATGCCGAGCCGGTCCGCGACGATGTTCACCGTCGCGGGCATCAGCACGTCCGGGGTGGCCGTACCCAGCACCATCACGTCGATGTCGCCCGCGGCCAGGCCCGCCTCGGCGAGCGCGCGCCCGGCGGCGGCGGTGGCGAGTTCGGCCAGTGAGGAGCGGATCTCGCCGCTGTCCAGGTCGACCGAGAGGTGGCGCGTGCGGGTGCCGATGAAGACGTCGATCCACTGCTCCCACACCGCCTCCATGCCGAACCGCCGTGCCAGGGCGGCGTTGTCCACGGCCGGGCCCGGGAGTGCCGTGCCGACCGCGAGGATGTGGATATCCGAGGCGTGCATCCTTGCCCTTCCTTCACGTGTGCGAATGCCGGCGGCGCCGTCGGCCCGCAGCGGTGACGAGCCCGCGTCCGGTGCCGCGTACGCGCCTTCCGGCTGCCCCCGTGGGTGCCCGTGCTGCGGGGACGGCTGCGGCAAGGCTGTGCGGGCGCGCTAAAACGCGGCTAAGACCGGCCCGCCGAGCCGGGCGCCGACGGGCCGCAGTCCGTTGGCCGAAGAGTCCGCGGACCGCGCGCCGACGGGCTCGCGGGCCGGCTGTCGGAGGGCGTGCGGGCCGGTTGCCGAAAGGCCCGCGGACCGGTTGCCGCGCCCGACTTCAGCACGGCTTTAGCGCCCGTACCGAGAGTGATCGATCAACGTCCCCGTGCCCGGTTCCCCGGCGCCCCGGTGCCGGCCCGTCCGCACCGCACGGGTTCCGCGTTCGTCGGGCGGAACCGGCCACACCCTCGAGGAGCCCCAGCATGCACACGATCGTTCGACGCACGGCTCGGGGCAGACCCCGCCTGCTCGTGGCCCTCGGCGCGGCCCTGGCGGTGCTCCTGTCGGGTTGTGCGGCGGACGACGGGCCCGCCGAACAGGCGGGCGCGGCACCGCGCCCGGGCGGCACGCTGAGCTTCGCCACCGACGTGGAACCGGCCTGCATCGACCCGGCGGTCAGCCCCCTGGACGTCACCGCGCTGATCGACCGCAACATCTTCGACTCGTTGGTCAACCTCACCCCCGACGGCGTGATCCACCCCTGGCTGGCCCAGAGTTGGGACATCTCGCCGGACGGCCTCACCTACACCTTCCGGCTGCGATCGGGAGTGCGCTTCCACGACGGCGCCACGCTGGACGCCGCCGCCGTCAAGGCGAGCCTGGACCACGTGGTCGACCCCAAGACCAAGTCGCAGGGCGCGGCCGGCCTGATGGCGGCCTACAAGGGCAGCGCGGCGCCGGATCCGAGCACCGTGCGGATCACCCTGTCCCGCCCGTACGCGCCCTTCCTCCAAGTGCTCAGCACCGCCTACCTCGGCATCCAGTCGCCCAGGTCGCTGACCAACCCCGCCGCCCCCTGCGCACGGCCGGTCGGCTCGGGGCCGTTCCGGTTCGAGAAGTGGACGAAGAAGCAGAGCATCTCGCTGCGCCGCAACCCCGACTACGCGTGGGCCCCACCGACCGCCGCGCACGACGGACCGGCCCACCTGGACGGGCTGAGCATTCGTTTCATCACCGAGAACGCGGTCCGCGTCGGCGCGCTGACCAGTGGTCAGGTCGACGTGATCGGCAGTCTGCCCGCCGCGAACGTGCGTACCGTCAAGCGCGACGGCTCGCTGCAACTGCTGCGCGCCGACGCCCCGGGCGGCGTGTACAGCGTGTTCCTCAACTCCGGGCGCGGACCCTTCGCCGACGAACGCGTCCGGATCGCCTTCCAACGCTCCGTGGACGTCGAGGGCCTGATCAAGGCCATCTACTTCGGCCAGTACCGCCGTGCCTGGGGCGCGCTCAGCCCCAACGGGGTCGGCTACAACCCCGCCGTGGAAGGCAGTTGGCCGCGCGACCCGGCGCTGGCCAACCGGCTCCTGGACGAGGCCGGGTGGACCGGGCGCGACTCGGACGGCGTACGGACCAGGAACGGCGCCCGGCTCAGCCTGCGTTGGCCGGTGCTGACCGCCAAGATCCGCGAACAGCGCGACATCCTCGGCGAGGGCATTCAGGCCCAGGCCAGGCAGGTCGGCATCGAGATCGACCGGGTGGGCCAGGACACCGGCACCTACAGCAAGGACGTCTACGCCGGGAACATGGACATCTGGGACACCAGCAACGTACGGGCCGAACCGGACGTGCTGCGCTCCCTGTTCGGCTCCGGACAGACTCTGGCCAAGGGCGGCCTGAACGTCTTCAAGCTGGCCGACCGGCAGATCGACACCTGGCTCGAGCAGGCCGTGACGACCACCGACCCGGCGATCCGCGCGGCCCGCTACGGCGAGATCCAAAAGTACCTGGTCGAGCACGCGCTCACGCTGCCCATGTACGTACCGACCTACCTGATCGGCGCCGAGAAGAAGGTGCACGGCGTGACCTTCGAGGCCGCCGCCTATCCGCTGTTCTACGACGCCTGGCTGGGGAAGTGACCATGCGCTCGACCACCCTGCGATGGCTGATCCGCCGCGTCCTGCTCGCCGTCCTGGTCCTGCTGGGCGCGGCCACACTCGCCTTCGGCGCGATGCGCCTGACCCCGGGCGACCCGGTGCGGGTGATGCTGGGCGGCACCACCCCCACTCCCGAGGCGGTCGCGCAGATCCGCGCCGACATGGACCTGGACCGCCCGCTGATCCAGCAGTACGGCAACTTCCTGAGCCGACTCCTGCACGGCGACCTGGGCACCTCCTACCAACTCAACGACTCGGTCTCGGACATCATCGGCAGTCAGTTGTGGCCCACCGTGCAACTGGCGCTGGCCGGCTTCCTGATCGCGATCGTGATCGCGCTGCTCCTGGCGGTGGCCACGGCGGGCCGCCGCCCGGCGCTGCGCCGGTTGTCCTCCGGCATCGAGCTGATCCTCACCTCCAGCCCGAGCTTCTGGGTCGGCGTACTGCTGCTCACCGTGTTCTCCTTCCATCTGCGGCTGTTCCCGGCCACCGGCGGAACGAGCCTGCGCGGTCTGGTGCTGCCCGCGGTCACCCTCAGCCTGAGCATGGTCGGCGTGTTCACCCAGGTGCTCCGCGAGGGACTCGAACGAGCCCTGGAGGAACCGTTCGTGACCAGTTCCCGGGCCCGCGGCACCGGTGAGACCACGGTGCGCCTGCGGCACGCGCTGCGACACGCGATGGTCGCGATGATCACCCTCTCCGGCTGGGTGGTCGGCGCGCTCCTGGGCGGCGCCGTGGTGGTGGAGAGCGTGTTCAGCCGGCAGGGCATCGGCCGCACCCTGGCGACCGCCATCTCCTCGCGGGACCTGAACGTGGTCACCGGGATCGTGGTCGTCTCCGCGCTGCTGTTCACCGTCATCAACCTGGCCGTCGACTGGCTGTACCGGGTCGTGGACCCCCGACTGAAAGAGGCGAGCTGGTGACCACGAGGATCCTCAGCGCCGATCTGCTCCTGGCCGGACCCGAGGGAGAGGCGATCACCGACGGCGCGGTGCTGGTCCGCGACGACCTGATCGCCGACCTCGGCCCACGCGCGGACGTCCTGGCACGCGCCGAACCCGGCACGCCGCACCACCGGTTCCCGGGCGCGACCATCCTGCCCGGGCTGATCGACACGCACGTGCACCTCAGCCTGGACCCCACCGCGGCGCAGGCGTCCGCGATCGGCAAGGCCGGCGACGGCGAACTCCTGTTGGCGATGGCCGGGCACGCGCGGCGCCTGCTGGACATCGGCGTCACCACCGTGCGCGACCTCGGCGGCCGGGGCAACCTCGCCGGCTGCCTGCGCGACGCGGTCGCGGCCGGCGACCTGCCCGGCCCGCGGATCCTCACCGCCGGCGTGCCGATCACGGTCACCGGCGGCCACTTCTGGTTCCTCGGCGGCGAGGCGGACGGCGTACCCGAGATCCGCGCGGCGGTACGGCGCAACCTGCGCGCCGGCGTCGACGTGATCAAGCTTCTGGTCAACGGCAGCCGGCTGACCCCCGGCGGCCCGCGTGGATGGCACCGCCAACTGACCGATGAGGAGATCGCCGCCGCCGTCGAGGAGGCCCGCAGGTTCGGCCGACCGGTGGCCGCGCACGTGCTGGGCGCGGACGCGATCGAGGCGTCCATCGAGGCCGGCGTGCGCACCCTGGAGCACTGTTCGTTCGGCACGCCCGCCGGCCCGGTGATCGAACCCGCCGCGCGGGACGCGTTGATCGCCACCATCGCCGCGAGCGGCGCGTTCGTGTGCCCGACCTGGAGCATCACCATGAGCGAGACCGCCGCGCGGATCGGCGACGCCCGCATGCGTCCGTGGCTGGAGGTGGCCCGCCACCAGTACGAGAACGGCGTGCGACTGATCGCGGGCACCGACGCGGGCACCCCGGGCGTGCCGTTCGAGTTGTACGTCGACGGCCTGGAATGGTTCGTGCGCGCCGGCATCCCGACCACGGCCGCGCTGGAGAGCGCCACCGTGATCGCCGCCGAGGCGCTCGGCCTGGCAGAGCGCACCGGCCGGCTGGCCCCGGGCCTGGACGCGGATCTGATCGTGGTGACCGGCGACCCCCGCGAGGACCTGGCCGTACTGCGCGCGATCCGACTCGTGCTCGCGCGCGGCCGGGTACACACCCCGGCGGACGGCGGCCTGGGCGCCGCACTCGGGTCGCCGGCGGTCGAGGGCGAACCGGACGCCCGGCGCGCGCCGGTGCCGGTCGGCGCGGAAGGGATCCCGCGATGACCGCCGTCGACGTCGGCGCCTTCGCCGGCACCGCCACCGGCGGCGGCCGAGTCGGCGCGCGGGCCCGGACCCGCGACTGGGTCCGTCTGCTGCGCCCCGGAGTCGCGGTGGCCTGGGTGGTCCTGGCGCTGATCGCGCTCGCCGCACTGTGGCCGGGCCTGTTCGCCACCGACCCGCCGAACGCCGTCGACCCGGTGCACGGGTTGCAGGGCCCCAGCGCGGAACACCTGTTCGGCACCGACCAACTCGGCCGCGACGTGTTCAGCCGGGTCGTGCACGGCGCCCGCCCGTCGCTGCTGATCGGTCTCGGCTCCACCCTGGTCGCGGTCGTGGCCGGTGCCCTGCTGGGTGTGCTCGCGGCGACCGGCAGCCGGGTGCTGGACGAGACGATCATGCGCGTGACCGACATCCTGCTGGCCTTCCCCGGCCTGCTGCTCGCGCTGATCGTGGTCTCGGTGCTCGGCCCCGGAACCGGCAACGCCACCCTGGCCATCGGGATCGCCGCCACGCCCGGATTCGTCCGGCTCTCCCGAGGCCAGGCACTGGTGGTGCGCGAGTCGGACTATGTGCGCGCCGCGATCACCTTCGGCCGCCGGCGCAGCGGCATCTTCCTCGGCCACATCCTGCCCAACGCGCTGCCGCCCCTGCTGGTCTTCGCCACGGTCAACATCGGCACCGCGATCATCGCCGGTTCCTCGCTGAGCTTCCTGGGCCTGGGGCCGCAGGCGCCCACGGCCGAATGGGGCGCGATGCTCGCCCAGTCCCGGGACCTGCTGGAGATCGCCTGGGCCCCGGCGGTCTTCCCGGGCCTGGCCGTGACCGTGACCGTGGTCGCGGTGAACGTGGTGGGCCGTACCCTGCAACGTCGATTCGAAGGGCGGCGCGTCGATGCCGGCCAGTGACACGAGAGCGACCGGGACCGCCTCGGCGGTCGACACCGCGACCTCGGCCCCGGACGATCCCACGCTCGTCGTCGAGGGGCTCGACGTCGCCTTCGGCAGCGGGCGGGACCGGATCCACGCGGTGCGCGGGGTGAGCCTCACGCTCGCCGCCGGCGAATGCCTGGCCATCGTCGGCGAGTCGGGCTCCGGAAAGAGCGTCACCGCTCGCTCGCTGGTCGGCCTGGCCGGCGCACGATCGAGCGTGCGGGCGGATCGCCTCGAACTCGACGGCGAGGACCTCACCGGCCTGGACAACCGCCGGTGGCGGGCGATCCGTGGGCGCCGGGTGGGCTTCGTGCTCCAGGACGCGCTGGTCTCGCTGGACCCGCTGCGCCGGGTGGGTGCGGAGATCGCCGAGACCCTCGCCAACCACCGGGTCGTCCCGGCCCGCGCACGCGCCGCCCGGGCCGTCGCCCTGCTCGACGAGGCCAGGGTGCCCGAACCCGAGCTGCGCGCCCGGCAATACCCGCACCAACTCTCCGGTGGCCTGCGCCAACGCGCCCTGATCGCCTCGGCGCTCGCCGCCGAGCCCTCGGTGCTGATCGCGGACGAGCCCACCACGGCGCTCGACGTCACCGTGCAGGCCCGGATCCTGGACCTGTTGGCCGCGAAGAAGGCGGCGGGCACCGCGATCCTGCTGATCAGCCACGACCTGTCGGTGGTGGCGCGACTGGCCGATCGGGTCGCGGTGATGTACCGCGGGCGGTTCGTGGAGGAGGGGACCGTCGAGGACCTGCTGCGCGCGCCCGCCCATCCCTACACGCGGGCGCTGCTCGCGGCGGTGCCGTCGGCGCACGCGCGACGGACCCGGCTGTCGCTGCCGGGAGCGGCGGCTTCGGCGGGCTCGGGCTCCTCCACCGCCTCGGATTCCCCGGCCGGCTCGGACTCTTCCCCGGATTCCTCGGCCGGTTCGGGCCCCGCCGGTGTCCCGGGGCCGGTGATCGAGGACGCCTGCCCGTACGCGGCCCGCTGCCCGCTGGTCACCGACCGATGCCGGACCGAGCCGCCCCCGCGCGTCGAACTCGCCGCCGGACACACCGCCCGCTGCCGGCACACCGCGAAGCCGTGGCCGCGACCCGAGTCCGTGCGGATCGTCGCCGAGCCGACGACCGCGCGCGAACGGGGCACCGACGACGTGGTGTTGGACGTACGCGGCGTCGCCAAGAGCTACCGCGGACCCGATCGGGTGGAGCGCCCCGCCGTCCAGGACGTCTCGTTCACGCTGCGGGCCGGGCAATCGCTGGGCGTGCTCGGCGAGTCCGGCTCGGGTAAGACCACCGTCGCACAGTTGGTGCTGGGACTGCTGGCACCCGACGCGGGCGAGATCGATCTGCTCGGACGACGGTGGTCCGACCGACCCGAATCCGAGCGCCGAGACCTGCGCCGGCACATCCAGCACGTGCAGCAGGACCCACTGGGCTCGTTCGACCCGCGCTGGACGGTGGAACGCATCGTCGGCGAGGCCCTGGGCGCGTTCACCCGCCGCGCGACCCGCGCCGCCCGGGACCGCGTCGTCGAACTCCTGCGCCTGGTGGGCCTGGACGAAACGGTGCTGACCCGCCGCCCGCAGCAACTCTCCGGCGGCCAACGCCAACGTGTAGCCATCGCTCGGGCGTTGGCTCCCGAGCCGGAGATCGTGGTCTGCGACGAGCCGGTCTCCGCGCTCGATGTGTCGATCCAGGCGCAGATCCTGGACCTGTTCGCCGACCTGCGCGAACGCCTGGGCGTGGCCCTGCTGTTCATCTCGCACGACCTCGGCGTGATCCACCACACCAGCGACCACGTGATCGTCATGCAGGCCGGTCGGGTGGTCGAGTCCGGCCCGGTCGACGAGCTCTTCGAGCGCCCGCAACACCCCTATACCCGGGAACTGCTCAGCGCGCTGCCCCGGTTGCCGGCCGACCCGAAGCCGGCGCCGGCACTCGGCGGGTAGCCGGTCGACGAGGCGGTGCGGTCCGCCCGGCAGCCGCCCGGGCGACCCCCCCGCCCGGGCGTACGCAGGGCCCCGCGCCGCCGGGTGGACGGGGCGGGGCCCTGCGCGTCGAACCTGTTTGCCGTCACGTGGCGAACGTGCCTGTCGTTACGCGGCGGTCGTGCCGGCGGCAGCCCGGCGATCGTGCCGGGCGGATCCGGGACCTGCCTAGTCGGGCAGCCCCGCGCGGGCGGCGACCGCGGTGTCGGGCTGGTCGGTGAAGACGCCGTCCAGGCCCAGGCCGTAGAAGAGCTCGTACTCGGCGGTGATGTCGCCGCGCGCGTTCGGGTCGGCACCGAGGCGGAAGTCCAGCGGCAGGAACTGGTTCTCCGCGCGGAACGTCCAGGCGTGCACGATCAGTCCGGCGCGGTGCGCGTCGCGGATCACCGAGGTCGGCGCGAGCAGCTTGCCCGCCGCGTCACGCGGGACGAGCAGGTTCTTGTTGGTGCCGATGCCGTCCGCGTACGTGTGGATCCACTTCAGGTTCTCCGGCTTGACCAAGTCCTGGTAGGTGCGCGGGTCGCCGGCCACCACCAGGTCGTACGGCCGACCGCTCGCGTCGAGCAACTGCACCAGCCGGACATCGGTCATCCGGTTCAGCTTGCGCAGGTTCGCGGTCTCGAAGGACTGGATGAACACCTTGTCCTTGCGCCCGGTGAGCCGGTTGTCGCGCAGGGTCCGCACCAGCGGCTCCTCCAGCGGCAGCCCGATCGACTGGAAGTAGGTCGGGTGCTTGGTCTCCGGGTACACCCCGATCGTGCGGTGCACCCGACGGCCCTCGGTCCGGGCCAGGTCCAGCACCTCCTGGAGGGTGGGCACCTCGAACCTGCCGTCGAACGCGGTGTTGGTGGGCCGGACCTGCGGCAGCCGCTCCTTCGCCCGCAGCGTCTTGAGCTCGGCGAGGGTGAGGTCCTCGGTGAACCAGCCGGTGACCGGTGTCCCGTCGATGGTCTTGGTGGTCTTGCGCGCGGCGAACTCCGGGTGCGCGGCGATGTCGGTGGTGCCGGAGATCTCGTTCTCGTGCCGGGCGACCAGTACGCCGTCCCTGGTCGAGACCAGGTCGGGCTCGATGTAGTCGGCGCCCATCCGGATCGCGAGGCGGTAGCTCTCCAGGGTGTGCTCGGGGCGGTAGCCACTGGCACCCCGGTGCCCGATCACGATCGGGTCGGCCGCGGGCCGCGACGAGGCGCGGGACGTGTCGTCCTGGGCCGCGGCGGCGGGTACCGCGACCAGGGTCGCCAGCAGCACGCCGGCCACACCGAGCGCGGGAAGGATACGTCGCAACGCCATCTCCTGTTCTCTGCGTCCGGACGCGGCGAGACCGCGCGGGAGCACCGATCGTGCGAGCACGCCGAGTCAACCCGCATCGGCCGACCTCTCGCCAGGACGAACCCGTGGCCCATGGATGAACCTCCGGAGAACGCCCGGCGGCGGTCGTCTCGCCGCGACCGGGTCAGCTCACGCCGGTCTCGGTGCGGACCTCGAAGCGGGTCAGGTGCTCCGGGGTGAGCGCGCGCAGGAAGTCGGCGGCGGGGAACGCCTCGCCGGCGGCGAGCGCGCCGGTGCCGGTGTGCCGCCCGGCGAGGACACGTTCGGTGGCCTCCACCACGATCGGCGCGGTCACCGCGTAGATGTCGTTCCCGGTGACCACGGCGCGCCGCTCGCGGTCGCCGCGGCGCACGACCGCCTCGACGAGGTAGGTCTGGGCCGAGCGGCCCCGGTCGTCGGCGGCGGAGGGCTCCGGCGTGGCCGGGTGGCGGATGTCCTCCAGCGGCGCGAGGTTCATCACGGCACGCACCTCAGGGGTGCGCAGGTGCCGCGGGATGGTGACCTGGTCGGCCGTGGCGAACTCGTTGGTCCGCTGCTTCCCGAACGGCGCCGGGAACTCCCAGTCGGAGACCTCGGTGCTGTACGAGAACGGGCTCAACCGGCCTCCGGTGTAGACGAGGTGGTGTCCCGCGTTGCTCTCGCCGGTGAGCCGGGTGCCCTGGGTCGGCAGCCAACTGTCCAGGGCGAAGGCGATGGTGATCTCGTCCGCCTCCGACCAGTCGCCCATCGCGGCGGTGGCCAGGAGATCGCCGAGACCACCGTAGAAGGCCACGGACGGCGCGAGGACCAGGCACGCCGCGCGGAACCGTTCGGAGCGGGTGTCGAAGAGGGAGGCCGAGGCCGCCTGTTCGGCCGCGACGTCCAGGTAGTGCGCACCCGCGCGGGCCGCCGCGTCGGCCACCGGCAGCGAGGTGCTCGAGAACGGACCGGCGCAGTTGATCACGGCCCCGACGCCGGCGAACGCGCGGTCCAGCGCCTGGGGATCGTCGGCGGCGGCGACCCATAGCGGCGCGTTCGGGTATCGATCGCCGATCTCCCGGAGCTTCGCGGCGTCGCGACCGACGAGCACCACGGCCCGGCCTCGGGCGATCAACTCCGCGACCACGAAGCGCGCGGTGTGCCCGTAGGCACCGTAGACGGCGACCGGGCGGGCCGAGGCGGCGTCCGAGGTCTCGGCGGCCGGCGGGTTCGAGGCGTTGTGGGTCATCGTTTCTCTTTCCGGTTCCGCTGGATCCGTCCGGAGGTTCCCGGGCGGAAGTTCCCTGGTGGGAAGGAGCGCTCGATCATCCTGTCCGAGCGGTCCGGGCGCTACCAGTGGCTGAAACGACATGGGTCGTACAGTTTCGGACATCGACGAGGGCGCCGTGCCGACCTCGACCGGCAGGGCCGCGCGTCGGCCCGAGCCGAAGTCCGGTGCGGCCGGGATCCGTTCGGGCGCGGGTCCCGGGGTCGGGTCGGTTCGGGCTCGGAGCGCAGCCCGGGCCTGGGCCCGAGCGCGAGGATCTTCATCCGGATGATTGCCCGCAGCAGGTTCATCGGTCGGGGGTTCGACCGTAGAGTGATTGCCGGCGCGGAGCGCTTCGCCGCGTGCCTCGACCCGCCCGGCCTGTTCCCGCTCCGCCCCCTCGTCCCGCTCCGGTACGTCCGTCGGCACTCACGTCCCTGATCACGTCCCTCCTTACGTTCTTCTTGTCATCCTTCGTCCGACTCGTCCTCTGTCCGACCCTTCGCCGGGTCGGATTCGTGTGTCGCGTCGCGCCATGGCCGGGTCGACGGTCGACGCGCGGAGACCGGCGCGCGGACCCGGCGACGCGTTGATCGTGCGCCCGCCAGATCCGCCGCCGGCTCGGAATTCAGCCACGACACAGGAGGCCCACGCCTTGGCATCGAAGTTCGCTCGTCCCGCCCTCGCGCTCGTCGCGACCCCCGTACTCGCCGCGCTCCTGGTCGGTGCCGCCACCTCGGGAGGTGCCGCGACGCCCGGTGCCCCGGGCGCGGGCGACCCGTACTTCCCGCTGTCCGGCAACGGCGGGGTCGACGTCGCCCACTACGATCTCGATCTCGACTACACCCCCACGACCAGACGCCTGGAGGCCACCGCCGAGCTCGCCGTCACGGCGACCCAGCGGCTGAGTTCCTTCAACCTCGACCTGTCCGGCCTGAACGTGGACAGCGTCCGGGTCGACGGCAGGCGGGCCGGCTTCAGTCGCAACGGCACCGAACTCACCATCACCCCGGCCCGCACGCTGGACAAGGGCCGCAGGTTCACCGTGGTCATCGGCTACTCGGGTGTCCCGGCGCACGTGTACGACCCGGACGGCTCGCCCGACGGTTGGATCATCCAGCCGGACGACTCGGTCTTCGTGGCCAGTGAACCGCAGGGCGCGATGACCTGGTTCCCGAGCAACAGCCACCCGACCGACAAGTCCACCTACGACGTCGAGGTGACCGTTCCCGACGGCTGGACCGCCGTGTCCAACGGGCGTCTTCGCGACCAGCGGCACCGGGCCGGCAAGACCACCTTCTCCTGGCGCGAGGCCAAGCCGATGGCCGCCTACCTGGCCACCGCGAGCATCGGCAGGTTCCAGGTCGAGCAATACGTGACCGCGGACGGCCTGCCGGTCTACAACGCCGTCGCGCCGAGCCAGGCCGCGGCGACCAAGCCGGTCCTGGACCAACTCCCCGCCGTGATCGAGTGGGAGACCAAGCTGTTCGGCCGTTACCCGTTCGAGGCGGCCGGCGCCATCGTCGAGGACGCGCCCGACGTCGGCTACGCGCTGGAGACCCAGACCAGGCCGATCTACGACCGGGCGCCCAGCATCGGCACGCTCGTGCACGAGACGGCACACCAGTGGTTCGGCAACTCGGTGTCGCTCACCAAGTGGCAGGACATCTGGCTGAACGAGGGCTTCGCCACCTACGCCGAGTGGCTCTGGGACGCCGAGCACGGCGGCCTCAGCACCGCCCAGCAGTTCGCCGCCGACTACGCCCTGCCGGCCACCGACCCGTTGTGGTCCTTCCCGGCCGCCGACCCGGGCGACGGCGGGCACATCTTCGACAAGCCGCCGTACGAGCGCGGCGCCATGGTCTTGGAGAAGCTCCGCCGGACCGTCGGCGACAAGGCGTTCTTCACCATCCTGAAGACCTGGGCCACGGACCGCCGTTACGGCCACGGCGACACCCGCCAGTTCATCGCCCTGAGCAAGCGGATCTCCGGCAAGAACCTCGATTCGCTGTTCAACACCTGGCTCTTCACCGCCGGGAAGCCCGCCACGCCGTAACCGGGGCGAGCCTCGCGAACCACGACTGCGCCGACCTCACGATCGCGGGTGAGGTCGGCGCAGTCGTGTCGGCGGCCCTCGGTGTCGCCGGCGCCCGGCCGTCCGGGCGGGTTCACGCCTCCAGAGCGCGCTCCAAGGCGTCGTTCAGGCGTGTCCTGTGGTCTTCGACCACGTCGTCGGCCGACTCGCCTGCCATCAGCCGGGCGGCGGTGCCGGCGTAGACGCAGCGGTAGGCCGCGACGACCAGGGCCGCGAACAGCCGGGTGCGCGGATCGTCCGGCCGCGTTCCGCGGTCGTGCGCGAGCGCCGCCGCGAGCGCGTCCTCGGTCTCCGCCAACCCCTCGCGCGCGCGAGCCCGCAGCGCGGGGGAGTCCAGGACCACCTGCCAGAAGTGCGGAAACCGGTCCCCGACCGCCGACAACGGGTGACACCGATCGGCCAGGTCGAGCGACACCCGGCGCAGCGCGCCGAGCGGCGACTCGTCCTCGGCTCGATCGTGTACGGCCGACGTCACCAGTTCGACGCCCTCGGGGATGCGATCCAGGAACAGGTCCCCCTTGCGCGGGACGGGGTTGAACACGGTCACCGTTGACACGCCTGCGACCTCGACCACCTCGGTGACGGTCACGCGGTCGAATCCGCGCGCGCCGAACAGCGACGTCGCGACGTCGGAGATCCGCTGTCGGGTCGCCAACTTCTTCCGCAACCGCAGACCACCCGGGCGCTCGTCCGCCTGATTACCCCCATCTTTACGCTGCACCCCGCCGGCGACGTCGGCCTTATCCCGCAGGAGCCGTTGGAGCGCCTGCTCAGTGAGCGCGCCGCCCGGTTAGGTCGAAGTCCGCCGGAGCAGCGAGCTGACCGACTTCACCGCCGACGAGCACGGGGTTACGGTCCGCGCCGGCGACACCCGACTCCGGGCCGGTTGGCTGGTGGAATGCGACGGCGAGCGCAGCACGGCGCGCAAGCTCGCCGGATTCGACTTCCCCGGAACACCCCCCGAGATCACCGGCCACAAGGCGATGGTGGAGATGACCGGCGCCGAGGGACTCGCCCTCGGCGGGAACACGACCGACACCGGCAGCTACGCACACGGCCCGATGCCGGGCCGGATCCTGACCGTGGAGTTCGACGGCCCACCGGCCGACCGCCGAACCCCGGACACCGCCGAGGAGTTGCAGACCGCGCTGCGCGCCGTTTCCGGCGTGGAGGTGACCGTCACCAAGGTGCACACCGCGACCCGCTTCACCGACAACGCACGCCAGGCGAGCACGTACCGCAAGGGCCGCGTGCTGCCGGCCGGCGACGCGGCGCACATGCACTCGCCGTTCGGTGGCCAGGGCCTGAACCTGGGCTGGAAGCCGGCCGCCGAGATCACCGGCCACGCGCCCGAGGGCCTGCTCGACACCTACACCGCCGAACGACACCCGATCGGCGCCTGGGTGCTGGACTGGAGCCGGGCCCAAGTGGCGATGATGCGCCCGGACCGACACGCCCGCGCGCTGCGCGCCGTGATCAAGGGCCTGCTGGAAAACACCACCGGCACCACGTACTTCGTCAAACACATCTTCGGTGTCCTGCACCGCTACGACCTGCCCGGCGACCGCCCCCTGGTCGGCCGCAGCGCCCCCGACCTCGAACCGGCCGACGGCACGCGCCTGGCGGAGCACCTGCACGACGGCCGAGCCCTGCTCCTCGACCTCCGCGACACCCCCGAACTCCGCAAGCCCGCCGCCTATCCCCGATCGCGTCACCATCCACACCACCCGGGCCAACACCCCCACGGCGGCCCTGCTGATCCGCCCCGACGGCATCACCGCCCGGGCTACCGACACCCCAACCACCGACCCCACTGCCCTCACCGATGCCCTACACCACCGGTTCGGCACCCCGCCCACTCCCTGACAAGCCACTGGCAACCTCGACCCGCCCCCACTTAAGAGCTCATGTCGAGGTATGAACCCGTCGGATGTCTTTCGGCCACGAGGAAGGCGGAAGTCGCGTAGCCTCACATTGCCTCGCGACGGCCGGCCACCGTTTCCACGACGACAACTCGACCGAGCGTGGACCCACGCCGCTCATCGACCCGGGGGGAAACCACTCATGGCTCGGACGCTGTACAAGGACACCACGGGAACGGTGGACCACCTCGTGGCGGAGATCCGCCGGGGTGACATCGCGTTGCCCGAACTTCAGCGTCCCTTCGTGTGGAAGGCAACCCAGGTCCGCGACCTGTTCGACTCCATGTACAAGGGGTTCCCGGTCGGTTCGCTGCTGTTCTGGCTGACCGGCGCCGAACCCTCGGCGCGGCAGATCGGGACCAACGCCAAGGATCACGCACCGAGCGCCCTCGTTGTCGACGGGCAGCAGCGGCTCACCGCACTGTACGCGGTGCTTACCGGCGAACCCGTCCTGCGCGGCGACTACACCACGGGACCCATTCGGATCGCCTTCCGGCCGGCGGATGCCACGTTCGCGGTTACTGATGCCGCCGTCGAGAAGGATCCGGAGTTCCTGGCCGACATCAGTGCCCTATGGCAACCCGACAACCGCAAGCCCACGATCCGCCGCTTCATCAAGAAACTTGTCGAGAAGCGTCCGCTGGATCAAGACGAGCGCGACCGCCTCGAGACCGCGCTCGAAGAGTTGCACGACTTGAACAAGGCCATGTTCAAGGTGGTCGAACTCGACGCCAACATCGACGAGGAGCAGGTCGCCGAGATCTTCGTCCGGATCAACAGCGAGGGCGTGAAGCTCAATCAGGCCGACTTCATTCTTACCCTGATGTCCGTCTATTGGCCCGCCGGTCGCGGCGAACTGGAACGGTTCTGCCGGAACGCCCGCGAACCGGCGCTGGGTGGCTCGTCGCCGTTCAATTGGTACATCAGGCCCGAGGCCGACCAACTGCTTCGGGTCACCACGACGCTCGCTCTGCGTCGGGCCGTACTCAAGCAGGTCTACACGATTCTGCGTGGACGCGACCCCGAGACCGGCAAGCGCTCCCCGGAGCTGAGGGAAGCTCGGTTTGCCACGCTCCAGGACGCGCAGAGCCGGGTGTTGGATCTCACGAACTGGCACGAGTTCATGCAATGCCTGGAACGTGCCGGCTATCGCGGCAGCAAGATGATCTCGTCGGACAACGCGGTGCTCTTCAGCTACGCGATGTGGCTCATCGGGCGCGTCGACTATCAGGTTCCGGTGGGCCGATTGCGCGAGAGCATCGCGCGGTGGTTCTTCATGGCCCACCTGACAAGTCGCTATTCGGGATCGTTCGAGACCCGGGTCGAGCAGGATCTCGCCCGTCTGCACGGAGTCGCCCTCGGCGATGCGGACGGATATCTTGCCGTGCTGGATCGTGTGGTCAAGTCCACTCTGACACCGGACTTCTGGAGCATCACGCTGCCCAACGCTCTGGACGCCTCCGGCACGAGATCGCCTACACAACTCGCCTACATCGCGGCGCTCAACATCCTGGACGCCGAACTGCTGCTGTCGACGACGAGAGTGCGCACCAGGCTGGATCCCGCGGTGCTCACGAAGAAGGGCATCGAGCGCCATCACCTCTTCCCAAGGAACTTCCTGAAGTCTCGGGGTGTTAAGGACATCCAGCGGATCAACCAGGTGGCCAACATGGCCCTTGTCGAGTGGCACGACAACATCGAGATCTCCGATCGCGCGCCCGCCGAATACTGGCCGACCGAACTCGTATCCAAGCCGATGTCCAAGGAGCGCCTGTCCCGTCAGATGTACTGGCACGCGTTGCCGAAGGGGTGGGAGTCGATGGCCTACGAAGACTTCCTGGCAGCCCGACGGCCGCTGATTGCCAAGGTTGTGCACGACGCGTATCAGCAACTGCGAGAGCCCGGCTATGAACCGACCTACCCTTCCCCAGTCCATATCCCGGCCCAGGAGCGATGGGTCCGGCTCAGCGACCTGCTGGACGCCGGATTGCTCGCTCCGGAAACCAGGCTCACGCCCGCGCGCGACGGTCACGAGGCGGAGGCAGTGGTCGATGCCCGAGGCTGGATTGTCCTCGATGGTGAGGAGTTCGATTCCCCGTCGCCTGCCGCCGTTCGGATCCTGGGTGGGAACACCAACGGTTGGCACTTCTGGAACGCCCAGTTCGAGGATGGCCCGGTACTGCTTGACGAACTGCGGAGCGAGTATCGGCGCATGACCTCGTGACGCGGTCGGCCGTGCGCGCGTGGCCTCGTCGCCTGTGCGCCCGTGGCTATGGCGTCTGGAGCAAACCCAGTTCGGTCAGGTCGGTGAGGTATTTGGTGATGAACTTCGGGGTGATCGACGGGATTCGGCCTTCGGCGACGGGCAGGCCGGCCACCGCTTCGGTGAAGCGGGTGGTGGGGACCGTGCCGGGGGGTCGCGGGATGGCCGGGCGGGCGTAGGCCGGGAGGAGGGGGAGCAGGGACGCACGGCGTTGGTGGTCGGGGAGGCCGCGGACGGCCGCCTCGAAGCGCATGCGCCACTGGTCGTAGTCGGCGAATCGGGTGATCGGGCGGCCCGCGTGGACGAGCCAGTCGACGATCTCGTCGAGTGAGACGCCGTCGTCGTTCGCGTTGACGGTGTTGTAGGTGGCGTATCCGTCCCGGTGACGCGCGGCGAGTGCGGTGATCGCCTCGGCGGTGAAGTCGACCGGCAGTCCGCTGTAGTGGGCCCGCCGGCGTTCGCCGCTCTCGTCGAGTCGGTAGAAGGAGTACGGCGCCATGCCGGTGGCGACGACGCTGAGGATCAGTCGGGTGAACCGGTCGGGGACGTTCAGCCGGCCGGGCAGGCGACTGTGCGCCAGGATCATGTCGGGACGGAACACCACGACCGGCAGACCCGTACGCTCGTGCGCGTCGCGCAGCAGGACCTCGGCGGCCCACTTGCCGGTCGCGTATCCGTTCGCGTCAAAGTCGTGCAACCGCCGCGACGGGGAGGCCGTACGCACGTCCACCCGCTCGTCCAGGATCGACCCGTCCGCCTCCATCGCGGCGGCGATCGTCGAGACGAAGGCGAAGCGCTTCATCGGACCGGTGAGCGCGAGCTCGATCAGCTCGGCCGTCGCGACGACGTTCGGCGTGAACAACCGGCTGTACGGGAGCACGTGGTTGACCAGTGCGGCGGCGTGCACGATCTGATCCGTCTCGGCGGCCACCCGCTCCCACGCGCCCCGGTCCAGGCCCAGCCTCGGCGCGGACACGTCCGCGGCCAGTACGTCCAGGTGCTCGGCGGCGACCGTGTCGAACCACTCGAGACGGTCCGCCGCCGCGGCGCGCAGACTCTCCAGCACCCGTCGCCGTGCCGCCGCGTCGTCGCCCGCACGGGCAAGGCAGGTCAGCCGCC
This sequence comes from Embleya sp. NPDC050154, assembly GCF_044460165.1. NCBI lineage: Bacteria > Bacillati > Actinomycetota > Actinomycetes > Kitasatosporales > Streptomycetaceae > Embleya > Embleya sp. NPDC050154. Next base: position 28,558 of record NZ_JBITJP010000032.1, read on the forward strand.
CGCCCGTTGCCACCACACGCCGCAGCCACTCGATCGCCAGGAAGCCGCCGAGGTACCCGGTCGGCCCGGTGAGCAGCACGTTCCGGACCGGATCAACAGGGCCCGAAACGGCCGGAGCGGTCGAAGTACCCGGCAGCCGGGCCAGGACACGCTCGTTCACGAACCGGTCGAGGGTCAACTCGCTTGCCCGCACCTCCACCGCGCCGCGGCCGTGTACCGACGCGAACGTGGGACGCGTCACGTCGCCCCCGCGCGCCGCCTCGATGTACTCCGCGACGCCGATCAGCGTCGCGGTGGGCGCGAGGATCACCTGGACGGGGACCTCCAGCTTGAAGATCTGCTCGAGCGCGGTCGAGAACGTGTGCGCGGACAACGAATCACCGCCCAAATCGGTGAAGTTCGCGTCGGGTCGGACCAGCGACGAGGGATACCCGAGGGTGATCTGCACCGCGGCCAGCACGGCGGCCAAAGGCTCGACGCCTGCGCCCGCGTCCCGCAGAGCCGCGAACCGCCCCGCGCGCCCGGCCGCGATGTCCGCGTACAACCGCTCCAGCCGCGCCCCGTAGCGCTCCTTGAGAGCGGGTCGCACCACCTTGCCGGCTCCCGACAACAGGCCGTTCCCGACCGTGAACGGATGCGGTTCCACGATCACGTCGTGCGGCACCTCGTACGGCTGGAGCCCGGCCGCGCGGGCGAGTTCGCGCATCGAGTCGAGGATCGCGGCCCGCAGCCGGTCGTCGTCGGTCGTGTCGGTGCGCTCCCGGTCGGGCACGACCACCGCGAGCAGGAACGCCTGTTCGGCGCTGCCGTAGACATAGAGCTGCGCGATGCGCGGACTAGTGGCGTACAGCGCCTCCAGCGCGGAGATGGCGACGAACTCCCCCTGGGAGAGCTTGACGACGTTGTTGATCCGGTCGACGTAGACCAGTCGGTCGGGCGCGATCTCGGCGAACACGTCGCCCGTGCGGTAGTAGCCGTCCTCGTCGAAGGTCCGGGCGTCGACGTCGGGTTGCCGGTAGTAGCCGGGAACCAACCCCACCGACTTCAGCCGCAACTCGCCTCGCGGGTGCGGCCGGTCGGTCGCGAAGTAGCCGAGTTCGGGTACGTCGACCAACCTGTAGTCGGTCACCGGTGGTCGGCGCACCCGCTGATCGACGACGACCGCCCGGGTCGTCTCCGTGGACCCGTAGCAGTCGACGACCTTCGTGCCCAGGACCGAGGCCATGAACGTGTGCATCGAAGCCGACAGCGGCGCACTGCCGCACAGCGCGCTGACGATCCGGCCACCGAGCATGTCGTCCCGAACCCGTTCGCGCGCGATCGTCTCGGCCGCCGACCGCTCGATGCCGGCGTCCGCGGTGGTCCGGCACAGGCGGTCGGCCTCGAGAAGGTACCGCTGGTGGACCATGTCGCAGATCCGGGGCACCAGGCTCAGCACCGTGGGGCGCGACAGACGGATGTCGTCGAACAGGGTCGACATGTCCGCGCGGGCCGCGAAGTACCCGATCCCGCCGGAGGAGAGACCGGAGATCAGCCACGCGCGGCCGTTGACGTGGCTCATCGGCATGTAGTGCAGGACGATCGTCGGCAGCGGGGTGTCGCCGCTAGCCCCCGCGTTGCTCATACCGCCGCGCCCGGTCTGCCACATCCGGGTGAGCATCGACGCGGTGTAGATCGCGCCCTTGGGGGTGCCGGTGCTGCCGGACGTGTAGATCAGGCCGACCAGCCGATCCGGATCGTCGTCGTCGCAGGGTTCCACCGCCGGCAGCCGCGCGCCGGCACGCAACTCGTCCCCGAGCGACACCACCGGGGCGCGCCCGCTCAGCTTGTCGACCGCGGCGACGAGCGCGTCCCGGTGGTCGTCCACGCGCGCGTCGTGATCGAAGACGACCAGGCGCTCGATGGAGTCGCAGCCCAGGACGGTGTCGACCGCGGCCTCGATCGAAGAGACGTCCGCCGCGAGGATCCGCGGCCGGGTCTCGGCGACGACCGGCGCCAGCCGTACGGCCGGCGATCCGGTCGGCAGCGGGACCGGCACCGCGCCCAGGTACATGCAGGCCAGGTCGATCGTCGCGTAGTCGACTCCGGTGAAGCCCAGTACACCCACGAAGTCGCCGACGCCCAGGCGGCCGGCGCCCTCGCCGGCCCAGGCGGTGGCGAGTACGCGTACCCGCTGCCACACCTCGGCATAGGTCGACATCCGGAACTCGGGCAGGAGTTCGAGGCCACTACGACCGGTGGCGGGATCTCGGACGAAGCGCTCGGCTCGTCGTCCGAGCGCCGGCCGGTCCGCGTAGCCGCTCATGGCGGCCGCGATCGTGGCGATCAGGCCGCCGTCCGCGCGCCGGATCGTCTCGACGACCTCCGGTGACGGCGCCGCCCGCGCGAACTCGCGGTCACTCGCACGCAGTTGTGCGACCCGGGTGGCAAGGTCGCGAACGCGATCCGGTTGCTGATCGGACATGAGTACTCCGGGATGTGATGAGTTCCGATGAACCGACGTGCGCCCCCGCGTCGCGCGGCGCCGATGTCGCTACGTCGTGCCGTGCGCCGGCAGTCTCCGGCCCCCCAGCCCGGCGGCCACCCCCATCAACAGGTAGGCCACGACCGCACCGATCGCCGGCGCGGCGATGTCGTCGCCGGACTGGAGGCCGCCGAGCAGCGCGACGCCGATCATGGTTCCGGACTGCCGGGCCGCCGACAGCAGTCCGCTCGCGACCGCCATCCGGTGCGCCGGAGCGGTCGCCATGACCAGGGTGATCTGCGGAACGGTCGCGAGACCGAAGCCGAGGCCGATGAAGGTGAGCCCGACACCCACGCCGATCGGCGCGTCCCCGCCGATCAGGGCCAGCAGCACGCCGCCGACCAGGGTCAGCACGATCGCGACGACCAGGACCCGCAGGGGACCGAGTCGCGCGTTGACCCGCCCCGCGACCAGCGGCATGAAGGTGATCGGCAACGCGGAGGGCAGGAAGCACAGTCCGGTGGCGACCGGACCATACCCGTGCACCTGTTGGAGGAACACGCTGATGGAGAAGACCAGTCCGTAGTAGCCGGTGAACAACAACAGCCCCACCGTGACGAAACCGCGGAACCCCGGGGCCCGGAACAGATCGCCCGGGATCATCGGAAACGCGTACGTGCGCTGTCTGATCACGAACGCGACGAGCGCGACCAGCGCCGTCACCGCGGCGGCGACCGGCAGCGGCGCGGTCCAACCCAGCTCGCGGCCCTCGGTGAGCGCCACCGCGACGCCCCCGAGCAGCACAATGGCCAGGAACTGGCCCGGGAAATCCTGGGGTTCGCGCGCGGCGGCCCGCGCCCGCGGATCGTCGCGTGGCATGTGCGCGGCCGACAACCACAACGTGACCAGCACGATCGGCACGTTCACGAGGAAGATGCTGCGCCAACCGATCGCGGTGACCAGGGCGCCGCCCAGGATGGGGCCGAACGCGACCGGACTCCCGGCGACCATCGCCCACACCGCGACGGCCTTGGCCCGGTCGTTCGGATCCCGGTAGGTCTCGGTGAGCATCACCAGCGTGGCCGGAACCAGCAACACCGCACCCAGCCCCTGCGCGGCCCGCATCGCCACGAGCGTGCCCCCGTCGGGCGCGATTCCGCACAACACCGACGTCGCCCCGAACACCGCGATGCCCAACCGGAACATCGACACCGCGCCGAACCGGCCGACCGCCGCCGCGCCGGCCAGCACCAGGCTCGCCAACACGATCACGTACGCGTCCACCACGAGCTGCATCGTGGCCAGGCTCGCGTCGAGACTGGAGCGGATCGCCGGGATCGCCACGTTGACGATGCTGATGTCGATCACGATCATCCCGTAGCCCAGGCTGACCACCGTCAGCACCCGGCCGGTCCGCACGGTCGGGTCGGCCACCTTCGGCGCGTGGTTGTCCGAACTGGTCGAGTTGGCCATGGGCCGCCATTTCGCAGGAGCCGATGAATTCGGTGCCGATCGGTATGCCGAAATCCTAGCCGGGACGAAACCGGTGACGTCAACCGCGGAGTTCACCCCATCGGCCAATATGCGGGCAATTGGCCCGATTCCAGGGTTCGCTCTAGAGGATCCTCTGATTTCCCGGTGCGTGGGCGCTCGGTACCTTCGCAGCGCTGAAAACTGTGAGAGGGAGTCGTCGTGGACGTGAGTGCGCCGGGCTCGCCATTTTCTTTGCCGGGGCCGAGGCGGGGATTTCCGCAACGCCCCTCATCGATGCCGTTCCACCGCTACACGCGGGACGAGCCACCGGGACCGGCGGCCGATTTCCCGCGCGAGTGGCCCACCCGGGCACTGGACCGGGCCCCGATGTGGGCCTCGGTCGATCTCCGGGACGGAAATCAGGCGCTGGCCGAACCCATGGACCTGCGCCGCAAGAAGCGAATGTTCGAACTGCTCGTCACGATGGGTTTCAAGGATATCGAGATCGGATATCCGGCGGCCAGTGTCGACGATTTCGACTTCGTACGGGAAACGGTGATCAAGGAAGGGATTCCCGACGACGTGACGGTGTCGGTTTTCACACCGGCGCGTCCCGAACTCATCGAGCGGACCTTCGACGCAATTCGCGGAGCCGAACGCGCGGTGGTGCATTTGTGCCACGCGACCGCGTGCCTGTGGCGCGACGTGGTGTTCGGCATGTCGCGGCAGGACGTGCTGCGGATGGCCGTCGACGGCGCCCGGCACATGGTGCGCCTGGCGGAGCAGGAGAGCGGCTCGGACATCCGGTTCGAGTACTCGCCGGAGACCTTCAACGTGACCGAGCCGGATTTCGCGCTGGAGATCGCCAACCGGGTCGCGGAGGTCGTCGACGCCACGCCCGACCGGCCGCTCGTGCTGAACCTGCCGACCACTGTGGAGACACACGGACCCAACTTCTTCGCCGACCAGGTGGAGTGGATGCACCGAAACCTCGATCGACGCGATGCGATCATCCTGTCGGTGCATCCGCACAACGACCGCGGCACAGCCGTCGCATCGGCCGAACTGGCCCTGCTGGCGGGGGCCGACCGGGTCGAGGGCACGCTCTTCGGCAACGGCGAACGCACCGGGAACGTCTGCCTGGTGACGCTCGCGCTCAACCTGTTCAGCCGCGGTGTCGATCCCGAGTTGGAGATCCCCGACATCGACGCGGTCCGCGAGATCGTCGAGGACTGCAACCGGCTGCCCGTGCACCCCCGACACCCCTACGCCGGCGACCTGGTCTACACCGCGTTCTCCGGCACCCACCAGGACGCCATCGCCAAAGGGCTCGCCGCCCAGGCCGAACGCGCCCGCAGGCACACCGGGGACGCGCCGTGGCAGGTCCCGTACCTGCCGATCGACCCCAAGGACGTCGGCCGCGACTACCGGGCGATCATCCGGGTGAACAGCCAGTCGGGCAAGGGCGGCATCGCCTACGTCCTCAAGAGCGGATGGGGCCTGGACCTGCCGATCGCCCTGCGGCGCGACTTCGCGGCCGTCGTCCAGGACGTCACCGACGCCACCGGCCGCGAACTCGACCCGCCGGAGATCCACCGGCTCCTGCGGGAGACCTACTGCGTCGACGACACGCCCACCACGCACGCCTACGCCGACGAGCACGAGGTGCGCGCCGACGTCGCAGCGGCGCACGGCGTCGAGTTCACCCAGGTGCTCGTCACCGACACCGCGGGTGCGAGCCGCGAGGCCAAGGCCTGCTTCACGGCCCTGGACGCGGACGGACGCACCTTCTGGGGCCTGGGCCTGGCCGCGACCGCCGCCGACGCGGCACTGAGATCGACCCGCTCGGCACTGCGCCGGGCCGGCATCGAAGAAGGAGAACGGTGAAGACGAACTCTTTCATCGCCGTCGGTCCCGGGACCTACCGGGAGGACGGCGGCATGGTCTACGAGGACTTCGTCCCCGGCGAGGTCGTCGAACACCGGCCCGGCCGGACGATCACCATGAGCGACAACGTGTGGAGCTCGCTGCTGTGCCTGAACCAGCACCCGCTGCACATCGACGCCGTCTACGCCGAACAGACCCCCTTCGGCCGCCCGGTGGTCTCCAGCCTGGTCACCTTCGGGATCGTCAACGGGATGACGGTGGCCACCATCAGCGCCAAGGGCGTGGCCAACCTGGGCTGGGACAAGGTACGGCTGACCGCACCGGTGTTCATCGGCGACACCCTCTACGCCCGCACCCGCGTGCTCACCAAACGCGAATCCGCGAGCCGACCCGGCGAGGGCATCGTGACCGTGCACTCCACCGGCCTCAACCAGGACGGCGCGACCGTGATCGACTTCGAGCGGACGATCCTCGTCCCCCGGCAGAAGGAAGACCGATGATCCCGGTCATCAGCCTGCACGCCGAACACCCCCACGCCGAGCGGCGCATCGCCGACGAGATCTCCGACGCGTGCCGGACCACCGGATTCTTCATCGCGCGCGGCCACGGCATCGCCCCCGAGGTCTTCGACGACGCCTACACCGAGTCGCTGCGCTTCTTCCGGCTCCCGCTCGACACCAAGCGCGAGTTCGCGATGCGCACCAGCACCGCGCGCGGCGACAACGACTACAGCCCCTACGGCCACAGCGCGCTGTTGTCCGAGAACGCCTACGCCTACACCGGCAGACAGGGCATGCCCTCGGACTACGTGGAGAAGTTCAGCGTCGGCCGACTGATCCTGAACGACGACGAGGAACTGCCCTTCCCCGCCGACGAGTCCGGGGCCGCGCTGCGGACCGCGCTCAAGCGCTACTTCGTGGCCTGCGAAGCGGTCTCCGGCCGGATCGCCGAACTGCTCGCGCTGGCCCTGGACCTGCCGCGCACCTTCTTCGCCACCCGCACCGACACCGCCAACGACTCGCTCCGCTCACACCTGTACCCGGGCACCGACCCCGAGTTCGTCAACGACCAGGGCATGGGGGAGCACACCGACGGCACCCTGATCACGCTGCTCACCCAGGACGGGCCCGGCCTGCAGATCCGCGACCGCTCGGGCCGCTGGCTGGACATCGAGGTCCGCGACCGGGACAGCTTCATCGTCAACATCGGCGACCTGATGGCCCGCTGGTCCAACGACGAGTACGTCTCCACCCCGCACCGGGTGCGCCTGGCCGACCGGCGACGCCAATCCATCGCGTTCTTCAAGCTCGCCAACGACGACACCGTCATCGAGTGCTTCCCGAAGTTCGCCACCGACCGCCCCGCGCGCTACGAGCCGATCCGCTACGAGGAGTTCTCGCTGCGGAAGATGAACCTGCTGTTCGGACGGGAGAGTGCCCGATGAAGCCGCACGCCAGCCTGCTGTACACCCCGGCGCTGCGCATCGCGGCGGTGGCCGAACCGGGCAAGATGCACGCGGACATGCTCGTCCTGGACCTGGAGGACTCCACCCACCCGGCCAGGAAGGCCGAGGCCCGCGCGATGTTGGCCGCGGCCGATCTGACCCGGGCCGGCCTGCCCGCGCTGGGTCTGCGGGTGAACACCATCGCCACCCTCGACGGCCTCGAGGACATGAAGGCGGTGATCGAACAGGACGCCATGATCGGCGGCATCGCGATCGACGCGATCTTCATCCCCAAGATCGCCGGAGCGGGCGACGTGGCCATCTACCGCTCACTGCTCGCGCAAACCTCGAAACCACCCAGCGTGATCAGCTTCATCGAGACCGTCGACGCCGTCGAGAACGCCTTCGCGATCGCCGCGGAGAGCGACGGCCTGTGCTTCGGCCAGGCGGACCTGACCGCCGAGATGTACACCGCCAACGAGTCCTACCTCGACCACGCACGGGCCCGACTGTGCGTCGCGGCGGCCAAGTACCGGCTGCCCGCGATCGACACCAACTCCTTCGAACTGCACGACCTGGCAGTGGTCCAGGCCCAATGCCAGGCGGCCCGGGAGGCCGGCTTCACCGGCAAGGCGGCCATCCACCCCCGCCAAGTCGACGTGATCGCCCAGACGTTCAAGGTCGGCCCGGACGAGATCGCCGAATACCGGCGCGTGGTCGAGGACTACGACGCCACGCCTTATGGCTTCGCGGTCGAGAAGGACCGCGTGCTGGCCCCACCGTTCGTGCTGCGGGCCAGACGCATGCTCCGGCTGTACGCGGCCGACGCCGAACCCGCCCCGCACCGGCACCACTGAATCGGGAGAACCCAGTGAAGATCCTGCCGCAGCACGCGATCATCGACGTGTCGGCCCACGAGAGCGTGCTCGTCGACGGCCGACTGGAGCGGGCCGACGACGAACTCGTCGACGAACTGGTGCGCCTGGTGACCGGCGGCGCCGGCGTCGCCGTCTGCCACGGCCTCGACCGCACGCTGGCCCGCCACGGGCTGGACATCCACGACGAACGGGACGCCGCGGTGGCCCGCGACTACCTGGAATCGCTCTTCCGCGCCTTCGGCACCCGGGTGGAGGTCGCCAAGTTCACCCCGGTCGCGATCGGCTACGACCGCATCGCCGGCATGGACGTCGACGGCTACAACAAGAACACCCACTTCACCCCGAACGACGACCACACCACGGCACGCGAGTTCCTCACCACCAAATGCGTGCACTTCGACGCCGCCACGCCGTTCATCGCGAACATCTACGGACCCAACACCAACATCGACGGCGGCATCCCGATCCTGTGCGACACCCGCGCCTACTGCCGGGACGCGGAGGTACCGCCCGCCGACCTGGTCGAGCTGATGCCGCACAGCTTCAACGTGGCCGTCAAGGAGGAACACGCCGACCGCATCCTGGCCGAGCACGCCACCGCGGTGGACGTCGACCTGGACACCGACCTGGTGATGATCGTGCTGTTCAACGAGGTGGACGGCGGCCTCGCACACGCCGGCTCCATCCCCCGCCCGGCCGACCCCGGCAAGCCCTCGCGCCGGCCCATCCGGCACCTGGAGTACCAGTTCGCCGACAGCGACGAACTGGCCAAGTGGTACCGGCACTACCGCCTCGAGATCCCCGAGCCCACCCTCGAGGTCCCGGACGAGGCCGCCCGCGAGCGCTACCACCGAGGCGTCGACCCGGTCGGCGCCGACGGCGGGACGGCCCGGTGAGCACACCGACCGAACCCGACGTGCCGGTGATGTCCGAGCACGAGGTGGCCGAACTCGACGAACTGCTGGCCGCGTTGACGGCCGACGAATGGCCCGAGGCGATCGACGAGGCCCGTCCGTTCTACGACGCGTGGGGCACCCCGATCGCCGACGACATCAAGGTCGAACACCGCGACGGCGGCGTGCTGTTGACCCCACCGGACGTGCGCGGCGAGCGGACCGGGATCTACCTGCACGGCGGCGGCTACGTCTACGGCTCGTTGCGCAGCCACGGCGGACTCGTCTCCGAGATCGCCCGGGCGGCGCACAGCCGGATGTTCTTCGTCGACTACCGCCGCGCGCCCGAACACCCCTATCCGGCGGCACTGGACGACGCGGTCGCCGCGTACGAGAACCTGCTCGCGAGCGGCGTGCCGGCCCGGGAAGTGGTATTCGCGGGGGACTCCGCGGGCGGCGGCCTGGTCCTGGGGACACTGCTCAAACTCCGCGACCTCGGACTGCCGCTGCCCGCCGCGGCGGCCTGCGTATCGCCGTGGACCGACCTGGCCGGCACCGGTGAAACCTTCCGCACCCTGGCGGACGACGACCCCCTGGTCGGCAAGAACATCGTCGCACTGGTGGCCGGCTCCTACCTGGCGGGCGCCGAGCCGACCACCCCCTACGCGTCCCCGCTGTACGGGGACCCGACCGGACTGCCGCCCGTGCTCATCCAGGTGGGCAGCCGGGAGATCCTGCTCAGCGACGCGGAACGGTTCACCGCCGCGCTGCGCCGGGCCGGCTCCACCGGCGTCCTGGAGGTCTGGCCCGGCATGGTGCACGTGTGGCACCTGCACTACACGCGGCTGGGCAAGGCACGCCAGGCCATCGCCCGACTCGGCGGCTGGCTGCACGAGCGGGCCGAGGCGGCCCGATGAGCGAGGACATCGTCGGCCCGCACCGATTCCGCAACAACCGCAAGATGGTGCCGGCCGCCGAGGCGGCGTGGGGCCTGTCCGAGAAGCACGGCATGCTCGGACTGGTGGTCGAGGCCGTCGACGGCCAGAACCGGCTGCGCGAGATCGACTCCGGGCACGAGTTCGCCAACCTGTCCTCGTGCTCGTACCTGGGACTCAACAGCCACCCCGCGGTGATCGAGGCCGGGCGCGCCGCGCTCGCCGACGAGCGCATCACCGGCCTGTCGATGGGCGAGTTCCGCATCCGGCTGGGCATCATGAACCGACTCGAGGAGGAACTCGCCGAACACTTCGGCACCCACGTGCTGCCGTCCGTGTCCTGCGGGGTGCTCAGCGCCGCGATCCTGCCGCTGCTGGCCTCCGGGCACCTCGGCGACGGCGAGCCCCTCGTCGTGGTCTTCGACCGGTTCGCGCACTTCTCGATGAACTTCCTCAAGCCGATCGTCGCCGACGAGACGCTGGTGCTGACCTGCCCGCACAACGACATGCAGTTCCTCGAGGACGTGTGCCGGCGATACCCGCGCGTCGCCTACGTCTGCGAAGGCGTCTACTCGGTCGGCGGACAGGCCGACCTGGCCGGCATCAAGGCCCTCCAGGACCGCTACGGGATGTTCGTCTACCTCGACGACTCGCACGCGCTGTCCGCCGTAGGGCCGCGCGGAGAAGGCTACGCACGCACCGTGTTCGAGGACCTCGGCGCACGGACCGTGATCGTCGCCTCGATCGCCAAGGCGTTCGGCAGCACCGGCGGCATCGCCATGATCGGCGAACGCCACATCTACGACTTCCTCTACCGATCAGGGCCGTTGGCCTGGTCACAGGGCCTGCGCACGGCCGCGGTGGGCACCTCCCTGGGCGCCCTGCGGGTACACCGCGGCCCCGAGCTGACCCAACGCCAACGGCAACTCGCCCACAACATCGCCCTCTTCGACGACCGGCTACGCGGACACGAGGTCCGCGGCACCGGGTCACACATCAAATTCGTCACCGTCGGCGACAACGACCGGGCCGTACGGCTGTCCACCGACCTCTACCGGCGCGGCTACTACTGCTCCGCGATGTTCTTCCCGATCGTGGCGCAAGGAGACGCGGGCGTGCGGATGATGCTGCGCGGCGACATGCCCACGGAACTGGCCGAGCGGTTCGCGGACGACCTCGTCGACGCCCTTGCGGGACTCGAATGAGCCTCGCCCCGCCCGACACCCGCGTCGGCGACGTCCTGGCCGTGGCCGAGCTGATCCGCGACGGCCTGCGCGGCGGCACGCTCGGCCGGATGACCGTGCCCATGCGCCAAGTCGTCGACGAGGGACACGGCGTCAAGTTCGTGTCGATGCCCGCCGTCTCCCTCGACCACGGCCTCTACATCGCCAAGATCGCCACCATCGGCAACGGCCCGGGGCCGACCGTGACTTCCGTGGTCCCGGTCTTCTCGACGAGCACCGGGAAACTGCTCGCGGTCCTGGACGGCGCCGCCGTCACCAATCTCAAATGCGCCGCCGTCACCGCCGTGGTCACCGACCGCTGCGCGGCCCGCGACAGCGCCGACCTGGCGATCATCGGATCCGGCGTCCAGGCCTGGCAGCAATACCTCGGCGTCTCGGCCGTACGGGAGATCACCCGGGTACGGGTGCACTCGCGCAACCCCGCGCACGCCGAGGCCCTGTGCGCGCGCATCCGAGCCGCCGGCCGGGCAACGGCTCACGTCTGCGCCTCGGCCGCCGAAGCCACCTCGGGAGCGGACGTCGTGGCCACCGCGACGACCTCGACGAGCCCGCTGCCGATCGCCACGGACCTCCCGGCGCACGTGCACATCAACTGCATGGGCGCACACACCCCGCAATCACGCGAACTGTCGCGCGAACGGCTGGCATCCGGCCCGCTGATCGTCGAATCCATCGAGACCGCCGTAGCCGAGGCCGGCGAGATCCACCGCACCGCGATCGACCTGGAATCCCTGGAGACCGGCGAGCACCCCGGACTCGACGAACGTCCGACCGTCTTCAGCTCCACCGGCCACGCCGCACTCGACCTCGTCACGTGCGCCCACCTGGTCGCGCACTCGAACCACTGAACCGCATCGAAGGGAATACCGAACGTGCCCAACGTCGGCAAGGAAGAGATCACCGGAGCGCACGACACCGAGATCCCCACCGAGTTCGTCGACTACATGACGAGCGGTTGGCGGGAACAGGAGATCGAGCTCGTCCCGGTACCCCACCTCGACCGGCTGTCGGCGCGCCGCGCCCTGCTGTCGAACGCCTTTCCGGGCGAAACGCTGGTCATCCCGACCGGCCGGATCCAATGGCGCAGCTACGGCGCGCCCTACCCGTTCCGCGGCGGCAGCGACCTGCTGTGGCTGACGGCGGACCAGGACCCGAACTCGGTGCTCGTCATGCACCCGATCACCGGCGGCCACGACGCGGTGCTGTACGTGGACCCGCGGCACGACCCGGCCTCCGGCGTCGGCTACCTCGACCGCATCCTCGGCGAGGTGTGGCAGGGCCGCTGCCTCTCGCCCGAGGAGAAGACCACGGTGCTGGGAGTGCAGACCCGTCCCATCGGCGACCTCCCGACGGTGTTGCGGCGCGCCGGCCGCAACACCCGAGTGCTGCGTGGCTACGACGCGGGCATCGACCGCGGCCTGCTCCCCGCGACCGAGGAGAACGCGGCCCACGACGCGCTGCTCGCGAGCGTGCTCGCCGAACTGCGGCTGCGCAAGGACGACTGGGAACTCGCGCAACTCCAGGAGGCCGTAGACATCACCGTCCGCGGTTTCGAGGATGTCGCGCGCGCCCTGCCGAGCGATCGCGCGGTCTCCGAGCGGCTGCTCGAAGGCATCTTCGCCACCCGCGCGCGCCACGACGGCAACGGCGTCGGCTACAACTCGATCGTCGCCGCCGGCGCGCACTCGACCATCCTGCACTGGGGCCGCAACGACGGCCCGGTCCGACCGGACGGCATCCTGCTGATGGACATGGGAGCCGAGGCGCGGAGCTGCTACACCGCCGACGTGACCCGCGTCCTGCCCGTCTCGGGCACCTTCACCACCGCCGAGCGCGACGTCTACGACATCGTGCACGCCGCGCGCGACGCGGGCCTGGCGGCGATGGCGCCCGGTGTCGCGTTCGACGACGTCAACCTGGCCTGCCGGCGCACCCTCACCGAGGGCCTGCGCGACCTGGGCGTACTCAAGTGCGGCGTCGAGGAGGCCATGCAGGACAAGCGGCAGCCGTACCGGCGGTGGACCCTGTGCGCCTTCGGCCACATGCTCGGCCTGGACGTGCACGACTGCGGGCACGCGCGCCCGGAGTACTACGGACAGGGCGTGCTCGGCGAGGACCACGTGCTGACCATGGAACCCGGTCTGTACCTGCAACCGCACGACGAATTGGTGCCGGAGGGCCTGCGGGGGATCGGCGTGCGGTTGGAGGACGACGTACGGGTGACCGCGGACGGCGTTCAGGTGTTGTCGGCGGCGCTGCCGGTCGGCGCGCGCGAGACCGAGACCTGGCTCGCCGCGCAACGCGAGGCCGGCCCGCGCCTGCCCGGCGGGCACGGGCCCACCGCGTGAGCGCCGACCGGATCGCCGTGGACGGCGCCGACCACACCGGCCACACCGGCCACACCGGCCACACCGACCGCGCCGGCCACGCCGACCGCGCCGGCATCGCCGGTATCGCCGGTATCGCCGGCGCCCGTGCCGGCATCGATGACGCCGACCGCCCCGATCCTCCCGATCGCTCCGAACTCCCCGCCTGCGTCGAAGTAGATCCCGCCGACCGGGAGTTCACCGCCACCCTGGAACGGCTCGGCATCGAGATGCCGCGCGACCTGGCGCCCGGTGTGCTGGCCGGCTACCGCGGGCTGCGGGCGAAGATGGAACTGCTGCGCACCACGGAGGCCACCGATGGCTGACCTCGACAGCACCGGCCCCGGCGCGCTCGCCGAACTGTCCGTCGCACAGGCCGGCGCGCTGCTGCGCGCGGGCCGACTCACCTCGGTGGACCTGGTGGAGAACGCGCTCGGCATGATCGAGGCGCGCGACGCGACACTGCACGCCTTCGTACTCGTCACCCGCGAGCAGGCGTTGCGGCGCGCCCGGCAGGCCGACCGGGAACTGCGCGAGGGCCTCGACCGAGGTCCGCTGCACGGCGTCCCGTACGCGCTCAAGGACATCTTCGCCGCCGAGGGACTGCCCACCACGAACCACTCGTGGCTGACCGTGTCGGACGTGGCCGCCGAGGACAGCGCCGTGGAGGCCCGACTGCGGGCCGGCGGCGGCGTGTTGCTGGGCAAGTTGGCCACCTACGAGTTCGCGCTCGGCGGGCCGAGCGTCGACCTGCCCTTCCCGCCGGCACGGAACCCGTGGAACGGCGAGCACATCCCCAGCGGTTCATCGTCGGGCGCCGGGGTCGCGGTCGCCGCGGGGTTCCTGCGGGTCGCGTTCGGCTCCGACACCGCCGGCTCGATCCGCGGCCCGGCGTTCCACTGCGGGACCGTCGGCCTCAAGCCCACCTACGGCAGCGTGTCCGGGTACGGCGCCACCCCGCTGTCGCACACCATGGACCATTTCGGACCGCTGGGCTGGACGGTGGCCGACACCGCCGCCGCACTCCACGTGATCGCCGGACCGGACCCGCGCGACCCGCGCACCCGCGACACACCCGCGCCGGACTTCCTCGGCGCGGCGAGCGAGGACGTCAAGGGCCTGCGCGTGGCGTACTCGACCGCGTGGTACGCCCACGACCCCGCGACGCTGCCGGAGATCACCGAAGGCATCGAGCGGGCCCTGACCCACCTGGACAAGCTCGGCGCGATCGTCGAGGAGTGCGAACTGCCTCCGTACGAGGTGCTCGACGCCTGCGGCCGGGTGATCCTGGCGGCGGAGGGCTTCGCAGTGCACGAGCGCAACCTGCGCGGGTTCCCCTGGTCCTACGGGCGGTTCACCTACCAGAAGCTGATGCCCGGGGCCGGGGTCGGCGCGGGTGACCTGCTCCGCGCGATGGACGTGCGCCGGCGCCTCGTCGAGTCCTTCCAGCAGAAGGTTTTCGCCGACCACGACGTGCTGGTCACCGCCTGCGGCCAGGCCACCGCAGCCCGCTTCGACGACTTTCCCACCGACTGGCCGCCGCCGCGTCTGGCCAACGACATGCAGACGATCCCGTTCGCGGTCACCGGACACCCGGCCCTGTCGCTGCCGCTCGGATTCGCCGCCGACGGGCTGCCGATCGGACTACAGCTCGTGGGACGCAAGTTCGGTGAGGCGAGCCTGTTCCGGGCGGGGGCGGCGCTGGAGGCCGAATTCGGCCGGCGGGACACCAGGCCGCGGTTGGCCGGGGCCGGGGCCGGGGCCGGGGCCGGAGCCCGAGCCGTAGGTGGAGCAGCCGGAACCCGAGCCCGAACCCGAGCCGTAGGTGGAGCAGCCGGAGTCGGGGCCGGATCCGGCCCCGGCATCGGGCTTGGCCCCGGCCTTCACCCGGGCCTGCGCCCCGACCTCGCCATCCGCGCCCATCGCCCCGACCCGGAATCGGAGCCCGCCGATGTTCGCCGCTGAGAACCGCGCCTTCCTGAACCGAGTGTTCACCGAACACAGCTCGCACGACCTCGCCCTGGCCCGAGAGATCTCCGACCGGCACCTGCGCGATCTCGGCTTCCTCTTCCCCACGTTGCCCACACACTTCCGGCTGGACCGGACCACCCTCGACGAACTCCACTCGGCCACAGCCCGGTTGGTCTCCGCCCACCGCAAGGTGATGCGGCACGTGTGCTCGTCCCTGTCGACCGCCGAACTGGCCGCCACGTTCCGGATCCCGGAGGCGATGGCGGGCCACATCCACTGGCAATGGATGACCGAGGGCACCGCGCTGGCCCGGGCCGACATCATCCCCACCGAATCGGGCTACGCCTTCTGCGAGTTGAACACCTTCTCCGGCGTGGGCGGCGGCGAATGCCAGCACAGCGCGCGACTGCACGCCGAACTGCTGGGACTCCCCGCGGCGGGCGCCTCACCGTTCCTGGACCTGGCCCGGCACTACCTGACGCAGTGCACCCGACTCGGGCTCGACCGCCTGGTCATCCTGGACTCCGTGCGGCACTCCCGGCGCGGCTACGGTCGCGACCAGCCGCTCGTGGACTTCCTCCGGATCATGGCGCCCGACCTGGACGTCGTCTACTGCAACGAGACCTCCTACCGGGCGCAATGGCTGCGCGCGCCGCACGCGCGCCGCATCCTCGTCCACCGACTGATCACCTTCGCCGACACCGACGACGACGGCGCCTTCCTCAAGGCCGTCGACGACAGCGGCGCCACCGTCTCGTGCATGTTCGAGGCCGAACTCGGCATGCACCGCAAGTGGTTCTCCCTGCTGTGCGATCCCGACCTGCACCACCTGCTCGACCCGGAAGAGGTGGAGACGCTCCGACGCCACGTACCGATGACCTTCGACCTCGCGCCGGACATCCTCGACGACGTACTGGCCTCCCGGGGCGACTACGTCTTCAAGCACAGCTACACCTACGGCGGCGACGGCGTCCTGATCGGCGCCGAGCACTCCGCGCCGGCCCTGCGCGCGCGCTTCGTGGCGGACGGGGTCGAGACCTGGACCTGTCAGCGCATGGTCGAAGCGTCCACACTGGAACTCCCGGTCGCGGACGGTCCGAGCGCCGAGGAGGCCGGGCACCGCAAGACGGTCGAGTTCGACTTCGTGCTCGGCGTCTACGCCTACGGCGATCGCACCAACGGGGCGCTGGTGCGCGGCTCGGCCGACTCCAAGGTGGTCAACGCCTCCCGAGGCGCGATCTCCTGGGCATTCGCGGACTGACCTCGACACCTTCGCGGGGCCTTGCACCGGGCCTTGCACCGGGCCTTGCACCGGGCCTTTGCCGGGTCTTCGACGACGCACCTGGCCCCTCGACGACATACCCCCTTCGACGACACTCCCCATGCTTTCCCCGACGCCTCCCAAGCCCTCGACGACACCTCCCACGGTTGGGCGCCACCGCCATTCCTGCGGCGCCACCGCCGTTCCTGCGAGGACACCGCCACTCCTGCGACGACACCGCCACTCCTGCGACGACACTGCCGTTCCTGCGACGACACCCGCCTACGACGACACCCGGCCTTCGATGACCCACCCGCCTCCCCCGATCGCTCCCGCCCGGGAGCAACCACGGTCGGCACTACCGGGCCGGCTGGTGCCTGTCCTTGTGTACGAGCGCCACCAGTTGGACCCGCGACCGCACGCCGAGCTTGCGATAGATCCGGGTCAGGACCGCCTCCACGGTCTTGACGCTGACATACAACGACGCCGCGATGTCCCGGTTGCCGCGCCCGTCGGCGACCAGCTCGGCGATGCGCTGTTCGGCGTCGGTCAGGCCCGCGAGCCCGGCCCTTGCCCCGGTTCGCTCCGGCCGGTCCGGCTCCCACAGCGGCGCATCCGCCTTGCGGAACACCGCCTCCGCGGCCGCGTGCAACTCCCGGGCGCGGGCGGGGCGTCTGCGTCGCTGCTCGACGGCCGAGTGGGTCAGCAACACCCGACCGCACTCCAACGGGTAGCCCAGCCGCGCGAACGCCTCCCAAGCCCGGGTGAGCAGCCGCTCGGCCGCCGTGAACTCGCCCGTCGCCGCCGCGCACAGCGCCTGGGCGCGGTCGAGCGAGGCCAGCACGCCGCGCCGCCCCAACTCGCGCGCCGGGTCTCGGGCATCGGCGATGGTGCGCGCGGCGGCCTCGACATCCCCGGCGGCGACCAGGGCCTCGGCGAGGTCGGCGTCGTAGCGGATCGCCGCCGGATCCCGGACGGACAACTCGCGCACCAGATCCCGCACCCGCAGCAGATCCGCCAGCGCGCCGACCGTGTCGCGCAGGAACAGCCGCGTACGGCCGGACAGATGCAGGCAGTGCGCCGCGAAGACGGTGTCCTTCTCCTCCTCCGACGCGGTCAATCCCAGCCCCGCGTAGGCGAGCGCCTGTTCCAGGGTTCCGCCCGCGAGTTCGGCGATCGCCGCCGCGTACCACGGCGGACCGGGGGAGGCGCCCAACTCGCGGGCCAGCGCCAGCAGTCGGCGGGCCTCCTCGCGCGCGGCCCGACCGTCGCCGCCGTGCGCGTGGATCAGTACGGCGCAGCCCAGGAGCCGCCCCGGGTCGGCCCGCCCGGCGACCGACCCGAACCCCGGGCGAAGCGCGTCCAACAACTGCCCGGCCTCGTCCAGGCGGTCCTCCAGGAGGGCGAAGGACACCGCGACCCGGCGCGGATCATCGGAGATCGGAGGCGGGTCACCGGCGCTCGCCCCGGTGCCGCCCGCCGCGCCCGGCTCCAACGCCAGGCGCAGTGTCCCGGCGTGCTCCGGCGAGCCGCGGCCCTGTTGGATCCGGGCGGTCAAGGTGATCGCGGCGGCGCGGCTCGCCGGGTCGCCGGCCCGTTCCGCCCACTCCACGGCCGCGCACGCGTGTGCCAGGGCCTCGGCGGAATAGCCCCGGGTCAGGTGCGTGCTCCAGGCGAGTCGCAGATGCGCCGCCGAAACCAGCGCGGGTTCGTCGGCGGCCGTGGCGTCGGCCAGCGCCCTGGCCGCGATGTCCGCCAGCAGCGCGGCGCCGCGGCCGGCGGCGTCCACGACCGCGATGCGTGCCCGGGCGCGCTGCGCCGGTCCGGCCCGGGTGCGGTCCAGCCGGTCCAGGGCCGTCCAGGCGAGGTCGAAGCGCCCCGCGGTCTCGGCGTCCCGGGCGGCACACACCAGCAGATCGGGTCGGGTGCCGCCGGCCCGGTCGACCGCCAGCAGGGCGAACTCCGCGGCCCGCGTGTGGTCGCCGCGCTCGCGCGCCGCCGCGGCGGCGTCGGCGAGCACCAGGACCAGACGCGCCGCGGTCGTGGCCGGGGCCAGGGCGGACGCCTCGTGCCAGGTCCGGTCGTCGGCACCGGTCGACACCGCCGCCAGCGCGCGATGGGCGCGGCGCACCGACTCGCGGCCGGCCTCGGCGACGATGCCCTCGCGCAGCACCGGCGCCGGGAAGGACACGGCACCGTCGACCACCCGGATCAGCCCGGCGTCCTGGGCGGCGGCCAGAGCGGCGTCCGCGGTCGGCGCGGCGTCGGCGGTGTACCCGGTGGCCCGACGGATGCCGTCGAGCGAGGGATCGGCGGCCAACGCCGCCAACAGCAGCACCCGGCGCACCGGTTCGGCCAGGTCCGCCAGCCACGCGCGCATCGCCTTGCGGGCGTGCGGGGCCAACGGTTCGGCGTCCCACGCGGTGGCCGAATGCCCGGCCCGGGCCAGTCCGGCGGCGATGTCCGAGACCAGTCGCGGACTGCCGCCCGTCGCCGCGTGGATGCGACCCGCGGTGCGCAGCGGGATGCCGAACGACCCTACGACCGTCGCCGATTCCTCCGGGCTCAGCGGTGGTATCCCGATCTCGACCGCGCCGCCGCCGAGCACGTCGTGCGGCGACGGGCCGTCGGGCCGCAACGCGGCCAGCAGCGACACGCTGCCGCGACTGCGCCGCGCGGCGAAACCGAAGACGTCCAGGCTGCCCGGACCCCACCACTGCACGTCGTCGGCGGACAACAGCGGCCGGGCCCTGCGTCCCCACGCCTGAAGGCAGGACAACACCGTGCCGCGGAACGTAGCGGTGTCCGGCTCGGGCCCCGCAACGCGCCGCAACACCCAGTCCATCGTCGAGCGTTGCAGTTCGGACAGTTCGCCGCGCACCTCGGCCGGGCACGCGGTGAACAGGTCCATCAGCGGCGCGTAGGCGATGTTCGCGTCGGCGCGCGCCGAGCTGAGCCGGACCACCGGATCCCCGGCCGCCTGCCACGCCGTGCACACCGCGTCCAGGACCGCGGACTTGCCGAATCCGGTGGGCCCGACCACCGCCACCACGCCGGCCTGCCGTAACTGTCCGCAGACCTGGTCCACCAGCGGACCGCGCGCGGTCATCGCAGCGAGGCCATCCAGGCCTCGACCTCGTCCGCGGCGCGTGGCAGGCCCGACGACAGGCATTGTGCGCCGTCGGCCGTGATCAGGAAGTCGTCCTCGATGCGAACGCCGATCCCGCGCAACTCCTCCGGCACGGTCAGGTCGTCGGGCTGGAAGTACAGACCGGGCTCGACGGTGAGTACGTGCCCGGGTGCCAACAGGCCGTCCGGGTAGCTCTGTCGACGGGCGGCGGCGCAGTCGTGGCAGTCCAGGCCGAGCATGTGGCCCGAGCCGCAGAGGGTGAAGCGGCGATACAGGCCCGAGTCGGGGGCCAGGGCCGCCTCCGCTCCGCCGGGCAACAGGCCCCATTCGTCCAGGCCTTCGGCGATCACGCGCATCGCGGCTGCGTGGAAGTCGCCGAACCGCGCGCCGGGCCGCAGCGCGGCGATACCCGCCGACTGGGCGGCGAAGACGAGGTCGTAGACCCGGCGTTGCACGTCGGTGAAGCGTCCGCCGACCGGCAGCGTACGGGTGACGTCGCCGGTGTAGAACGAGTCGGCCTCGACACCGGCGTCCAGCAGCAGCAGGTCGCCCGGGCGCACCGGTCCGTCGTTGCGCATCCAGTGCAGGACGCACGCGTGCGCGCCGGCCGCCGCGATGGTCTCGAAGCCCAGCCCGTAGCCCTCGAGCCGGGCCCGCCGATTGAACGTGCCCTCGATCCAGCGCTCACCACGCTCGAGACCGGTGGCATGATCCAACTCGCACACCACGTCGTGGAATCCGGCCACCGTGTGGCCCACGGCCGCACGCAGCTGCTCGACCTCCCACTCGTCCTTGACCAGCCGCGACTCGGACAGGAAGGTGAGCAGTTCGGCCTCGGCCTCGGCGCCGGCTCCCGAGGCCGGCGGCACCAGCGCGTCGACGAGCGCGTCCTCGCCGCGCACCACCCGGGTCGGTACCTTCCGTCCACGCAGGGCGCGTTCGAGGTCCTCGCGCGGGGCCGATTCGATCCCGAGGGCGTCGGCGGTCTCCGCGAGCGTGCGCCGGCGCCCGACCCAGAACTCGCCGTACCGCCGGTCGCCGTAGAACCCCGCACCGTCGGGCCCGCCGTCGCGCGGTGAGCGCGGCCGGGTGAACAGCGTGACCGAGTGCCCGTTCCCGTCGGGCTCGAAGACCAGCACACTGTCCGGGACCGCCTGCGTGCCCTGCTCGGCGGTCAGGTGCACGAACGCCGAGTGCGGCCGGAACGTGTAGTCGAAGTCGTTGCTGCGCGCCTTCAGCCCACCCGACGGCACCACGATCCGCTCACCGGGAAAGCGCTCGGACACCGCCGCCCGCCGCTTGGCCGCGTACGCCGCCCCGGACATGGGCGGCGCCTGTATCGCGGTGTCGGCCCACCCATGTCGAAACGCCTCCGCCAGCGCCGCCGGCACCGCGTGGTCATGCTTCTCGGCCCCACGCGCCCTGTTGCCGGTCATGTCGTTGTCACCCATGTCGCCCATGTCACCCATTGCACGCCCCGATCATCGCGTTGTGATATTCCGGACGGTACCATTTCACATGTGACACTTCTATGTTCCGAGCCGGACACCCGAGACCGCGTGAGCCGGCTCGGCGCGGGGCGAGGAGGGCGTCGGCGGCGGTGACGTGACGGTGTCATCCGCGCCCGCCCCCACCGGCTTCCCGTCCTCGCCGCGCGCGTGCGCGGCGTCACGCGAACGAGAGCGCGCGGAAGGAGAGTTCATGCCGAACCCGTCGATCCGCCCGAAGCCCCCGCGCGGTATGGACCCGCCTCCGGAACGCGCGCCCGTCTCGGCGCCATGTGTAGTCTCCTCGCCGCGCGCGACGACCGAGCGGTGAAACCCGAAACTCGGAGCCCGCGACACGGGCGCCGCCACCGCCGCACGCGGAGCCCCGCGACACAGGCGCTGCTGCCACCGCCGCACCCGGACGCATCGCCGGACCGGATGGACATGGACCGGAACGTGTGGCGGTCCCACCGGCGGGGCCTCCGGGCGCCCGTCGGCATACTGGAGGCATGGACGCACGTGTGCGGTACGCGGACGTTCGGCCGTATACGGTGCCGGACACCTTCGCGGGGTCGGCCGGCCCCGCCGAGGGCGTCGTCCATTTGCCCACGTCCTTGGATTGAGTGGACGTGGCGAGGCACCCGCCGAATCGGTCGCGACCACATCGCGACCACTCGGCCCGGCTGCGCGACCTGTTCAAACCGCTCTACACGACTGCGATCGCGGGCCGATTGCTCGTGAGTCCCAAAGCCGAGCGCCGGTCGTGCGACCACACTGCGACCACACTGCGACCACCACGCCCCAGAACGCAGAAAAGGCCGCCTTCCCGTTTCTGAGAAGACGACCTCCGACCTGCGTAAACGCTGGTCGGGACGACAGGATTTGAACCTGCGACCCCTTGACCCCCAGTCAAGTGCGCTACCAAGCTGCGCCACGTCCCGGTGTTCGGCTGGCCGAACACGGAAACCATATCGCACTTTGGGGGGTGGTCCGCCACGTGGTTGTTCGGTGGTGTCGGGCGTGGGGAGGGGGGTGGGCACGGGAAGATCTTGGGGTGGCTTACCCGGTGAATGTCGATGTCGTGCCGCTCGAGACCTATCCCGATCTGGATGAACTCCAGCGGCTCGGGGTCGGGGCGTTGCTGAGTGATGGGCTCGAGTCCGTGGAGGGGTTCGAGGAGGCGGACGGGGTCGGGGTGGACCTGGTGGACTATCGGGTCACGCCTCGGTCGGATGGGGCCGCGGTGTTGTTGTCGGTGGACGCGCCGACGTTGGAGGCGGCCGAGCGCACCGCTCGGCAGATCGTGTTGGCGGTGTTGGAGGCCAGTGTGCTGCTCGCGGATTGGCGGGTGGTGCGCAGTGAGGTGCAGTTGCACGAGGAGTTGGTGTACGAGAGCTTGATGGCCGCCGACGGGCCGGACGCGCCGGCGGGGGATCCGGCGTTGCGGGCGCGCCGGCCGATGCCGGAGGAGCGGCTGCGGATCGAGCGGCAGGCGGCGGGGGTACGGGCCTTCGGGTTGGACGCCTTCGGGTGTGAGCCGGACACCGCGCAGCCGGATGTGCCGGAGGAGAAGGCCCGGCTCGCGGCGGGGGCGGTGGCGAGTTCGGTCGGGGTGCTGGTGGATCTGCTGTTCACGGATCTGGTGAATCTTCGTGAGGCGGACGGGGCCTCGTTTTTCGTGCTGGACGCGTTGCCACTGTTGGAGGAGGGGTTCGTCCGGCAGTTCGTGGTGGCCGCCGTGACTGTCACCGGGCGTCTCGGTGGGACCGACTGGGCGCCGCCGGCGTGCTTCGCGGAGGAGATGGCGTTGCGGTTGTTGGTGGATCAGGCGGCGTCGCTGTTGGAGCGGCACGGGTTGTACGACGACGACGTCGAGGCGGCGTTCGTGACGTTCAGTGACGCGGCGTCGGACGATCCGGAGTCGGTCGAGCTGCGGTTGTCGGATCCCGGGCCGGAGGAGTGGTTCGAGCCGATCGTGCCGGGGCGGCCCGTGCACGGGTACTTGAGAGCGAATCGACATGAGTGGTGACGTGGGACCGGGCAGGCCCGGGGGCGCTGCGGGCGACGACTTCGCCGCCGGGGGCGGCCCTGGGGACGCCCCCGGCAACGACTTCGTCGGCGGGGGCGGCGGGCTCGCGGACGCCCCGGGCGCCCCGGGCGACGGCCTCGCCGGCCGAGGCGGCGGAGGCGGCAGGGGCGGCCGAGGTGGCGAGTCCGCGGTGTGGACGCGCGTGTACGGGGTCGAGGACACGCCGCTCGACCTGATGACCGCGCGATTTCGGCGGCACCGATACGCGCCGCACGCGCACGAGGAGTACGCGATCGGGGTGTGCGTCGAGGGGGTCGAGCAGATCAACTATCGCGGCGCGGTGCACCGGTCCGGACCCGGGACGATCGTGGTCGCCGAACCGCATGAGACGCACACCGGCGGCCCGGGCATCCCGGAGGGGTACGCCTACCGGGTCTTCTACCCCTCGGCCGCGCTGGTCGGCGAGGACCTGCCCGGCCCCGCCCCGCACTTCCCGTCGCTGCTCGTGGCCGACCCGGCGCTCGCCGCCGAACTGGTCGCCGTACACACGCACCTGACCGCCGGCGGCGACGCGTTCGAGGGCGAGACCCGGGTCGTGGAGGTGCTGCGCGCGCTCGTCGGGCGGCACGCGGTACATTCCCGGGCCGATCGGTGTGGCTCGCCGGACGCCGCCCGGGTGGCCCGCGCGGTCCGCGAGCGGCTCGCCGACGAACTCGTCCGGCCCCCTTCGCTGAGCGAGCTGTCGGCCGGGATCGGACTGTCCCGCTACCAGACCCTGCGCGCGTTCCGCGACGTGGTCGGGCTGCCCCCGTACGCCTGGCTCGCCCAGCACCGGGTCGCCCGCGCCCAGGCGCTGCTCGCCCAGGGGATGACGCCCGCCCGGGCGGCGCTCGCGGTCGGGTTCGCCGATCAGGCACACCTGGGGCGATGGTTTCGGCGGGTACTGGGCGTCACCCCGGCCGGCTACCGCAGCAGCGTGCTGCGCAACAACGTTCTAGACCGATCGGCCCCGCGTGGTTGATCATCCTCTTCGATCCAGAGATTGAGGGGACACGGCCGTGAGTCGTCGTGGAGCGTTGTTGTTCGCGTGCATGTGCGTGATCTGGGGGATCCCGTACCTGCTGATCAAGGTCGCGGTGGACGAGGTCTCGCCGGGCGTGCTGGTGTTCGTGCGTACCGGGCTCGGGGCCCTGCTGCTGTTGCCGTTCGCGTTGCGCGGCACGGGGCTGCGCGGGCTCACCCCGTACAAGTGGCCGCTCCTCGTCTTCGCGGTGACCGAGTTCGTCGGGCCCTGGTGGCTGCTCTCGGACGCCGAGCGGCGGCTGTCCAGTTCGACGACCGGGCTGCTGATCGCGTCGGTGCCGATCTTCGGCGCGGTGCTCGTGTACCTGACCGGTGGCACCGAGCGCATGGGGGCGGTGCGCTGGATCGGGCTGGCGATCGGGTTCGGCGGGGTCGCGGTGCTGGCCGGGCCGACGCTCGGCGGCGGGGACCCGTGGGCGGCGGTCGAGGTGCTCGCGACCGCGCTGTGCTACGCCGGTGCGGCGCTGGTGGCCGAGCGCAGGCTCAAGGAGGTGCCGAGCCTGCCGATGACGGTGGTCTGCCTGGGCTTCACCGCGCTGGTGTACATACCGCTCGCCGCCGCGCAGTGGCCCGCCCACGTGCCGGGCGGCAAGGCGCTCGGGGCGATGGGGGTGCTGGCGCTCGTGTGCACCGCGATCGCGATGGTGATCTTCTTCGAGCTGGTGCGCGAGGTGGGTGCGGCGCGGGCCACGGTGATCACGTACGTCAACCCGGCGGTCGCGGTGGCGGCCGGCGTGTTGATCCTGAACGAGAAGTTCACGGTGGCGATCGGGGCGTCGTTCGTGCTGATCCTGGGCGGGGCGGTGCTGGCGACCCGCAAGAACGCGACGCCGGTCGCGGCGACGGAGGACGCCCCGGAGTTGCCGGGAGCGGTGGACGCCTCCGAGCGCTGCTAGGCGGTCCTCACGTGGGCGCCCGGTCGAGCGGGTCCCGTTCGGTCGGGTCGGCGGGTTGATGGATCGGTGCGGTGGTGGGGGGACGGGGAGTGAGGACTCGGGGCGGGGTTTCGGCAACCCGGGCGGAGGCGGCGGGAGCCGGGCGGCGGGGGCGGGACCAGCGCTGTATGAGGGGGAGTTCGTAGTAGCGGTAGACCACCAGGGACAGCGCGATGGAGGCTGCGGTCAAGGTCGTGACGATCAGGGTGCCGGGTAGCGGGGTGAAGGTTTTCTCGACGCCGAGCATGTGGCGGATCGTCAGTATGAGTGGGTAGTGGGTCATGTAGAGGGCGAAGGACGCCTCGCCCAGCGCGATCAGGTACGGATGGCGCATGACCCGGGTGCGGCCCTGGAGGTCGGCCTGGGTGAGGGCGGCGATGATCAGGGCGAGCGGGGCGGCCATGGCCATGCCGAGGGCGTACTGGGCGGGGAGGTAGGCCACCGCCACGAAGACGACCACCGCGGGGGCGGCGACCTGCGCCCGGTTCAGGTGGGGCCAGCGGCCGGTTCGGATGAGGCGGGCGGTGAGGATTCCGAGGGCGAACTCCGTGAGCCGCACCGGCGGGCAGAGGTAGACGAACCAGAGGCTGGTCGCGTTGATGGGCAGCCAGTCGTACAGGGGTGGCCCCGGGACGAGGGTGGAGATCATCGGCATCAGCAGCGTGGCCGCGGCCAGCGCCGCCCAGCAGGCGGTCAGCCGCCGGGTGGGAATCCTCGACGCGGCGGTGAGGAGCGCGGGGAAGAGGGCGTAGAAGAACGCCTCGCAGGAGATCGACCAGGCCGGGGCGTTGAAGCTGAAGAAGAAGTCCGGGTCCGGGATCCAGCTTTGCAGCAGGAACAGGCCCGCCACCGCGGCGCCGATACTGTCGCCGTCGGCCAGCACGGTGGCCGGCGTGGCGGTGATGACGGCGAAGAAGGCTACGGCCAGGGCCCAGCCGATGACGTGATTGGGGACGATCTTCCACAGGCGCCTGCGCCAGAACGCCCTCCGTGACTCTCCCGGGGTGTGCGCCCAGGTCAGGACGAATCCCGACAGCACGAAGAAGCCGCTGACCGAGCCGGTGGCGATCGGCTCCATCACCGCCAGCGGGCTGTCCGGCCCCACATCGAAGATGCCCGAGATGAGGGTCAGGTGACACAGCACCACGGTGAGCGCGAGGACGAACCGCAGGCTGGTCAGCGAGGGAAGACGTGCGGGGAGGATTGTGTCGGGGTCGGACATCGGCCGGCTCTTTTCCTTGGCCGGGGCCGCCCGCGCTCCGGGTGAGTGCTGCTCGGGCGTGCGGACGGCGCCCGGGTCTCGGTGGGAAGGGCACCAGAGGGAGATCTCACGTGTGCCGGATGTGCCGCATGTGCCGGGTGCGCCAACCGAAGCCCCGGGCGGGGGTTCCGGCCGGAAGAGCGCCGGTGACGTACGGCTTCCCGGCGGTGTTCACCCGGCGTCCCCCGGTCCGACCGGTCCGACCGCTCCGACCGCTCCGACCGGTCCCGCCGGATCGCCGGTCGTGTGCACCGGCAGGCTGTGCAGGTGGCGCAGACCGCCCCCGTGCCAGGACAGGCCGGCCGGGTCGGCGGCCGGGGTGAGCAGGGGCAGGCGGGTGAACAGCCGGGTCAGCGCGATGCGGGTCTGCGCGCGGCCCCGGGCGGCGCCGAGGCAGTAGTGCGCGCCGTGCCCGAACGAGAGGTGGCCGCGGGGCGTCGGGCGGTCGAGCCGGACCTCGGTGGGCCGCGGCCAGCGCCGCTCGTCGAGGTTGGTGTGCAGGAAGGACGCCACCACCACGTCGCCGGCCCGGATGGGCGTCCCGTCCAGGACCAGCGGCTCACTGGCCATGCGCCAGGCGCTGTGGTGGAACGGGGTGGACAAGCGCAGCAGTTCCTCCACCACGGCGTCGACGCGTACGGCGTCGCCGGACCGCAGCGCGGCCCGCACCTCGGGGCGCTGCATCGCGATCAGGGCCGCAGTGGGGATGACGGTGGTGAGCGATTCCACCATGCCGACGAGCAGCAGTCCCACCATCGCGGCCGTCTGCGGGCCGGTCAGACGCCCGTCGCCGTGGGCGGTCAGCAGTGCCCGGGCGGCATTGTCCTGGCGTTTCCTGCGGGCGGTGGCCACGATCTGCAGGACCCGCAGTACGAAGGCCTGACCCGCGGCGCGGCCGTGCGGGGCGTCGGGGTGGCCGGCCAGACCCGCGGCCATGGTGGCGCGCACGACTGCCGTCGCCCGGTCGGGGGTGATGCCGAACATCGAGGCGACACCCGCGGCGGCCAGCGGGATCGCGAGGTCGGCGACCAGGTCGCCCTGCGGCCGACGGGCCAGGGCATCGACCAAGTCCGCGGTACAGGAATCGAGTTCCGCCTCGACCAGCCCGGCCTGGGCGGTCTGGAAGTAGGGGCTCACGATCCGGCGCATACGGCGGTGCTCGGCACCGTCGCGCGCCAGGAGTTGGGGCTCGGTGGACAGGAAGCTCTCGGGGTAGCGGGTGCGCGGCAGCCCATGCGGTGTACTCGCGGAGAGGGCATCCACCACGGTCATGTCGTTGACCAGTCGCGGATCCGTGAGCATGGCCTGCGCGGCCGCGTGCCCGGTCACCGCCCACGCCGGCAGCCCGCCGGCCAGCCGCACCGCCATCACACCGGGCCGCGCCGCGGGCGCCGCGTACCGCTCGGCGAAGCCCTGCGCGGGCACCGCCGGGCAGGACAGGGACGGCGCGCGCGACCAGGGCGCGGACAACGCTTCCGCTTCTTGCAAGGTCATGAATCTCCGAACCATCGGGAGATGGCGGCCCGACATGCCGTCACCGACGGAACGAAGCGTAATGAGCGGGATATTTATGAACGAAATTGATAAGTCGCATGAATAGCCCAGGTGGTGGAGCGGACCTATGGGCTCCACCATCGAGTGGTGGCACCGCACGCATCGCACTGCGCCGCGCGCGCCGCATCGGGCCGCCCCGCACCGCATCGCGCCAGGCGCAACGCAACGCAACGCACGCCCCGCACCCGAGCCGACTCGCGAGTAACAAAGGTCCCCCTCGGGGCGGACACGACCCGCCCGGCCGTGGCATCGTGGCGGGATGACGAGCCGTGAGGGAAACGATTCGCGTCGGGGGAACGGCACGAGGAGCCGGTCGCGCCGACCCTCCGAGGCCGAACTGCGAGCCGTGATAGAGCCGTTGGCCAAGATCGAGCGTCTGCCCACGTCGTCCGGCGAGCGCGAGGCCGCGCATCGGATAGCCGGGCTGCTGCGCGAACTCGGGGCGCGCGACGCGGTGGTGGAGGAGGAGCCCGCGTACGCGTCGTACGCGCGCCCGATCGGCACCCTCACCGCCCTCGCCGCCGTCGCCGGCCTGCTCGCGAAGCGTTCCCGCGTGGCCGCGACGCTGGTCGCCGGCGCCGCCACACTCGGCATCGCCGACGACATCTCCTACCGCGGCCAGTACGCGCGCCGCGCCCTCGGCGGCCGACCGTGCAGCGCCTACAACGTGGTCGCCTCCGTCGGCGACCCGGACGCGCCGCGCACCCTCGTGGTGACCGCGCACCACGACGCGGCGCCCACGGGCGCGGTGTTCGACGAGCGGGCCGCGCGATGGGTCGCCACCCGCTACCCGCAACTGCTGGACAAGGCGCGCGAGAATCCGCCTATGTGGTGGCCGGTGGTCGCGGGCCCCGCGCTGATCGCGCTCGGCGCGGCCACCGGGCTTCGTGGCGTACGCCGAGCCGGCATCGGCCTCGCCGCGGTCAGTACCGCCGCGTTCACCCAGATCGGCCGCAGCCGCGCGGTCCCCGGCGCCAACGACAACCTGTCCGGGGTCGCCGTACTGGTCGCGCTCGCCGCCACGCTGCGCGATCAACCCGTCGACGGTGTACGGGTGTTGCTCGTCTCGGCCGGTGCCGAGGAGGCGCTTCAGGAGGGCATCCGGGGATTCGCGCGTCGGCACTTCCCCGAACTCGACCGCGAGCGCACATGGTTCCTGAACGTGGACACCGTCGGCTCGGGCAACCTCGTCCTGCTGGAGGCCGAAGGCCCGTTGCGGATGGAGCCGTACGACGTCCCCTTCAACAACCTGCTCTCCGAGTGCGCCACCCGCAACGACATCGCGGTGCTGACCGGCCTGCGCTCGCGCAGTTCCACCGACGGCGTGGTGCCCAACCGCCACGGCTACCCGACGGCGACCCTGGTCTCGATCGACGATCAGAAGCTGATCCCGCACTACCACCTGCACACCGACCTGCCCGAACACGTCGACTACGACTGTGTCGCGGACGCCTGCGCACTCACCGAAGCCGCCGCACGAGCCTTGTCCGCGAACGAAGTTCCCACCCCGGCAGACCCGCCGACCCGCACCGACCCATCGACCCGCACCGAGTCGCCGACCCGCACCGAGTCGCCGACCCGCACCGACCCGCCGACCCGCACCGACCCGCCGAGCCGCACCGAGTCGCCGACCCGCACCGACCCGCCCACCCCGGCCGCATAGCCCACGCGCGGCCCCCGCAACCCTCGCGCCCGGCGCCGAACACGGCACCGGGCGCGAGGTGACCTTGCGTCAACTCTCGGATCGCGTCACACCCGACTCAGGACCGCTCGAACAACTCCTCCCACAACCGCTCCAGGCAATCCAGGAAGTCGTTGCCCGTGCTCGGGTGCACGCGCAGCACCTGCGGATCGTGATCGCTCGCCTGGTCCGCGAACGCCGCGTTCACGTGCACGATGTCGTACTCGAACCGGGTGAGCCGAGGGCTGGTCAGGATGTGGTCGAGCATCTGGCTGTTGCCGTTGAACACATATCCCCAGCGCTCGTTCGCGGGCAGCGTGTCGACCATCGTGCGCAGCGCGCCGCCGTCGGTGAGCGTCTTGAGCGTCGGCGAGAACGCGAAGTCGTTCAGGTCGCCGAGCACCACCAGGTTCGCCCTCGGGTCGGATTTCGACAACTCGTCCACGAAACCGCGCAGCACCTTCGCCTGCGCCACCCGCTGGACCTCCGAACTGCGCGTCGGCGGCTGGAACCGGCTGTCCAGCGCCTGGTCGCCGCCCTTGGAGGCGAAGTGGTTCGCGATCACGAACACCGTCTTGCCGCGGAAGCGGAACTCCGCCGCGAGCGGCTTGCGGCTGTTCTCCCACGCCGGGTCCGCGGGGGAGACCCGACCGGGTGACTGGGTCAACTGGGTACGCCCCAGCCAGTCCTTGCGCACGCCCACCGCGCTGGCGGGGCCGCCACCGGGACGGTCCACGAACTCGACGCGCGTAGCGTCGAACAGGAACGCGTTGCGGATGTTGCCGCCCGGCTGGCCGCCGTCCTTGCCGTCGACCGGCTCGATCGAGCGCCACGAATAGGTGGGGCCACCCGCCGCCTTGATCGCCGCGACCAGCTTGTCCAGCGTCTGATCGGCCGCGACCACACCGTCGTTGGTCGGTCCGCTGTTGTCCTGGATCTCCTCCAGGGCCACCACGTCCGGCGTGGACAGGTTGGTGACGATGCCCTTCCCGAGCCGGTCGAACTTGGCCTGGGCGTCCTTGGGGGAGAGGTTATCCACGTTGTACGTGGCGACCGCGAGTTCGGTGTTCTTCTGGTCCCGCGTGGTCTCCGGCGTCAGCGCGCCCTTGACCACCTTGCCCAGGGTGGTCGAGGCCAGCGCGTACCCGCCGAAGTTGTCGTACGTCAGCGGTCCCGTGGTCGTGCCGGTGAGCGTGTCACCGACGTTCGCCTGCGGGAACGGCTCCTGGGAGAACGGGATCAGCGAGGAGACCTTGAGCCGGCCGCCGTTCTGCGCGTCGTACCCGGCGTACAGCGTGCCGCCCTGCGCGGTCGCGTTCTGCGTCGGCTCCAGGGTGACCCACAACTCGCCGAACGAGGTGCTCGGACCGACCACACGCGATTCGCCTACGCGCGTCAACTGGCCTTCGAGCGACTCGTACAGGTCCAGCGCGTACTTCGACGGCTCCAGCGCGAGCGCCTCGATCGACGGTGTCCCGGTGGGCACGTACGCGTCCGGCAGGGTCGCCGCGTCGAGCGTGACCGGCGCGGGCAACGCCTGGCCGGACGCGTGGATCACCCAGGTCGCGCCGGTGAGTTGGGTCAGCGACTGGCCGCCGATGCCGATGCCGCCCGGGTAGAACTCCTCGACCTTGCCGGTCACCTTGACCGCGTCGCCGACCGCCACCTGCGGGGTGACCGTACCGGTGAACACGAACAGCCCCTCGGACGTGCGGGGATCATCGTCCGGTCGGATGTCCTGGAACCAGAAGCCACGCGCGCTGCCGAAGGTCCGCACACCGGTCACCACACCCGGAACACTGGTCACCCGGGCGCCGTTCTTCGGCGACACCCGGGTGGTGCCCTGGATTTCGTGGATGCGCGCGTCGGTCGGCTCGGGTTCGCCCGGACCACCGGGGTCGGTCGGACCCTGTCCACGCGCGTTGAGCGGCGTCGGCGCGCCCGCCGCGAAGTCCGCGCCGTTGTCGTCGGTGTCCGCGAGCGCGGAAGTACGGGCCACCGAGGCCGAGTTGGAGGCGCCACTCGCCGGATTACCCTCGCGGACCACCGCATCGCCGTAGCCCGCGACGTCCACGACGCGCGCGTCGGCGAGACAGTCCACCGCGGTCAGGCAGGTCAGCGCGGTGGTGCCGCGGACCAGCGCGACCGTGCCGCCGGTACCGGACATGTTGATCGAGCCCTGCGCGTCCGGCGTGGGCAGCACGAGCGTGCCGCCGGCGCCCTTGGCCTCGCCGATCAGGTACCGGCCGCCGGGTGCCACCGCACCGGTCAGCGGGGTGACCTGCCACGCCGAGGTCGGCTTGGGCGCGGCCGGGAGGTACTGCACGCTCCAACCGTCGACCGCGACCGCGGCCGAACCCTTGTTGCCCAACTCGATGAAGTCGTTGGTCAAACTGGCGCCGCTGTTGCCGCCGCCGCCGTACACCTCGGCGAGCAGCACGTCCACGGCGGGCGCCGCGACGGCGGGAGCGGGCGCGATGACGAGCGCGCCACCGGCGAGGGCGCCGGCCACGGTCGTGGCCACGACACCGATCCGTCGCCGCCGCGAACTCGGCACGGATCGTCGTCGAGACGATTGTTGACGGAATGTCACCCAGGGCCTCCGAAAAGCGAAAGGGACAGGTTCGGGACATTCTCGGGACTCCGGGTGAACGGCGTCCATCCTTTGGGCGACCCGAAGGGGACCAAGGTTCACCCGGAGCCCGAATCTTCTTCCCATCACGCGTCACACGCCCACCGGCGCACCGACGGCGGCCCATCCTTGTCGTTTCCGGGCCGACCTTGTCGTTCCCGGTACCGACCTTGTCGCCGCCCCACGGACCGTGCGGACACCGGTCCTGCGCCGCCCCCCACGGGCCGCGCGAACACCGGCCCCGCGCCGAAGCCCACACGGAACCGCGCGAACACCGGCCCTGCGCTGAACGCAGCGCCCCACAGCTCCCGACAGGGCCCACACACCCGGGTCGCAACGGGACCCCAAGTCCCGTGCACCACATCGGAGATGGAGGCGGGATTCGAACCCGCGTGCACGGTTTTGCGGACCGCTGCCTCGCCTCTCGGCCACTCCATCACATCCGACCACCGCGTCCCGTCGGCCGGGCGGCGCAAGGCATTTCGCCCCGCGCCGCTGACCGACGGTCCGCGTTTCGTTCGTCTTCGAGGTGGAGACGGGATTCGAACCCGCGTGAACGGCTTTGCAGGCCGTTGCCTAACCTCTCGGCCACTCCACCCTGTACAACCGCGTCCCGTCGGCCGCTCGTACGAAGCCCTCGGCTCCGCACGACGCGACCGGCGGTCCGTCCTGCGAGATGGAGGCGGGATTCGAACCCGCGTGCACGGTTTTGCGGACCGCTGCCTCGCCTCTCGGCCACTCCATCGCATCCGACCACCGCGTCCCCTCGTCCCGGTGACGCACGGCATTTCGCCGCGCGCCGCTGACCGACGGTCCGCGTTTCGTTCGTCCTTCGAGGTGGAGACGGGATTCGAACCCGCGTGAACGGCTTTGCAGGCCGTTGCCTAACCTCTCGGCCACTCCACCCGGCCGGGCCGAAGCCCGGTCGGTCCATCC
The DNA here is from genome assembly GCF_044460165.1 of Embleya sp. NPDC050154. Taxonomy (NCBI): domain Bacteria; kingdom Bacillati; phylum Actinomycetota; class Actinomycetes; order Kitasatosporales; family Streptomycetaceae; genus Embleya; species Embleya sp. NPDC050154. The sequence goes on from NZ_JBITJP010000032.1 coordinate 62,102, forward strand.
ATCCATCCGGCCAGTCGGTGAACACCCGACCCGCCCCCCTGACCCGGCCCCCTGACCCGCCCCCCTGACCCGGCTCCCGACCCGAGCCGACCCGACCGGAGATCATCGGTCGCCAACCACCGCCCGGTGTCGGGCGATCCGGTGAGCCTCGACACCGGATCGCCCGCCCCCCGGGGGATGCGCCGCGGACCCCCTCCGCCCGGCGGCACCCCCCAACCGGTCCCGCACCCCGGGATCCCCAGCGCGCGCACGCGTCCCTACGTGCGGCGCATCCCGCAGGACCGACGCCGACCCGACCCCGCGTCGGATCGGCGAGTCGACGGTCAGCCCAGCGACGCCCGATCGTGCGGCGCCGCCCAGTGCTCGGCGGTCGGCGAGGTCGGCGAATCCGGGAACCGGCGCAGCGCGTTCTCCGCCTGGACCGCGAGATCGGTGGTCTCGCGGAACTCCGGCCGGGTGTACAGGTCACGCGCGTACGCCCACAGGTTGGGGTAGTCCACCAGGGTGCGGCCGTCCGCGCCTATCGCCGCCCGGTAGGTCTGCGTGAACCGCAGCAGCTTCACCCAGAACCGGATGTCCGAGATGGTCAGCCGATCACCGAACAGGTAGCGCCTGTCGGCCAGATGCGCGTCCGAGCGCTCCAGCGTGTGGATCGTCTCGCCCTCCTCCGATGTCCACAGGCCGCCCTTGCGCGCGGCGGTCGCGAAGTCCGCGTCGGTGAGGTCGATCGCCTCGCGCAGGTCCTCCGGGTACAGGTCCGGTGCCTGCTCGCCGACCAGTGCGGTGAAGCTCGTGGCCAGGTTGTTCGGGATCGCGTTGAACGCGTTCGCCACGATCCGGCCGCTCTCCCGGTCCCACAGGGTCGGTACCGAGATGTGGCCCGCGTACCCGGGCTCGGTCGCCTCGTACGCCTCCCGCAGCAGCGTGAACCCGTTCACCGGGTCCGGGCCGAACCGCTCCCGGAACGCCCAGCCGCGGGAGTCGCGTTCCTCGTCCACATACGACGCGCTCACGATGTCGGTGAGACCGCGCGCATGTCGCACGATCGCCGCGATGTGCGCCCACGGGCAGCCGTGCGACAGGTACAGGTGATACCGGCCGACCTCCTCCGGGAATTGCGGATCGCCGATCCGACCGGCGAACGGGTACTGCGGGTCGGTGACCGCGTACGGGCCGTACGTGTCGACGTCGACGGGGCTCGCGTAGCCGAGCTGAGTTGTCACCGGGTGGCTCCTGTCACGAGTTCCAGCCGATCGGGAGTGCGATCGGCGGCGGGATCGACGTCCCGCAGATGATTGAGTACGCCCCGGACCAACGCGTCGTTGACCCGAAACGCCGGCGCGTCGAAGCGGGGCCGGGAGAACCCCGCGCTCCCGGCACCGCCCGATACGCCGTGCCCGACGGCGAATCGGCCGGGATGCGCGTCGCCGCGCGCGTTGACCACCCGGCGGTCGCCGGCCCGGGTGCACAGCCGTCCCGCCGAGTCCGTGGACGCGTCGCCGCGCGCGGCCAACCGGCGTAGCAGCACGTCCCGGGTGCGCTTGAGCGAGGGCTCCGGCAACCGGGCCTCCACCAGAGCGCGGGCGCGCACCCGCGCCTGCGGCAGACTCGGACTCGCCGCCCGCCAATCGCCGGCCTCCTCGTCCGCCGCTATCTCCACGTCCTCGCCGAGAAAGCGGATCACCCCGGCCCGGGCCAACGCGAGCAGTTCCTCCAGGCGCGGCCCCGGCGGACCGCTGGCCAGGTAGCTGAAGAAACCCAACAGCCGGGTCGTGTCCGGCACCGAATCACCCGCGTCCTGAAGCCGCAGCACCACCCCGTACACGCTCAACAACGCGTGTATCGTGGCCAGATCCTGGCTGTACGCGGGATCGTGCCGGCGGGTCAGATCGGCCTCGATGTGCGCGTGCATCCACTCCTGGAGCGCGCCCTCGTCGGCGAACCGCCGCCCCTGCACCGGACGATCCAGCCGCGCCTGGTCGAACCGGTCGGCCGGATCCGGCACCGCCCGCGCGATCAGTTCGCTCGGATCGGCGGCCGCCGTGAACTCCGCGTCGAACTCGGCCCATTCCATCGTGGTGCGATCGCTGTGCGCGGTGAACAACCGGTGGTAGTGCGCACCGGCCAACTCCTTGCCGATCAACGGCCAGGGGTCGTCCGCCTCGCGTGCCGCCTCCACGGTGAAGTGCCTTGGCAGCGGCGGGCGTTCCCCGGTCCATGGATAACCCGTCTTGGACCGGTAGGGCACCCCGCGCCGAGACGCCGCGAGCAGCAACGGCTCGCGCCCGGACGCCCGATAGCGCAGCACACCGGCCGAGTCCCGCTCGAACGTGCCGCCCCGGCCGTGACTGAGCCGCACCATCAGGTCCACGAACGCCAACCCGATGCCCCGCACCAATACCGGTTCGCCCGGGCGCAACGCGTCCAGATCCAGGTCCGCGGTGTACCCGGTGGGCAGGTATGCGAGCCCGTGCCGGCGGGCGAACCCGATCTGCTCGCGCTCGTGTGGCGTCGGCTCGCTGTCCAGGTGGCCCTGGGCCAGGATCACCGCGTCCACCCGGAGCGGCGGCCGGCGCCCCGCCAGATGCACCAACTGCCGGCGCGGACCCTCGGTGACGTCCACGACCGTCGTCTGGTGCACGATCACCCGCACGTTGGGCGGCGCCCCCTCGACGGTGGACCGGAAGAACCACGCGAGATAGGCGCTGAGCAGCGGCCGGGACGGGAACGAGGTCGGCCCGCAAGCGGCCAACTCCGCGGCAAACAGCCGCAGTTCGTCGGCGCCGCGACCCTCGCGCAGCTCTTCGGTGCGATCCGCGGCCCATTCGGCCAACGAGGGCCCCGGCCGGATCGGTCCCTCGATCGTGGACACCTCGTCGGTGAACAGCGTGATGTCGCAGGCCAGCGAGTTCGCCCAGAGCAGCGGCGACTGGGCCCGCCGCCACACCCGACCCGCGCCCGGCGGGTAGGGATCGACGACGTGCACGTGCAGCGGGCGGTCGCCGAGCAGTTCGGGCACATTGGCCAACAGGCGTTCGAGGACGGACGTGCCGCCGGGACCCGCGCCGACTATGCAGACGGCGACGGGGCGGAGGCGGCCGGACGGATGGTCGGGCATGGCTCTCCCCTCGTGGGGGTGTGGCAAGAGAACGCGAACCGTCACCGGCGTCCGGGCACGGGGACGCCGGGGCGAGGGTTCGGCGGATGGGAAGGGCCTTGCGCCACAAGGCCGGGTGCGCAACCCGGGCGGGAGCTCAGGATTCCTCGGGACAGACCGAGGAGCGCGGCGGCGAGGTCAGCCGCGCGGACGACACAGCCCGCCGGCCACACGACACAGGTCGATGTGGCGGCACGACACGAGGAAGAGGTCGGGGCTCACGACATCGAAGCTACGGAGCCGCCCGACGAATTGTCAACGTCGATCCCACGCGGTCGCCTTCGAGCAATTGACCGAGCACCGCCCGGCGGGTTAGGTTCCGGAACATCTCGCCGTGGCGCTCCGCCACGGCCCAGCGAGGGGATCCCGGTGGCGCAGCACGCGCGACACAGCGACGGGGCGGTCATGTCCGCCGCCGGTTGGCTGCTGTCCGCCCGCCTCCACATCGACCTCGGGCGCGTCACCAGCGCCGCTTGTTGTCGCTGACCCGAGGCCGCGGCCCCGGCCGCGCCGTCCGCGTCGCCCCGATCGGAACCCGACCGCCACACCCGGCCGCCGCGCCACACGCCCTCCGGCACGTCGCGACGCCCGCGTAGGCCCGTTCGCGACCCCACCGGATCCGACCGGATCCGACCCGACTCCCGGGCAGGGCAGCGCCGGCCATCGATCGCGATCACCGTTCGACCGACCCGCGTGGACGCACCGACCTCCGGGACCGGTCACCGGGGCGACCCTCGGGAGAGCCGCCGATCGGGGCCGACCGCTCGGCGACCCCACCCGGCAAGCTCCCGCGCCACCCCCTCGTCACCCCTGACCAACCCCAGGGGTCACCTCTCCGGTGACCCCTGACACCCCCTATCGTCGCCGGCCCTACCACTCGACCGTCGTCCGCACCACCCCTGATCAACCCCGACCAACCCCTGATCGATCCCGGAATCCCCGAGAACCATCACCGGAACCCCGCGAACCACCACCGGAACCACCGCGAACCGAGGTAAAACCCATGGCAACCGTCCTGACCGTATGGGGCAGCCCCTCCGCGACCTCACGCACCGGCGTGGTCGCCCGCCACGTCGCCGCCAGGCTGACCGCCGACGGACACGACGTGTCCACCCTCGCCGTGCGCGACCTGCCCGCCCGGGCGCTCCTGCACGCCGACTTCGCCGACCCGGACCTGCGCGCCGCACTGAACCGGGTCGCCGACGCCGACGCGCTCGTGATCGCCAGCCCGGTGTACAAGGCCGCCTACAGCGGCGTGCTCAAGACGTTCCTGGACGTACTCCCGCAATTCGCGCTGCGCGGCAAGGAGATCCTGCCGGTGCTCACCGGCGGCACCCCCGCGCACGTGCTCGCGCTCGACTACGCGCTGCGCCCGGTGCTGACCTCGCTCGGCGCCGACCACGTCGCGCAGGGCTGGTTCGTGCACGAGCGGTACGTCGGTGCCGACGGCGGGATCGAGGCCGAGGGCGTCGCGCCGCTGGAGGAACTCGCCGACGCGTTCTCCGCCCGGCTGCGTCGCCCGGCCGCCGTCGCCTGACCCGCCCCGGTCGCCGACCGGGGCGCAGGCCGATCCGCCCGTATGACAAGGGAGTTCGCATGACCACCGGCCATCTCCACCTCGGTGTCGCGCTCGACGGCGCGGGCCGCCACCCCGCCGCGTGGCGCTCGCCGCACGCCCGCCCCGCCGAGTTGTTCGACCCGCGCTACTGGGTCGAACTGGCCCGCACCGCCGAACGCGGCCTGCTCGACTTCATCCGCCTCGACGACTCGCTGGGGCCGCCTTCGCCCCGGGTACCGGGCCGGCTCGACGCGGTCTCGGTGGCCGCGCGGGTGGCGCCCGCCACCGAGTCGATCGGCCTGATCCCGGCCGCGACCACCACGCACACCGAGCCGTTCCACGTGTCCACCGCGATCGCCACCCTCGACCACGTCAGCCGAGGCCGGGCCGGCTGGTGGCCGCTGCCGTCCCGGACCGGCCTCGAAGCCCGCCACTTCGGCCGCAAACCCGTCGCGACCCCCGGCGAACTTGCCGACGAGCAAGCCGAGTTCACCGACGTGGTGAGCCGGTTGTGGGACAGCTGGGAGGACGACGCGATCATCCGCGACGTGGCCACCAGCCGGTTCCTGGACCGGGAGAAACTGCACTACGTCGACTTCGAGGGCACCTGGTTCGACGTCCGCGGGCCCTCCATCACACCGCGCCCGCCGCAGGGCCGACCGGTGGTCGGGATCACCGTGGACGGCCCCGACACGCTGGAGATCGCCGCCCGGTTCGCCGACGTGCTGTTCGTCGACGCGACCGGCCCCGACGAGGCCCGCCGGCTGCGTGAGCGCGCACACGCCATCGCCGAAGGCAACGGCCGCGACCCGGCCGAGTTGCGGGTGCTCGCCGAGATCACCGTGCACCTGGCCGGCACCGACGCGCAGGCCCGCCGCGAACGCGCCCTGCTCGACGCGCGCTCGGACGTACCCGTCGCCGGCGGGCTCGGCTTCACCGGCACCCCCGAGGCGCTCGCGGATCGACTCGCCGGCTGGTACGTGGGCGGCGCGGTGGACGGATTCACGCTGATCCCGGGCGTGTTGCCCCACGACCTGGACCGGATCGTCGAGGACCTCGTCCCGCTGCTGCGCGAGCGCGGCCACACCCGTACGGCCTACACCGCGCCCACCCTGCGCGGCCACCTGGGCCTGCCGCTGCCCGCCAACCGCTACGCCCGGACCTGAGGAGAGGTCACCGATGCCCGAACCCAGCAGCTCCCAGCCCAGCAGCAACCAGCCACACAACTCTCAGCCCAACAACCCCCAGCCCGGCAGCCCCCAACCCCGCGCGACGCAGCCGGGCGCCTCGCCGTCCCGCGCCCCCCGGCCCATCGACACCCGCTCCCGCGCCTCCCGATCCGAAGACCCGGCGCACCGCACGCGCATCCACCTGGCCGCGCACTTCCCCGGCGTCAACAGCACCACCGTCTGGAGCGATCCACACTCGGGCAGCCAGATCGACTTCGACTCCTTCGAACACCTGGCACGCACCGCCGAACGCGGCCGCTTCGACTTCTTCTTCCTGGCCGAAGGCCAGCGCCTGCGCGAACACCAGAACAAAATCTTCGAGTTGGACGTCGCGGGCCGCCCGGACGCACTCACCGTGCTGGCCGGACTGGCCGCGATCACCGACCGGATCGGCCTGGCCGCGACCGCCACCGCCACCTACAACGAGCCCTACGAACTCGCCCGCAAGATCGCCTCGCTCGACCACCTCAGCGCCGGCCGCGCCGCTTGGAACGTGGTCACCTCGCCGGACGCCTGGACCGGGGAGAACTTCCGCCGGGGCGGCTTCCTGCCGCGCGAGGAACGCTACGAGCGAGCCATCGAGTTCGTCGAGGCCGCCCGCACGCTGTGGGACAGCTGGGCCCCGGACGCGCACGTCGCCGACCCCGACGGCGGCGTGTTCGCGACCCCCGACGCCGGGCGGTTCGACTACCACGGCCGGCACTTCGCCATCGAAGGCCGCTTCACCGTGCCGCGCACCCCGCAGGGCCGCCCGGTGCTGATCCAGGCCGGCGACTCCGAGGACGGACGCGAGTTCGGCGCCGCACACGCGGACGTGATCTTCTCCCGACACGGCGAATACGACGCGGGCAGGGCCTTCTACGCGGACATGAAGGGCCGCGCCGCCCGACACGGGCGCGGCCCGGACGAGCTCAGGATCCTGCCCGCGGTGACCGCGGTGATCGGCGCGACCACCGAGGAGGCGCAGGAGAAGGCCGCCTGGATCCGCCGGCAACAGGTCAGCCCGCGCAACGCGATCCAGTTCGTCGAACAGGTCTGGGGCCGCGACCTGTCCGACCTGGACCCCGACGGCCCGCTGCCGGACTTCGACCCGGTCACCGACGGCACCACGATCGCCCGGGGCCGGGTCCGCACCGGCGGCGACCCGCTCGAGGTGGCCCGCACCTGGCGCGAACTCGCGGCGGCCAAAGGCGGGTTGAGCCTGCGCGAGGTGGTGATCGAGGTGGCCGCCCGGCAGACGTTCATCGGCACCGCCGCGCACGTCGCCGAGCGCATGGAGGTGCACGTACGGGACGGGGCGAGCGACGGCTTCATCCTGGTCCCGCACCTGACCCCGACCGGACTGGACGAGTTCGTCGACCAGGTCGTGCCGATCCTGCAGGAACGCGGCGTCTTCCGCGCCGAATACGAGGGCACCACCCTGCGCGAAAACCTGCGCCTGCCGGCACCGCGCCCGGCCGGCGCGCACCGCACCGACGTGGCGGTGTGAGCCCCCGGGATCCGGGCCCGCACCGCCACGCCGCGGGGGTCACGTCCAGTCGTTGAGTGCGATCGACACGCCCGAGGCCGCCGGACCCCGACAGTGGCTCCGGTGGTTTCGGGCGATGTGGTCCAGCCGCAGGTTGTCGCGGAACGCCGGGATCAGGTTCAACCGCCGTGCGTACGCCCACAGATGCGGGTGCGCCGCGAGCCGGTGCACGTCCTCGGCGTCCAAGTGCCGCTTGTGCACCGCGTCCAGGTGCACGAGCGTGGTCCACAACTGCACGTCCGCCGCGGTGAGCCGGTCACCCAGCAGAAACGGCCGTACCGCGAGCCGGCGTTCGGCCACCGCCAGGGTGGCCAGCACAGTGCCCATCGCCTCGGCCCGACGTGATCCCGCCGGTGCCCGCCCGGCCCGCTGCGCGGCGTCGGTGACGTCCTCCTCGAACAGCGTGTCCAGCGCGCACATCTCCTCGCGCCGCTCCGCCGGATACAACTCGGGCCCGCCGTCGAAGCCGGTGGCCAGGTCGCGCAGGATGTGCGGCGCGTGGTTGCTGACCACCCGTCCGCTCCACCGGTCCCACAACACCGGTACCGTCACCGGCCCGTCGTAGTGGTACTCGGTCGCCTCGTACGCCTCACGCAGGAACGCGAACCCGCCCACCGGGTCCAGGCCGTGCCCGTCCCCGTCCCGAAACGCCCAGCCACGCCCGTCGCGGACCGGGTCCACCAGCGAGGTTCCCACGGTCGCGCCCAGGCCCTTGAGGTCGCGCGTGATGGCCACCCGCAACGAACGCGGGCAGGCCAGGCACAGGTAGAGGTGGTAACGATTGGGCTCGGCGCGAAAACCCGCCCCGAGTCGGCCGCGAAAGCGCTGCATCGGCGGGCGGATGCCCTCCAGACCCGGCAGCGGCGATCCGGGGTGGCGGACGCGGTAGCGCCCGTGGGTGCGGAAGTCGATCGGTCCGGCGGCCTTCGGGGATGTCGTGGACATACGGGTCTCCCTCGCGCGGGTCGTGGAGTGTGGCAACGGTCGAGACGGCACGGCACGGCGTGGTCCGACCCGGATGCGGGCGGACCGGTGGCGTGGAACTCAGACCGCGCTACAACTCGCGCTGCACACGCGCAGGAAGTCGATGTGGCGGCGGATCAGAAGGTGAACGGCAATCAGGACCCGCGCCCCGGGCAATCCCGAGCGGGGGCCCGCGTGACACACGCAGCCGTCCATGACTCGTGATTATTCGCGCTCGAGACAGCCCCCCGCAAGAGCCCCGCACCGATCGCCGCCACATCGGGACCCACCCCCTCGGCACCACCCGCGCCCGACCCCGCCCCGGGGGCCGGACGGGCGTCCAGGAACACCGCCCCGGCCCACGCGCGACCCGCCCCGGGATCCCGAACGGGCGTCCACGCGCACACCCGCCGGGCCCATGCGCGACCGACCCCGGGATCCCGAACGGGCGTCCACGCACACCCGCCGGGCCCAAGCCCGACCCGCCCAAACCCCACCGAGCCCCAACCCCCGCCCCCTTCCCCCGCGTTCAGGCAGCCCGATCCCACACCCGCGAAGGAATCGCCGCACGCAACGCCGGAGCCACCTCGCCCGCGAACAGCTCAAGCACCGCCCGCCGTTCCGCGCGATCGAGCCCCTCCGTCCCGATCGCCTGCACCTGATGCCCGTAAGCCGCGTGGTAGCGGCCGATCTTGTCCACGATCTGCGCCGGACTGCCCACCAGAGCGGGCCCGTTCGCCACGTTGTCCTCCAACGACGTGAACGGCGAACGATTGTGCTGCGCCGCCGCCGACCTGGCGAACGCGTCGTAGTAGGGCCGATAGCGCGCCAGCGCCTCCTGCGACGTGGACGCCACATAGCAGCCGCCCGCGCCCGACCCGACCACCGCGTCCGCCGGATCACGCCCGTACGCCGCCCAGCGCTCGCGGTAGTGGTCGATCAGGTCGGCGTACTTGGCCATCGGATGGAAGCCGTTCGCGGTGAACAGCGGATCCCCCCACTTGGCCGCCAACTCGGTGGACGCGCGGCTCGTCGCGCTGCCGTGCCAGATCACCGGTGCCCGCCCGTCCGCACGCGGGAACGGCCGCGGATAGGTGGTGACCTCATGCAGCGGACTGCGAAAGCGCCCGGACCAGGTGACCTTCTCCTCGCTCCACAACCTGCGCAACAGCTCGAACTTCTCCTCCTGAAGCTCCCACTGATCGTCCTCCACCAACCCGAACAGCGGGAAATGGCGCGGGTCGTTGCCCTTGCCGACCATCAGATCCAGCCGACCCCGGGACAACTGGTCCAGCGTCGCGTAGTCCTCGGCCACCCGCACCGGATCCAACACGCTGATCACCGTCAGCGTGGTCAACAGCCGGATCCGCGACGTGCGCTGCGCCACCGCCGCCAGGATCACCGGCGGCGCCGAGGACAGGAACGGCTCACCGTGCCGCTCACCCACCCCGAACGCGTCGAAGCCCAACTCCTCGGCCAGTGCCGCCGTCTCGACCAACTCCGCCAACTGCTCGTGCGCCGGAGCCCGATGCCCGGTGAGCGGATGTGGCGCGTTGGCGCCCAACGTGAACACGGCGAACCTCATGACACCGCTCCCAACGGCTGCGGGCGCCGACGCCCGGGAATGGCCGCGATCAACTCGCGGGTGTACGCGTGCGTGGGCGCCGACAGCACCTGCTCGCACGCGCCCTTCTCGACCAGCCGACCGGCCCGCAACACAGCCACCCGGTCGGCGATCTGGCGCACCACCGCCAAGTCGTGCGAGATGAACAGGTAGCTGATCCCCAACTCGTCCTGGAGCCGGCCCAGCAACTCCAGGATCTGCGCCTGAACCGAGACGTCCAGCGCCGACACCGGCTCGTCGCACACCACCAGATCCGGCTCCAACGCCAACGCCCTGGCGATCGCCACCCGCTGGCGCTGACCGCCGGACAACTCGGCCGGTTTGCGCCGCAGCACGCCCTCGGGCAGCGCCACCTGGTCGATCAACGCCGCCGCCCGGGCCCGCTGCTGCGCACGAGTGCCGACCCGGTACGCGCGCAGCGGCTCCTCGACGATCTCGGAGACGGTGAAGCGCGGATCCAGCGAGGCATACGGGTTCTGGTACACCAACTGCATCCGCCTGCGCAGCGCGCGCAACTCGCCGCGCCCGGGCCGGGTCACCTCCCGCCCCTCGATCAGGACCCGACCCGCCGTCGGCGTCTCCAGGCCCAGGATCATCCGCACCGTGGTCGACTTGCCCGAACCCGACTCGCCCACCAGCGCCAGCGTCTCGCCCCGACGCACCGTGAACGACACGTCGTCCACCGCGCGCAGAGTACGCGCGCCCTCCTTGGTCCGGGGCAGCGCGAACTCCTTGACCAAGCCGGTCACGGTCAGCAACGGCTCCGCCCGCGGCACCGGTTCGCGCACCGGACGCGGCCGGGCCCGACGGGTGGTCAGGCTCGGCGCCGCCGCGATCAGCTGCCGGGTGTACGGGTGTTCGGGATCGGTCAGGATCCGCGCCGCGGGCCCCTGCTCGACCACCGTGCCCTGGGACATCACCACCACCCGCTGCGCGCGGTCGGCGGCCACCCCCAGATCGTGGGTGATCAGCAGCATCGCCGTACCGTGCGCGTGGGTGAGTTCGTCGATGTGGTCCAGGATCCGCCGCTGCACGGTGACGTCCAGCGCGCTGGTGGGCTCGTCGGCGATGACCAGCCGGGGCCGGCAGGCCAGCGCGATCGCGATCAGCACCCGCTGGCACATGCCACCGGACAACTCGTGCGGGAACTGCCGTGCCCGCACCTCCGGTTCGGGCAGGCCCGCCTCGCCGAGCGCGGCCACCGCGCGCTGCGCCGCCTCCTTGCCGCTCGCCAGACCGTGCACGATCAGCGCCTCGGCGACCTGATCGCCGATCCGCCGCACCGGGTTGAGCGAGAGCATCGGGTCCTGCGGGATGAACCCGATCGATCGCCCGCGCACCCTCCGCAGTTCGCGCTCGCGCAGCGTCAACAGGTCACGGCCCTCGAACAACACCCGACCCGCGCCGACCCGGCCGCCGGCCGGCAACAACCCCACGATCGCGTGCGCGGTGGTGCTCTTGCCCGAACCCGACTCGCCCACCACCGCGACCACCTCACCGGGCGCCACGCTCAGGTCGGCGGCGGTCACCGCGTCCACCGGGCCGCGGGAGGTGCGGTAGGACACCCGCAGCCCCCGGATCTCCAACAGCGGGTCCACCGAGGTCGCCACCACCGACAACGCGGCCGGCGCCCGTCCCACACCCGCGACTTCGGACTCCCGCACGGGGGAATCGCCGGCGAGCCCCTTGCTCGTCTCCCTCATCGGTCCTGCCTCCGTTCTCCGTCCAAGGCCCGCGAGATGCGGTTCGCGGACAACACCGTCGCCGCGATCACCAGCCCGGGAAATGTGGTCAACCACCACGCCGTGGCCACGAAGTTGCGCCCATCGGCCACCAACACGCCCCACTCCGGGGTCGGCGGTGGCGCACCGAAGCCCAGAAAGCTCAGCGCCGACACGGACAGGATCGCGATGCCGAACTCCAACGCGGCCATCACCAGCACCGGCCCGGACGCGTTCGGCAACACATGCCGGGCCAGCACCGCGCCCGAACGCACCCCGCTCGCCCGCGCCGCCTCCACGTACACCGACGAACGCACCCGCAACACCTCGGCCCGCATCACCCGGGCGAAGCCCGCGACACTGGCCACACCCACCGCGATCGCCACCTTCGTGGTGCCGAAGCCCAACGCGCCGACCAGCGCCAGCGACAACAACAGACGCGGGATCGCCTGCAACACGTCGACCACCCGCATCACCACGTCGTCCAACCACCCGCCGAAGAACCCGGACAACAAGCCGAGCCCCCCGCCCACCACCAGCGCCACCAGCACCGCCACGAACGTGGCCCGCAGCGACAACGAACTGGCGTACACGACCCGGGTGAACAGGTCGCGCCCGAGCTGATCGGTACCGAACAAGTGTTCCGCGCTCGGCCCCCGCAACTTGTCCCGGGGCGTGCCCACCAACGGGTCCCCGTCGGTGAACAACCCCGGGAACAGCGCCGCGAGCAGCACCAGCACGAACACCACCAGCGACAACGTCAACCCGGGACGGCGCAGCACGAACCGCGCGTGCCCGCGCGCCGCGGGCAGCACCCCCGTCGGGAAAGCCACGGCCATCGTCACACCGTCCTTCCCACACGCGGATCCAGCACCGGATACAGCAGATCCACCACCAGCGCGACGGTGACGAACACCACCGCCGCGAGCAGCACCACCCCCTGCACCATCGCCAGATCCTGGGTGTCCACCGCCGCCGCGGTCAGCCGGCCCACCCCGGCCCGGGAGAACACCGTCTCCACCACCACCGACTCCACCAGCACGTTCCCCGTCACCACCGCCGCCAGCGTCAACGCCGGCAGCGACGCGTTGCGCAACGCGTGCCGCAGATGGATCCGCAGCCGGCCCGCCCCCTTGGCCCGCGCGGTCTGCACGTACGGCTCCTCCAGCGCCGTGGTCATGCTCTTCGCCAACACCTGCGCGACCATCGCGCCGGCCGGCAGCGCCAGCGTGATCGCCGGCAACACCAGGCTCTCGAAGCCGTCGTTGCCCAGCGCCGGCAGCATCCCCCACTGGAAGGACACCACCTGCACCAGCAGCAACCCCACCCAAAAGCCCGGCATCGAGATTCCGATCGCCGGCAACGACAACAACACCTGACGCAGCGCCCGCAACCGGGTGAACGTCGCCGCCAGCGCCAACGCGCCACCACCGAACACCGCCAGCGCCATCGCGAACCCGGTCAACGCCAGGGTCTGCGGCAACGCGTCCGCGATCGTGCGCGCCACCGGCGCCCCGGTCTGCGCCGAGGTGCCCAGATCCCCGGTGAGCGCGTCGCCCAACGCGTGCCCGTACTGCACGTAGAGGGGATCGTCCAGGCCGTGCGCCGCGCGTACCGCGTCGATCTGCGCCTGCGTCGCGGTGCCCTCCAGACCACCCAGCTTGATCGACAACGAATCGCCCGGCAGCAGATACAGCACCACGAACGAGACGGTGAACGCCGCCCACAACACCACCACCGCCTGGAGCACGCGGCGCACCAGATACCCGCGCATCAGCCACTCACCCACGTGTCGTGGAACTGCAGGCGCGAGGACGCCTCGAAGCCCAGCCCGTGCACCTTCGGGCCCAGCCCGTGCACCTGGGACAACTCGAACAGCGGGATCACGTACGCGCGCTCGGCGACGATGCGCTGCGCCTGGGCGACCTTGGCGTCGCGCTGCGCGGGGTTCAGGTTCTGCGCCTGGTCGTCCAGCACGACGTCCAGCTCGCCCGAGGCGATCTTGAGCCGGTTGACCGTCTTGGTACCGAACAGCGTGCGCAGGATGTCCGGATCCGCGCGGGTGACGTTGTAGTACGCGAAGTCGTAGTCGCCCGCGCTCTGCACCTGGTTCTGCTCACCGGCGGCCAGCTTGCGCAGCCGCAGGTCCACGCCGACCTTGCGCAACTCCTGCTGGACCAGCTCCAGGACGGACTGGCTCGCGTTGAACAGCGGCGCGAAGATCACATCCACGCTCAGCCGACGCCCGTCCTTGGCCCGTATGCCGTCCGAGCCGGTCTTCCAGCCCGCCTCCTCCAACAGCCGCTTGGCACCCTCGGGGTCGTACGCCAGCTCCGCGGACAGGTCGACGTAGCCGGGGGTGACCGAGGCCAGCGGCGAGGTCGCCGCCTTGTACTTGGGGGTGAGCACGGTCTGCGCCAGCTCGGGCCGGTTCACCGCCTTCTGGATCGCCCGCCGCACCGCCTCCTCGGACAGGATCGGCCGGGAGACGTTGGCCTGGAGGTTGAACACGACGCCCGGGTTGGGCCGGGTCAGCACGGTGTACCCGGAGGCGAACCGTGCCTCGTCCTGCGGCTGCACGTCGCTGATCGCGTCCACCTGACCGGACTCCAGGCTGCCCGCCCGCACGCCGGACTCCGGCACGATCTTGAACACGAGCCGGTCCAGGTACGCCTCGCCCTGGTGGGCGAACAGCGACGAGCCCCACCCGTACCCGGTCCGCTTGGCCAACTCCACGCTCTGGTTCGGCTTGTAGGAGCGCAGCGTGAACGGGCCGGAGCCGACCAGGTCGCCCTGGCAGCGCTGCTCCGGGGTCTTGGCCAGTGTGGCGGGGGAGAGCAGGCCCAGCGACATGGTCGAGGTGGCCTGGAGGAACTGGGCGCTGGGCGCCGAGAATTCGACCCGCACGGTGGTGGGATCGAGCACGGTGGTGCCCTGGTACCCGGTCAGGTAGCTGCTCGCGATGGTGGCCTTGGCGCCCAGCGCGACCACGCCGTCGAGGTTGGCCTTGACCGCGGCGCCGTCCAGCGGCGCGCCGTCCGCGAAGGTGACGCCCGGGCGCAGGTGGAAGGTGAAGCGGGTGGCCTGCGGGTCCACCTCCCACGAGGTGGCCAGCCACGGCTTGATCTCGCCGGTCTTGCCGTCCTGGTCGGTCAGCGAGTCGACGATCTGGCGGCCCACGTTCAGGCTCGCGTTCGCGCCGAACTGCTGCGGGTCCAGGCACGTGGGATCGGCGGCCAGCGCGAAGGTGAGCGTGCCGCCGGCCCGCGGCGGGCCGACCTCCGCGGTGTTCGCGGCCTGGTCGCCGCCGTTGTCGCAGGCACCGGCCAGCAGCGCGAGGGCGACCGCGGCGGCACCTGCTTCGGCGACGCGACGCAGTCTTCGAGAGGGAGTGGAGGCGGTGAATGCCGAAATGCGCATGGGAATCTCCGGGCATGGCGAATTCACGCGGCGGCGCGCGTGATTTCGGGCAGGGATATTCCACGATTCGCGCGAGCGCGCGGCATCGGACGCGAACGCGTCAGGAAACGCGCCGGCGCGGGACGCGGCGAATCGAGGAGGAGGTCGTGGAACGGCGGGCGGACGGCCCGGCGGCGATCACAAGGATCGTCGGCGGGCGTCCGGCGGCGGAGCAGCCCGGTCCGCGGGGATCAGCGGGTGCGACAGGCCGAGCTGTGCACGCGACCGAAATCGACATGCCGGCGGGTGCACAGGGGAGTTCGCGGACGGCGCACGGCCGCGCCGCAGGGCGCGACGGCCTCGACACGCCGGGAGGAGACCCCGGGCGTGGAGGCGGTGACCGACACCACGAGCGTCATGACGTCCTTCGACAGGAATGGATCGATATCTGCGACTGCGTGAGCCTATCGAGTCATCCGGCGATACAACAAGTGGCTATTCCGCTTTTCGGTCGGGGCCGGCCGGAAAGTCCGGTCCCGGGCGGGCGCGGGAAATGCGTTTGCCGGCGCGGCGATATCGCCGCGCCGGCACCGTGACCGGGCCCGACTAGGGAACATCGGAGGAATGCCCGGGGAAGACATGCGCGGAGGGGTCGACCACGGTCATCGCGTTGTTGACCGCGGTGGCCGCCTCGCCGAACCCGGTGGCGATCAGCTTGACCTTGCCGTCGTAGTCGACGATGTCGCCGGCCGCGAACACCCGCGTCAGGTTGGTGCGCATCGCCTGGTTCACCACGATGTGCCGCTTGCGCTGCTCCAGGCCCCAGTGCGTCATCGGGCCCAGGTCCGCGACGAAGCCGAGCGCGGCCACCACCGCCTGGACCGGGAGCGTGCGCACCGCGCCGTCGGCCTTGGCGACCACGTCCGCGCCGCTGACCTGTCCGTCGCCGTGCAGCACGGTGACCTCGGCGGAGGTGATCACCTCGGTGGTGGAGGCCAGCACGCGCCGCACGGTGTGCTCGTGCGCGCGGAACTTGTCCCGCCGGTGTACCAGCGTGATCGACTTGGCGATCGGCTCCAGACTGGTCGCCCAGTCGAACGCCGAGTCGCCGCCGCCCACGATCAGCACGTCCAGCCCGGCCAGATCGGCCAGGCGCGGCACGAAGTAGCGCACCCCCTCGCCGGTGAAGGCGTCGGCGGCGGGCAGCGGGCGGGGGCTGAACGTGCCAATCCCGCCGCTGATCAGCACCACCTTGGCGCGCACCACCAGGCCGCTCGCGCAGGTGACGGTGACCCCCTCGTCGTCCTGCGCCAGCTCCTCGGCACGGTGCCCCAGCAGGTAGCTCGGCTCGAACGGCGCGGCCTGTTCGACCAGCGCGTCCACCAGGTCCTGGCCCTTGATCGCCGGGAAGCCGGCGACGTCGTAGATCATCTTCTCCGGGTACATCGCGGAGATCTGCCCACCGGGTTCGGGCAGTGAGTCCAACAGCGCGGTGCGCAGGCCCCGGAACCCCGCGTAGTAGGCGGCGTACAGGCCGGTGGGGCCCGCGCCGATGACGAGCAGATCGGTGTCGACGGTCGAGGACACGCGCGCTCCTTCCCGAGCAGGGTTGCCCGGACCCTAGCCGAACGGCACACGGGCTTCCTCGAGTTCGTGCCCCGCGTCACACGAACGGAAGCACCCACGAAGTACGAGCTCGCCCAACCACGGGCAAATGTCCGTACGCGACCGTATGGAAAGGATGGAACTTGTTCTCATCCGGCCCGCCGATCGTTAGGGTCCGGTTCATGCAGATCTCCTGTGCGCCGCCCTCGGCCGGCGCCCCGGCGCCCGGCGCCCTCGCCGAGCGCCTCGGCCACGTCCGGGGCCGGGGTACCGGCTCGCCCGACCGGTGCGGCGACGCGCGGACGAGCCCCGGGCGGGTCGGTCGGCTCACCCTCGCCGGCGGCGCCGAACAGGTGTGCGGCAAACTGGCGTCGCCCGCGGACGCGAGCGGCACCGAGATCCCGACCCGGCTCCTCGGTCCCGCCCCGGTGCGCGAGCCCACCGCGCCCGCCGCGGCCGCCGCACCGTCCTGATCCACCTCGATTCCGTTCCGATCCCGCACGACCGCGAGGACGCACCATGACCCTGTTCCCCGGCAGGGACACCGACGTCACCACCGCCGTCGCCGCTCTGCTGGCGAAGTGCAGACTGTCGATACCCCGCAACTGGATACTCACGGCGCTCGACTACGCGTGGCACGACGAACGCCCCGTCGTGGTCGTGCGCCATCAACCGGCCACCCACCCGCACCCGGGCGGCCCGCACGCCAGCGTGGTGGTGGACCGCGCCGACGGCACCCTGCTGGGCTGGACCCGGCTGGACGGCCCGCGCCAGGGTCCGCTGCCCGGCACCGAGGAGGCGCACGCCGCCGCCGAGGCGTTCTGGCACCACGTGGATCCGCTGCACGCCGAGGGGCTGACCGTGCAGTGGGTCGCCCAGCACGACGAGACCATCGGCACGCCCGCCGGCCGGGCCACCTCGGTGAGCGGAATGAGGGTCAACGCGCGTCACATCAACGGGCTCTACACCTGGGCGGTGCTCGCCGGGGACCTGTCCGTGCTCACCTACGAGCGGGACGTGCAGTGGGACGAGCGGGCCGCCCGGAGGCGCACCCAGATGTGGCTGCACGACCGGTGGCGCGCGGCCGTGGACGGCACCGCGCCCGCGCCCGGCGCGCCTTACGCCCCGGCCCGGCGCTGAAGACGGACGGGCGGGCGCCTCGGAAAATTTTGGCAAGTTCGACGAACTCCCAGATCACGCGGGCCCCTCGGGGCCCGCGTGTGGCATTTGCGGTGCCGGGCAAGGCAGTTGGTCCAGACCATTTTGGTACAGACCATTGACCCGTGGTCCAGACCTTTCCTACTCTCACTGGACCTGCGGTGGGGCCGTAGTCGAATCGTTTCCCCACCGGGAGGTGCCACGTCCCCGTATGTCTGGCCCCACTCGAGGAGCACCCTTGAGCACAGGAACCAAACGACGCACGACCTTGTCCCGGCGCACCCTTGTCGCCATGATCAGCGCCCTGCTGCTTCCCCTGGCAGCGATGGTCGGCCTCGCGTCCCCCGCACAGGCCGCCGGTACCACCGCCACGTTCGTCAAGACCTCCGACTGGGGCTCCGGCTTCGGTGGAAGCTGGACCATCAAGAACACCGGCACGGCCGCGATCACCTCGTGGACCCTGGAATGGGACTTCCCCGCCGGCACCGCCGTCGGCTCCTCCTGGGACGCCACCGTCACGCGCACCGGCGACCACTACACCGCCAAGAACGTCGGCTGGAACGGCACCGTCGGCCCCGGCGCCTCGGTGACCTTCGGCTTCAACGGCACCGGCCCCGGCAACCCGACCGGATGCAAGATCAACGGCGGATCCTGCGACGGGGGACCCACGAACCCCGGCGACAACCCGCCCGGCGCACCCGGCACCCCGGTCGCGAGCAACGTCACCGACAACGGCGTCAAGCTGACCTGGACCGCGGCGACCGACGACCACGGCATCAAGAACTACGACGTGCTGCGCGGCGGCAGCAAGATCGCCACCGTCACCACGCCCACCTACACCGACAGCGGCCTGGCCGCGGGCACCGACTACACCTACACCGTCATCGCCCGCGACACCGTCGACCAGACCGGCCCGGCCAGTGCCGCGGTCACCGTGCACACCACCGGCGGCGGTGGCGGCCCCGGCGGCGGCAGCACCGTCAAGCTCGGCTACTTCACCAACTGGGGCATCTACGGCCGCAACTACAACGTGAAGAACATCGTCACGTCCGGCTCGGCCGCCAAGATCACCCACATCAACTACGCCTTCGGCAACGTCCAGGGCGGCAAGTGCACCATCGGCGACTCCTACGCCGACTACGACAAGGCCTTCACCGCCGACCAGAGCGTCAGCGGCGTGGCGGACACCTGGGACCAGCCGCTGCGCGGCAACTTCAACCAGCTGCGCCAGCTCAAGGCCAAGTACCCCAACATCAAGATCCTGTGGTCGTTCGGCGGCTGGACCTGGTCCGGCGGCTTCGGCCAGGCCGCGGCCAACCCCGCCGCGTTCGCCGAGTCCTGCTACAACCTGGTCGAGGACCCGCGCTGGGCCGATGTGTTCGACGGCATCGACCTGGACTGGGAATACCCCAACGCGTGCGGCCTGACCTGTGACACCAGCGGCGCGGCCTCGATCAAGACGCTGCTCTCCGCAACCCGGGCCAAGTTCGGCACGAACAACCTGGTCACCGCGGCGATCACCGCCGACGCGTCCTCCGCGGGCAAGATCGACGCGGCCGACTACGGAGGCGCCTCCGCCTCCGTGGACTGGTACAACGTGATGACGTACGACTTCTTCGGCGCCTGGGACGCCAAGGGTCCGACCGCCCCGCACTCGCCGCTGACCTCCTACACCGGCATCCCGAAGGACGGCTTCAACTCCTCCGACGCGATCGCCAAGCTCAAGACCAAGGGCGTTCCGGCGAACAAGCTCCTGCTCGGCATCGGCTTCTACGGTCGAGGCTGGACCGGGGTCACCCAGGACGCGCCCGGCGGCACCGCCACCGGCCCCGCCCAGGGCACCTACGAGCAGGGCATCGAGGACTACAAGGTGCTCAAGAGCAGCTGCCCCAGCACCGGCACCATCGCGGGCACCGCGTACGCCAAGTGCGGCAGCAACTGGTGGAGCTACGACACCCCCGCCACCGTCACCTCCAAGATGAGCTGGGCCAAGGCGCAGAACCTGCGCGGCGCGTTCTTCTGGGAGTTCAGCGGTGACACCACCAATGGCGAACTCGCGTCCGCGATCCACAGCGGCCTGGGCTAGCCCCGAGGGCGCGGCCACGAACGCGGCCGCCTTCACCGCTTCGTGACCGCAGGTCGTGGCCGGGCCCACCGGGGTGCCCGGTCACGACACCACGAACGGGCCCGCCGTCCACCGGCGCGGACGGCGGACTCGGCACAGACCGCGCGGGTGGGGTCCCAGGACCCCACCCGCACGGGCCGTTCGGCACCGGCCCCCGAGAACACCGGCGGCCTAAACTGACGGGCATGCACGGCGACGGCACACGCGAACCGACGGACCTCACGCTCCGCGCGGCCCCGAACGGGGGAGAGCCGGACCGGTGGGAACCGCAGACGGACACGCCGCACCCGGCGCCGCACCCGCAAGCGCCGCACCCGCCGCGAGCGGACCGGGAACACCCGCACCAGGCCCACCCGGGCCCGGACACCGCCCGCGCCGACTGCGCCGACATCACCACCCGCGCCGACCTCGACGCGCTCCTGCGCCGCTTCTACGGCGCGGCCTTCGCCGACCCGGTGATCGGCGCCTACTTCACCGAGATCGCCGGCACCGACCTGGACGCGCACCTGCCCCGGATCACCGACTTCTGGGAGCGCGCGCTGCTGCGCACCGCCGAATACCGCGGCGACGCGTTCGCCGTGCACCACACGCTGCACCGCGCCGCGCCGCTGACCGCCCGGCACTTCGGCCGCTGGGTCCAATTGTGGCGGGCCACCGTCGACGGCGGCTTCGCCGGACCGCGCGCCGAACGGGCCAAGGCACAGGGCGAGCGCATCGCCCTGGCCATGCTGCGCCGACTGTCCGGCCCCGACGCCGCCGCCGAACCGGGCACCGGCGGATTCATCCCGCTCGCGACCCTGGAACTGCGCCGACGCTCGGCCTGACCACCCCGGGGACCGATCACCCGGGTCGATCACCCGAGGCCGATACCCGATTCCGACACCCTTGCTCCGAACACCGGAGCCTCGGCCATCGGAGCCCCGATCACAGGAGCTCGGTCACCCGAGCCCCGACACCGAAGCCCGATCACCCGAGCCCCGACACCGAAGCCCGATCACCCGAGCCCCGATCACCCCTCGGCCTGATCGCCCTTGCGCTTGAGGTACCGCTCGAACTCGGCCGCGATCGCGTCACCGGACGCCTCGGGCAGGTCCTCGGTGTCACGCGCCGCCTCCAGCGAGCGCACGTACTCCGCGACCTCGGTGTCCTCGGCCGCGAGCTGATCCACCCCCACCTGCCACGCCCGCGCGTCCTCGGCCAGCTCGCCCATCGGGACGGTCACGTCCAGGAAATCCTCCAGCCGACGCAACAGCGCCAGCGTCGCCTTGGGCGAGGGCGGCTGCGCGACGTAGTGCGGCACCGAGGCCCAGAACGTCAACGCCGGCATCCCCGCGTGCGCGCACGCCTCCTGGAACACGCCCACGATGCCGGTCGGCCCCTCGTACCGGGACTGCTCCAGACCCACGTTCGCGGCCACCACCGGATCCGACGTGGTGCCGTTGACCGGGACCGGCCGCGAGTGCGGCGCGTCGCCCAGCATCGCGCCCAGCACCACCACCGTCTCCACGCCCAACTCGTGCGCGAAGCCCAACAGTTCGTTGCAGAACGAGCGCCAGCGCAGATTCGGCTCGATGCCGTGCACCAGCACCAGATCGCGGCGCGGCTCGGCCAACCGGACCACCGACAGCCGGGTGGTGGGCCAGGTGATCCGCCGGGTGTCCCCGTCCAGCCATATCGTCGGGCGATTGACCTGGAAGTCGTAGTAGTCCTCGGCGTCCAAGGCCGCGAAGACCTCGCCCTTCCAGACCCGGTCGAGGTGCTCGATCGCGGCGGAAGCGGCATCGCCCGCGTCGTTCCACCCCTCGAACGCGGCCACCATGACGGGGTCGATCAGCTCGGGCAGGTCGTCGAGCTCGATCACCCAGTGCCTCCTTCCGGCCGTGGCCGGGATCCGTGCGCCGCGGGCACCCGTCCCCGAGGCCGCGAGAGCTGTACGGTCCCCACATTACGGGTTGAGGCACCCTCGGCCAGACCCGCCCGCGTCGACTTCGCCCACAGTGAAATCCGGGCGACGCCCGGCGAACGCGACGCATACGGCCCGGTGAGCGCGGGTGAGCGCCGGGTGACCAGTGGGCGACGTCACCCGCGCGTCACCGGGCCGTGCGCGGCGAGCGCATTAAGCTGGCGCTCTGGCCCGATCCGTCTCGACGGACCCGGGCAAGCCGACAGCCGTCGCACCCATCGGAGACGCATTCTCATGACAGCCACCCCGCAGCAGCTTCGCGAAGCACTCGCCACCCGCGTCGTCGTCGCCGATGGAGCGATGGGAACCATGCTCCAAGCGCAGGATCCCAGCCTGGACGACTTCCAGGGCCACGAAGGCTGCAACGAGATCCTCAACGTCACGCGCCCCGACATCGTGCGCAACGTGCACAAGGAGTACTTCGACGTCGGCGTCGACTGCGTCGAGACCAACACCTTCGGCGCCAACCTCGGCAACCTGGGCGAGTACGACATCCAGGACCGCATCTACGAGCTCGCCGAAGCCGGCGCCCGGATCGCCCGTGAAGTGGCCGACGACTACTCCACCCCCGACCGGCCGCGCTGGGTGCTCGGCTCGATCGGCCCCGGCACCAAGCTGCCCAGCCTGGGCCACGTGCCCTTCGCCACGCTGCGCGACGCCTTCGAAGTGAACGCTGCCGGCCTGATCGACGGCGGCGCGCACGCCCTGCTCATCGAGACCAGCCAGGACCTGCTCCAGACCAAGGCCTCGATCATCGGCTCGCAGCGCGCGCTGAAGAAGGCCGGCATCGACCTGCCGATCTTCGCCCAGGTCACCGTCGAGACCACCGGCGCGATGCTGATGGGCTCCGAGATCGGCGCGGCACTGACCGCCCTGGAGCCGCTGGGCATCGACTTCATCGGGCTCAACTGCGCCACCGGCCCGGTCGAGATGAGCGAACACCTGCGCCACCTGGCCAAGCACGCCGGCATCGGGGTCACCGCGATGCCCAACGCCGGCCTGCCGATCCTGACCAAGGACGGCGCGCACTACCCGCTCACCCCCGAGGAACTGGCGGACGCGCACGACACGTTCACCACCGAGTACGGCCTGGCCCTGGTCGGCGGCTGCTGCGGCACCACGCCCGCGCACCTGAAGGCCGTCGTCGAACGCGTGCACGGGCGCGAACTCGCCCCCCGCAACCCCCGGCACGAGCCCGCCGCCGCGTCGCTCTACCAGTCGGTGCCCTTCCGCCAGGACCTGTCCTACCTGTCCATCGGCGAGCGCACCAACGCCAACGGCTCCAAGGCGTTCCGCGAGGCCATGCTCGAAGGCCGCTACGACGACTGCCTCGACATCGCCCGCGACCAGACCCGCGACGGCGCGCACATGCTCGACCTGAACATCGACTACGTCGGCCGGGACGGCGTCGCCGACATGAAGGCCCTGGCCGGCCGCTTGGCCACCGCCTCCACGCTGCCGATCATGCTCGACTCCACCGAGCCCGAGGTGCTCGAAGCGGGCCTGGAACTGCTCGGCGGGCGCGCCGTGGTCAACTCGGTCAACTACGAGGACGGCGACGGCCCCACCTCGCGCTTTCGCCGGATCATGCCGCTGGTCAAGGAACACGGCGCCGCCGTGGTCGCGCTGACCATCGACGAGGAGGGCCAGGCCCGCACCGCCGAATGGAAGGTCCGAGTCGCCGAACGGCTGATCACCGCGCTCACCGGCGAGTGGGGGATCAAGGTCTCCGACATCATCATCGACGCGCTCACCTTCCCGATCGGCACCGGCCAGGAGGAGACCCGCCGCGACGGCATCGAGACCATCGAGGCGATCCGCGAGATCAAGCGCCGCCACCCCGACGTGCAGACCACCCTGGGCCTGTCCAACGTCTCCTTCGGCCTCAACCCGGCCGCGCGCATCGTGCTCAACTCGGTCTTCCTCAACGAGTGCATCGAAGCCGGCCTGGACTCGGCGATCGTGCACGCCAGCAAGATCCTGCCGATGGCGCGCATCCCCGAGGAGCAGCGCGAGGTCGCCCTCGACATGGTCTACGACCGCCGCCGCGAGGACTACGACCCCCTCCAGCGCTTCCTGGAACTGTTCGAGGGCGTCGACGCCAAGTCGGTGCGCGCCACCCGCGCCCAGGAACTGGCCGCACTGCCGCTGAACGAGCGCCTCGAGCGCCGGATCATCGACGGCGAGCGGGCCGGCCTCGAAGAGGACCTGGACGAGGCACTGCGCGAGCGCAGCGCCCTGGTGATCATCAACGACACGCTCCTGGCCGGCATGAAGGTCGTCGGTGAACTCTTCGGCTCCGGCCAGATGCAACTGCCCTTCGTGCTCCAGTCCGCCGAGGTGATGAAGTCCGCCGTCGCGCACCTGGAACCGCACATCGAAAAGGTCGAGGGCGAGGACGGCAAGGGCACCATCGTGCTGGCCACCGTCAAGGGCGACGTGCACGACATCGGCAAGAACCTCGTCGACATCATCCTGTCCAACAACGGCTACAACGTGGTCAACATCGGTATCAAGCAGCCGGTCTCGGCCATCCTGGAAGCCGCCGAGGAACACCGCGCAGACGTGATCGGGATGTCCGGCCTGCTGGTCAAGTCCACCGTGATCATGAAGGAAAACCTCCAGGAGCTGAACACCCGCGGCCTGGCCGCCGGCTACCCGGTCATCCTCGGCGGCGCCGCCCTCACCCGCGCCTACGTCGAAGAGGACCTCTACGACATCTACGCCGGCGAGGTCCGCTACGCCCGCGACGCGTTCGAGGGCCTGCGCCTGATGGACGCCCTGATGGGCGTCAAGCGCGGCGTCCCCGGCGTCGAACTGCCCGCGCTGCGCCGGCGCAAGGTGGCCGCCGCCAAGGTGATCGAGACCGAACCCGAGGAGATGCCCGCCCGCTCGGACGTGGCCGTCGACAACCCCGTGCCCACCCCGCCGTTCTGGGGCGACCGCGTGGTCAAGGGCATTCAGCTCAACGACTACGCCTCGTGGCTGGACGAGCGGGCCACCTTCATGGGCCAGTGGGGCCTCAAGCCCACCCGGGGCGGCGACGGGCCCTCCTACGAGGAACTGGTCGAGACCGAGGGCCGCCCGCGCCTGCGCTACTGGCTCGACCGCATCGTCACCGACAACCTGCTCGACGCCGGCGTGGTCTACGGCTACTTCCCGTGCGTGTCCAAGGGCGACGACCTGATCGTGCTCGACGACGCGGGCAACGAACGCACCCGGTTCACCTTCCCGCGCCAACGCCGCGACCGGCACCTGTGCCTGGCCGACTTCTTCCGCCCGGAGGACTCCGGCGAGATCGACGTGGTCGGCTTCCAGATCGCCACCATGGGCCCGCGCCTGTCCGACGCCACCGCGAAGCTGTTCGCCGAGAACGCCTACCGCGACTACCTCGAACTGCACGGCCTGTCCGTACAGCTCGCCGAGGCCCTGGCCGAGTACTGGCACGCCCGGGTGCGCGCCGAACTCGGCTTCGCGGGCGAGGACCCGAACGACCTCGACGGCATGCTCAAGCTGCACTACCGCGGCGCGCGCTTCTCGCTCGGCTACGGCGCCTGTCCCGACCTGGAGGACCGGGCCAAGATCACCGCCCTGCTGGGGCCCGAGCGGATCGGCGTCGAGCTGTCCGAGGAGTTCCAACTGCACCCGGAACAGTCCACCGACGCGATCGTGCTGCACCACCCCGAGGCGAACTACTTCAACGCCCGCTGAGACAACCCGGCCCACCCGTCACCCAAGAACGAGGCACATGCTCGGCGACGTCGTAGGAACCCTCGCCTGCCCGCACTGCGGCGCGGACCTGGCGGCGGCGGACCACACCCTGCGCTGCGCCGCCGGGCACAGCTTCGACGTCGCCAAGCAGGGCTACGTCAACCTGCTCACCGGCACCGGCTCGGTCGGCACCGCCGACACCGCCGCCATGGTCGCGGCCCGCGTCGACTTCCTCGGCGCGGGCCACTACGACCCGATCGGCGACGCGCTGGCCGCCGCGAGCGCAGGCGCCGTGCCCGGCGCCCTCGTCGACGTCGGCGCGGGCACCGGACACCACCTCGCCCACGTGCTGGACACGCTGCCCGAGCGGCACGGGCTGGCCCTGGACATCTCCAAGTACGCGCTGCGCCGGGCCGCCCGCGCACACCCGCGGATGGGCGCCGCCGTTTGCGACGCGTGGCGCCCGCTGCCGGTACGCACCGGCGCCGCGGCACGGGTGCTCAACGTGTTCGCCCCGCGCAACCCGCCCGAACTGCACCGGATCCTGGCCGCCGAGGGCACCCTGCTGGTCGCCGCGCCCACCGCGGGACACCTGGCCGAACTGGTGCCCGCGCTCGGCCTGCTCCAGGTCGACCCGGACAAACAGGAACGCATCGACGCCAAACTCGCGCCCTGGTTCACCGTGCGCGAGCGGCACACGCACACCTTCACCATGGCGCTCGACCACACCGCCATCGCCACCGTGGTGGCGATGGGCCCCAGCGCCTGGCACACCGACCCCGGCCGGCTGCGCTCCACGATCGCGGAGCTGGCGAACCCGCTCGCCGTGACCGCTTCGGTCACCGTTTCCGCATACGACCCCGTTCGGCGGTTGCCCAATCCCTGACGGGGCCGCACAATCGAGGACCCGCCGGAGCCAACCGGCGGATCGCACCCATGGAGAACCCGCGTGAGGAGATCGACCCACCCCATCCACACCACGATTTCCCGTACCGGGGGAGAGGCGGCCACACGATGACGGCAGCGCTCACGACCACGACCGGAGCACGCCCGGGCCACGGCCTCGGGGCGGTCCTGTTCGACATGGACGGCACCCTGGTCGACACCGAACGCAACTGGTTCGCCACCGAGACCGCCGTCATGGCCGACCTCGGCTTCACCCTCACCGCGCAGCACGCCGAGCACCTGCTCGGCAGCCCGATGGAGCGCGCCGTCGCCTACCTGCTCTCGGTCTCCGGCCTCGACGTCGCGCCCGCCGAACTCGAGCACCGGATCAACACCGGCATGGTCGCCGCGCTGCGCGACGGCGTGGACCTGCGCCCGGGCGCCAAACGGTTGCTCGCCGAGGTCGACGACGCCGGCGTGCCGTGCGCGCTGGTCACCGCGTCCCAGCGGGTGATCGTCGACGCGGTGCTGCCCTCGTTGGGCGCCCACCACTTCCGCTTCACCCTGGCCGGCGACGAGATCGCCCGTACCAAGCCACACCCCGATCCGTACCTGACCGCGGCCCGCCGGCTGGACGTCCAGCCGTGGTCCTGCGTGGTCGTCGAGGACTCGCCCACCGGCATCGCCTCCGGCGAGGCGGCCGGCTGCGTCGTGCTGGCGGTGCCGAGCATGACGCCGATCACGCCCGCGCCGACGCGCACCGTGGTCGACTCCCTCGAAGAGGTCGACCTGGCCTTCCTGGGCGAACTGGTCCGCTCCCGCGTCGCCCGCTGAGCCGGCCGCGCCCCCACGCGCCGCGCCCCGCACCTCGCGCGCCGAACCCGAGGCGGTCGGGAGCCGACCCCCGCCGTACACCGTCGGCACAAACAGGTGGGAGCGGACGGGCCCGAAGGCCCGTCCGCTCCCACATCCCCGTGTTTCCCCCGTACTGCGTTCCCCCGTGTACTGCGGTACCGCGTTTTCCCCGTGTACTGCGTTCCCCCGTGCCGGAGCCCCCGTGCTCCGACCCGTACTGCTTCCCCGTCGGTCCTGTCGACCTCCCGGCGGCGGTTTCCCCCGTCCCCGTGACCGCCGAGAGGTCTCCCGGTCGTGCTCCGTCCGAACCCCGAGAGGATCGGACCCCCGTACTACCCCCGTAGTACATCCCCGCGGTTCCCGTTTCCGGGTTCCCCGTGTGTTGTCCAGTGTTGGTGATCGCGAACGGCAGGGCTTCAGGGAAGTCCCTCGCGTTCGCCGCACCCCCTCGCCCGCGCCGCCACACCGTTGAGTACGGCCCGCGACTCCGCCCCGAGGAGGAGATCGGCCCACCGCTCCTCCCAGGGGACGAGACCGGGCCCCTGGGGGGTCTTAACCCCCGGCCAAGGGCTCTACCGTAAGAGATGTGCGCGCCGTGACCCCAGCCCCGGACACCCCCGCCGGGACCTCAGCCCCGCCCGGACCGAACCCATCGGTGCCCCGGCTCGCCCGATCACGGGCCTGCCTGGCCGACTTCGTCCAGGAACTCCGCCGCGACACCCGCCAACCCTGGCCGCGCCCCACCGTGCTCGACCTGGCACTGGTGCTGCTGCTGACGGTCTTCGCCGTGGGCGGCCTGTACTTCCACGAACTCGGCCGCGACGACGTCCGCGACCCGGACGTGTGGGGCATCCTGCTCGCCGTGCTCACCGCCGTCCCGCTGCTGTGGCGCGGCGCGCACTCGCTGCGCGTGCTGATCGCGGTCAGCGTCGCCGGGCTGATCCTGGCCGGCGCGAACTACGAATCCGCCGGCGCCGGGATCGGCCAGATCGTCGCGCTGTACGCGGTCGCGGTCGGCCGCTCCCGGGTGCCCGCCGCCTGCGCGCTCGCGTTCACCGAGAGCGCCACCATCGCGTGGCTCGCACTGCGCGACAGCGACGTGGAGTTCCTCGACATCGTCGCCAACCTCGCCGCGATGTTCGCGGTCTGGGCGTTCGCCCGCAGCGTCGGATTCCGGCGTGCCTACACCGCCGAACTCGAGGCCCGCGCCGACCGCCTGGAGCGCACCCGCGAGGCGGACACCCGCGCCGCGATCGCCGAGGAACGCGGCCGGATCGCCCGCGAACTGCACGACGTGGTCGCCCACCACGTCTCGGTGATGACCGTGCAGGCCTCCGCCGCGCAGCGGATGGTCGCGCGCAATCCGGACCGGGCCAAGGAGGCGATGGCCGCGGTCGAGCAGACCGGCCGCGGCGCGCTGGTGGAGATGCGTCGCCTGGTCGGCATCCTGCGCGACACCACCGACGCGGTGGGCGGGCCCAACGAGGGCCACAACGCCCCCCAGCCGGGCCTGGACCAACTCGACACGCTGGTCACCCAGGTCCGCGAGGCCGGGCTCCCGGTCGAGCTGTCCCTGGAGGGCGCCCCCTGCGAGCTGCCGCCGGGCATCGACCTGGCGGCCTACCGGATCGTCCAGGAAGCCCTGACGAACACGCTCAAGCACGCAGGCCCCGCCGAGGCCCGCGTGCTCCTGCGCTACAGCCGCACCGAACTCCTGGTCCGCGTCGCCGACGACGGCCGAGGCGGCAGCACCGTACCCACCGGCGACCGCACCGGGCACGGCCTGCTCGGGATGCGTGAGAGGGTCTCCCTCTACGGTGGACGCCTGTACGCGGGGCCCCGGGCCCAGGACGGCTTCGAGGTCCTCGCGCGCATCCCCCTGTCCACCACGAACACCGCCGACACCGCCGCCCCGCCGGACGGTGTCGCCCCCGACCGACTGGAGCAGACCCGCCCATGACGATCCGCGTCATCCTGGTCGACGATCAGCCACTGCTGCGCACCGGCTTCCGGATGATCCTGGAGGCCGAGCCCGACATCGCCGTGGTCGGCGAGGCCGCCGACGGCGAACAGGCCGTCGAACAGGTCCGCGCCCTGCAGCCCGACGTGGTGCTGATGGACATCCGCATGCCCCGCATGGACGGCGTCGAGGCCACCCGGCGGATCGCCGGATCGGGCCGCGACGGGGAGAACACCGCCCGTGTGCTCGTGCTCACCACCTTCGACCTCGACGAATACGTGGTCGAGGCGCTGCGCGCGGGAGCGAGCGGTTTCCTGCTCAAGGACGTGCCCGCCGACGACCTGGTCACCGCGATCCGGGTGATCGCCGAGGGCGAGGCGCTGCTCGCGCCGAGCATCACCCGGCGGCTCCTGGACATGTACGCCGCACGGCTGCCCTCCGCCGAGGACCCCACGCCCGACACGCTCGCGATGCTCACCGAACGCGAGGTGGAGGTGCTGCGCCTGGTCGCGCGCGGGATGTCCAACGCCGAGATCGCCGCCGAGTTGTACGTCAGCGAGACCACGGTCAAGACCCACGTGGGCCACGTGCTGACCAAGCTCGGCCTGCGCGACCGGGTCCAGGCCGCCGTCTACGCCTACGAGAGCGGCCTGGTCCGCCCCGGCGCGATCTGACCGGGGCGGCGACCGGCGGCTACGCGGGCACCACGGGCAACGGATACACCGGAGGTGTGCCACCGAACTCGGGGCACACCTCCCGGTGATCGCACCACCCGCACAACTTCGACTTCCGGGGCAGCCACTCGCCCGTCCGGGTCGCCAGATCGATCGCCTGCCACAGCGCCCGCAGCTTGCGCTCGACCGCCAGCAACTCGCCCTCGTCCGGGTCGTAGGTGATCACGTCGCCGCTGCCCAGATAGACGAGCTGCAACCGGCGCGGCACCCGGCCGTGCTGCCGCCACAACACCAGCGCGTAGAACTTCATCTGGAACAGCGGCTTGTCCTGGAACATCGGCGACGGGGCCTTGCCCGTCTTGTAGTCCACCACCCGCAGATCGCCCGCCGGCGCCACGTCGAGCCGGTCCACGACCCCGCGCAGGATCAGGCCGTCCTCCAGCGTCGTCTCCACGTAGAGCTCGCGCCGGGCCGGCTCCAGCCGGTTCGGATCCTCCAGCGTGAAGTAGCGCTCGACCAGCTTGTCCGCGTCCTGCAACCAGGTACCCAGACCCGCGACGTCCTCGCCGAACAACTCGGCCAACTCCGGGCGCTCGGCCAGCAACTCGTCCCACGCCGGCCGCACCATCGCCACCGCCCGCTCCGGTGTGCGCTCGCCGCTGGGCAGGTCGAACAGCCGCTCCAGCACCGTGTGCACGACCGTGCCGCGCGTGGCCGCGGCGCTCGGCTTCTCCGGCAGCTTGTCGATCACCCGCAGCCGGTACAGCAGCGGACACTGCATGAAGTCCGCGGCCCGGGACGGCGACAACGACACCGGTGGCCGGGGCCCGCGCTCACCGCCCTGGGCGGGCACCACGACACCCGCGGTGTCGCCGGCGGGCTCGACGGCCGGGGTGTTCTCGTCGGAGGCGGTCTCGGAGGGGCTGACACTCATGGCGACCACCCTAAGCGTGCGGGGCGACACCCTGAGCGCCCGAGGGGCGGAGCGCCTCTGTCAATCGCTACTACCGCTCAGTAGAGTCCCGGCACCACGGGTCCCACACACCCCATCCGCAACCTCGACGGAGGTCCCATGCGCGTCCCCACCCGCACCCGGCTGCACGTGGCCGCCGCGATCACCGGCGGCCTGCTCCTGGCGGGTCTGCCCACCCCGGCGTCCGCGCAGGAGGACCGGCACGGCCGCGGGCCGGACAAGATCACGGTCGGCGACCGCACCTTCATCGCCGACGAGCGCGGCCGGGCCACCCAGTGGCGCGGCTTCAACATCGGCGACAAGGAACACCGGGGCGCGGAGGCGTTCAAGGACGTCACCGAGAAGCAGTTCCGCGAACTCTCCGACCGCGGCTTCAACCTGGCCCGGGTGCTGTTCTTCTGGGACGACCTGGAACCGAGCCCCGGCCGCTACAGCCGCGACTACCTGGCCCGGATGGAACGCATCCTCGGTTGGGCGGAGAAGTACCACATCAAGGTCGTGCTGGACGCCCACCAGGACATCTACGGCCCGTACTTCAACGACCACCGGGGCAACCCGGAATGGACCACCCGCGACGAGGGCCTGCCGTACGAGCCGGTCCCCGGCGACTGGTTCGCCGAGTACTACACGCCCGGCGTGCAGGCCGCCTTCGACCACCTGTACAACGACCGCGACCTGCGACGCGCGCACGCGCAGATGTGGATGAAGGTCGCCGCCACGTTCGGCAGGCACCCCGCCGTGCTCGGCTACGACCTGATGAACGAGCCGATGGGCCGCTTCCGCGAGGGCGAGGACATCCCCACCGCCGCCGCCCGGCTCGAATCGACCCAGATCACCGACATGTGGAACCGGCTCACCGACGCGATCCGCCTGGTCGACCGACGCAACTGGATCCTGGTCGAACCCACCCCCGTGGTCGGCCTGGGCCTGCCCACCGCGCTCGGCCCGATCACCGACGACAAGGTCGTCTACGCCCCGCACTTCTACGAGACCGCGATGGAGACCGGCGCCGACTACGACCCCGACGGCGGCTTCATCGAGAACTACGAGGCCGCGATCACCGCCTACCCGAAGGCGAACAAACTCCCGGTGATCGTGGGGGAGTGGGGGCCGCCGGACCAGTCGCTGCCCAACATCCCGCTGTTCTACAAGCGGATGACCGCGGCCATGGACCGATTCGGCACCGGCTGGGCGGGCTGGCAATGGTGCAACGGCGGCGGCTACTGCACGCTGGACGCCGACGGCCGGATGAAGCCCAACAACAAACTGCTGGTGCAGCCCTACGCGCGCGCCGTGGCCGGCAATCCCGAGAGCTTCGGCTACAACCCGGACACCCGCACCTACACGCTCACCTTCACCACCCGCCGGGGCGCCCAGGGCCCCACCGAGATCGCCCTCCCCAAGGACGTCTACGCCAAGCCCCCGACCATCCGCGTCACCGGCCCCGGCCGCACCCACACCGACACCCGCGACAACACGGCCCGAATCACCACCACCCGAGACGGCCGCTACACCATCACCATCACTCCCTGACCCCCCGAGCCGGCAGGCATCACCACCAGACCCGGCCGGCGCCGCGTCGGCCCGGCCGGGCTTGAAGCCAAGCCGAACACCACCCACCGCAACCATCACGCCAAAGGCGTACGAACCCTTCAGCCCGGCCGGCGGTGAGGCCAAAACAAGCCAAGCGCCACTTGCGCAACCACCACGCCGAAGCCGTACGAACTTTCCAGCCCGGCCGGCGTTCGAGGCCAAACAGAGCCGAGCATTACCCACCGCAACCGCGACGACCACCCAGCCCGGCCGGCGCTCGAGGCCAAGTAGCCCGGCCGGCGAGTGAGGCCGAAGAACCCCGCCCTCAACCCCGCATCATGGCCAAAAACGCATGCTCGACATCGCTCCGGGACAACACCCCGTACACCCCGCCGTCCCGCTCCACCACCAGGTACTCACTCGCCGGCGCCGCCCGCATCGCAACCAGCAGATCCTCCCCGGCCAGATCCGCGCCCACCTTCATCCCCGGCCCCAGATCCCGCGCCAACGGCCCCACCGCCACCCACGGCCTGCGGTGCTCCGGCGTCGCCAACACCGCGGCCTCACGCACCACCCCGACCGGATCCCCGCCCCGATCCACCACGACCAGCCCGCGCGCACCCTCCTCGTGCGCCCGCCGCAGCGCCTCCGACAACGGCACATCCGCCGCCACCGGGATCGCCCGCCGGGTCAACAACCGCACCCGCAACTCCGGCAACCGCTCCCGCAGCCGCTCCGCGCGCAGCGACTGCACCGCACCCGCCCACATGAATCCGGCCACCAACGCACCGAAGATCAACGTGTACGTGCGCGCTCCCGCGTCCGCGCCCAGCGACCACAACGCCGCCGCGATCAGCACCACCACCGCGAGCACCCGACCCGCCCAGGACGCCGCGATCGTGCCGGCCAACGGCCGCCCGCTGACCCGCCACACCACCGCCCGCAACATCCGGCCACCGTCCAGCGGCAGCCCCGGCAACAGGTTGAACGCGGCCACCAGCAGATTGGACACCGCCAACAACGCGACCATCCGCCCCGCCAGCGTGTCCACGTCCAGCGCCAGACCGATCACCCAGAAACCGCCACCGAGCAGCAGTGACAACGCCGGACCCGCCGCCGACACCAGGAACTCGTGCCGGGCCGTCTCCGGCTTGTCGATCTCGGACACCCCGCCCAGGAACTGGATGGTGATCCGCCGCACCGGCAAGCCCAGCCGCAGCGCCGTCACCGCGTGCGCCAACTCGTGCACCAGCACGGACACGTACAACAGCACCGCGAAGCCGAACGACAACACGAACCGCCACGGACCCAGATCCGGGAACAGGCTCTCGAAGGTCGGCGCGAACAACACGGTGATCACCGCAGCGATCACGAACCACGTCGGCGCGACATAGACCGGCACCCCGAAGGGGCGCCCCATGAGCAGGCCACGCCTCGGCTCCCGGCGCGGGGCGTCGTCCTGCCGCATCCTGCGTCCCTGCGGCCTGCTCGAATCAGTCACGTCCAAGATGCTATGCAACCGAGTCCCGGTTTGACCCCCACGGGGCCCGCACCCACGCGTCGGAGCGTCGTCCACGACCGACTAGGCTGACCCCCATGTCCGAACCGACCGGTGCCGCGCGCAGGCGCGGACCCTTCCAGGTCGGGGACCAGGTTCAGCTGACCGATCCCAAGGGCCGCCACCACACCTTCACGCTCGAAGCGGGCAAGGCGTTCCACACCCACAAGGGCTCGTTTCAACACGACGCGCTGATCGGCGCTCCCGAAGGGACCGTCGTACGGTCCACCGGGAACACCGACTACCTCGCGCTGCGACCTCTGCTCCCCGACTTCGTCCTGTCCATGCCCCGCGGCGCCGCGGTGATCTACCCGAAGGACGCCGGCCAGATCCTCGCGATGGCCGACATCTTCGCCGGCGCCCGCGTCGTCGAGGCCGGCGTCGGCTCCGGCGCGCTGAGCACCTTCCTGCTCCGCGCCATCGGCGACACCGGGCAGCTCGCCTCCTACGAACGCCGACAGGACTTCGCGGACATCGCCCGCAAGAACGTCGAGCGCTACTTCGGCGCCCCCCACCCCGCCTGGAAGCTCACCGTCGGCGACCTCCAGGACAACCTCGTGGAGACCGGGGTCGACCGGGTGATCCTCGACATGCTCGCGCCCTGGGAATGCCTGGACGCGGTCTACAAGGCGCTCGCGCCCGGCGGCCTGGTGTGCTGCTACGTGGCCACCACCACGCAGCTCTCGCGCACCGTGGAGACCATGCGCGTGATGAACTGCTTCACCGAGCCGCAGCCCTTCGAGTCGATGGTCCGCTCCTGGCACGTCGAGGGCCTCGCGGTCCGCCCCGACCACCGGATGATCGGCCACACCGGCTTCCTGGTCACCGCCCGGCGCCTCGCCGACGGGGTCGAGCCGCCGCTGCGCCGGCGCCGCCCGTCCAAGGGCTCCTACGGCGACGACTACGCCGGCCCCGGCGCGGAGGCCGGTACCCCGCTCGAATCCTGACCCATCGTCAGGCAATGGTTGAGACAAGGCGGGCCGGGACCCTGTACCGGGACCCGGCCCGCCCCATAAGGTCGTCCACCGTGGCGGACGATCACCCTGAGACCCGGCCCGCGCGCGGCGACAGTACCCGCGGGCTCGTGACCACCGACGCACCATCCGACACCTCCGCGCGCCGGCGCGTCGAGGTCCCCGACGTCCGCAACGGCATCGCCTTCGCCGCCGCGGCCATCGTGTTCGCACTCATCGTCGGCACCGGCCTGGTGATCTGGGCCGCGGCATCCCTGGACGGCGGCATACCGGGTGTCACCGCGCCCGCCAGGGACCGGCCCAATCAGCAGGATCCACCGGCCGCGCCGCGCACCATCCAGCCGGGGGAGAACACCACGAGCACGTCGCATCAGGGGCAGGCGGCGGGTCACGCTCCCGAGGCCGCGCAGGCCGTGCCGATCTCCCGCAGCCGATCCGCCGGCGGCCCCACCGAGGCGGAGCTCGCCCGGATCGACTTCCCGATCGACTGCCCGGGCGTGGGCGCACAGCTCAAGACCGTGCTGACCGACCCGACCGGCCCCACCGTGGTCCGGGTCGAGTGCGCGGCCGGCTCCGGCTCCCCGCCCGCCGCGCTGCTGGCCTACGCCGCCGCGGACACCGGCACACCCCGGCTGGTGGCCACCCTGCTCGACACCGACGAGGGCCTGCTGGTGAGCGACGTCACCCGGGACGGCGACTCGATCACCGCGCACACCCTGGGCTGGTCCGGCCCGGACGTCCCCCGCTGCTGCCCCGACGTCGACGGCACGCTCCGTTGGCGTCTCACCCCGCTCGGTGCCCAACGGATCTGACGCGTCGCCAGACCGGGGCGTACGAAGCGGAATTCAGGACGCGTCCGGCCCATACACCTCGACGCCGTCGGAAACCCGACGCATATGGATGCAATCGCCGGGACACTTGCGTGTGGCGTCGATCACTTCCACCAGCAGTGGCGCGGGCACCGGGACCACCGCGCCCGGCTCGGTGCGCAGCTCGTCGTCGTCGCCCTTGACGTACGCGAGGCCGTCGATGTCCAGCTCGAAGACCTCTCGCGCGTATTGGACGCAGATGCCGTCCCCGGTGCAGAGATCCTGATCGATCCAGACCTCGAGGGGTTCGTTTTCCGCGGACATGCGGCCTCTCTCTTCACCGATTCGTATCGACACGCGAGCAACAGACCCTACTCGCGGCTGCTTCCCGAGGTGGTGAGGTGGGTATCTGATCCTCACAAGCGTGGGGGCAATCGCACGGGTGAAGATCGGACACGCCCGGACAGTCTTGCTGATCAAGGGGTTTCAACCCCTCCTGCCGTAGGTAGGGTCGGAGACGTCGCAGCTCCCAGGAGGAGGTGAGGGCCGTGGCAGTCCACGACGACGACATGAACCGTGGTGGGAGGCCGGCTCGGGGTACGGACGACCTCGTAAGCCAGGTTTCTTTTCTAGAGCAGGAAGTCGCCGTCCTGCGTCGCAAGCTCGCCGACTCACCGCGCCAGAGCCGTTTGCTCGAGGAGCGGGTCGTCGATCTTCAGACGTCCTTGGCCGGCATGACCACACAGAACGAGCGATTGGTCGCGACCTTGAGGGAGGCCCGCGACCAGATCGTGGCCCTCAAGGAGGAAGTGGACCGACTCGCCCAACCCCCCTCGGGGTTCGGCGTGTTCCTACAGGCCAACGAGGACGGCACGGCGGACATCTTCACCGGCGGGCGCAAGCTCCGGGTGAACGTCAGCCCCAACATCGAGCTCGACGAACTCCAGCGTGGCCAGGAGGTCATGCTCAACGAGGCCATGAACGTGGTCGACGCGATGGAGTTCGAGCGGGTCGGCGACGTGGTGATGCTCAAGGAACTGCTCGAGGACGGCGAACGAGCCCTGGTCATCGGGCACACCGACGAGGAGCGCGTGGTGCGCCTCGCCGAGCCGCTGATGGACTCCCCGCTGCGCGCGGGGGACTCGCTTCTGCTCGATTCCCGATCGGGCTACGTGTACGAGCGGGTTCCCAAGAGCGAGGTCGAGGAACTGGTCCTCGAAGAGGTCCCGGACATCGACTACACCAAGATCGGCGGTCTGCGGAACCAGATCGAGATGATCCGCGACGCGGTGGAGCTGCCCTACCTCCACCCCGACCTGTTCAAGGAACACGAGCTGCGCCCGCCCAAGGGCATCCTGCTCTACGGCCCCCCCGGCTGCGGCAAGACGCTGATCGCCAAGGCGGTCGCGAACTCGCTCGCGAAGAAGGTGGCCGAGGCCCAGGGCAACGAACAGGGCAAGAGCTACTTCCTCAACATCAAGGGTCCCGAACTGCTCAACAAGTACGTCGGCGAGACCGAGCGGCACATCCGCCTGGTCTTCCAGCGGGCTCGTGAGAAGGCCAGCGAGGGCACCCCCGTCATCGTCTTCTTCGACGAGATGGACTCGCTCTTCCGCACCCGAGGGTCGGGCGTCAGCTCGGACGTGGAGAACACCATCGTTCCGCAGCTCCTGTCCGAGATCGACGGCGTGGAGGGCCTGGAGAACGTCATCGTGATCGGCGCCTCCAACCGCGAGGACATGATCGACCCGGCCATCCTGCGGCCGGGCCGGCTCGACGTGAAGATCAAGATCGAGCGTCCGGACGCCGAGGCGGCCAAGGACATCTTCGCCAAGTACCTCAAGGTCTCGCTGCCGCTGCACGACGACGACCTGGTGGAACACGGCGGCAACCGGGCCGCCACGGTCACCGGGATGATCCAGGTCGCGGTGGAGCGGATGTACTCGGAGAACGACGAGAACCGCTTCCTGGAGGTCACCTACGCCAACGGTGACAAGGAGACCCTGTACTTCAAGGACTTCAACTCCGGCGCGATGATCGAGAACATCGTCGGTCGCGCGAAGAAGATGGCGATCAAGGACTTCCTGGAGCACCGCCAGAAGGGCATCCGGGTGGCCCACCTGCTCGCCGCGTGCGTCGACGAGTTCAAGGAGAACGAGGACCTGCCCAACACCACCAACCCCGACGACTGGGCGCGGATCTCCGGCAAGAAGGGCGAGCGGATCGTCTACATCCGCACGCTGGTCTCGGGCAAGCAGGGCGACGAGGCCGGTCGCTCCATCGACACCGTGGCCAACACCGGTCAGTACCTCTGATCCCGATCGAGTACCGATTGACCACCGATGCCGCGGCCCGTGTTCAGGTCGAACACGGGCCGCGGCGCCGTGCCGGGACGACACGTCAGCACAGGGCAATAGTTCCGGCCGTATCCCCAAGGCAATCCAACGGCAATAGGCTCGGCAGCATGACCAGGGTGTACCCGGATCACGGAGAGTGTGACTCGGGTACCGGCCGGGTGAGGGACGAGGGGGTCGCATGACCGTCCGGCGTGTGATGGGCATTGAAACCGAGTACGGGATCTCCGTACCCGGACATCCGAACGCCAACGCGATGTTGACGTCTTCCCAGATCGTGAACGCGTACGCCGCAGCGATGCAGCGGGCCCGGCGGGCCCGCTGGGACTTCGAGGAGGAGAATCCGCTGCGCGACGCGCGCGGGTTCGACCTCGCGCGCGAACTGGCCGACTCGAGCCAGCTCACCGACGAGGACGTCGGCCTCGCCAACGTGATCCTGACCAACGGCGCTCGGCTCTACGTCGACCACGCCCACCCGGAGTACAGCGCGCCCGAGACCACCAACCCGCGTGACGCGGTGATCTGGGACAAGGCCGGCGAACGCATCATGGCCGAGGCCGCGCGGCGCGCCGCCGAGCTGCCCGGCGGCCAGCAGATCCTGCTGTACAAGAACAACACCGACAACAAGGGCGCGTCCTACGGCACGCACGAGAACTACCTCATGCAGCGCGCCACGCCGTTCGCCGACATCGTCCGGCACCTGACCCCGTTCTTCGTCTCCCGCCAGGTGATCTGCGGCGCGGGGCGGGTGGGCATCGGCCAGGACGGCTCCGCCCACGGCTTCCAGATCAGCCAGCGAGCGGACTACTTCGAGGTCGAGGTCGGCCTGGAGACCACGCTCAAGCGGCCGATCATCAACACCCGCGACGAGCCGCACGCGGACGCCGAGAAGTACCGGCGCCTGCACGTGATCATCGGTGACGCGAACCTGTCCGAGGTGTCCACCTACCTCAAGCTCGGCACCACCGCGCTGGTCCTGTCGATGATCGAGGACCGCTTCCTCGGCAACGACCTGACCGTGGACCAGCCCGTGCGCACGCTGCACGAGGTCTCCCACGATCCCACCCTCAAGCAGCTCATCACGCTGCGCAACGGCCGCAAACTGACCGCGATCCAGCTCCAGCTCGAATACCTCGAGTTGGCCCGCAAGTACGTGGAGAACCGGTTCGGCAAGGATGTCGACGCGGACACCACCGACGTGCTCGACCGCTGGGAGTCGGTGCTCGCCCGCCTGGAGACCGACCCGATGTCGCTCGCGCGCGAGCTGGACTGGGTGGCCAAGCTGCAACTCCTGGAGGGCTACCGACAGCGGGACGCCCTCGAGTGGGACGCGCCGAGGCTGCACCTGGTCGACCTCCAGTACGCGGACGTACGGCCCGACAAGGGCCTGTACAACAAGCTGGAGGACCGCTTCGAGCGGATCGCAGGCGAGGCCGAGGTGCAACGCGCGGTGCACCTGCCGCCGGAGGACACCCGGGCGTACTTCCGCGGTCGCTGTCTGGAGCAGTACGCCGACGAGGTGGCCGCCGCCTCGTGGGACTCGGTGATCTTCGACGTCGCGGGTCACGACTCGCTCCAGCGGGTACCCACCCTGGAACCGCTGCGCGGGACGAAGGCCCACGTGAAGGACCTGCTGGACCGCTGCCGCACAGCCGAGGATCTGGTCCGGGCCCTCACGGGTGGGTGACCTCGCGCGTTCGCGGGAACAAAGCGAATGAACGGATAAATCCCCTTCCGGAACACCTGGCATCCGACACTCGTTGGCACCTACACCCCCGCTCCTTCGGGATCGGGGGTGTAGGCCCTCCGGGGAATGGATAAGCACCGGTTCAAGGAAATGATCACAAGGTGGGGTGAGTGACATGGCCACTAAGGACAGCGGCGGTCAACAGCGCGCGACAAAGCGCTCGGAAGAGGTCGACGAGACCACTACCGAGGCACAGTCCGACGTGCAGGAACGACAGGAGAAGTTGACGGACGACGTCGACGCGGTATTGGACGAAATCGATGAGGTGCTAGAGGAGAACGCTGAGGAATTCGTTAGGGGATTTGTCCAAAAGGGTGGTGAATAGGGGTAAATGTCCGATTTGAAATCGGGCAAGAATTGCCCTGACTGTAAGGGATGGAAGCCCGCTCAGGACTTCGGATCTAACGCAGCGAGTCCTGACGGGCTTTCATTCTATTGCCGTGAGTGCAACCGAAGGCGTAATGCGCAGAGTTATCGTGCCCGGCGGGAGCGTGCCGGATTCAAGGTTCGTCCGAAGGTGGATGTGCCGGACGGCCATAAGCGTTGTCCGAAATGCGAACGGATCAAACCGCATTCCGAATGGCATAAAAGTTCCCGGCAATGGGACGGGCCGGCGGCGAACTGTAAATCCTGTCGCAAAATCGACGGTCGCGCCGGATACTTCATGCGCAAATACGGCCTCACCGAGGCCGACCTGCAGCGCATGCTCGCCGACCAAATGGGCGTATGTCCGATCTGTGTCGCAGTCAGGCCCGAACACGTCGATCATGATCACGAAACCGGTAGGGTCCGAGCCGTACTCTGCTTCAACTGCAATGCCGCACTGGGCATGTTCAAGGATCGACCCGACGCGTTGCGCCGGGCCGCAACCTATGTGGAAGGGATCGTGTGGAAGCCAACACTCGTGGCACCGGGCGTCTACCGGCTGCCTTCCTGACCCCCGGGTCGTCCTCGTTCGCCGAATTTCTCGACGCCTACCGGCCCGAACTGTTGCCCGCGCGTAGGACGCCTCCGGTGCAGCCCGTGACGATCGAGGCGCCGCACGGCACCACGATCGTGACCGCGACGTTCGACGGTGGCGTGGTGATGGCCGGCGACCGGCGCGCCACGATGGGGAACCTGATCGCACAGCGGGACATCGAGAAGGTGTTCCCGGCCGACGAGTACTCGGTCGTGGGCATCGCCGGCACCGCCGGCCTCGCGGTCGAGATGGTCCGGCTGTTCCAGGTCGAGCTGGAGCACTACGAGAAGATCGAGGGCACCACGCTGTCCCTCGAGGGCAAGGCCAACCGGCTGTCGCAGATGATCCGCGGCAACCTCGGGATGGCCATGCAGGGCCTGGCGGTGGTGCCGTTGTTCGCCGGCTACGACGTGGACGGCGGGGCCGGGCGGATCTTCAGCTACGACATCACCGGCGGCCGGTCGGAGGAGCACGGCTTCCACTCGGTGGGTTCGGGCTCCCTGTTCGCCCGAGGCGCGCTGAAGAAGCTGTACCGCCCCGGTCTGGACGCCGACGGCATCGTGACGGTGTGCATCCAGGCGCTCTACGACGCCGCCGACGACGACTCCGCCACCGGCGGGCCGGACCTGACCCGGCGGATCTACCCGGTGGTGACCCTGGTGACCGAGGACGGCATCCGCCGGCTCTCCTCGGAGGAGGTGGGCGCGATCGTGCGCACCGTGGTCGACGCGCGGATGGAAGACCCCAACGGCCCGACCGCGCCGCTGACGTGACCCCGATGTCGAGGACCCGAACAGCCGACCCTTCGAGACCGGCTCCGACGAAAAGGACTCCACGGTGACGACGCCCTTCTATGTGTCGCCGCAGCAGGCCATGGCGGACCGGGCCGACTATGCCCGCAAGGGCATCGCCCGCGGCCGCAGCGTGGTCGTGCTGACCTACGCGGACGGCATCCTGTTCGTGGCGGAGAACTACTCTCGCGCCCTGCACAAGATCAGCGAGATCTACGACCGCATCGCGTTCGCGGCGGTGGGCAAGTACAACGAGTTCGAGAACCTGCGGATCGGCGGCGTGCGCTACGCCGACATCCGCGGCTACTCGTACGCGCGCAACGACGTCACCGCCCGCGGGTTGGCGAACGTGTACGCACAGACGCTGGGCACGATCTTCTCCAGCGGCGGCGAGAAGCCCTACGAGGTGGAGCTGATCGTCGCCGAGGTCGGCAGCGCGCCCGAGGACGACCAGATCTATCGGCTCACCTACGACGGCTCGGTGGCCGACGAGCACAACTACGTCGCGATGGGCGGCAACGTCGAGCAGATCACCGAGCAGCTCAAGCGCAGCCACCGTGAGGGGCTCACCCTCGAGGCCGCGCTCAAGGTGGCGGTCGACGCGCTCTCGCGCGACGGTGTCGGCGAGAAGCGCTCGATCACGGCCTCCCAGTTGGAGGTCGCCACGCTGGACCGGACCCGGCCGCAGCAGCGCAAGTTCAAGCGCCTGGTGGGCGGTCAACTGACCCGCCTGCTCGGCGAGGCGGAGCCGGCCGCCGACGCGGCGGCGGAGGACGCGGCCGGGACCGCGCCCGAGGCCACGCCGGAGGCCGGCGAGGAGTAGTCCCGCGCACGTCACAGGGCCCGCGCACCGCTTCGGTGCGCGGGCCCTGACGTGTGTCGGGACCGACGCGGCCTCAGCCGGACGCGGGCCGCGCGGTCGAGCCGCGCACCAGGAGCTCGCCGGGCAGCACCACGTCCGGGCCCGCGTCGCCGGTGTCCAGCAGGTCGAGCAGCGCGGTCATGCCGCGCGCGCCCAGTTCGACGGCGGGCAGCCGGACCGTGGTCAGTTCGGGTTCGACCACGCGGGCGTAGCGCAGGTCGCCGAAGCCGGTCACCGACACGTCCTCGGGCACCCGGATCCCGAGCGCGCGGGCGGCCTTGTAGGCGCCCGCCGCCTGGAGGTCGTCGTCGCAGACGAGCACGGTGGGCCGGGCCGGCGACGCGAGCAGCGTCAGCGCGGCCTCGCGCCCGCCGTCCAGGGTCAGCGGCGCGGCGGCCTCGGCGACCACCTCCGCGGGCCCCAACGCGGCCCGGAAGGCGTCGTCCCGGGCCCGGAACGTCCAGGTCCGCACGGCGGAGCCCAGCCGGGCGACCCGGCGGTGGCCCAGCCCGACCAGATAGCCGGCCAACGCGCGCATGCCCTCGGCCACGTCGTCGTTGACGGTCGGTACGCCGCGCCCGGGCTCGCTGTCCAGCATCACCAGCGGCAGGTCCTCGCTGCCCGGCCCGGCCGAGCGCAGCACGTCCAGCGGCTCGACGGCCATCGAGGACGCGAGCACGCCGTCGATGGCGGCCGAGGAGAACGGGTTCGGGCTCAGGTCGATGCCGTCGCGGGTGGGGTAGACCACGACGCCGAAGTCCCGTTCGGCCGCGACCCGCGCCGCCCCGGTGTGCACCGCGCCGAAGAACGGCGAGGTGAGCACGGGCACGACGAGCATCACGGTGCGGGTGCGGCCCAGGCGCAACGACCGGGCCGAGTTGTTGGGCCGGTAGCCGAGCGTCGCCGCGGCGTCGCGGA
The DNA here is from genome assembly GCF_044460165.1 of Embleya sp. NPDC050154. Taxonomy (NCBI): domain Bacteria; kingdom Bacillati; phylum Actinomycetota; class Actinomycetes; order Kitasatosporales; family Streptomycetaceae; genus Embleya; species Embleya sp. NPDC050154. Next base: position 105,697 of record NZ_JBITJP010000032.1, read on the forward strand.
CCGCGGCGACGGTGGCGGGGGAGACCCGGCCGTGCCATTTGTCGGCGAGGACCAGGGACACGGTGGACTGCGACACGCCGGCGTGTTTGGCGACGTCCTTGCTGGTCGGGCGACCGGCGGGGGGCTGGGGCGACGGCAAGGGGACCTCGGGCGCGGTGTCGGGGACGGGGCGGGCCCAGCGTAGAACCCGCTTGCCATGCCGGCGGGCCGGCAGGCACAGTGGTAGTCGGAAGTCATACGTATGACTGGACGGTGTGCGGACGTGTCGGATGCGGCACGGGAGGGCGGTACCCGCGGATGCGGACCTATCTGGACCTGCTGCGGGTGCCGTACGCGGCGCGCCTGCTCGGCGGCACGCTGTTCGGCCGATTGCCCAACGGCATGGGCGCGTTGGCGGTGTTGCTGCTGGTGCGCGCGGACGGCGGCGGCTACGGGCTCGCGGGCGCGCTGTCCGCGGTCTACGGCCTGGCGAGCGCGGCCGGGCAGCCGGTACTCGGCCGGTGGATGGATCGGCGCGGGCAGACCGGCGTGTTGCTCGGCTCGGCGCTGGTCTCGGCGCTGGCCTACGCCGTGTTCGCGCTCGTGGGCGCCCACCCACTGCCGCTCGCCGTCGGCGCGGTACTGATCGCGGGCTTCACCACGCCGCCGCTGGAAGCGGGCCTGCGCGCGCTGTGGCCCTCGGTCCTCACTCCCGAGCGGGTGCAGGCGGCGTACGCGCTGGACGCCGCCGCGCAGGAGATCCTGTTCACCGTGGGGCCGCTGATCGTGGTGGTCGTGGTGCAGGTGGCCTCGGCGGAACTGGCCGTGTTGCTGACCGGGTTGATCGGGGTGGCGGGCACCCTGATCGTGGTCACCGCGCGCCCCTCCCGAATCTGGCGCGGCGAGCAGCACACCCCGCACTGGGCGGGCGCGCTGCGTTCGGCCGGTCTGCGGGTGGTCCTGGTCGCGTTCACGCTGGCGGGCATCGCGCTGGGGGTGCTCAGTGTCGCGGCCGTGGCGTACGCCGACCACGAGGGTTCCGGCGCGCTGTCCGGGGTGTTCCTGGCGGCGATGTCCTTCGGCGCGCTGCTGGGCGGCCTGGTGCACGGGGTGCGGGCCTGGCGGACCCCGCCGGCGCGTCGGTTGTTGTGGTTCATGTTGTGGCTGACGGTGTGTTATCTGCCACTGACGGCGGTGCCCGGCCCGTGGTTGATGATGCCGCTCGCGGTGCTGTCCGGGGTGTTCCTGGCGCCCGCGATCGCGTGCGTGTTCACCCTGATCGACGAGTTGGCGCCGCGCGGCACGGTGACCGAGGCTTTCGCGTGGCTGGTGGCCGCGATCGGGGCGGGTTCGGCACTGGGCATGGGACTGGCCGGTTGGGCCGGGGAAGTGGCCGGCGCGCGGGGCGCGTTCGCGGTCGCGGGCGTCGGCGCGGGGCTCGGATTGCTGGTATTGCTGGCCGGTCGGGGCCGGCTGATTTCAAACGTGATCCATTTTGTGGAAACCACCGACGCGGAGTTGTCCCGGAACGGCACGTCGTCGGCGTAATGTTGCCGCATGGACCGCCGCATCTTCGGGCTGGAGAACGAGTACGGCGTCACCTGTACGTTCCGGGGGCAGCGCAGGCTCTCCCCGGACGAGGTGGCGCGCTACCTCTTCCGCCGAGTCGTTTCGTGGGGCCGAAGCAGCAATGTCTTCCTACGCAATGGGGCCCGGCTGTATCTGGACGTGGGCAGCCACCCCGAATACGCGACGCCCGAGTGCGACTCGGTGCCGGAACTTGTCGTGCACGACAAGGCCGGTGAGCGCATTCTCGAAGGTCTCCTCGTCGACGCCGAACGGCGGCTGCACGAAGAGGGCATCGCGGGCGACGTGTATCTCTTCAAGAACAACACCGATTCCGCCGGCAACTCCTACGGTTGCCACGAGAACTATCTGGTGGCGCGGCACGGGGAATTCTCCCGGCTCGCCGATGTGCTCATCCCGTTCCTGGTGACCCGTCAGATGTTGTGCGGCGCGGGCAAGGTGCTGCAGACGCCGCGTGGTGCGGTGTACTGCGTGAGCCAGCGCGCCGAGCACATTTGGGAGGGTGTCAGTTCGGCCACGACCCGTTCCCGTCCGATAATCAACACGCGCGACGAACCGCATGCCGACGCCGAGCGCTATCGGCGGCTGCATGTGATCGTCGGCGACTCCAACATGGCCGAGCCCACCACGCTGCTCAAGGTCGGCTCCACCGATCTGGTGCTGCGGATGATCGAGGCCGGGATCGTGATGCGCGATCTGACCCTGGAGAACCCGATCCGGGCGATCCGCGAGGTCAGTCACGACATGACCGGCTCGCGCAAGGTGCGGTTGGCCAACGGCCGCGAGGCCAGCGCGCTGGACATCCAGCGGGAATACCTGACCAAGGCGCAGGAGTTCGCGGATCGCCGAGGCATCCGCACCGGCACCGTGGAGAAGGTGCTCGATCTGTGGGAGCGCACGCTCGACGCGATCGACTCCGGCAACCTGGACCTGGTCGGGCGCGAGATCGACTGGGTGATCAAATATCAGCTCATCGAGCGGTATCGGGCCAAGCACAACCTGCCCATGTCCTCGCCGAGGGTCGCCCAGATCGACCTCGCCTACCACGACATCCACCGGCGCCGCGGTCTCTACTACCTGATGGAGAGACGCGGGCAGATCGACCGGATCGGCAACGATCTGAAGATCTTCGAGGCGAAGTCGCTGCCGCCGCAGACCACTCGCGCGCGCCTGCGCGGCGAGTTCATCAAGAAGGCCCAGGAGCAGCGGCGCGACTTCACCGTGGACTGGGTGCACCTCAAGCTCAACGACCAGGCGCAGCGCACCGTGCTGTGCAAGGACCCGTTCCGGTCGGTGGACGACCGGGTGGAGAAGTTGATCGCCAGCATGTGATCGCCGGCATGTGATCGCCGCGAGGTGCTCACCGACGGTGATCGAGGACCGGCGGTCTCGACCCGCGCCGGCCGGCATGTGAGACGAAGCCGTCGCCCGCCCCCTCCCCTGGCCGGGAGCGGGCGGGCGACTGGCATGCTTGCTCGATGGTCGATACACCTACATGGGACATCGCTCCACCGGTCTTCGAGCTCGACGCGGTGGATGTGTGGGCGCACGGGCCCGGCGGGCGCACGGACATGCTCGTGGGCGTGGACTGGACGGTCCGCGAGGGCGAGCGCTGGGCGCTGCTCGGACACAACGGCGCGGGCAAGAGCACGATCCTGGCCCTGGCCGGCGCGCTGCGCTTCCCCGGCAACGGCACGGTGACCGTCCTGGGCAGGCAGCTCGGCCGGGTGGACGTGCGCGAGGTGCGCGCGCAGGTGGGCGCGGTCAACGCGGCGCTGCGCATTCCCGAGTACCTGAAGGTGACCGACTACGTGCTCACCGGGGCGACCGGCACGGTGCAGCCGCTGTACGGCAGGTACGGGCCGGCCGAGCGGGCCCGCGCCGCCGAGCTGATCGCGCTGCTGGGCCTGGAGCGGTTGGCGGATCGGGAGATCGCGGTGTGCTCCCAGGGCGAGCGCGGCCGGGCCCGGATCGCCCGGGCGCTGATGCCCGACCCGCGGCTGCTGCTCCTGGACGAGCCGGCCAACGCGCTGGACCTGCCCAGCCGTGAGGAACTGCTGGAGGCGATCGACTCGCTGACCCGCGAGTTGCCGCGGCTGACCCTGGTGATCGTCACCCACCACCTGGAGGAACTGCCCAGCTCGGTGACCCACGCACTGCTGCTGCGTCGGGGTACGACGGTCGCGGCGGGGCCGGCGCACGAGGTGATGACGGACGCCAACCTGAGCGAGTGCTTCGGCATTCCGCTGTCAGTGCGCGCCGAGGACGGGCGCTGGGCCGCCCGGCTCAAGCGGCCCGGCCGCGAGGTCGCCTGAACAGGGTCGTCGTCTTCACGTCGTCCTCACATCCGAACCCCATAGAGTGTCCCGGTCCTTGTCCATCTCAGCAGAGGAACATCGTGCGCCGTCTCGCTGCGCTCCTTCTGGTCCCCGCACTGGCCTTCACCGCGGTCGCGTGTGGCGATGACGACGGAGGAAAAACCGTTACACCGATCGTGACCGGAGCCTTCGGGCAGAAGCCGGACATCAAGATCCCCAAGGGGAAGTCCGGCGACAAGACGACGTCCACGATCCTCATCGAGGGCACCGGTGACGTGATCAAGAAGGACGATTACGTCGTCGCGGACACCGTCGGCAAGAACTGGGACGGCACGGACGCGGGCAACTCGTACGACACCAAGACTCCCGAGGTCTTCCAGGCGGGCAGCCAGGAGCTCCTGAAGGAGATCGGGCAGGGGATAATCGGCAAGAAGACCGGCACCCGGATGCTCGTGGTGGTGCCGGCCAAGGTCACCCAGGAAAAGCAGGCCGTCGTGCTGATGCTGGACCTGAAGTCGACCAAGACGATCGACCCCAAGGCGGAGGCCAAGGGCGCCGCGGTGACCCCGCCGGCCGGCCTTCCGGTGGCCAAGGTGGAGTCCGGCAAGGCCGCGGAGATCACCATCCCGCCGGGCGCGACCGCGCCGACCAAGCTGACGGTCCAGCCGCTGATCGAGGGCACCGGCCCGGTGGTCCAGAAGGGCCAGACGCTGGTCGCGCAGTACACCGGCGCGCTGTTCGACAAGGGCACCAAGTTCGACTCGTCGTGGGACCACGGTGGCGCGACCGCGTTCAAGATCGGCGTCGGCCAGGTCGTGACCGGTTGGGACGAGGGTCTGGTCGGGCAGAAGGTCGGCAGCCGCGTGTTGCTGGTCCTGCCGCCGGACAAGGGGTACGGCGCGGAGGGTTCCGGCGAGAAGATCCCGCCGAACTCGCCGCTGGTGTTCGTCGTGGACATCATCGACGCCCTGGGCGGCACGGCGGCCTGACGGCCCGTCGCGCACCGGATCGGGCGATCCGCCCGATAGGTTGGACCCCGCATTCAGCACTCGAACGGATACGGAAACGCTGTGACGAAGCTTACGAAGCCCGAGATCGACTTCCCCGAGGGCGGCGTGCCCGCCGAGCTGGAGATCACCGAGATCTGGGAAGGCGACGGCCCGGTGGCCCAGGCGGGCCAGAACGTCAGCGTGCACTACGTCGGCGTGGCCTTCTCCTCCGGCGAGGAGTTCGACGCGTCCTGGAACCGCAACGCCCCGCTCGACTTCCGGCTGGGTATCGGCCAGGTCATCGAGGGCTGGGACAAGGGTGTGCAGGGCATGAAGGTCGGCGGCCGGCGCAAGCTGGTCATCCCGCCGCACCAGGCCTACGGCGACCGCGGCGCGCCCGGCGCCATCGCGCCCGGCGAGACGCTGATCTTCGTGGTCGACCTGATGAAGGTCGGCTAGTCGTACGACGCACCCGGCCCCGGTTCGCGCGAGCAGCGCGGGCCGGGGCCGCGTTCGTTCCGCGGCCCTGGGCCCTGTCCGGCGGATCCTGGTGGGTCCGCGCCGCCCGGCACCGCGCCTCGCCGCACCGGAGAAACAGCCGAAGAGAACCACTATGCGGCTGCTTCTCCGGCAGCCCGATGCACGGCATCCGCCCTTCGGGCTCCTCGCTGCGCTCACGACGCGGCCCGATCCACCAAGATCCGCCGGGCAGGGCCTAGTGCAGGCCCTGGGCCGGGAGTTCGGCCGCGAATCGGCCGGCCGCGGCGGCGGCCAGGAAGTAGGCGTGGTCGGCGTCCAGGCCCCGGCCCATCGTGGACAACCGGGCGGGTGTGGCGCGCAGCGCCGCGTCCAGGCCGTCGATCGGCACCGTGTGCACGTCGTGCCCGGCGCGCAGTGGCTCGACGTCCGCCGCGACCCGGCTCGCCAGCGGCTCGGGCAGGGTGGGCACGATCACGTCGGCCCGGGCCAGCGCGACCCGGCCGTACGCGGTCAGGCAGTGGTGCGAGACGCCGCGATGGCGCTCGCGCCCGTCCGCGTCGGAGATCCGCAGCGAGGCCACGGGTCGGCCGCCGAGTGCGGTGATCGCGTTGATCGCCTCGCCCGCCGCGACCCCGGAGAAGCCCCACGGCGTGCCCGTGCCCAGGTTGCCCGGCCCCTGCGCGACGATCGCCAGATCCGCGCCCTGCACGTGCCGGGCCGCGAGCAGACCGGTGTGCAGGGTGACCGCCTCCAAGTCGCCGCCGAGTGCCTGGCCCACCGTCACCGTGCCCGCCAGCCAGCCGTGTTCGCGCAGCGTGTCGACGGTCATCGAGAACCACAGCGGCAGCGTGCCGCCGTCGGTCATCACGTACACCACACGCGCGTGCGGGCGCGCGAGGCGGATCCCGGCGCAGATCGCGGGCAGCGCCGAGTGCAGGTCGGCGACCAGCACCGGCATGCCCTCCAGCGAGTCCGCGTCGCGCAGCGTCGCGTGGTGCGGCGAGTCCTGTTCGTCCACGCCGAGCACGACCGCCTGCATCGGCGTGTAGCGCGCCTTGACCACGTGCCCGGGGCCCGGCGGCGGATCCGGCGGCAGCCGATCGGGCAGCGCCACCACCAGCGCGTAGCCGCCGGTGCCCAGGCCCATGTCCTGCGCGGTGGTGTTGAGCAGCACGGTGTCGCCGACCTGCGGCGTGCCGGTCAGGTGCGGGTAGGCGATCGCGCGCAGCTCGCGCGCGGGGGCCGGTTCCGGTACGGCCGCGGTCAGTTCGACCGCTCCGCGCCAGGCCCGTCGGATCGCCGTCACTTCGCCGCGTCGCCAGGTGATCACGGTCCGGGAGCCTAACGCCGGCCGGTGTCGCCGGGCGAACCGGAGGGCCGGATTGCCGGGCGGGACCAACCGACGCGCCGAACGCGGTACGGTCGGGGCTGCGCCTTGTGGGAGGGACTGGGATCTGATGGCGATTCCGAAGCAGGAGCGGTTGGTGAGCCTGGTGATGTGTCTGCTCGCCGCCCGTCGCTACGTCACGAAGGAAGAGCTGCGGCAGTCGATCGAGTCGTATCGGCTGTGCACGTCCGACGAGGCCTTCGACCGCATGTTCGAGCGGGACAAGGACGACGTACGCGAACTCGGCTTCATCGTCGAGACGGGGGCCAACGACCCGCTGATCGAGTCCGCCGACGGCTACCGGATCCGCCCCGAGAAGAACGCGCTGCCACCGGTGGAGCTGGACCCCGAGGAGGCCGCCGCGCTCGCGCTGGCCGCCGGCGCCTGGCAGCAGTCCGCGCTGGCGGGGGCCGCGACCGGTGCGCTGTACAAGCTCAAGGCCGCCGGCGTGGAGATCGACTCGGCCCCGCTGACCAGCGTCGAGCCCCGGGTGACCGCGCGCGAGCCGGCCTTCGGGCCGCTGCTGGACGCGCTGCGCACCCGCCGCCCGATCCAGTTCGCCTACCGTCGCTCCGGTGCCGCCGAGGCCACGCCGCGGGTGGTCGAGCCGTGGGGGATGAGCTGTTGGCGCGGCCGGTGGTACCTGGTGGGCTTCTCCCGGGACCGACAGGAACAGCGGGTGTTCCGGCTGGACCGGATCGCCGACAAGCCCAAGCCGAAGCCGCTCAAGGAGCAGTTCCGGGCCGAGGTGCCGGAGAAGGTGGACGTGCGCGGCCAGGTCGCGCGCTTCGCCGGCGAGGGCGGCGAGGGCATCGCCCGGATCCGGGTCCGCACCGGCGCCGGGTTCCCGCTGCGTGCCCGGGCGAGCGCGGTGGTGCCGGCGGGCGAGGGCTGGGACGAGTTGGAACTGAGTCACGGACACGGACTGCACCACTGGCTCGCCGAGTTCGGCCCCGACGTGGTCGTGCTGGAGCCGCTCCATCTGCGCGAGGCCGTGGTCGCGCAACTGCGCGAGGCCGCCGGTGAGGCGACGGGACAGGTGAAGGTCGGATGAGCAACGCGATCGACGACACCCGGCGGCTGTTGTCGCTGGTTGCCTACCTGCGCGAGCGCCCCGGCACGCATCTGGACGACGTCGCGCGCGCGTTCGGCCTGCCGGTCGCGCAGGTCGAGGCGGACCTGGGCACGCTGCACATGTGCGGCACCAGCTTCATGGCCGACGATCTGCTCGAGCCGCACGTCGACTTCGAGGGCCGGGTCTTCCTGGACAACGCCGACGCGCCGGTGCGGCCGGTGCGGCTCGCGCCGCACGAGGCGCTGGCCCTGCTGGTGGCGCTGCGCGCGCTGGCGGGCCTGTCCGGGCTGCGCGAGCGGGACAAGGTCGCGCTGGGCCGGGTGACCGCCAAGCTGGAGGACGCGGCCGGCGAGGCCGCGCGCGCCGCCGAGGGGGTGACCGTGGAGTTCGAGGGCGACGACGCCGCCCAGGAGTCCGCGTTCGCCACGATGGACCGCGCGGTGAGTGAGCGGCGCCGGCTGCGGCTGCGCTACTACGTGCCGCGCCGGGACGAGATCACCGAGCGCGAGGTGGACCCGATCCGGCTGGTGTTGGTCGACGGGCACACCTACCTGGTGGCGTGGTGTCGGCAGGCCGAGGGCCGCCGGTTGTTCCGGCTGGACCGGGTCGCCGAGGCGGTTCTGCTGGACGAGGCGTCCGAGCCGCAGCCGGTGGAGCCGCTGGACCTGGCGGACGGTTTCGCGCCCACCGCCGCGGACGGCATCGAGGTGGTGCTCGAACTCGGTCCCGGCGGACGCTGGGTCACCGAGTACTACCGCTACGACAAGGTCGAGGAACTGGCCGACGGCGGCCTGCGGTTGACCCTGCGCACCCCCGACCCGGCCGGGATCCGGCGGCTCGCGCTGCGCCTGGGCGGGCACGGCAGGGTGATCTCCCCGCCGGAACTCGTGGACGATGTACGACGGACCGCCTCGGCCGCGCTCGCGGCCTACGCGGACCAGGCCGGCTGATTCGCCGCGGCCGGAGGCGATTGTCCAAAAACGGCACATCGCCCGGTCGCGGCCCAGCGGCACTCCCGGTACCACCGACGACAACCTTCCCGAGATTGCGAGGAGGCCCACGGTGTCGACGTTCACGGCGCGCTGCCCGGTCTGCGGACGCGTCGAGTTGACGGCGGATCAGCTACGGCTGGTACTCCGACCGAACAAGTCCTTCTACCTGTTCCGCTGCCCCACCTGCGCCGACTCGGTGCGCCGGCCGGCCGGTGAGCGGATCGTCGAACTGCTCACCGACGGCGGGGTGTCGTCGATGCAGGTCGCGCGCTGAAAGGCGGAGCGCGGCGGCGGGAGCGGGGGCTGTTAGGGTCGCCGCATGTTGCCGTGGGTCCTCGTCTTCATCGTGCTCGTCCTCGCCGGACTCGGCGTCATCGGCTGGTTCGCCTGGCGATTGTTCGGTGACGTGCGTCACCTCGGGGCGACCGTCGCGGACGCCTCCGCGCGACTGGCCGAGGCCGCCGCCGAACTGGACGCGGCCGGCGGCCCGACCGAGCGGCGCGGCGCCGTACCGCATCCGCGCGCCGCGGCCTCTCACCGACAGTGATCCGCACACGTGACCCCTGGGGGTTACGTCCGGTGCAGTTGTTCGCCACCATTGCGTTGCACAGGTGTAAGACGCACCGGCGTACGATCGAACCCGTAACCCCCCGGCCCCGGCAATGAGGTACTGACTATGTTTGGCAAGCTCGGTTGGCCCGAGATCATCCTGATCCTGGTTGTCGTCGTGCTGTTGTTCGGCGCCAAGCGTCTGCCGGACACGGCGCGTGCGCTGGGCCGTTCGCTGCGCATCCTCAAGAGCGAGACCAAGGCGATGAAGGACGACGGGGCGAGCGAGGCTCCCGCGTCCGACAAGACCGCCAAGACCACCGAGACGCCGCCGCGCACCATCCAGGCGGCTCCGGGCGACGTGAGCGAGGCGCGGCCGGTCGGCGAGCCCGACCACAACCGTCGCTGATATCCGCCACGCGCCTTTTAGGAGTCGGCCCTCAAGGTGCTTGACAAGGCAGGGCGCGGACGAAAGTCCGGCCCGAAAGAGAAGAAGATCAAGGACGCCGAGGGGCGCATGCCCCTCATGGAGCACTTGCGCGAACTGCGCAATCGCCTCGTCAAGGCGCTCCTGGCCATCATCGTCGTGACCATCGTCGCCGCGTTCTTCTACGAGGACATCGGCGCCTTCCTGGTCGATCCCGTCTGCGACCTCAAGAACGTCAAGGGCACCGGCGTCACCAAGTGCGGCCAGGGTGTCCTGGTGCAACAGGGCGTGCTCTCGCCGTTCTCGATGGCCCTGAAGATCTCGCTGGCCACCGGCATCATCGCGGCCTCACCGATCTGGCTCTACCAGATGTGGGCCTTCCTGGCGCCGGGGCTGCACAAGAACGAGAAGAAGTACTCGCTGGCCTTCGTCGGCGTGGGTGTGCCGCTGTTCCTGGGCGGCGCCTACTTCTCGTACTGGATCCTGCCGCACGCCCTCCAGGTGCTCCTGGACTTCACCCTCACCGATGCCAGCAACCAGATCCAGCTCGACGACTACCTCAACTTCGTCATCCGCATGGTCGTGGTGTTCGGTATCGCGTGCGAGCTGCCGCTCGTGCTGATCATGCTGAACTTCGGCGGGGTCGTCACCGCGAAGCAGCTCGCGAGCTGGTGGCGCTGGGTGGTGATGGGCATCTTCGTCTTCGGCGCGGTGGCCACCCCCACCACCGACCCGCTGACGATGATCCTGCTGTCCATCCCGATCACCGTGCTGTACGGGATCGCGCTGATCGTGGCCTGGCTCAACGACCGCCGGCGCGGCAAACGGCACGCGGAAGTGTTCGGCGCCGACCTCGACGACGACGAGGCGTCGGTCCTGGACACCTCGGTGCGCCCGGTCGAGCGGCCGAGCACCGTCGTGGACGAGTCGCAGGCGGGTTCCTCGACCAGGGTGGACGACATCACCTGAGGTCGGGTGGGCTAATCTCGCGCCTTGTGTCTCGGGAGATAGCGGTATTCGTCAACCCCACCGCGGGTCGTGGTCGGGGTCTCAAGGCCGCGTCGCTCGCGGCCGATCTGCTCCGTGACCGGGGGCTGACACCGCATCAGGTGTCCGCTCCCGGTGCCGCGGAGGGGATCGCCCGGCTGCGTGCGGTGGTCCGCGGCGGCGTGGCGGCCGTGGTCGCGGTCGGCGGGGACGGCACGGTCGCGGCCGCTTTGCAGGCGGTGGCGGGCACGAGCACGCCGCTGGGCGTGGTGCCGATCGGTTCGGGCAACGACTTCGCCCGGGCGTTGGACCTGCCGCTGGGCGACGTGGCCGCCGCGGCGCGGGTGGTGGCCGATCTGCATACGCGGCCGGTGGACCTGGGGCGGGCGGGGGAGCGCTGGTTCGGCACGATCCTGTGCACCGGATTCGACTCTCGGGTCAACGAACGCGCGAACCGGATGACCTGGGCCCGCGGGCGGACCCGCTACAACGCCGCCCTGGTGGGCGAGCTGGGCGCGCTGGCGCCGATCGCCTACGAACTGGAGCTGGACGGCAAACCGGTCGACGTCGAGGCGACGCTGATAGCGGTGGGCAACGGTCGCTCCTACGGCGGCGGCATGCGGATGTGCCCGGACGCCGATCTCGCCGACGGCCTGTTCGACGTCACGGTGGTGGCCGGCTGCGGGCGGGCCGAGCTGCTGCGGGTGTTCCCCAAGGTCTACGGCGGAAAGCACGTGAGCCATCCGCTGGTCACCGTGCACCGCGCCGCGACCGTGTCGCTGAGCGCGCGCGGGCTCAGCGGGTGGGCCGACGGCGAACGGCTGGGCGCGCTGCCGCTGACCGCGGACTGCGTGCCGGCGGCGGTCCGGGTCCTGGTGCCCGCGCCGCGCGGCTGAGCCACGGGCCGCCGGCCCGGCCGCCTGCTCGGGTCGAGCCGCCTGCCGAGTTCGGGCCGCCCGCCTTTCGGGAGCGGGCCGCCTTTCAGGATCGGGCCGCCTTTCGAGATCGAGCTGCCTTTCAAGATCGAGCTGCCTTTCAAGATCGAAAAAAGGTGATCACAGCCGTCGGTCCCGGCCGGTAGTCTGCTTGACGAGATGCCTCTCGATCCCGCACGCGGCACGGACCGCGACACCCAGATGTCCCCCGCCGAGCGCTACGCGGCCTCCCGCCGCCAAGCCGCCGACGAACGGACGAGCCTGCACGCCTTCCGCGAGCAGTACCCCTTCGGCCTCGATCCCTTCCAGGTCGAGGCCTGTCGCGCGCTGGAAAGCGGCAAGGGTGTGCTGGTCGCGGCGCCGACCGGTTCGGGCAAGACGGTGGTCGGCGAGTTCGCCGTGCACCTCGCGCTCGAACAGGGCCGCAAGTGCTTCTACACGACGCCGATCAAGGCGCTGTCGAACCAGAAGTTCGCCGATTTCCAAAAGCTCTACGGCGCGGCGAACGTGGGCCTGCTCACCGGGGACAACTCGGTCAACAGCGACGCCCCGGTGATCGTGATGACCACCGAGGTGCTGCGGAACATGCTCTACGCGTCCTCGAACGCGTTGAACGGCCTGGGCTACGTCGTGATGGACGAGGTGCACTACCTCTCCGACCGCTTCCGCGGCGCGGTGTGGGAGGAGGTGATCATCCACCTCTCCGAATCGGTCACGCTGGTCTCGCTCTCGGCGACCGTCAGCAACGCCGAGGAATTCGGCGACTGGCTGGGCACCGTGCGCGGCGACACCGCCGTGGTGGTTTCCGAGCACCGCCCGGTGCCGCTGTGGCAGCACGTGATCGCGGGCAACCGCACCTACGACCTGTTCACCGACGAGAACCACACCGAGGTCAACCCCGAGCTGATCCGGCTGGGCCGGATGGAGAGCGAGCGGGCGGGCCGACCGCAGGACCGCTACCGGCGCAATCGCGGCCAGGAGACCCGACCGATGCGCAGCCGGATCTGGACGCCCAGCCGCGCGGAGGTGATCGACCGGCTCGACGCCGAGGGCCTGCTGCCCGCGATCACCTTCATCTTCAGCCGCAAGGGCTGCGAGGCGGCCGTGCAGCAGTGCCTGCACGCGGGCCTGCGGCTCAACGGCGAGGCGGAGCGGGCCGAGGTGCGCGCGATCGTGGAGGCGCGCACGACCGGGATCCCGGACGAGGACCGGCACGTGCTGGGCTACCACTCGTGGCTGGAGGCGCTCCAGCGCGGCATCGCCGCGCACCACGCGGGCATGTTGCCGACCTTCAAGGAGGTCGTCGAGGAACTGTTCGTCAAGGGCCTGGTCAAGGCGGTGTTCGCGACCGAGACACTGGCGCTGGGGATCAACATGCCGGCCCGCTCGGTGGTGCTGGAGAAGCTGGTCAAGTGGAACGGCGAGACGCACGCCGACCTGACCGCGGGCGAGTACACCCAGCTCACCGGACGCGCCGGGCGTCGCGGCATCGACATCGAGGGCCACGCCGTCGTGCTGTGGCACCAGGGCTTCGACGCGGGCCACCTGGCCGGGCTCGCGGGTACCCGCACCTATCCGCTGCGGTCCTCCTTCAAGCCGTCCTACAACATGGCGGTCAACCTGGTCGGCCAGGTCGGCCGGCACCGCTCGCGCGAGCTCCTGGAGACCTCGTTCGCGCAGTTCCAGGCGGACCGCTCGGTGGTCGGGCTGACCCGCCAGGTGCAGCGCAACGAGGAGGGGTTGGCCGGCTACCACGAGGCGATGACCTGCCACCTGGGCGACTTCGCCGAGTACGGGCGGCTGCGCCGCGCGCTCAAGGACCGCGAGACGGAACTGGCCCGCGAGGGCGTCTCACAGCGCCGGGCCGCGGCCGCCGCGTCGCTGGAGAAGCTCAGGCCCGGCGACATCATCGTGGTGCCCACCGGCAAGTACGCGGGCCTCGCGGTGGTCCTGGACCCGGGCACCGACCAGGGGCCGGAGGGTCCGCGCCCGTTCGTGCTCACCTCGGACCGCCAGGCCCGTCGACTGGCCGGGATCGACTTCCCCGTGCCGGTCACCGCGCTCGACCGGCTGCGCATCCCGCGCTCGTTCAACGCGCGCAACCCGCAGTCGCGCCGCGATCTGGCGTCCTCGCTGCGTACCAAGGCCGGCCACGTGGACCAGCCGCGGGCCCGCAAGCAGCGCTCGCCGGCGGCCGACGATCCCGAGCTCGCCAGGCTGCGGCAGGCGATCCGGCAACACCCGTGCCATGGCTGCGACGACCGCGAGGAGCACGCGCGCTGGGCGGAGCGCTACTACCGGCTGCTGCGCGACACCCAGGTGATCGAGAGCCGGATGAAGGGCCGTACGCACACCATCGCGCGCACCTTCGACCGGGTCTGCGCGATGCTCACCGACCTGGACTACCTCAAGGGCGACACGGTGACCGATGACGGGCGCCGGCTCGCGCGGATCTACGCCGAGTTGGACCTGCTCACCGCCGAGTGCCTGCGCGAGGGCCTGTGGGAGGAGCTGACGCCCGCGGAGCTGGCCGCGTGCGCGTCCGCGCTGGTGTACGAGTCGCGGCAGCCGGACGACGCGATGGCGCCCAAGCTGCCGGGTGGTGCGGCGCACGCCGCGCTGGCCGACATGGTGCGGCTGTGGGGGCACCTGGACGCGCTGGAGGGGCAGCACCACCTCGACTTCCTGCGCGAGCCGGACCTGGGCTTCGCCTGGACCGCGTACTCGTGGGCGTCGGGGCTGAGTCTGGACGCGGTGCTCGGCGAGGCCGACCTGCCGGCCGGCGACTTCGTCCGCTGGATCAAGCAACTGGTCGACGTGCTGGGCCAGATCGCCGCCGCCGCGCCGGACGACAGCAAGGTCGGCGGGACGGCGCGCAAGGCGATCGAGGGGCTGCGCCGAGGCGTGGTCTCGTACTCGTCGGTGGGCTGAGCGGGCGGCGCGGCGGTCCGCGGTATCGGCCTCCGGCCGGTCCGCGCCGGCGCGCGCCGGTTTTTGCCGATCGGCCGACGGGGCGAATCGCGCGGGCACACGGTCGCGTACGGTGCGTGGCGGACGTGTTTCACCAGCGCAGGAGGTCGTGCCGTGCGGATCGACGAGTATCAGTCCTATGACGCCACCGGGCTCGCGGGCCTGATCGCCCGCGGTGAGGTGACCGCGGACGAGGTGCTCGACGTCACCTTCGCGGCGATCAAGGAGCGCGAGCCGGCCCTGGGCGCGGTGGTCGCGTTGTGCGAGGAGCAGGCCCGGGGCGAGGTCGGCGGGTTGTTGCCCGGTGTGCTCGCGGGTGTGCCGTATCTGATCAAGGACCTCGAGTGCGATGTGGCCGGGATGGCCACGAGCAACGGGTCGCGGTTGTTCGCGGGCGGCGTCGCGGCGCGCGACAGCACGCTGGTGACCCGGCTGCGGGCCGCGGGTGTGCTGATCGTGGGCAAGACGAACACCCCGGAGTTCGGGCTGGGTACCACCACCGAGTCCGCGCTGTTCGGTCCCGCGCACAATCCCTGGCATCGCGAGCGCAGCGCGGGCGGCTCCAGCGGCGGTTCGGCGGCTGCGGTCGCGGCGGGCATGGTCCCGGTCGCGCACGCCACCGACGGGGGCGGTTCGATTCGCATCCCGGCCGCGTGTTGTGGGGTGTTCGGGCTCAAGCCGAGCCGGGGTCGGGTCACCCCGGGGCCGGATCACGGCGAGTCGTGGGCGGGTCTGTCGGTGGCGCACGCGGTCACCCGTACGGTCCGCGACAGCGCGACGCTGCTCGACATCACCGGCACGCCGGAGCCGGGCGATCCGTATCACGCGCCGCCGCCGGTGCGGCCGTACGCCGCCGAGGTGGGCGCGGACCCGGGGCGGTTGCGGATCGGGTTGATCCTGACGCCGGTGGACAGCGGTGTGGTGGTGGATCCGGAGTGTGTGCGGGCCGCGGAGGAGGCCGCGGCGCTGTGTGTCGCGCTGGGCCAC
Organism: Embleya sp. NPDC050154; assembly: GCF_044460165.1. Classification (NCBI taxonomy): domain Bacteria; kingdom Bacillati; phylum Actinomycetota; class Actinomycetes; order Kitasatosporales; family Streptomycetaceae; genus Embleya; species Embleya sp. NPDC050154. Next base: position 121,359 of record NZ_JBITJP010000032.1, read on the forward strand.
GACGTGGAGCCGGTGACCTGGCCGGACACGCTGAGCCGGCCGGGCGAGGTGATCGCGCCGATCAGTGCCGCGCACATCGCGCGCATGGTGGACCTGCGGCTGGCCGAGTTGGGTCGCGAGCTCGGGGCCGGCGATCTGGACGGGGCGACCCGGCTGATCGTGGACAAGGGCCGCTCGTTGTCGCTGGCGCGCTATCTGGCCGCGATCGACACGATGCACACGATCGGGCGGGCGGTGACCCGGCTGACCGGGCGCCTGGACGTGCTGCTGACCCCGACGATGGCGGTGGTGCCGCCGCTGCTGGGCGAGCTGGATCCCAACCGCGATCCGATGGCGGCGCTGACCGGGATGCGCGGGATGGCCGCGTTCACCAGCCTGTTCAATGTCACCGGGCAGCCGGCCATGTCGGTGCCGCTGGGGCGCACCTCGGACGGCCTGCCGCTGGGCGTGCAGTTCGCCGGCCGGTACGGCGACGAGGCGACGCTGTTCCGGCTCGCCGGGCAGTTGGAGGCGGCGGCCCCGTGGGCGGGCACCGCGGGTGCGGCGGGCTCGATGGGGGCGGCGGGGTCGGCGGGTTAGGCCCCGGCCGGCCGGTCAGCGACGGCAAAGGGTGTAGTGCGACCCGTTCTTTCCCTTGATCTCGGCGCATTCGGCGGTCGAGCCCGGCGGCATCAGCGGCGCGGCCAGTGCGCTGGGCACGGTGATCGTCGGGTTCTCGCACCACTTGCCGTCGCCGTTGTCGCACTTGAAGCCGACCTTGTTGTCGTCGGCGCGGAACTCCTTGTTGTCGGCGACCAGAGTCGGTCCGGACCGGGTCGGCTTGACCCGGGTCGGGGCGGGCTTGGTCGGCGGGTACCTGGTGGGCTCGGGGCGGGTCGACGGGGTGGCCGGGGTCGGGGGCGGCGGGGTCGGCGCGGGTGCCTCGACCTCCGGCTTGGGCGGAGAGGGCTGCGGGGGGCGGGTCTCGGTGGTGGGGGCCGGCGGGGGCAGCGGGGCGGGTGCGGAGGCGGCGACCGGTGGGGCCGGGCGTTTCGGCTTGGGTTTGTCGGTGTCCACCAGGGCGAACGCGGCGACCGCGACGGCCACCACCACGCCGCCCGCGATCAACGACGAGCGGCCGGCGGTCTGCCCCGCCTGCCCGGCGCCCTTGGCCGCGGCGGCGCCCACGCCCGCGCCCGTCGCCGCGCCGCCTGCCGCGGCGGCACCCGCGGCGACCCCGCTCGCGACGCCGCCCGCGCCACTGGCGCCGACCGCCAGGCCCATCCCGCCGGCCACCGCCGTGGCCGCGGCGGTGGTGCCCGCGGCCACGGCGGTGCCGCTGAGGAAGATCGGCGCGGTGATGCCGATCAGTGCCAGCGCGATCGGTCCGTACCGGTCGCGGACGTCGACCATCTCCGCGTAGGTCTCGTTGCATCGGCTGCACTTCTTCAGGTGTGCGTCGATGCTCTCGCGGCGCTTCTCGGAGTCCATCCGGTTGCGGATGTGCCGGCCGTAGTGCCGGGTGAACTTCTTGCAGTTCTCGTCCTTGACGCCGCCGGTGGCGAACGCCACGAAGTAGTTGTCGCGCAGTTCCTGGCGGGCCCGCTCCAGGATCTTGCGGACGTTGTCCGGGTTCTCGCCGACCAGCGGGGCGACCTGGACGGCCTGCTCGCCCTCGATGTCCACGTGCCACAGCACCATGCGGGACCGCTCGGGGAGGTCCTGGAAGGCCTGGAGCGCGAGCCGCGCGTCGTCGGCCTTCACCACGCGGTCCTGGTTTTCCCAGGCGGACTCGAAGACGGTGAAGTCCTCGGTGAGCCATTCGCGGCGGTCGCTCCTGGTCCAGTCGCCGGCGACGTGGCGCACGGTGGTGAGCAGGTAGGCCCGGAACGCCTCCTTGGGCCCCTGGCCCGAGCGCAGTGCCTGGAGTGTGCGGGCGAACGCCTCGGCGCACAGGTCGTCGGCGGCCTCGGGGGTGCGGGTGCAGGTGCGGGCGAAGCGGCGGATGGAGCTCACGTGCCGTTGGTAGAGCAGGCCGTAGGCGTCGCCGTCGCCGGAGCGCACCAGGTCGGCGAGTTCGCCGTCCGGGGGGCCGTCGTGCACCGGCGGTCGGCCGGTGTCGGAGTCCGGCGGTGGGCCGACGCGGTCGCTGCCCGGTTCGGTCGCGAGGGGGTGGGTCGCTGCGGGGTCGGGCGACCAGGGCTGGGCCGATTGGGTTGCGGCCGGCTCGGGCCCGAGGTCGCCGTCGTACACCCGAGGGTGATGCACGCCGCGTTGGCCGGGGACGAACGGGGGACGCGCGCCGGCGCCGGTGGCCTCGGTGGCGCCGCCGTTCCCGTCGCCGCTGGGGTCCGGGGTCGCCGCGTCGTCCTCGCGTGCCACCGATTGCCCCCTTGATCCCGTGCCGTACCCGATCGTCCGGACAGCATCGTGACCATCCGGCCACGGTCTGTCCAGAAGCGATGAGGCTCTTCAAGGCACCCGGAGTGCGCTCCGGCGCGGGTGGTGCGGCACGAGCGCGGGGGCAGGCCGCCCGCGCCCGTGCGGATCGAGGGGCCGCAGCGGGGGTGACGCTGCGTCATTCGGGTGACGAACGAAAGTACGAAGAGGTGGTTCATGATGTGCTACCGACCCGTCGTGCCCGGCGCGGTGGTCAAACGCACGCTCGAACGAGGGATGCGCGGGGCGCCGCCGGGGACGCCGCCGGGGCCGTCCAGCGGGTCCACGGGTGCGCGGCACAAGCGGTCCAGGCGGTCCGGCAGTTCCGGGTCGTCGCCGTCGAGCAGGGCCATCAGCCGCCCGGGCGGCACCGCGTAGGCCAGGTCGCCGAGGGCGCGTTCCAGGTGCCGGGCGGTGAGCAGCAGGTGCCGCAGGTGGCCCCACAGCAGCGACTCGGGGACCTCCAGGCGCACCACCACGATCCGCACGTGCTCGCCGGCGGCGGCGCGCTGGGCCAGTCGTTGCTGGAGCAGCGCGGCCGAGGGCAGTTCGGTGATCGGGTCGGTGCCGGGGGGCAGGGTGCCGGGCGGGTTGGCCCGGGCGCGGGTGCTCAGGTAGGCCTGCACCAGCGGGCCGGGCGCGCTGTGCGCGAGGCCGCACAGGAACAGCGCGTCCAGTTCGGCCAGCGCCACGTCCAGCGGGATCTCGGCGGCGGCCCGGTCCCGGGCCAGGGCCAGGCACGCGGTGTGCGCGTGGCCGTCGTGGACGAGGGCGTCCAGGCATTGCTCGACGGCGTCGCTGTGCCAGGCGACCCGGGTGGGCCAGCCGGCCCGCAGGGTCACGCGCTGCCACTCGTCTCGGAGCCGATCGCGGTCGGGCTTGGCGGTAATCGTGGTGTCACACTCGGTACGCATGCCTGGGGAGACACGCCTGCACGGCGAACGTGACAGATTCCGTGCAACTTTCCGATGTGACCTGGGTCACATTGCCGATCGTGCGCCCGGCGCGTTCGGGAGCGACCCTTTCGAGTGGCCGACCGCCGTCCTTAGGTGGAGATACCGGGCATCAGCGCCGGGGGGCGAGCACGTCGAGCAACCGATGTACCGGGCCGGTCAGGCCCCAGCGGCGGCGCAGTTCCTCGAGCGCGGCCGGGTCGGCCGGCTCGGTGGGCAGCGGCCGATCCCACTCGGCCGGCGGCGGCAGCGGCACGTCCCGTACCACCCGCACCACGCCCGGCGCCACGTCCAGATAGTCGCCCGCCTCCAGGATCCGGGCCCGGCGCGCCGGGGTCAGCCTGGCCGCCGGGTCGGCGGCGGCCGCGCGCACGCCGGCCAGATCGCCGTACTCGGTGATCAGCTGCGCCGCGGTCTTGTCCCCGATGCCCTTGACCCCCGGCAGGCCGTCGCTGGCGTCGCCGCGCAGCGTGGCGAAGTCGGCGTAGGCCGACGCGGGCACGCCGTAGCGGGCCAGCACGGCGGCCTCGTCGATCACCTCGTGCGCGGCCACGCCCTTGACCGTGTACAACACCCGGATTGCCCGCGCGCCGTCGACGAGTTGGAACAGGTCCCGGTCGCCGGTGACGATGTCCACCGCGATCCCGGCCCGCTCGGCCAGCGTGGCGATCACGTCGTCCGCCTCGAAGCCGGGCACGCCCACGCGCGGGATGCCCAGCGCGTCCAGCACCTGTTCGATCACCGGCACCTGCGGGGCGAGGGTGTCCGGGATCTCCTCCTCGTCCGGCCCGGCCGCCTCGGCGACCCGGTGCGCCTTGTACGAGGGAATCGCGTCGACCCGGAACTGCGGTCGCCAGTCCGCGTCCATGCACGCCACCAGCCGGCTGGGCCGCCGGTCCTCGACCAGGCGCGTGATGAAGTCGACCAGGCCGCGCACGGCGTTGACCGGCGTGCCGTCGGGAGCCTTGACCGATTCCGGGACGCCGAAGTAGGCGCGGAAGTACAGGGACGCGGTGTCGAGGAGCATCAGACGTTCAGTCACGTGCCCGATCATGCCGCACCCGACCGACGCCGGCGCCCGAGCGCGACCGGACTTCAGTCGGCGAACTCGTCGAGTACTTCCTGCAGGGTGTCCCGCACCCCGAGCACGTCGATCAGGCCGGTCATCCGCAGCGTCGCGCGGACGTTGCGGTCCGGCGCGGCCAGGCGCAGTTCACCGGAGAAGGCGTGCATCGACTTGAACGCGTCTATCAGCACACCCAGTCCGACCGAGTCGCAGAAGTTCAACCCGGTGGCGTCCACGACCACCCGCCGACAGCCGCCGTCGATCAGCTCGATGAGGGTGCGGTGCAGGAGCGGGGCGTTGTGCAGGTCGAGTTCGCCGGCCAGGTGGACGACCGCACAGCCGCGCCAGATCGTCACCCCGGTGACGGGATGTTCCTGCCCGAGCGTGCCCAAGCGCGCGATCATGGCTGCGACCTTTCAGCGGCCGGACGTACTGCCGCGCCGATACGGCGCCTGCAATGGGCATTGTGGGCCATCCGCGGTAGTGGCGGACAGCCCCTCAACGGGTCGTTTTTTGCGCGGTGGGCCGAACGGGTGGGTCTTGTCCGGTTAAGAGCCGGTCGGTTCCCGTCGTCGACTCCGCCCGCGCGCCCGCCGCCGGCCCTCGCCGCCCGGCCTCGCGCTCACAAAAAGGTGTGGCCCTCGCCGCGGTAGGTGGGCACCGTGCGCACCACCCGGTCGCCGTCGATCAGGTGCAACGCGTCGAAGCGCTCGCACAGTTCGCCCGCCTTGGCGTGTCGGAACCACACCGAGTCGCCGATCCGCAGGTCGTCGGCCGCCGCCCCGCGCAGCGGGGTCTGCACCTCGCCCGCCGCCTCCTGCGGCTGGTACGACAGACCCTGCGGCAGGTACGGCTGGGGCAGCCGGTCGGCCGCGGGCACTCCCGAGGCCGGGTAGCCGCCGCCGAGCACGCTCACGCAGCCGTGTCCGGGGCGGCGCACCACGGGCAGCGCGAACAGCGCGGCGGGCCGTCCGCGGAACGCGGTGTAGTGGTCGAACAGGCGCGGCTGGAAGAGCCCGGAGCCGGCCGCGACCTCGGTGATCGCGGACTCCGCCGAGGTGCGCTCCACGCTGCCGGTGCCGCCGCCGTTGACGAACTCCAGCGGCGCGATCGCGCGCACCGCGCGCACGATGTCCGCGCGGCGCCGGCTCAGTTCGGCGCCGGCCTTGGCCTGCATCGCGCGCAGGATCCGCCCGTAGAGCGCGCGGCCCTCGGGCGCGTCCCCGACGCCCGCGATGTGCGCCTCGTACGCCATCAGTCCCACCAACCGGAAACCCGGCCGCCGGGTGACCGCCTCGGCGACCGCGACCACCTGCTCCGGCGTGTGCAGCGGCGAGCGGTGCGCGCCGATGTGCACGCGGCCGCCCAAGAGTTGCCACGAGGTGTCGATGTCCACGCACACCCGCAGCTCGTTCCGGGGCCGCACATCCGCGATCGCGCGCTCGATCAGGTCGAGCTGGGCCGGGTCGTCGATCATGACCGTCACCCTCGCGGCGGCCTCGGCGTCGGCCGCCAGCCGGCGATACGCCGCGCGGTCCGTGGAGGGGTAGGCCACCAGGATGTCGGTGATCCCCTCGCTCGCCAGCCACAGGCCCTCGGGCAGGGTGAACGCCATCACGCCGTGGTAGCCGTCCAGTTCCAGCACCTCGCGCAGCAGCGGCAGGCAGCGCACCGACTTGCTCGCCACCCGCACCGGGGTGCCGGCCGCGCGGCGCACCAGATCCGCCGCGTTGGCCCGGTACGCGGCCAGGTCCACGACGGCGAACGGCGCGTCCAGGTGCGCGGTGGCCTTGTCGTAGCGGGCCCGGTCGGCGCCGATGGTGGGCGAGGGAGCGGAAGCGGACACGGGGGGTGCGGCGGTGAGAGGGGCCATTCCCGCAGCCTGCCAGATCGACGTACCGACCGGTAGGACTCGGCGTCGACGGCACGGTCACATCCTCCGGACGCCACCGACGGTGGGTTAGTTTGATCGCATGAGTCATCCCGAGCGCGTGCGGGCCCTGGATCTGATCGAACGTGTCCTGGATCAGGGCTCCTTCACCGTTTGGAACGACCCGCTGCCCCCGCTCGCCGCGCCGGATCCGGCGTACACGGCGGAGTTGGCGGCAGCCCGCGCGCGCACCGGTCTGGACGAGGCGCTGGTGACGGGGGAGGGCCGGATCCACGGGCGCCGGGTGGCGGTGGCCGCGTGCGAGTTCGACTTCCTGGCCGGCTCGATCGGCGTCGCGGGCGCCGAACGGCTCACCCTCGCGGTGGAGCGCGCCACCGCCGAGGGCCTGCCGCTGGTCGCCTCGCCCACCTCCGGCGGCACCCGTATGCAGGAGGGCACCGTCGCGTTCCTGCAGATGGTCAAGATCTCCGCGGCGGTGGCCGCACACCGCGCGGCGGGCCTGCCTTACCTCGTCTACCTGCGCCACCCCACCACCGGCGGGGTGTTCGCCTCCTGGGGTTCGCTCGGCCATGTCACCGCCGCGCAACCCGGCGCGCTGATCGGCTTCCTGGGCCCGCGCGTGTACGAGGCGCTGCATGAACGCCCGTTCCCCGACGGGGTGCAGGTCGCGGAGAACCTGTACGAGCACGGCCTGATCGACGCGGTCGTGCCGCCGGACGAGCTGCGCCGGGTCGCGATCAAGGTCTTCGACGTCCTCGGCCCGGGCAGCGCGCCGCCCGAGCCGCCGCCCGAGGTCCGTGCCGAACCGCTGCCCGACGTGCCGGCCTGGACCTCGGTGCGGCGCTCGCGCGACCCGCGCCGCCCGGGACTGCGCGCGCTGCTGCGGCACGGCGCGCGCTCGGTCACCCCGCTGCGCGGGACCGGCGAGGGGGAGAGCGAACCGGCGCTGCGCCTGGTGCTGGCCCGGTTCGGGGTCGGCGCCGGTCCCGGTGCGCCGTGCGTGGTGCTGGGCCAGGACCGCACCCGGCAGAGCGAACACGGCCCGTTCGGTCCGGCCGGGCTGCGCCAGGCCCGGCGGGGCATGCGGCTGGCCGCCGAGCTGGGCCTGCCGCTGGTGACCGTGGTGGACACCGCCGGCGCCGCACTCTCGCGCGAGGCCGAGGAGGGTGGGTTGGCGGGCGAGATCGCCCGCTGCCTGGCCGAGTTGGTCCTGCTGCCCGCGCCGACGGTATGCCTTCTGCTGGGTCAGGGATCCGGCGGCGGCGCGCTCGCGTTGTTGCCCGCAGATCGGGTGATCTGCGCGCGGCACGCGTGGTTGTCGCCGCTGCCGCCGGAGGGCGCGGCGGCGATCCTGTACCGGGGCACCGAGCGGGCCGCCGAGATCGCCGGGCGGCAGGGCATCCGCTCCGCCGATCTGCTGCGCGACGGCATCGTGGACCGTGTGGTGCCCGAGGACCCGGACGCGGCCGAGGAACCCGAGGCGTTCGTGCGTCGGGTCGCGGCCGTGCTCGAGCACGAGCTGAGCACGCTGCGGGTCCTGGACCCGGACGAGCGGCTGGCCGCCCGTATGGTCCGCTATCGGCGGCTCGGCCTCTCCTGAGTGATGCGGATGTCACTCGAATGGATGAGTGTGCTGGGAGTCCCGGACGGCAAGTCCCGACGGTTTCTACGCTGAACCCGGTTCGGGAACCGGACCGGCTACAGCCCGACCCGTCCGAGCACGGGCCAGGACGGGCCGGCTTCGGCCCGGCGCCTCGCCCGGACTCCCGGGACCGCGACGGCTCGATCGCGCCGTCGCGGATCGGGCCCGGTCCGGGTGAGCCGAACCTCGGAAGGGGGGTCGCGGGTCGGGCAGTGGTCGCCGGCCCGCGATGCTCCTTTGTTGGGCGACTTCGTCGCCGGCTCGCGAGGCACCGCTTTTTCTTTCCCCCGCTTCGCTCCTCCAAGAAAAAGCGGTGCCTCGCTCGGGGCT
>NZ_JBITJP010000033.1:0-94951 GCF_044460165.1 Embleya sp. NPDC050154
CACTCGCCACCGTCCACACCCACACCACCACCGACTGGACGCGCTTCTACCCCACCACCCCACCCACCCACCTCGACCTCCCCACCTACCCCTTCCAACGGGAGCACTACTGGCTCCGGCCCGCCGCCGCCACCGACCCCCACACCCTCGGGCTGCACGACGCCGACCATGGCCTGCTCGGTGCCGCCGTCGCCCTCGCGGACGGCGACGGGCACCTGTTCACCGGTCGCCTGTCACTGCGCAGCCACCCCTGGGCGGCCGACCATGCCGTCCACGGCACGCCCCTGCTGTCCGGATCCGCGTTCATCGAAATCGCGCTCCACGCCGGCCAGGCCACCGACACCCCCCACCTGGAAGACCTCACCCTCGAAGCGCCTCTCACCCTCCCGGCCACCGGCGGGATCCACCTTCAAGCGCACGTGGGCGCAGCCGACCACGACGGCCGCCGGACCCTCACCATCCACTCCCGACCCGACGACGCCACACCCGACGGGCACTGGACCCGCCACGCCATCGGCGTCCTCACCCTCCAGGCGTCCGCCGCGGCGGACCCGGCCGCATGGGCCGAGCCGGTGGCCTGGCCACCGGCCGGCGCCACAACGCTGCCCGTCGACACCCTCTACGACCGCCTCGCCGACCGCGGCTACCGCTATGACGGCGTCTTCCAGGGCCTGACCGCCGCCTGGCGCGACGGCGACACCCTCTATGCCGAGGTCGCCCTCCCCACCGACGCCACCACCGACGCCGACCACTACGGCATCCACCCCGCGCTCCTCGACGCCACACTGCACCCGATCGCCGCCACCGATCCCGAGCAGGGTTCGGACCGGGTGCTTCTTCCGTTCGCCTGGTCGAACGTCCGGCTTCACGCGGTGGGCGCCCGGGCGCTGCGCGTCCGGATCACCCCCTCCGACGCGGGAACGTTGCGTGTCGAACTCGCCGATCCCACCGGGCAACCGGTCGCCGAGGTGGCATCGCTGGCCATCCGGTCGATCACCGCCGAGCAACTGGCGAAGGCCGTCGCGACCGGGGGAGAGGACCACCTGTTCCGTCTGGCCTGGATCTCCGCGCCCGACGCGGATGCCCTCGACGTCGGACGAATGGCGTTCGTGGGGCCCATCGTCGGCGCGGGACCGGTCACGTCGCAGCCCGCCGATGTCGGCGTCGAGAGCCGTCCGGGGTTGGCGGCGCTCTCGGCGGACGAGGCCACTGCCTTCCCGGGCCTGGTCGTCGCCACCGGTCTACTGGGCCGGTCCGAAGGCTCGGTCGAGGATGTTCCCGGCGCCGCGCGCGAGGCGGTTCGGTACGCCTTGGACATGATTCAGGCGTGGCTGGCCGAGGAGCGGGCCGCCGACAGCCGGCTGGTGTTCGTCACCCGGCGAGCCGTCGTGGTCCACGCCGATATCGAGTCGCCCAACCTCGCACACGCCGCCGTCTGGGGTCTGATCCGTACGGCTCAGAGCGAGAACCCCGGTCGCTTCACCGTGATCGATCTGGAGGACGAGGACACCGTCTCCGTCGAGGCGTTCCGGGCGGCCTTGGGCAGCGGCGAGCCGCAGGTGGCTCTGCGTGACGGCGATCGGCAACCGTACGTCCCCCGGCTCGTGCGGGAGACAGCCTCCGATGTCGCCGCCGTGCCGGAGCCCGCCGTGGGCGGCACGGTCCTGATCACCGGGGGCACGGGCACTCTCGGCACGTTGTTCGCCCGCCGTTACGCGAAGGCTCGGCGGGCCGGCCACCTGCTGCTGGTCGGCCGACGCGGCCTCGATGCTCCGGGCGCGTCCGAACTCGCCGCCGAACTGGCCGAGTCGGGCGTCAAGGTCACCATCGCCGCCTGCGACACCGCCGACCGCGACGCCCTCGCCGCGCTCTTGGCGGCCATCCCCACCGAACACCCCCTCACCGCCGTCGTACACACCGCCGGAGTCCTCGACGACGGCACCATCACCTCGCTGACGCCGGAGCGCGTCGACAATGTGTTCCGCCCCAAGGTCGACGCCGCCTGGCACCTGCACGAACTCACCCGTGGGACCGACCTCGCCGAGTTCGTGCTGTTCTCCTCCATGGCGGGAGTTCTGGGCAATCCGGGCCAGGGCAACTACGCGGCGGCGAACGTCTTTCTCGACGCGCTGGCCCAGTACCGTCGCGCCGACGGCCTGCCCGCCACCTCCCTGGCCTGGGGGTTGTGGTCCGACAGCAGCGGCATGACCGGCCACCTGGACGACGTGCATCTCACCCGCCTGGCCCGCCTGGGGATCAAGCCCCTCACGGCGGAGGAGGGGATGGCCCTATTCGAGGCCGCCCGGGTTTCGGGTGTCGCCTGCCCGGTTCCCGCCAAGATCCTCCCCGCCCTGCTCCGTCCCCATCTGGAGGCCGGCACTCTTCCCGCGGTCCTCCGGGGCCTCGTGCGCGTCTCCGTCCGCAAGGCCGCCACGGCGACCGACACCACGGGCCTGCTCGATCGCCTGGGCCGGCTCTCCGCCGAGGACGCCGAGGACGCTCTGGCCACCCTCGTCCGCACCCACGTCGCCCAGGTTCTGGGCCACGCCACGCCCGACGGCATCACCCTCGACCAGGCGTTCAAGGACCTCGGCTTCGACTCGCTGACCGCAGTCGAGTTCCGCAACCGCCTCAACACCGCCACCGGCCTGCACCTCCCCGCGACGCTCGTCTTCGACTACCCCAGCCCGCGCCGCCTGGCCGGCCACCTCCTCGCCACCCTCGCCCCGAGCGCCGACACCACCACCGCCCCCGCCGGCGTTACCACCGTCGCCACCGACGAGCCCATCGCCATCGTGGCCATGGGCTGCCGGTACCCGGGCGGCGTGCACTCCGCGGAGGACCTGTGGACGCTGGTCGCGAGCGGGACGGACGCCGTCGCCGAGTTTCCGGCCACCCGTGACTGGGATGTCGAGACCCTGTACGACCCCGAGCCGGGAAAGCCGGGCAAGTCCTACACGCGGCACGGCGGATTCCTGTACGACGCCGACAACTTCGACCCCGCCTTCTTCGGTATCAGTCCGCGCGAGGCCCTCGCCATGGACCCCCAGCAACGCCTCCTCCTCGAGGTCGCCTGGGAGACCATCGAACGCGCCGGCGTCGACCCCACGACCCTCCGCGACACCCCCACCGGCGTCTTCACCGGAATCATGTACGGCGACTACGCCGGCCGCTTCGGCTGCGTCCCCGAAGGAATGGAGGGCTACCTGCTCAACGGCAGCTCGGGCAGCGTCGCCTCCGGTCGGGTCGCCTACACCTTCGGGTTCGAGGGGGCGGCGATGACGGTCGACACCGCGTGCTCCTCCTCCCTGGTGGCCATCCACCTGGCCGCGCAGGCGCTGCGCAGCGGCGAGTGCTCCCTGGCCCTGGCCGGTGGTGTCACCGTGATGGCAACACCCGGTGTCTTCACCGAGTTCAGCATGCAACGCGGCCTGTCCCCCGATGGGCGGTGCAAGTCCTTCGCCGCCGCCGCGGACGGCACCGGCTGGAGTGAGGGGGTGGGGCTGCTTCTGCTCGAACGTCTCTCCGACGCGAGGCGGAACGGCCATCGAGTGCTGGCGGTCGTGCGCGGCTCGGCGGTGAACCAGGACGGTGCCAGCAACGGTCTGACCGCCCCCAACGGCCCCTCCCAACAACGCGTCATCCGGCAGGCGCTGGCCAACTCCGGGGTTCGGGCCGACGAGGTCGATGTGGTCGAGGCGCATGGTACGGGTACGCGGTTGGGTGATCCGATCGAGGCGCAGGCGTTGTTGGCGACCTACGGTCAGGGGCGGTCGGGGGATCGGCCGTTGTGGTTGGGTTCGTTGAAGTCGAACATCGGTCATACGCAGGCTGCGGCGGGTGTGGGTGGCGTCATCAAGATGGTGATGGCCATGCGGCACGGTGTGCTGCCCAGGACGCTGCATGTGGATGCTCCTTCTCCCCATGTGGATTGGGCTTCGGGCGCGGTGGAATTGCTGACCGAGGCGCGGGCTTGGCCGGAGACGGGTCGTCCGCGGCGTGCCGGGGTGTCGTCGTTCGGTGTCAGTGGGACGAACGCGCATGTGATCGTGGAGCAGGCTCCTGTGGGTGGGGGTGTGGTCGGGCGGGGTGTGTCGGGGCCGGTGGTGGTGGCGGACGGGGTGTTGCCGTGGCCGGTGTCGGCGAGGTCGGAGGTTGCGCTGCGTGAGCAGGCGCGGCGGTTGTTGGAGCATGTGGATCGGTTTCCGGGTGTGTCGCCGGTGGAGATCGGTCATGCGTTGGTGGTGGGTCGTTCGGTGTTCGAGCGTCGGGCGGTGGTGATCGGTCGGGAACCGGCGGATTTCCGGGATGGGTTGGCGGCGTTGGCCGCGGGTGAGCCCTCGGCCCGTGTGGTCGCCGGGACGGTGCCCGCGCATTCGGGTGGGACGGTCTTCGTCTTTCCGGGGCAGGGTTCGCAGTGGGTGGGCATGGGTGTGGGGTTGATGCGGACCTCGCCGGTGTTCGCCGAGCACCTGAAGGCCTGCGCGGCGGCGTTGGAACCGTTCACCGGCTGGAGCCTGATCGACGTCCTCCACGGCGCTCCGGGCGCCCCCACCCTCGATCGCGTCGACGTCGTCCAGCCCGCACTGTGGGCGATGATGATCTCGCTCGCCCGGTTGTGGGAGCACCTGGGCGTCACCCCGGACGCGGTGGTGGGTCATTCCCAAGGCGAGATCGCCGCCGCGCACATCGCCGGCATTCTCACCCTCGACGACTCCGCGCGCATCGTGGCGTTGCGTTCGGGGGCATTGGCCGGCATCGCCGGTCGGGGCGGCATGTTGTCGCTGCCGCTGGGCGTGGCGGCTGCCGAGGATCTCGTCGCCCCCTGGAAGGGGCGGGTTGCGGTCGCGACGGTCAACGGGCCGTCGGCCACCGTGGTCGCGGGTGACGCGGACGCGTTGGCCGAGATCCTCGCCCACTGCGAGGGCGCGGGCATCCGGGCCCGGAAGATCCCGGTGGACTACGCCTCCCACACCCCGCACGTCGAGGCCCTGCACGACCGGCTCCTGGAACTGCTGGCCCCGGTGCGTCCGCGGGAGGCGGCAGTGGCGTTCTATTCGACGGTGGCCGGTCGCACCGGCGGCCCGCTGAGCGACACGAGCGTGATGGGCGCGGCGTACTGGTACGAGAACCTGCGCACCACCGTGGCGTTCGAGACGACCACCCGTGCCCTACTGGACGACGGCCACACGCTGTTCATCGAGGCGAGTCCCCACCCCGTCCTCGTCCACCCGCTCCAGGAAACCGCCGAAGACCACCCCGGCACCGGCGAGATCGCCATCACCGGCACCCTTCGCCGAGAGGAGGGCGACTGGCAGCGTGTGCTGCACTCCCTGGCCGCCACGCACACGCACACCACCGCCGACTGGTCGGGCTTCTACGCCCCGACGCAGTCCGTCGACCTGCCCACCTACCCCTTCGAACACGAACGCTACTGGCTGTCGGCCACCGACCGAGCCGGTACCGACCGTGCGTCCGGCGCCGCTTCGGACCCGGGCGAGGTCGCGTTCTGGGCAGCGGTCGACCGGGAGGACCCGGACGCGCTGATCGGCACACTGGGGCTGGGCGACGCGAACGGTGAGCGCGACGCCGTCGACGCCGCCCTTCCGGCCGTACTGTCCGCCATGTCGTCGTGGCGGCGGCGCAGGCTGGATCGGGCGGAACTGGACGGCCTGCGCTACCGGGCCACGTGGAAGCCGCTGCCCGACATCGGGACCGGGGCGACGCCGGGACTGGAGGGGAGCACCTGGCTGGTGGTCGTCCCCGAGGCGATCGCCGCGGACCCCGCCGTGCAGACGGTGCTCGACGCGATCCGGCAACGCCGTGCCCACGTGGTCCGATGCGACGTCGCGCCGACCGACCTGCGGGACCGGGCCGCGCTCGGCCGGCGGCTCGTCGCCACGCTCGCCGAGGACGAGGCGCCCGGCGGTCCGACCGGCGTGCTGTCCTTCGCCGCGCTCGTCGACGACGGCTTGACCGCCGCGCACGAACCGGTCTCCGCCGGCCTCGCGGGCACGGTTGCCCTGGTGCAGGCACTGGAGGACGCGGGCGTCGAGGCCCGACTGTGGTGCCTGACCCGGGAGGCGGTGTCCACCGGGAACGCGGACGCCGTCGCCAACCCGCTGCAGGCCCAGATCTGGGGCCTGGGCCGGGTGGTGGCGCTGGAGCGGCCGGAACGGTGGGGTGGGCTCGTGGACGTGCCCGCCCGGCCGGACGGGCGCGCCGTGGAGTTGCTGTGCGCGGTTCTCGCCGGTGTCGACGCGGGGCACGGCGTCGGCGCGGGCCATGGCGAGGACCAGGTGGCGGTGCGCCCCTCGGGAGTGTTCGGGCGGCGACTGGCGCGGGCACCGCTGGGTGACGCGCCGGTGCCGGAATGGCGCCCACGAGGCACCGTGCTGGTGACGGGCGGCGCGGGAGCGGTCGGAGCGCAGGTCTGCCGCCGGCTGGCCGAGGCCGGAGCACCGCACCTGCTGCTGGTCGGCAGGCGTGGCCGGGACACGCCCGGCATCGCGGAGCTGGAGGCGGAACTGGCGGCGCTCGGGTCGCGGGTGACCGTGGCCGCGGTCGATGTCGCCGACCGGGACGGGCTGCGGGAGTTGCTCGCGTCGGTTCCGCGGGAGTATCCGCTGACCGCAGTGATTCACAGTGCCGGGGCGCTCATGGACGGATTGGTGCAGACCCTCACGCCGGAGCAACTGGAGCGGGTACTGCGGCCCAAGGTGGCCGCCGCGACCGCGTTGCACGAGCTCACCGCCGATCTGGAGCTGGAGGCGTTCGTGCTGTTCTCCTCGGCCGCCGGCGTCCTGGGCAACGGCGGACAGGGCGGGTACGCCGCGGCGAACGCCTTCCTCGACGCGCTCGCCCAGGTGCGGCGGGCGTCCGGGTTGCCCGCGACCGCTGTGGCCTGGGGGTCGTGGGGCGGTGGCGGCCTGATGACCGGCGAGGTGGAGGAACGCCTGCGCCGCAAGGGGCTGCCGCCGATGGCCCCCGAGACGGCGCTGGCCGCGTTGGCCGCCTCGCTCGGCCGGCAGGAGACGCAGGTGACGGTGGCTCGGGTGGAGTGGGCGGACTTCGCGCCCGGCTTCACCGCGGTCCGCCCCAGTCGGCTCATCGCCGATCTTCCCGATCTCGCCGTGGCCACGACGGCGCACTCCGCGGGTGGTCACGCCGGTGGCGCGGCGGAGGGCGAACTGGTGCCCCGGTTGCGGGAGATGCCGGACGGCAAGCTGGACGAGGCCCTCCTGGAGACCGTCCGCGCGCACGCCGCGGCGGTCCTGGGCCTGAAGGGGCCGGACGCGATCGGCACCGAACGGGCTTTCAAGCTGGCGGGCTTCGACTCGCTGACCGCGGTGGAGCTGCGGAACCGGCTACGACGCGTGACCGGATTGCGGGAGTTGCCCACCACGTTGCTGTTCGACTACCCGACGCCGGTTGCCGCGGCGCGGTACCTGCGGGAGGAACTGTTCCCCCAGCGGTCGGTCGGCGGCGGTACCCCCGGCCGGTCGGCGGATGTGGACGATGCCGAGGTGCGGGATCTGGTGCTGTCGATTCCGCCGGCGCGGCTGCGCGAGGCGGGGCTGTTGGAGTCACTCCTCAGCCTGGCCGGCCGCCCGCCGGTCGGCGGCGCCGAGACGAATGGCGCGAACGGTGCGGGTCACGCGCCGGAGAACGGCGACGGGCCGTCGCTGGACGAGATGGGTGTGGACGAGATGGTGCGCATGGCGATGGGGAACGGCGTTCCCGACGAGACGCGGAGGTCGTGATGGCCGAATCGAATGACGCCGTTGTCGAGGCGTTGCGGGCATCTCTCAAGGAGACGGAACGCCTGCGCCGCGTGAACGCCGAACTGTCCGCGGCGTCGCGCGAGCCGATCGCGATCGTCGGCATGAGCTGCCGCTACCCGGGCGGTGTGCGCTCGCCGGAGGACCTGTGGGATCTGGTCGTCGCCGAACGGGACGCCATCTCCGACTTCCCGCGCAACCGCGGTTGGAATCTCGACGAGCTGTACGCCGCGGAGCCGGGCACCCACGGCAAGTCGTATGTGCGCGAAGGCGGCTTCGTCTACGACGCGGACGCGTTCGACCCCGGCTTCTTCGAGATCAGCCCGCGCGAGGCGATGGCGATCGACCCGCAGCAGCGTCTCCTGCTCCAGGCCTCGTGGGAGGCGATCGAGCGGGCGGGCATCGACCCGACGACGCTGCGCGGCAGTCGCACGGGTGTCTTCGTGGGGATCGCACACCAGGACTACGGGCCGCCGATGCACGCGTCGCCGGAAGTGCTCGAGGGCTACCTGTTGACGGGGACCTCGACCTCGGTCGCCTCCGGGCGCATCTCCTACACATGGGGTCTCGA
Source organism: Embleya sp. NPDC050154 (assembly GCF_044460165.1). Classification (NCBI taxonomy): domain Bacteria; kingdom Bacillati; phylum Actinomycetota; class Actinomycetes; order Kitasatosporales; family Streptomycetaceae; genus Embleya; species Embleya sp. NPDC050154. The sequence continues at coordinate 8,353 of NZ_JBITJP010000033.1, forward strand.
GGGGCCGGCCGTCACGGTCGACACGGCCTGCTCGTCGTCGCTGGTGACGCTGCACATGGCCACCCAGGCGCTGCGTAACGGCGAGTGTTCGTTGGCCCTGGCCGGCGGCGTGACCGTGATGACGATGCCCGGCGCGTTCATCGAGTTCAGTCGCCAGCGCGGGTTGGCTCCGGACGGCCGATGCAAGCCGTTCGCGTCCGCCGCGGACGGCACCGCCTGGGGTGAGGGCGTGGGGCTGGTTCTCCTCGAACGCCTCTCCGACGCGAGGCGGAACGGCCATCGGGTGCTGGCGGTCGTGCGCGGTTCTGCGGTGAACCAGGACGGTGCCAGCAACGGTCTGACCGCCCCCAACGGCCCCTCCCAACAACGCGTCATCCGGCAGGCCCTGGTGAACGCGCGGTTGACGGCCGACCAGGTGGACGCCGTCGAGGCGCACGGTACGGGCACCACGCTGGGTGACCCGATCGAGGCGCAGGCGCTGCTGGCCACCTACGGCAAGGACCGGCCCGAGGACCGGCCGCTGTGGGTGGGGTCGGTGAAGTCGAACATCGGCCACCCGCAGTGCGCGGCGGGCGTGGCGGGTGTCATCAAGATGGTCATGGCCATGCGGCACGGCACCCTGCCGAGGACGCTGCACATCGACGCGCCGACACCCCACGTGAACTGGTCGGCGGGCGCGGTGGAACTGCTCGCGAAGGCGCGGCCGTGGCCGGAGACCGGCGGTCGGCCACGGCGGGCCGGCGTGTCGGCGTTCGGCGTGAGCGGCACCAATGGGCACCTGATTCTCGAACAGGCGCCCGAGGAGGTCTCGGCGCCGGAGGAAATGCCGGCCTCCGGGCAGAGGCCGGCGTCCGACGCCGCCGACCAAGGGTCGGGCGGTGCCGGTGGGTTGGTGCCGTGGGTCGTGTCGGCGCGCTCGGAGCGGGCGTTGCGGGCGCAGGCGGGGAAGCTGCGCGACTTCGCCGCCGCCGGCGCGGACATCGCCGACGTCGGTTGGTCGTTGGTGTCGACCCGGGCCCGGCTCGAGCACCGCGCGGTGGTCCTGGGGCGTGACCGGGACGAGTTGCTGAGTGGGATGGCGTCGTTGCGCGACGGGGTGGAATCCGCCGGGGTGGTGCGTGGCGTCGCCGGGAAGCTCGGTGGTTCCGTCTTCATGTTCCCGGGGCAGGGGGCGCGCTGGGCCGGTGTGGCACGGCCGTTGTACGACGCCTTCCCCGTCTTCGCCCAGAGCCTCGACGAGATCTGCGCACGCTTCGACGCGCATCTCCCCTTCGCCCTGCGGCCCCTGCTCCTGGCCGACGAGCCCGCGGAACGCGAGCGCACGGACATCGCGCAGCCGGCGCTGTTCGCCCTGCAGGTCGGCCTGTACCGGCTCATGACGCGCTACGGTCCTCGGCCGGATCACCTGATCGGTCACTCGGTCGGCGAGATCGCCGCCGCCCACGTCGGTGGTGTCCTCGACCCGGACTCCGCGACCCGGCTCGTGGCGGCTCGGGGGCGGGTCATGCAGACGGTCGGCGAGCGGGGCGCCATGCTGGCGGTACGCGCTTCGGAAGACGAGGTGAACGCCCTGCTCGAGGGGTACGACCGCGTCGGTGTCGCCGCTGTCAACGGCCCGGCGTCGGTGGTGATCTCGGGTCTTCGCGAGGAGGTGCACGACCTCCGGGAACGGCTCGTCGCCGGCGGCACGTCGGCGAGGCTGCTCGAGGTCGACCACGCGTTCCACTCCCCGCTCATGGACCCGATCCTGGCCGAGTTCGCGGCATCGATCGGCGCGTTGCCCGCGGGTGAGATGGCGATCCCGGTCGTCTCGACCCGATTGGGGCGCGAGGCCACGGTCGAGGAGTTGACGTCCGTCGGGCACTGGGTGAACCACGTCCGCGAACCCGTGCGCTTCTTCGACGCGGTCGTGTGCGCCCGGGCGGCCGGAGCGAACGTATTCCTCGAAGTGGGACCGGGCTCGACCCTCGCGAGCATCACCAAGGAGACCTTCGCCGGCGAGGGCGTGGAGGACGCGGTGGTCCTGTCGTCGTCGCGGCGGGACCGCGGGTCGGTGGAGGCGCTGGTCGGCTCGCTGGCCCAACTGTACGTCCGAGGCGAGGCGGTTGACTGGGCCGCCCTGCTCGGGGCGGGTCGGCGGGTGGATCTGCCGACGTACGCGTTCGAGCGGCAGCCGTACTGGTGGGACACCTGGGCCGCGCTGGGCGCCGCGGACGTGGCCTCCGCCGGCCTTTCGGCTCCGGAACACCCGATGCTGGGCGCGGTGATGGACCACCCCGGTACCGACGAGGTCGTGTTCACCGACCGGTGGTCCCTGCGAACCCACGCCTGGTTGGCCGATCACGCCGTGTTCGGCGCGGTCGTCGTACCGGCGACGGCGTTCCTGGACCTGGCGCTGTCGGTGGGCGACTTCGTCGGGTGTGCCTCGGTCGAGGAACTCTCCCTGGAGGTTCCCCTGTTGCTTGCCGACCCGGGCGACGTGCAGGTGCGGGTGGTCGTCGGCGCCGCGGACGATACGGGACACCGCCGCCTGGACGTGTACTCGCGTCCCGGCGCCGAGGGCCACACGGTGGGCGGCTGGACCCGTCACGCGACGGGGAGCCTCGCACCGACCCCGGCGCGCTCGCCCGCGCGGACCGATGCCGCGCCGGCACCGGCGGTGTGGCCACCGGTGGGGGCCGGGCAACTCGACATCGGCGGCCTCTACGACTTCCTCGCGGACACGGGTTTCGACTACGGCCCCACGTTCCGCGGCCTGCGCGAGGTGTGGCGCCACGATGACGATCTGTACGTGCTGGCCACGCTGCCCGCGACCGACAACGGCTCGTCCGGCTCCGGGTTCGCACTGCATCCGGCGCTGATCGACGCGGTGTTGCACGCGGTGGCGGTCGGTGGCGTCGTGGGCATGGACGACGGCCGGGGCTGGATGCCCTTCTCGTGGTCCGGGGTGGACGCGACCGGGGAGTGCGGCCCGAGCGTGAAGGCCCGGATCACCCCGGTCGGCGAAGGGGTCGTGTCCGTCGCGATCGCCGACGAACACGGCCGCGACATCGCTCGGGTCGCGGCGCTGACGTTCCGACCGGCCAGTGCCGAACAACTGCGCTCGGCACGAGGCGGGCCCGAGCAATCGCTGTTCGAAGTGCAATGGCGACCGCTGCGGGACAGCGAGCGGCGGGAACCCTACCGGGGGCAGTGGGGTGTTCTCGGGACGAAGGACGGCCTGGCTTCGCGCCTGTCCGCGGCGGGCGGTGAGGCGGTCCCGCGCTACGAGTCGATCGAGGATGTCCCCGCGGGCCGGGCGCCCCGGCACATCGTCCTGTGCCTGGACGACTTCCTCGCCGCCGACCCCGACCTGCTCGCCGAGGTCGGCGGAGCGAACGCGCACGTGCTGGACCGGATCCAGCGATTCCTCGCCGAGGAAACGTTCGCCGAATCCACGCTGACCGTGCTCACCCGCCTGGCCCTGGACACCGCCGGCGGGGCGAACGTCGAAAGCCTTCCCGGCGCGTCCGTGTGGGGCCTGATCCGGTCCGCCCAGGCCGAGCACCCCGGCAGGTTCAAGCTGGTGGACATCGACGACGAGGAGACCTCCCTCGCGCGCTTCCCGGACGTACTCGCCCTCGGCGAAGAACAACAGGCACTGCGTGGCGGCGAGTACCTCACGCCCCGCATGGCACCGACCGCACCCGCGCGGCACCGGATCGAGCCACCGGCGGCCGGCGCGCACCGGCTGGGCATCCCGACCAAGGGCACCCTGGAGAACCTGACCTGGGTTCCCTGCCCCGAGGTGGAGGCGCCGCTGACGAGCGGGCAGGTTCGGGTCGCCGTGCACGCCGCCGGGCTCAACTTCCGCGATGTGACGATCGCCCTGGGACTGGTGGAGAAAACCGCCTTCGACGCCGGACTCGGCAGCGAAGGCGCCGGAATGGTGCTGGAGGTCGCGGACGACGTCACCGACCTCGCGCCGGGTGACCGCGTGATGGGCGCCCTCACCGGCGCCTTCGGCCCCGTGGCCGTGATGGATCACCGCCTGCTCGTGCCCGTGCCCGACGAGTGGAGTTACGCCGAGGCGGCGTCCATGCCGACCGCCTTCCTCACCGCCTACTACGCGCTTTTCCACGTGATGCGGCTCGAGAAGGGACAGCGGATCCTCATCCACGCCGCGGCGGGCGGCGTCGGGATGGCCGCCGTGCAACTCGCGCAGCACATCGGTGCCGAGGTGTACGGAACCGCGAGCCCGGCCAAGTGGCCCGTCCTGCGCGGGCTGGGGCTGGACGACGAGCACCTGGCATCCTCGCGGGACCTGGAGTTCGCGGACAAGTTCCTGGACTCCTCGGATGGTCGCGGCATGGATGTCGTGCTCAACTCCCTGGCACACAAGTTCGTCGACGCCTCGCTGAGGCTGCTCCCCAACGGTGGGAACTTCATCGAGATGGGGAAGACGGACATTCGCGATCCCCACCGGGTGGCGGCCGATCACCCCGGGGTCGACTACCGGGCCTTCGATTTCTACGAGGAGAGCCCGGACGCGATCCAAGAGATGTTCCGGGCCGTCATGGAACTGTTCGCCGACGGGCGAGTGCGGCTGAACCCGATCTCCATCCGCGACATTCGCGACGCGCGCAAGGCCTTCCGCGAGATGAGCCAGGGCCGCCACGTCGGCAAGTTGGTCCTGGACGTGGGCGGGGGGTTCGGCGGTGGAAGTGTGCTGGTCACCGGCGGGACCGGGGGAGTGGGATCACTGGTGGCGCGGCACCTGGTCGCCGAACACGGTGTGCGGAGTCTGGTGTTGGCGAGCCGTCGGGGCATGGCGGCGGACGGAGCCGCCGAATTGGTCTCGGACCTCGCGGCGGCCGGCGCGGTGGTCAAGGTCGCGGCGTGCGATGTCGCGGACCGGGCCGCCCTCGCGGATCTGCTCGCGGACATGCCGCCGCGGTACCCGCTGACGGCGGTCGTGCACGCGGCGGGGGTGCTGGCGGACGGCACGGTCGAGTCGCTGACCGACCACAGCCTCGAACGCGTGCTGCGCGCCAAGGTCGGCGGTGCGATCAACCTGCACGAGCTGACCCGTGAACACCACCTGTCGGCGTTCGTGCAATTCTCCGCCCTCGCGGGCACGCTCGGCAGCGCGGGACAGGCGAACTACGCCGCGGCGAACGCGTTCCTGGACGGTTTGGCGGCGCGGCGCAGGGCGTCCGGCCTGGTCGGCACGTCGCTGTGCTGGGGCTGGTGGGAGCGCAGCGGGATGACCACGGACCTGGACGAGGTCGACGTCTCGCGGATCCGGCGGCTGGGCATCGCCGAGATGCCGACACCCCAGGCGCTGGCCCTGTTCGACGCGGCGTGCGCGATCGACAAGCCGGTGCTCATCCCGGCCCGGGTGGATCTCTCCGTGCTGCGGAACATCACCGGCGAGGAGCCGCCGCTGCTCCTGCGCGACCTCGTCGACGGCAGCCGCCCACTTCGCAACCGGACGAGCACGAGCAGGGACGGCGGCGCCCTCGGCCTACCCGCCGGATGGATCGGCCTGCCGGAGGGCGAGGCGCAGGCAGCCGTGCTGGACGCGGTCCGCGAGCAGGCCGCCATCGTGCTCGGACACCCGTCCGGCGCGGCCATCGATGCCGACGAGGCGTTCACCCACCTCGGATTCGACTCGCTGACCGCAGTCGAACTGTGCAACCGCCTTGCCTCCTCCACCGGATTGCGCCTGCCGTCCACCATCGTCTTCAGCTACCCGACGCCACGCGAGTTGGGGCGGCACGTCTTCGGCCTGCTGCGACCGGCACCGGACCCCAGCGCGGTCGAGGAGGCGCGGATTCGAGAAGTGTTGCGGACCGTCTCGATCGAGGGCCTGCGGAACGCGGGCGTCCTGGAACTGGTTCTGGCGTACGCCGAAGCGCCTCGAGCGGAAGACGCCGACGGTCATCTGCCGGATACCGGTACCGACGCCGGCGTACTGGCGGCCATGGACTTGGAAGCACTCGTCGGCCTGGCTCTGGACGAGAGGGGTGAGTGACATGGTCAACTCGGCGGATCGCACGGCGGAAGGCGCGGACCGGGTCGAGCGGGCGCTTCGCACGCTGCTGGAGGAGCGCGATCGGCTCCGGCAGGAGAACGACGCGCTGAAGGCCGGGCGCGGTGAGCCGATCGCCGTGGTGGCCATGGCCTGCCGCTACCCGGGAGGCGTGTCGTCGCCCGAGGAGCTGTGGACTGTGGTCCGCGACGGCCTGGACGTGGTGGACGAGTTCCCGCAGGACCGCGGCTGGCGGGATGTGTTCGACCCGGATCCCGACACCCTGGGCGGCTCGTACGTGCGCCACGGAGGCTTCCTGACGGATGTGGCCGCCTTCGACGCGGAATTCTTCGGTGTCAGTCCGCGCGAGGCGTTGGCGGTCGACCCGCAGCAGCGCCTGTTGTTGGAGACCTCGTGGGAGGCCCTCGAACGGGCGGGCATCGTTCCCGCCGACGTGCGCGGGGCCGACATCGGTGTTTTCGCCGGAGTGAGTTCCTCCGAATACGGGGCGCGTTTCCTGGAGGAGGACAAGCACGAACTGGAGGGCTACCTGCTGCAAGGCAGCACGCTGAGCGTGGCCTCCGGCCGGGTGGCGTACGAACTCGGACTGACCGGGCCCGCGATGAGCGTGGACACGGCGTGTTCGTCGTCGCTGGTGGCGCTGCACCTGGCGGTGCAGTCACTGCGGTCGGGGGAGTGCTCGCTCGCGTTGGCGGGTGGGGTGTCGGTGATGTCGACGCCCGCGATCTTCGTGGAGTTCTCCCGGCAGCGGGGTCTGGCGGCCGACGGCCGCTGCAAGTCCTTCGCGAACGCGGCCGACGGGACCGGCTGGGCCGAGGGGGTGGGCGTGTTGCTGCTGGAACGGCTGTCCGACGCGCGCCGCAACGGCCATCCGGTGCTGGCCGTCCTTCGTGGTTCCGCGGTGAACCAGGACGGCGCCAGCAACGGGTTGACCGCTCCCAACGGCCTCGCCCAGGAGAGGGTGATCCGCAAGGCTCTGGCGAACGCGGGGGTCTCGGCCGCCGAGGTGGACCTGGTCGAAGCCCACGGCACCGGAACCGTGCTGGGCGATCCGATCGAGGCGGGCGCGCTGTTGGCGACCTACGGTCAGGGGCGGGCCGAGGGCAGGCCCTTGTGGCTGGGGTCCATGAAGTCGAACATCGGTCACGCCCAGGCCGCCGCCGGGGTCGCCGGTGTCATCAAGGCCGTGATGGCCATGCGCCACGGGCACCTGCCGAAGACCCTGCATGTGGACACGCCCTCGGCACACGTGGACTGGTCCTCGGGCGCGGTCGAACTGCTGGTGGAGGGGCGTGAGTGGACCCGGGCCGACGGTCCGCGGCGGGCCGGGGTGTCGTCCTTCGGGGTCAGCGGCACCAACGCGCACGTGATCCTGGAAGAGGGGCCGCCGCCGGCGGGGGCGGGCGAACGGGCCGCGGGTGCGGCCCTCGCCGACGGTCTGGTCCCGTGGGCGGTATCGGGCAAGAGCGCGGCGGCGTTGGCGCGGCAGGCGGGTAGGCTGCACGACTTCGCCGCCGCCGACCCCGGGGTCGATCTCGCGGATGTCGGCTGGTCGTTGTCGTCGAGCCGATCACGCTTCGACCATCGCGCGGTGGTGCTGGGCCGCGGACGGGACGAGTTGCTGAGCGGTTTGGCGTCGTTGCGCGACGGCGCGGAGTCCGCGGCGGTCGTCCAAGGGGTCGCGGGAAACCCCGCAGGCGTGGTCCTCATGTTCCCCGGACAGGGGTCGCAATGGGTCGGCATGGGCCGGCGGTTGTATGACACCTTCCCCGTCTTCGCGGACAACCTCGACGCGTGTGCGGCCGCGTTGGCCCAGTGGGTCGACTGGTCGCTGCTCGACGTGGTGCGCGGCGTGGCGGGAGCGCCGACCCTGGACCGGGTGGACGTGGTGCAGCCGGCGCTGTTCTCGGTGATGGTGTCGATGGCCGCGTTGTGGCGGTCCTGGGGAGTGGAACCGGCCGCGGTGGTCGGGCACAGCCAGGGCGAGATAGCCGCCGCCCACGTGTGCGGCGCGTTGTCGTTGCGCGACGCCGCCAAGGTCGTGGCGCTCCGCAGCAAGGCCCTGGTGGCATTGATCGGTCACGGCGCGATGGCGTCGGTCGTGGAGTCCGCCGAATCCGTGGAGGCCCGGCTGACTCCGTGGAACGACCGGCTGAGCATCGCCGTCGTCAACGGACCCCGCTCGGTGGTGGTGTCCGGGGAACCCGACGCACTCGAGGAATTCGTCGAGAAGATGAAGGCCGAAGGCACTCAGGCCCGGAGAATATCGGTCGAATACGCCTCGCATTCGCACCACGTGACCCGGGTCCGCGATCAGGTGATCGGCCCACTGTCCGATGTGCGCCCGAAAACGTCGACACTACCCTTCTATTCGACCCTGCACGGCGAAAGAATCGATACCGCGAAGCTGAACGGCGAGTATTGGTACGAGAACCTGCGGGAAAAGGTTCGCTTCGAATCGTCCGTCCGCCGGCTGGTCGACGACGGTTTCCGGGTGTTCATCGAGATGAGCCCGCATCCCGTGCTGACCGTCCCGGTGCAGGAGATCGTCGAGGACCTGGACGACGTGCTGGTCCTGTCCTCGGCGCGGCGGGACCGGGACGAGGTGGAGGCCGTGGTCGGCTCGCTGGCCCAACTGCACGTGCGGGGCGGCGCCGTGGACTGGAACGCCCTGTTCGGGGCGCGCCTGCGAGTGGACCTGCCGACGTACGCGTTCCGCCGGCAGCGGTACTGGCTGAACTCTTCGCCCGCGGCGACATCCGCGCAGGCGGCCCCGACACGGCTTCCCGCAGGTGAGGATCACCTCGTCCCCCTGTCGGACCTGCTCGCCACGGCGTCCGACGACGACGCGCGGGCACTCGTGCTGGAGCACGTCGTGGAGAAGGTCGCCGTCGTGCTCGGCCACCCCTCCGCCGAGACGGTGGACCCCGACCAGGAGTTCAAGGACGTCGGATTCGACTCACTGCTGGCGGTGGAGTTGAGCAAACGTCTGAGCGCCTCGACCGGACTCAAGCTGAGGGGGAACGCCGTACTGCGGTATCCGACACCAAGGAGGATCGCCGAGCACATCAGGTCCTCGATGGCCACCCGTGTGCCGCGCTGACCCACCGTGTTCCGGCTGTGTTCGGGCCGTCTTCCAGGGTATTTCCGCCCGCGGTATGTCCCGCCGGCGGGACACGGCACGTTCGACCGCGGCTTGCCCCGCCGCCGCGCCCGGTTGTCTTGACCGGCTGATCCACTTACGTGACGGTGGAGTCCATCTGCGAATTCCTCCGGTTCCCGGGCCTATTTCGTCGAGGGGTTGATCCGCTTGAGTTCGTTCGGTGCGTCGTCCGCGCACAAGGGATTGTGGCTGGCACAGAAGATGTCTCCCGACATGTTGAACCATGCGCTGACCATGTGCGATGTGGACGGTGAACTGGACGCGACGGTCATGGAATCCGCGTTTCGGCACGTGCTGGGCGAGGCGGAAGTGCTGTGCGTCAATTTCGTCGACGACGGCAGCGGGCTTCGGCTGGTGCCCCGGCAATTGGGCGATTGGCGGCCCTTCTTTTTGGATCTCAGCGCCGAGACCGATCCCGAGCAGGCGGCCCGGGAGGCGCTGGCCGACATGCTGCGGCAGCCGTTCGACCTGGAGCGGGATCTGCTGTTCCGACTGGGCGTGGTCAAACTCGCGGCCACCCGCTCGCTCGTGGTGATCGCCTACCACCACCTCATATCCGACGGGTTCGGGGCCGGCATCGTGACGCAGCGCCTCGCCGAGGTGTACACGGCACTGGCGCGGGACTCGGAGATACCGGAGTTGCCACACCCGTGGGATCTCGAATCGTTCGCGGACGCGGCGACGGAATATCAGGACTCCCCGGCATTCGCCGACGACACGGAATTCTGGCGCGAGTACCTGGCGGACGCGCCCCCACCCGCGCAGGTTCCGCGCGTGGCGCTGTCGGACGCGACGCGGTCCGCGCTGTCCGAACCGATGAGCAGCGCCGACCGCTGGGCGGAGGTGGCCGAGTGCATCGGCATGGTCAGCCGAACGCTGACCGTGCCGCGCGCCGAGGCGGACACGTGGACCGAGACCGCGAAGTCCATGGGTGTATGGATGTCGTCACTGCTGACCACGGCCGCGGCGGTGTTCCTCGGACACCGCTGCGATCGTCGCGAGTTCCTGCTCTCGCTGGCCGTGGGCAACCGGGTCGGGGCGGCGAGCAGGACGCCCGGTCTGGCGGTGAACGTGGTGCCGGTGCGCGTACGGGTTCCGCTCGGAGCGACCTTCACCGAGGTCGCCGACGCGGTGGGCGACGAGACGTATGACATCTTCGGCCACACCCTCTGCCACTACTCCGAGATCCAGCGCGCGAGCGGAACGGTCCTGAGCGGTCGCGGGAGTTTCGGCGCCGTCATGAACATCGTCGAGTTCGCCGAACAACTGCACTTCGCCGACAGCGCGGCGCGTTACTCCGGCGCGACGAGCGGGACGTTCGACGAGTTGTCGATCGGGGTCTACACCGACGGGAGCGCCGACAGCGACCTCTACTTCCGGCTCGACGCCCCCGCGGACCTGTACTCCCGCGCGGAACTGGGTTTCATCGGAAGCGAGTTGATCGCCTACATCCGGGCCCTGACGGCCGCCGATCCGCAACTGCCGGTCGGTGCGCTGGACGTCGTGAGCGGTCTCGAGCGCGAGCGGGTGCTCACGGCACCCAACGCCACGGACGTACCGCTGCCGGGACTGTCGGTTCCGGAACTGTTCGCGCGGCAGGTGGGCCGGGCCCCCGACGCCGTCGCGGTGATGTCCGGGAACTCCGCGCTCTCCTACCGGGAGTTGGACGAGCGGTCGAGCCGCCTGGCCGGGGCACTGCGACGTCGGCGCGTCGGACCCGAGACGGTCGTGGCGGTGGCGCTGCCTCGATCGGCGGACCTGGCCATCGCCCTGTTGGGGGTGGCGAAAGCGGGCGCGGCCTACCTGCCGATCGACCCCGCGTTCCCGACGGAACGCCTCACGACCGTGATCGGTGCCTCCCCGGCGCGCCTACTGCTCACCGACGCGACGACGGCCGAGGGGCTCTCCCCCGATCCGGGTGTGCCGGTGATGCTGTTCGAGGACGTCCGGTCGAACCTCGCCGACGACACCGGCGAACGGGCGCGGGAGACTCCGGTCCCGGTGCACCGGGACGGCCTGCTGGCCGTGACGTACGGCCACACCTCGGCAGGTGCGGCCACCGGCGTCGCCGTGACACACCGCAACATGGAGCGGTTCGTCCTGGATCGCCACTGGCGAGAAGACGGCCGCGGAGCCGTGTTGTGGCACACCCCGCAGACCTCCGACGCGCTCGCCCTCGAACTGTGGGTCCCCCTGCTGAACGGCGGCCGGGTGGTCGTGGCCCCTCCGGGAGAACTCGACATCGACACGCTGACCGAGTTGCGAACGTCGGACGAGATCTCCGCGGTATGGCTGCCCGTGGGTCTGTTCTCGGCGATCGCGGCGGAACACCCGGAGTGCCTCGCCGGATTGCGCACGGTGTGGACCGGTGCCGACCACGTGTCCGCGGCCGCGCTGCGCCGGGTGCGGGAGGCATGCCCCGACCTGACACTCGTCAACGGCCACGGTCCGGCGGAAACGATCGGGTTCGCCGCGTGCCACCGCTCGACGGCGGACGAACCCGCGCGGCACCCGGGCGCGATCGGACGCCCGATGGACAACACCGCCCTGTACGTGCTGGGTCCGGGATTGGCGCCGGTCCCGGTCGGCGTGACCGGGGAGCTGTACGTGGCCGGTCCCGGCGTCGCGCGTGGATACCCCGGGCACCCCGGGCAGACCGCGGAGCGGTTCGTGCCCTGTCCGTTCGGTCCGCCCGGCGGGCGCATGTACCGGACCGGGGACCGGGTGCGGTGGGGCGCCGACGAGCGGCTGGAGTACGTGGGCCGGGCCGACGCCCAGGCACAGATCCATGGTGTCCGGGTCGAGCCGGTCGAGGTCGAGGAGGTGCTGTCCGAGCACCCCGGGGCCGCGCAGTCGCTGGTGACCGTCGGGGCGGACGACTCCGGGCAGCAGCGATTGGTGGCCTATGTGGTGCCGGCCGGCGGCCGGGGCGACCTCTCGGGTGAGGAACTGCGCCGGTTCGTGGCGGGGCGATTGCCGGAGTTCATGGTGCCGTCGGTGTTCGTGACGCCGGCCCGCATACCGACGACGGCCGGCGGAAGAGTGGACCGGGCGTCGCTGCCGGAGCCCGAGTTCGACGACGGGAAGTACCGGGCACCGCGCAACGACACCGAGCGGGTGCTGGCCCAGGCACTCGCCGACGTGCTCGAACTGGACCGGGTGGGCATCGACGACGACTTCTTCGAGATGGGTGGCAACTCGCTGCGAGCGATCAGGCTGGTCGGCCTGATCCGGTCGGAGCTGAACCAGGAGGTGTCCATCCGCACGTTGTTCGCGGCTCGTACCATCGCCGGCCTGTCCGACATGTGGAAGGACCTCGCCCAGTCCAGCAGGCCGACCCTGCGCAGGAGGACGAAGGACGGCGAAGTCCTCTGAGCATTCCGGCACCGACGTGTCCGGACCGGCCGATCCACTGCCGTGAACGTGATTCGACGACAGCAAGAACACAGGCGAATGGGGGCAACGACATGGGACACACCGGCCTGGACACGGACGTGGTGATCGCGGGCGCCGGGCCGACGGGCTTGATGCTCGCCTGCGAGCTGCGGCTGGCGGGCGTCGACGTGATGGTGGTGGAACGTCTTTCGGAGCGGACGGGCGAGTCGCGAGCCGGTGGGATGCACTCGCGCACCCTCGAGGTGCTGGACCAGCGCGGAGTCCTGGACCGCTTCCTGGCCGTCGGCGAACTGACGCCGGTGGGCCACTTCTCCGGGCTCTGGCTGGACTTCGACGGCCTCGAGTCCAGGCACCCCCTCCCGTTACAGCTCCTGCAGTCCGCCTTCGAGCGGATCCTGGAGGAGTGGGGCACCGAGCTCGGCGTACGCGTGCGCCGGTCGTCCCAGGTGTGCGGGATCCACCAGGACGAGACCGGCGTGGCGGTCGAGCTGGGCGCGGCGGAGGCGACGTCCGCGACGCTGCGCGCCCGCTACCTCGTGGGCTGCGACGGCGGGCGCAGCACGGTGCGCAAACTGGCGGGCATCGACTTCCCGGGCACTCCGGCGACCATGACCGCGCTGCTCGGTGACGTCGAACTACCGGACCTGCCGGAAGAGTTCATCTTCGGGCGGCGCTATCCGGGCGGGAACTTCTCGGCGTTCTCGCTGGAGCCGGGCTGGCACCGGGTGATCACCACCGAGTACGACCGGGTCGCCGACCGCGACGACCCGGTGACGTTCGAGCTGCTCCGCGAGTCGCTGATCAGGCTCGTGGGCACCGACTACGGCATGCGCAACCCCAGGTGGATCTCCCGGTTCGGTGACGCCGCGCGGCAGGCCGCCCGGTACCGGGAGGGCCGGGTGCTGCTCGCGGGCGACGCGGCGCACATCCACTTCCCGGCCGGCGGGCAAGGACTGAACCTGGGAGTGCAGGACGCGGTCAACCTCGGCTGGAAGCTCGCCTCGGTGGTACACGGCCGGGCGCCGGAGACCCTGCTGGACAGCTACCACGCCGAGCGCCACCCCGTCGCGGAGCGCGTTTTGCACAACACCCGGGCACAGGAGGCGCTGGCCCGCCCCGGTGCCCAGATGGACGCGCTCCGCGACGTGTTCGGCTCGCTCATGGTGTTCGACGACGTCAACCGGTACCTGCGCGGCATGCTCACGGCCCTCGACATCCGCTACCGGGTCGGCGGCAACCATCCGCTGGAGGGCCGCCGGGTTCCCGACGCCGACCTCAAGACGCCCGACGGCGCGACCCGCGTCTACAAACTGCTGCACGCCGCCCGCCCCGTACTGCTCGACCTGCGCGGCAGCGCCGAGGTGGCGGCGACCGCCAAGAGCTGGGCCGATCGCGTCGACCTCGTCGAGGCGCGCAGCGAGGACGACCACTGGCCCGTCCCGATCGTCGGTGAGATCCCCGCTCCCGCCGCGCTCCTCATCCGCCCCGACGGACACGTCGCCTGGGCGGCCGACACCGCCGGCACCCCCGACACCTCGGCGCTTCGAACCGCCCTCGCCACCTGGTTCGGCCCGGCCCGGCGAAGGTGAGACACCACCCGCCGGTTTTCGAAGTCCGCCGAAGAACGGCGAAGCCCGCGCGCCGGCACCCGCCGTCCCACGGACACCGAGTCGCCCGCGAGGGGACCGGCCGGCCATCGACATCGCGGGGGTGCCTCGCCGAGAGCTCCGGTCTCGATCCGTGCGAGACCGGAGCATCCTCGCGCGTGAGCGGTGTCGCCGGTCGATCGATCGATGCCGACCGTTGGGGTCAGGTGTGCGCCGGCAGCGGCTCGGCACCGTGGTCGTCCGCGAGGGCGGCCTTGCCGTCGGTGGCCTCGGGCCATTCGGCGTCGTCGGAGGTTCCGGCGCCGGTGTCGGCGCCGAGTTGGTCCGGACGAGCCGTGTTCATCAGCGCGGCGACGATCAGCGCGCCCACCACGATGATCCCCGCGGCCCACGCCCCCGCCTCCGCGAAGCCCTCCACCAGTGCCTGCTTCGCGGTCGCCGGGCTGCTGTCGTGTGAGGCCAGGTAGTCCACGGTCGCGCTCGTGGCGATGGTGTTGAGCAGCGCGGTGCCGAGCGAACCGCCGATCTGCTGCGCGGTGTTGACGGTGGCCGAGGCCACACCCAGGTCGCCGTGGTCGACACCGTGGGTGGCGTAGTTGATGGCCACCGGCATGACCAGGCCCGCGCCGAAGCCGAGCAGGAGTTGCGAGATCAGCACGCCGCCGGCGTACGAGGTGTCCGGTTCCACCGTGATCATCCACAACATGCCGACGGCGTTGACGAGCATGCCGGGCACGATCAACGCCCGCGGCGGGAACTTGGGCATCAGCCGGGTGCTGAGCCCGGCGGCCGACACCAGGACCGCAACGGCCATGGGCAGGAAGGCCGCCCCCGTCTTGGTCGGCGAGTACCCCTTGACCACCTGCATGTAGTAGGTCATGAACAGGAACGCCCCGAACATGCCGATGACGGCCAGACCCACGGCCAGGTACGCGCCGCCGCGGGTGCGGTCGGCCACCACGCGCAGCGGCAGCAGCGGCTGCGCCACCCGGCTCTCGACGAAGACGAACACCGCGAGCAGTACCGCACCGGCGGCCAGCAGGCCGAGTACCGTCGTCGAGCCCCAACCGTCGGCCTCGGCCCGGGTGGTGGCGTACACGATCGCGACCAGCCCGCCGGTCACCAGCAACACGCCCGGGACGTCCAAGCGCGCCCTGCCCTCGCGCCGCGACTCGGCCAGCACCGTGTACCCGCCGATCGCCGCGACCAGGGCGATCGGGATGTTGACGTACAGGCACCAGCGCCAGTCTAGGTAGTCGGTCAGCGCCCCGCCGGCCAGCAGCCCGATCGTGCCGCCCGCGGCGCTGATGCCGCCCCAGATCCCGAACGCCTTGGTGCGGTCCTTCGGTTGGGTGAACGTCACCGTCAACAGCGACAGCGCAGACGGCTGGAGGAGCGCACCGAACGCACCCTGCACCGCACGGGAGACCAACAACATCTCGAAGTTCCCCGCCGCGCCGCCGAGCGCCGACGCGGCGGTGAAACCGAGCAACGCGATCAGGAAGGTCCGCTTGCGGCCGACGTAGTCGGCGATCCGGCCGCCGAGCAGCAGCAGGCTGCCGAACGCCAGCGTGTACGCGGTGATGATCCACTGCCGGTCGGCGTCGGAGACCCCGAGGTCCCCCCTGGATGGACGGCAGCGCGATGTTCACGACGGTGGCGTCCAGTACGAGCATGAGCTGGGCCAACCCGATGAAGAACAGCGCGACCCAGCGGCGCGATGGGCCCGCCGGGGCCTGCGCCTTCGTGGTTGCCATGACGTGGTCCTCACTCGTGGTGGTACGTGCCGCGCCGATCCTTCGCGCGGCGTCCTGACCTTCACGAGACGTGCGCGATTCGGTCCGCGTGACAGCGGCGTGATGTGCCGTATGTCACCCGGTCGTAGGTGTCACAGAGCGGTGGAGGCCGGCGTCTTGTGCGTACGGGTACGGGAACCGGCATGGGAACGAACGGGTGGGAGAAGCCAGGCATGAGCGCAAGCAGCGAGGAACCAGAGGCGGGCGCGGCGGAGACGACCGAGCCGCCCCGCGTCGGCGACGGTCGCGCGGACTCGGCCGCGGCCACCGAGGCGTTCGTGGCCCACCGCAACCTCCTTTTCACCGTCGCGTACGAGATGCTCGGCTCGGCCGCCGACGCCGAGGACGTTCTGCAGGAGGCCTGGTTGCGCTGGGCGGGGGTCGACCTGGCCGTGGTGCGCGAGCCGCGCGCGTTCCTGGTACGGATCGTCACCCGGCTGGCGCTGGACCGGCTGCGTGCGCTCGACCGCCGCAAGGAAACCTACGTCGGCCCCTGGCTGCCCGAGCCGCTCCTGACCACGCCCGACGTGGCGGAGGACATCGAACTGGCCGACAGTCTCTCCATGGCGATGCTGCTGGTGATGGAGACGCTCACGCCGACCGAGCGGGCGGTGTTCGTACTGCGGGAGGTGTTCGACGTCGCCTACGACGAGATCGCCGAAGCCGTCGGCAAGAGCCCCGCCGCGGTCCGCCAGATCGCCCACCGGGCACGGGCGCACGTCGCGGCACGCCGCCCACGCGATGTCATCTCCCCGGCCGAGACCCGAGCCGCGCTCCAGGCCTTCCAACGAGCGGTCGAGACCGGGGACCTGCAAAACCTCGTCGACATCCTCGCGCCGAACGTCGTGGCCCTCAGCGACGGCGGAGGAATCAGGCACGCCGCGGTGCGCCCGATCGTGGGAGCCGACGACGTGGCCCGCTACCTGGCCTTCGGCCTGACCAGATTCACCGCAGGCACATCGATCGAGCCGGTCCAGATCAACGGTTGGCCCGGACTCATCATGCGCCGCGCCGGAGAGATCCACGGCGTGATGGCAATGCGCGTCGAGGCCGGCCTGATCACCGGCCTGTACACGGTGCGCAACCCCGAGAAGCTGTCCCGCCTGGAGCAGGAGACCGAGCTGAGCCGTTGAGGCGGGAACGATCCGGGGCCAGTCCGGGGGAAGCCGATGGATCGGGCCGTGCGAACGTGCGGGCCCGAAGGAGAGCGTGCCGGGCGGCAGGCGGCTCTCGACGGAGTCGACACCTGGGTCGACTTCGGCACGCGGGTTCAGGTAGGTGGAGTCGGCGTGCTGGTAGGCGACTTGGCCCAGGAAGTCCTGGAGCGATTTCCTGGTCGTGTGCGGGTCGTAGGAGCCGGGCGTGGTCCCGTAGCCGGTGTTCGGCTCGCAGCCGTCGCCCGGTTGCGCGTAGACGTTGGGGCCGGGGAGACCGGCGATCGTCGAGATGACCGCTTTGACGTCGTTGGTCGCCTCCGGGCCGGGGACGGGGTGGCGCATGAAGGGCTCCGCGTGGCGTGGTCGGGTGCGTCGGTATGAAGACCCGTGTAGTCGCCGAAAACCGTCGCGCCGGCCACGAGCCGGGGCGTGATCCAGGTCATGGCATCGGTGCGTGCGGGGCGAGGGCGCCTGTCTTCCGGGGCTGTCCCGGGTCGGCGATGCGTGGCGCCCTGCGGGCTCCGGCCACTGCTTGACCCGCGCGGGCCGA
The DNA here is from genome assembly GCF_044460165.1 of Embleya sp. NPDC050154. Lineage (NCBI taxonomy): Bacteria > Bacillati > Actinomycetota > Actinomycetes > Kitasatosporales > Streptomycetaceae > Embleya > Embleya sp. NPDC050154. Next base: position 26,056 of record NZ_JBITJP010000033.1, read on the forward strand.
GGCGGTCGGTGCGCCGTTTGCTGGAGAAGCCCGGGTCCTTGGCCGAAGCGTGGCCAAGATCCTGATACGGGCGTTCCGGAGGTGGGAGAGGTGGCCGGGACTTGTCGGATGACGGACAAGGAGCCGAGTCGGGCAGCGCGATCGGCAATGCCGTGCCGGGTCCGCGCTCTGGCTGCGGGCGTCGGAGGGGATCGACCCGGTGGGGAGGCGGCCGATCGCGACTCCACACGTGGCGGGCCGGGCGCTGAAGGGCGGGCCCGATCGTGCCGCCTCGGCTGAGTCGGCCCGGCGACAGCCCGCAAGGCGCAGCGATCGCCCGCAAGGCGCAGCGATCGCCCGCGAGGTGAAGCGAGAGCCCGTTAAGCGGAGCGAGAGCCCGCGAGGGGAGCGCGAGCCGCTTTATGTGACAAACCCCGGCATCACATGACACCTGTGGCGCCCCCTGGCGCCATCTGGTGTCGCCGAACGTCATGGTGACCCCCTCGGCGCCATCCGGCGCCATTCCTTGCCCCAGGGGGCCCATGGGTGCGCAAGGCGCCACTGCGGCTTGGGCCTCCTTCTTCACGTTTTCGCAGGTAGAGAGGCCGTTCGTAGCCTGGTTCCAGGTGGGGCGCCACCCGGGCTTGCAAATGGCGCCATTGTGCTGCCATGATGACGTCATGGACCTCGCACCGTACGTCGACACCCTCCGCCGCGAACTTGCGGTGGCCGCCGAAGCCGGCGGCGAAGATGCCCGCGAACTGGCCGAGCGGCTTATCGCTCCGCTGGAGTCGGCGACTCGTCTGACCATGCTCAACGTGCTCTCCGCCGCGATGGACGAGATCACTCGCGAGCTCGCCCCCGGGTCGGTCGACATACGGCTGCGCGGACTGGACCCGGACTTCGTGGTGACGCCGCCGCCCGCCGACGGTGGCGCCGCCGCGGAGCCGGTCGAACCGTTCAGGGCTCGTGCGCCCACCGACGGCGACGAGGGCGCCGCCGCCCGCGTCAACCTGCGTCTGCCGGCCCACCTGAAGGCGAGGGTCGAGGAGGCCGCGAGTCGCGAGGGCCTGTCGGTCAACGCGTGGCTGGTACGGGCCGTGTCGGCCGCGGTCGACGGCGCGCGGCCACGTACGACGGAGAAGACCCAGAACATCGGACAGAGCTTCAACGGCTGGGTGCGCTAGCCGCAACGGCCCGGCCCACAGCAGCACTTCACCTCCACCGCTTCGCCCCCACCACTTCACCTCCAGCACGTCCTACCAGCGGGGACGTCCTGAAGACCCGAGAGGACGAGACAGCCATGCCTTCTTTCGACACTCCCGAACCGATCTCGATCACCGCACACGTGGAGGCCGGTTCCATCCAATTCACCGCAGGCGACCGCCTCGACACCGTGGTCGAGGTCCGGCCCCGCGACCCGAAGCGGGAGCAGGACGCACGGGCGACCGAGCAGACCGAGGTGACGTTCGCGAACGGCGCATTGACCATCAGCACGCCCAAGTCCAGCCTGTTCGGCCGCACCGGCACCGTCGACGTGAAGGTCGAACTGCCCGCCGGCTCGCGCATCGACATGACCGGATCCTGGACCCAGGTACTCGGCGAGGGACGGCTCGGCGAGGTCCGCGTGAAGACCTCCTCCGGCGACGTCCGGCTCGACACGACCGGCCCGCTGAACCTGATCGCGTCGCACGGCTCGATCACCGTGGACCGGGTCGAGGGCATGGCCGAGATCACCACCAGCTCCGGAAGCCTGCGCGTCGGCGTCGTCGACGGCCCCGCCGTACTGAAGAACTCGCACGGCACCACGACGGTCGACGCCGCGACCGGCGAGCTGCGGGTGAGTGGCGCCAACGGCGACATCGAGATCCGGCGCGCCGAGGACTCGGTCACCGCCACCACTGCCCACGGCACTCTGCGAGTGGGCGAAGTAGCCTCCGGCACAGTCCAGTTGGAGACCTCGCACGGCGCCATCGAGGTCGGCGTCCGCGAGGGTACGGCCGCCTGGCTCGACGTCAGCTCCAACTCCGGCCAGGTACGCAACACCCTCGCCGCGTCCGACACCCCGGAAAAGACCGAAGACGCCGTCAAGATCCGCGCCCGCACCCGCCACGGCAACATCGACGTACGCCGCGCCCGGGTCTGAGCACCGCATCCTCGATCGGCCCCATTCCCCGCCCACTTCAGCCTTCGAATGGAGGGCCCCGTGCCTTCTCCCACGCTGCCCACGTCCAGGCGGGCCAACGGTCACGCGTCGCCGGCCGCCGTCTCCGCCACCGATCTGCGCAAGTCGTACGGCGACAAGGTCGTGCTCGACGGCATCGACCTGCGCATCCCGTCGGGGTCGGTGTTCGCGCTGCTCGGGCCGAATGGCGCCGGCAAGACCACCGCGGTGAAGATCCTGTCCACGCTCATCGGCGCCGACGGCGGACAGGCCCAGGTCGCGGGTCACGACGTCGCCGCGTCACCGAACGGTGTGCGGGCGGCGATCGGCGTCACCGGGCAGTTCTCCGCCGTCGACGGGCTGATCACCGGCGAGGAGAACATGCTCCTCATGGCCGACCTGCACCACCTGTCCAAGCGCGAGGGCCGGCGGGTCGCCGCCGAGTTGCTCGAGCGGTTCGATCTGGTGGAGGCCGCGAGGAAGCCCGCCTCGACCTACTCCGGCGGCATGAAGCGCCGCCTGGACATCGCCATGACCCTGGTCGGCAACCCGCGGATCATCTTCCTCGACGAGCCCACCACCGGCCTGGACCCGCGCAGCCGCCACAACATGTGGGGCATCATCCGCGAACTCGTCTCCGACGGCGTCACCGTCCTCCTCACCACCCAATACCTCGACGAGGCCGACGAACTCGCCGACCGCATCGCCGTGCTCCACGACGGAAAGATCGCCGCCGAGGGCACCGCCGAGGAACTCAAGCGGATGATCCCCGGCGGACACGTCCGGCTCCGATTCACCGACCCACGCGCGTACGAACGCGCCGCCGCCGCCCTGCACGGCGTCACCTGCGACGACGAGACGCTGTCCCTGCAAATCCCCAGCGACGGCAGCCAACGCGAACTGCGTTCCATCCTCGACCTACTCGACGCGGAGGCCATCGAAGCCGACGAACTCACCGTGCACACCCCCGACCTCGACGACGTCTTCTTCGCCCTCACCGGCGGCACCGACCAGCCGAAGGAGGCTGTCCGATGAGCTCCCTCTCCCTCGCCGTACGCGACTCGTCCACGATGCTGCGCCGCAACCTGCTGCACGCGCGGCGTTACCCGTCCCTCACCCTGAACCTGCTGCTCACGCCGGTCATCCTGCTGCTGCTCTTCGTCTACATCTTCGGCGACACGATGAGCGCGGGCATGGGCGACGGCGGAGGCGACCGCTCCGAGTACATCGCCTACGTCGTCCCCGGCATCCTGATGATGACCATCGGAGGCACCGTGGTCGGGACCGCGGTGTCCGTGTCCATGGACATGACCGAGGGCATCATCGCCCGCTTCCGCACGATGGCGATCCACCGCGGGTCCGTACTCATCGGGCACGTCATCGGCAGCGTCCTGCAGTCGATCGCCAGCGTGTTCCTGGTGGGTCTCGTCGCCGTGGCCATCGGCTTCCGGTCCACCGACGCCACGGCCCTGGAATGGCTCGCGGCGTTCGGCCTGATGGCACTGGTCGCCTTGGCGCTCACCTGGGTCGCGGTCGGGATGGGCATGGTCAGCCCCAACGCCGAGGCGGCCAGCAACAACGCGCTGCCGCTGATCGTCCTGCCGCTCATCTCGAGCGCCTTCGTCCCGATCGACGCGATGCCGGGCTGGTTCCAGCCGATCGCCGAGTACCAGCCGTTCACCCCGGCCATCGAGACCCTGCGCGGCCTGCTGCTCGGCACCGAGATCGGGCACAACGGATGGCTCGCGGTCGCCTGGTGTCTGGCCCTCTCCGCGCTCGGCTACGTCTGGTCCAAGGCGGTCTTCAACCGCGACCCGAGGTAGTCCGGGACGAACCCGCGGGCCGTCTTCCGCAACTTGTCCCACTCGGGGCGGCGTACACCGACACCACGTCGGCGTGCGCCGCCCCCGTTGTGTTTCCGGTTGTTCGTCGGGGCCGGGCTCGGGCTCGGACTGCGGACATCGAGCGTTGGAATTCGGACTGTGTCGGGGTCCGTTCGAGCGGGGTGGGGTGGGCAGGGTGGGGTGCGGCGTGGCGCGGCGGGGTGGGGCGATACGGGGCGACATCCGCGGACACGACGTCGCAGAACTGCTGGTGGCCTGACCGGCGCGACCCCGCCGTGCTCCGAGCCGCGGGTCGCGAGCCGCTCACCGCGTACGGCGCTGACGGATGCAGTTCTCCGAAGGGTGGAGGATGCCCTCGCTCGGGGTCTGGCGCGCTCGGTGCCGGCGCTACGCCGGCGCCCCCGCCTCACGGGCGCGGAGATGCGTCCCACGCGCGAGGGCGGCGGCACCTCGGTACGACGAACAGCCGCCCCGAAGCCGCCCGCCGGATTCCGGGTTCCGACCTTGCCGGCGCAAGCTCCCGTGCGTGCGAGCCGGGGTCAGCGCACACGTACTCCGTCGATGGCGATCGCAAGCAGGAGATCGGCCTCGACCGGACCGTCGACATCCTGCTCGGTAGCCAGCGCGATGGCGCCGACGAGCTTCAGCAACCGCGTGATGGTGATGCCAGGCCGCACGGCGCCCGCCGCCTGGGCCCGTACAAGGAGCGCGCCACCCGCCTTGGTGATCATGTCGTGGCAGGTCTCGCCCAGCCCCGGATCCCCGTCGCGCATCAGCGACGCCCCCAGGCCCCGGTTGGCTACGGCATGTGCACCGACGGCGTGCAGCCAGGTGGACAACGCCTGGCCCGGGTCGGGTTCGGCGAGCAGATCGCGCGCCCTCGCACACAGGGCTTCCACCCGGTCCTTGAAGACCGCCTCCAGGAGTGCCTGCCGGGAGGGGAAGTGGCGGTGCAACGTGGCCGATCCGACTCCCGCGCGGCGGGCGACCTCCTCCAGTGAGGCGTCGGCGCCGTACTCGGCGATCAGGGCCCCGGCGGCGGCCACGAGCTTCTCGACGTTGCGGCGGGCGTCCGCGCGCATCGGTCGGCCGGGCGGGGCGGCGTCCTTGGGCACGGGCACTCCTGACGGCTTGAAAAGTGGGGTGGTCCTCCATATCGTAGCGAACAAGAAATGGAGGGCCACCCCACTTATGGCGTGGCTCCCTTCCGCACGGAAACGATGGAGAAAACAAACGTGATGCCGACGCAGAAGACCGTCGTGGTTGTGGGAGCAACCGGCTTGCAGGGCAGGGCTGTCGTACATCACCTGCTCCGCGACGGCCGGCACGTGCGTGCACTGACACGTGATCCGAACGGGGTGCAGGCCGCCGCCCTGGCACAGGCAGGCGCGCAGGTAGTGCGGGCGCGGATGGAGGACGTCGACTCCCTGGCCGCTGCGGCCGAGGGCGCCTGGGGCCTGTTCAGCGTCCAGCCCACCGTCGGATCGCCGGGCACCGCACCGGACTTCACCGCCGAGGACGAGGTGACCTGGGGCATCAACGTTGCCGAGGCGGCGCGGGCCGCGGGTATCGGGCACTTCGTCTTCACCTCGGTCGCCGGAGCGGACCGACACCGCGAGGAGAAGCTTCCGGTGAACCTGGTCGCCAAGTGGCGGATCGAGCAGCACATCGCGGCACTGGGGCTGCCCGCGACGATCCTGAGGCCGGTGTCCTTCATGGATAACTTCACCGGCGGCTACGCGCTGCGGAACGGGAATCTGTCCACCGGGCTCGCCCCCGACGTCTCCCAGCAGATCATCGCCGTCGACGACGTCGGCGCCGTCACCGCACTGGCGTTCTCCCGACCGAAGGAATGGATCGGCCGAGCGGTCTCCCTCGCGGGAGACGAACTCACCCCGGTTGAGATCGCCGCGGCCATCGGGAAAGCACTCGGCATACCGCTTCCCTACATACAGATTCCGATCGACGCGATCCGGGCCCTGAGCGAAGACTTCGCCTACGCCAACGAATGGCTCAACGAACGCGGCTACCGCGCGGACATTCCCGCCACCCGGAGGATCCACCCGGGCGTGACGGACTTCCGCACGTGGCTGGAGAGCACCGGCGCAGCCCGGATCGCCGCATTCCTCGACGCCGAGCGCACGGCCGGACAGGACGCATGAGCACCCGCACGCACATCCGCATCAACGGTGACACCCACGGCCTCGGCCATACCCACGGCCTCGGCCATACCCACGGCCACCGCCACACCCACGGCCTCGGACGCGTCGGGATCTGGGCAGGGGACTTCGATCGTCTTCGCGCACCCGAGATCCGTACGGCCGCCGCCGCGATCGAGGAACTCGGCTTCGGCACGCTCTGGTTCCCCGAGACCACGGGACGGGAGGCCATGGCCCAGGCCGCGATCCTCCTGGCGACCACCCGGCACATCACCGTGGCCACCGGCATGACCGACATCTACGCCCGCGACCCGATCACAACCGCCGCCGGGCAGCGCACCCTGGACGAGGCGTTTCCCGGACGGTTCCTGCTCGGCATGTGGGACAGTCACCCCAGCCTGGCCCAGGACATTCGCGGCCACCGCTTCGGCCCGCCCCTGGCCACCATGCGCTCCTACCTCGACGCGCTGGACATCGCCCCGTTCGGGCCGCCCGACACCGCGACCTCACCGAACCGCGTACTCGCCGCCCTGGACCCCGACATGCTCGCCCTCGCCGCCGAACGCGCCCGGGGCGCAACGGTGTTGGGCATGCCCGTCGAGTACACCCACACCGCAAGAACCATCCTCGGGGACGACGGCCTCCTGGCCATCACCCAACTGTGCGTACTGGGCGACGACCAAGCGGCCACCGCCGACCTGGCCCGCGCCACCGCCGCGGACGCACTGCCGAACCGTCACCAACTTTTGCGCGGACTCGGACACGAGAATCCGGAAGCCCTCGACAACCGGCTCGTCGACGCCTTGGTCGCCCACGGCCGCGCCGGGGACATCGCCCACCGCGTCCAGGCACACCTCGACGCCGGAGCCGACCACGTCAGCCTCCACCTCGTAACGTCCACCCCCGGCTCCCCGCCCATACGGCAGTGGGAGCAACTGGCGAAGCACCTACCCGTCTGACGCGGCACGACCGCGCACGAACCCGGACGGCGGCGCGCGTACCGAACCCTGAAGAACGGTGGCCAGGAGACTTGTACGGCGCGATCAAGGCGCGGCAGCGGGCGTCCGAACTGCGGCCCGTGTCCGCCGAGGAGTACCGCACCATGGGCCGCACCTGCGTGGCCAACGACGCCTGGCACGCCGCATACGCATCCGAGGCAAGCGCACCATTCCTGGCGGCATACCAGCGGGACGCCATCCAGGCATACACCACCACCCGGCTGCACTGACCCCCACCGCCGAACTGCCCCTACAACAATAGCCCCTGCCGGCGACCACACCGACAGGCTCACCTCGCCCGACCCCGCAGGCATCGGGCGAGGCGCCGTCCGTTCTCGCGCTCAGGCTCAGGTTCCGTGGCTCAGGTTCCGTGGCTCAAGTTCAGTGGGCTTCACGAAGTGTGATGTCGGATGTGTGTGGTCGTCTGGCCTCAGCATGTCGCTTCTATCCGATGGAGCCGGTGGGATGTCCGTGTACCCGTCCTTGACTCGTGCCGTGGCCGAGGCGCTGATCGACGTCGTCCGGTTCGTGGAAAGCAGCGACGACGAGCAAATGAATTTGGACGATGCCGTGAAGTTGCTTGAGGGCGTGGGACATCTGCTCGGTCAACTGTCGGCGGGCCAACGCGCCGAATTGCTCGATCTGATCGCCGAGATGGCCGATGCGGAGTCTGATCCGTCTCGCCGCGAGTTCATCGAGCAGTTCCCCGACGGATTCGGGCTGCTCGACGACGAGGACTGACCCGTGTCATCCGACGAGCAGGACACGCTTGCACAGAGGTTCGACGGGCGCCTTGAATGCGTCCCTCGACGCCCGGAGGAGCAAGCACCGTCGACGACGGCGTCCCGGGAGCGGAGCGAGGCGTCGGAGGATCACCCTGCGCGCGTGTTCCCGGCCTCGGCGCGCGTGCGTTGGTACGATCACGCATGACCTCACAGCGGGCGAACGGCGTCGAACTCGGCATCGAGAGCTTTGGTCGCGACACCGATCCGCTCGTCCTCCTGGTCGGCGCAACCACCATGCTCTCGTGGCCGGATGCGCTGTGCGAGCGGCTTGCGGCGGGTGGACGACGGGTGGTCCGCTACGACCTGCGCGACTGCGGAGCCTCGACGACCGTCGACCCGGAGGCGCCGGCGTACAACCTGCGCGATCTCGCCGCCGACGCCGCCGCGCTGGTCGGTGCCCTCGGCGCCACGACGGCCCACCTCGCCGGAATCGGCGTCGGCGGAATGGTTGCCCAGGTCGCCGCGCTCGACCATCCGGACGCGTTCTCGGCGCTGACCCTGGTGGGCACGCGGCCGGTCGCGCCCGGCCCCGTCGACGACGACCTGCCGGACCACCACGCGGCGACGATACAGGCGTTGTTCTCCCGTCCCATGCCCGACTGGAGCGACCGGACGGCGGTCGCGGCATACGTCGCCGAAGGCGCGGAGTTCCTTGGCAACGACCCGGAACAGGTACGCAGGACCGCGGCCCGGATCTGGGATCGCACGCCCTCGACCGAACCGGCGGTACAGCAGGCGAATCAGCTCGCGATGGTGTTCGCCCGCCTCGACTGCGCGCCGCGCTGGCGCGAGCGCCTGGGCGACCTCGCACTTCCGACCCTCGTCGTGCACGGACGGGTCGACCCGTTCTTCCCTGTGGGCAACGGCGAGGCACTCGCCACGGCAATCCCCGGAGCACGCCTGCTCGTCCTCGACAAGATGGGCACCGTCATCCCCGACACGGCGGCCGACAAGCTTGCGGCGGCGATGCTCGAACGTTGACGCCGCCTACGAGTCACGGAACCCGGGCCCACGGCTTCACGGTTCGGGTCGAGCGGCCTGGCACGGTGGGGCCACTGTTGCGGATCCCGTGACGCGCCGGTCATGCCCGACGTGGCACTCGTCGAGTGAGCCGGAGCCTCAACGACCGACGCCACGCGCTTCGTGTGCGGAGCCACCATGGGCGAGAGCGAGGCGGGTTGCTGCGTCGATCACGGCAACGCCCGTGTCGGAGGCGCAGGATAGGGTCTCCGCGTTGATTGAGGCCGGTCAGAGCACCTTCGAGGTCCGCGGTCATGGGGGGTGGGGCCGGAAGGGCACAACTGAACACAGGCAAGCCCACTTCGTGGAGGCCCTTACCGGCATCCATACCTCACCCCCCTTCAACGCCCCGCCGCAGCACCGGTTGTGCGAGGGGACCGGACCGGCGGCTTGGAACGCCCCGGCCGCGCCGACGAGATCTGGGCCCGATCCCAGGCCACCTTCCTCAGCAAGGTTGTCGGCCCGCACTTCGAACAGATCTGCCGCGCAACAGACATACGATGGGCGCCGGCCGGAGCACACCGGCTTGAAGGTGTCGTCGCATGGTGATCGGGTGATGGGCGCGAGGAAGCGAAGTCAGGGCGTGGGCGGGACGACTCGGTGAGTTCATGGCCGCGTTGGAGCTTGTTCGGACCTCTCTTCGGCCAAGGGAGCGGACTACACGATTCGGGGTTGCCGGTGGTGTCGCGGCGAAGGGCCCTCGGGTGAAGCCATATTTGAAGAATTACCGTGCCGAGGACCCCATCCTCAAGGCGGTAGGAGTCGGCGTCGGCGTTGCAAAGGACTCCCGGCCGACCCCGTTCCGGGCTCCTCGTGGGATCACACCTGACGATCCGTTCTACCGCCAGGTGCTGGCCGCACGTTCCGTAGCCGAGGTGGGGGACCTGCTGCACACCAAGTTCGGCCAGGATGTCGGGGAGGTCGTTGTCGATATAACCGGTGCGGACCTGTACATCGCCAAATTCGTCGCCATGGCCGCCGGACACTGGTCCGGACTGCACCCGGGACACGACAACCTCGGCTACCTCGGAATCAAGGACACCGACTGGGGCAACGACCTGTACGCGGCTCACGCGAATCCGGCCGGGGCGGTCCTCCTGCATGCGACGAATTTCAGAGGCGAGGGCTACCGGGATCGGCTGGCAGAGGGAGTCGTCGGGGGTATCGAGCACGTCATTGACGATTCGCCCGAATACGCGGCGATCACGCACGTACTGCACGAACTGTCCCATATCGAGGCGTACAGATTCGGCGGCGAGAATCACTCGTTCATGCCCACCATCCTCAAGGCAGACAGGAAGGCCGCTCGCAGAGCCAAACCGCGGTTCAAAAACACCTCGTCGCGTCGGACAGCCCAGCACCCGGCCTTCGCGCGATTCCCCCGGCTACGTCTATTGGACGACAAGGCGATCGCCGAACAGATCAGCCCCTACGCCGCAACGGGCAAAGAGGAGACCTACGCGGTGGCGAAAGCCAAGGTCTACATCGCCGGTGATCAAGCAGGGGACGCCAGCCTCATGGTGGCGGGCCTGGGGCCGTCCATCGCCGCGGAGATCGCCGCAGCCCCGGGGCTGGTCGTCACGTTCAACCATCTGCGCCACCACCTCGACGAGGTAACCGGTCTGGAAACCACGAACCTGGTGGCTCGCCGTCGCGAGATCGAGAACGCCCGCGCCCTCGCCGAACAAGCGAGACAGGCCAGACAAGCCCGTGCGCAAGCCACCCCGCGCCGAGGACTCCGGTCGCTGTTTCGTCGGGGCCGGCACACTCCCACTCCCGCGGTCGTGCAGTCACGCCCCCGACAACCGCTTTCCCTTTCGACTCCACCCGGCACAACCAAGCCGACGCACAGAACGAACGCGTTCGGACAGCGAGTTACCGCTGCGCCGGATTCGGGGTCGAGTGTCGGACCCGCGACCCGCACGCTGCGCGCCGGCGCCGGCGCCGGCGCCGTGGCAGTGGCAGGAGCACACGGCCCTGCGGTCCCGGTGACCCCACATCGCCATCACATCGTGCTCGGCGGCAAGTTGGCGTCGGTGCTCGGTCCCGCGAGTGAGGCAGTGCCGCGTGTGGGCTCGGGCGTGGTGAATACAGCGGCATCGCCTCCGGCGGGTGTCGGGAAGGGGGATGACCGCAGTCGGTCCAAGGACTCCGGGAGGTCCCCACGCGGGTTGGGGTGAGCCGGATCCGGATGGCGCGCACGACTGGTGGGGGCCGCCTGGTCCACCCGTATGCGACGGCTCAAAGCCTTGGCTCGGCGCTCGGATTGCTGTTCGATCCTCTCCCCGGGGCGGGGCGGTGCTCCACATCGGCGCCGGGCTCGGTGCGCGCTGCCGATATTCGCCGCCCGACCGCTACCGGTATTCGTCAGGTCCGACGATGGGAGTGCGAAGCACGCCGATGGATTCGATTTCGACCTCGACGACGTCTCCGGGGCGGAGGAACTGCGGCGGGGTCATGGCCACGCCGACACCGGCCATGGTGCCGGTCGCGAGCACATCGCCGGGGAGCAGGGTCACGGTGTCGCTGATGTAGGCGATGATGCGGGGAATGTTGTGCAGCATCTCGGAGGTGTTCGCCTTCTGCCGAAGCTCGCCGTTCACCCGTGTGCAGAGGTCGAGGTTGTGCGGGTCGTCGATCTCGTCGGCGGTCACGAGGACCGGTCCGATCGGTCCGCTCCTGTCGGCGTTCTTGCCAAGCGTCCACTGGGTGGTGCTTGGGAGCAGCCGCAGTCGCCGTGGGATCGATAGCGGCCCGGCTGCGAGCGCAGTACTCGGCGTGGTGACGGCGTACGTGGTGACGGCTCACATGGCGGGGATCACCGGGCCGTGCCGGCACTCGGGGTTGAAGTGGTGGAACAGCGCTGTGCCGATACCCGTGCCGACCGTTCCCGGGCAGGGCTGCGCGGCCTGCGGGGCGGCAATCGATCGCTTGTGCTCCGATTCGAGCGCCGCGAACGTGGCCGGCTCCCGGCTCGGTGCGGAGTACGTGGAATCCCGGATTACGCGGATACCCGGGCGACGGACGCGACCGATGATGTAGCGCCGGCGGGCGCCGGCTCATGTCCGCGTTCGTCCCGGACCAGGGCGTCGGCTCACCCCATCAGGTCCCCGCCCTCATTCGCCCGCCCACGGCACCAGGACGGCTCGGGCGATCGTGTGCCCGACGGTGAGGAAGCCGAGGGCGGCCGGGGTCGACTCCGGGGTGACGCCGAGGGCCCTCACGGACGGTACGTCGAGTGCGTTGATGGCGATGTGGTAGTGGTGCTTGCCGGTTCCCGGCGGGGGTGCGGCGCCGACGTAGGCGGTCGCGCGTACGTCGTTCGCGATGTGGAAGGCGCCATCGGGAAGTCCGCCGTCGCCGAGCGCGCCCGCGCCGGCGTCGAGGGATGTCGCATCGGCGGGGATGTCGGCCACCGCCCAGTGCCAGAAGCCGGACGGGGTCGGGGCGTCGGGGTCGTACATCGTGACGACGAAGCTGCGGGTGGCGGGCGGGAATCCGCTCCACGACAACTGCGGGGATCGGTCCTCGGCGCCGGCAACGCCACTCATGGCGGCGAACTGCGCCGGTGAGAACGGCGCTCCGTCGGTGACGTCCGCGCTTGTGACCGCGAAGTCGGGAACGGCGGGCAGGGTGTCGTACGGGCCGGTCATCGGGTCTCCCATCGGATCTCGATCGGGGTGCTTCTCGATCGAAGTGGCTGCTGACTTTCAATAGTCAAACATACTTTTAAAAGTTCTGCCATCTGTCGAATGTTGTAGGATCCGTCGCGTGGTGAGAGAAGCCGGGCGGCAGACCCGCAGCGAGGCGGTACACGACCGCATCCGGGCCGACATCCTGAGCGGCCGGCTCAGGCCCGGCCAACGGCTGAAGTTCCCCGAGCTCAGTGAGCGCTACGGGGTGAGCACCGGCGCCGTACGCGAGGCCCTGCTCAGGCTGGTCGCCAGGAACCTGGTCAGCTCCGAGGCACACCACGGTTTCCAGGTCACCGACGTGACCGCCCGCGGGCTGGCCGCCCTGACCGACGTACGCACCGAGATCGAATCCCTCGCCCTGAGCCGCGCGATCAGCGAGGGTGACCTCGCGTGGCACGCCCAGGTGCTGGCCGCCCACCACACGTTCGAACAGACCCCACGCGGTGACGGCGACCAGCCCACCGCGGACTGGCTGATCGCCCACACGGACTTCCACACCGCGCTCCTGGCCGGCTGCGCCAATCCCCGCCTGCGCGACCTGGCCTCCTCGCTGAGGGAAGAGGCCGAGCTCTACCGGCGGTGGTGCCGCCCCACGCCGGAAGACGCGCGCCACTGGACCGAACAGGCGGTCCACAAGGAACACCGCGACCTGCTCGACGCGGTCATGGACCGCGACAGCGAACGTGCCGACACCATCCTCCGCAGCCTGATCGGCGCCACATCAGGCATGATCCTGGACACCGAACCCCACCCGTGATCCCAGCCGACTCCCCAAGCGTTACGCGTCGATCCCACGACCGGCCTCCCGATCCACGAAGCACGGCGCGCGGGGCAAGGCCCCAGACCACTGTCCGCCGCGCGGGCCCTTCCGGCCCACCAGGGGATGCAGCGGCGGGCCGCGATGCCGGGGACGCGACGACGGGCGTTGTCCGGGCGCAGGTCCCCGCCGGCATCGCCGCCGGCCGCCACCGCGTGCTCCGGGCCGAGGCGCGATCGGGGCCGGACCCGGCCTGGGGGCGCTGATCGAGGCGACAACCGACCTCGACTCGGCCGCGCGTGTTCGCGCGGCCGCCCGTCCCGCCTGATCACCGATCTTGGTGCTCGCCGCGGCTCCGCTCCCGGAGGAGGGCCTCCGCGCGGTCGATGATCTCGTGCTGGGTGGTGCCGAGCGTGGCGTACAAGGCGAGGAGCTCCTCGGTGGCATGCGGCGGCAGTCCCGCGTCCCGGCACCACACCCTCGCCGTGGCGTACCCCTGGCGCAGGGCCTCGAGGTCGGCGGCGAGCTGCATCCGGACGACGCGGGCCGCGACGTCCGGATAGTCGTAGAGGACCTGGTGCCGGCGGTAGAAGGGCAGTCCGGCGTCGTCGAGGAGAGTCGGCAGCGTGCGTTCCCGCCACGCGATGTCCACGACAGACCAAGCGGCCTCCGCGAGCGGCGTCCGCCTCGGCACGACGACCGCGCGAACACCGGTCCCGCGTGTCCAGGAGTGCCGCCGGACCGTCCTGACCCGAGGGCGGGCGATCTTGATCCGCACAGGCGCCTTCGCCTCCGCGTCGCGCGCGCGGCGCATCGCGGTGATGCTCTTCGCCAAAGGCGCGTCCTTCAGTTCCTCGACCACACGACCAATCGTACGCACATGTGTTCGAATGCGAGTACGTCTCGGCGTGCCGCGCACCGGCCGAAAACGCCGTCACATCAGCCGAGAGGCGATTCACCCGGGTAAACGGCGACACGGGTGTCCGCTGTTATGACCACTCCGACCCGGCGGGTCGCGCCTCGCGCACAACCGGGCCCATGCGCCCGGCGGCTCGCCCAGCCACGCCAGGGACGACCCGGGTCGCCGGGGGGTGGGTGGGAACGAACGACCGCGACCCGATGACCTCACGGCGGAGCAATCCCCGCGCCTGCCGGGCCGATCCACTAGGGAAAGTCCCCGATGGCTGTGCGGACTTCGCTCCTCTAGCGTCGTGTCGTGCCGGGCGAGTCGTTCGGCATCCACCCGCGCGGGACGGAGATCCGATGCAGGCGATCGTCCAGGACCGATACGGCTCACCCGACGTGTTGCGGGTCGAGGAGGTGGGCAAGCCGACGATCGCCGGCCACGAGGTCCTGGTCCGGGTCCGGGCGGCGTCGGTCAACGCGCGCGACTGGCACGTCATGCGGGGTGACCCGTACCTCGCACGGCTGGTGTTCGGACTGACCAGGCCGAAGATGCGCATCCGGGGTACGGACTTCGCGGGTGTGGTCGAGGCGGTCGGCGAGAACGTGAAGCGGTTCGCTCCCGGCGACGAGGTGCTCGGCGAGGTGGAGGGCGCGTTCGCGGAGTACGTCGCGGCGCCGGAGGACCTGGTGGCGCGGATGCCGTCGAACGTGACCTTCGAGCAGGCGTCCGCGCTGCCGCTGGCGGCGAACACCGCGCTGATGGGCCTGAGGGATGCGGCCCGAGTGCAACCGGGGCACAAGGTCCTGATCAACGGCGCGTCCGGTGGCGTGGGCACCTTCGCGGTCCAGATGGCCAAGGTGTTCGGCGCGGAAGTGACGGGTGTGTGCAGCACCCGGAACGTGGATCTGGTCGGGTCGCTCGGCGCGGACCATGTGGTCGACTACACCCGAGCGGACTTCGCGAAGGCCGACGCGCGGTACGACGTTGTGTTCGACCTGGTGGGAAATCGAACCCTGAAGGACATGCGAAGCGTGTTGACCGCGGAGGGGGCCCTCGTACTCTCCGGCGGCGGGATGTCCGAGGGCGGAAGCCTGGTCGGCCCGATGGGCCTGATCGTCAAGGGACAGGTGGTGTCGCGCCTCGCACGCCAAAAGGTGCTGGTCCTGACCGCGAAGGCCGGCCGGGAGAACCTGGAGGCGCTGGCGGAACTCACCGGTTCGGGCAAGATCACCTCGGCCATCGACCGGACCTACGCGTTCGACGAAGCCCCCGAAGCCATCCGACACCTCGAGGTGGAACACGCCCGCGCGAAGGTCGTCATCACCATGTGACCCTGGTGCGATTCACCCCGACTTCGGGTGATATGCCATCCTGTGGCGGATCGCCCGGTGACAGCGCGGCGGGTCCGGTCCCGGTTCCGATTCGCGGTCCCGGCTTGTGGACGAGAGAACCTTCGCTCCGAGTGCCCGTACGCCGGGGCGGTTGCCTTCACCGGCCTGTTCGGCCGAGCCCGCTGGCTTCGTGGGCGCCCGCCGGAAGGAACGCGCCCCGCACGGGTCTCACGGGCACCACTGGCGGTCGGCCTTCGCGTTCCGGTCGAAGTGGACCCGCACCGGCGGGCCCTGTGGCGGGGTGTACTCCAGGGTGCGGTTGCCGAGGAAGCGTACATTCGCGATCTCGCCCTGCGCCTTGTCGCACCTGTCCAGGATCCACGTGCTCCGGTTCAGACCCACGTCTACGCGAAGTATCAGGCCGTATGCGCGGTCGCGATGGGCGGTTTCCTCGTAGTCCACCCGCACCGCCCGGGTTCGGCCGTCCGGCGACACCGCCACGACCTTTTCGGTGGAATCGGGGCCGGCAAAGAGGGGCGTGATGAAGGCCGCCACGGCGGCGAGCACAACTCCCGACACCGCGGTCAGCACCACGAATGCCAAAGCACAGACGCGGATCAGCAAGCCGCGGGCGGTCGCTGCCACCTCGGCGGCGATCAGGCACCAGCCGATCGCGGCCGGGACGATCTCGCTGGACAGGAATCCGCGCTCCAGCAAGTCCAGGTTCCACGGATTCGGCTCGACGAGCCGCGACACGGCAAACGCTGCGGCGGCCGCCCCCAACAGCACCAGCCTGCGGACGACCACCGCGACCCGAATCCAGTCTCCGGGCGGGTCCCACCCGACCTCGGGCGACGACGGGACGGGCAAACGCGGCCGAGCCCGCCATCGAGCCCGCCACGCGTCGTACCGGAGTCGCCGCCCTGGCGGAGTCGAAGGTGTCACCGGATCAGCGGCCACACCACCACGGTAGAACCCGCCCCGGCCCGCCACCACAAAACCGACGAACTACCTTGAGGGCAAGGCCATTTACGGTGACGGGCGGCGATCGAAGCCGAGACGGCCTTTGCCTTCGCCGGCGCCGACATGCCGCGTTGGGCTCGATCACGAGAGGCCATCTGCCCAAGTCGATCGCCATCGGCATCGGCATCGGCAACTGCGGGCGGCCCGGGCTCGGAAGGTCTGGCGAGCGAGCCGCTTCGCGCCCGCCTGCGGGAATTTGGCCGAAGTCACCGTAGGAAATCGCGTGGCGTTCGGGCTGTCGCCAGTTTCGAGGGAGCAGTCGTACCCCCGAAACAACTGACCGCGTAGCGGCCGGACCGCCCGCCGATGCTCCGCGTGTGTGGGGCCGGCGCGCGGAACCTGTCCGGCGTGTCCTCGAAGGTGCGTTGCGGCGGGTGGGCGGCCTATTCGGTGTAGAAGACGCCGGGGAGACCGAGCGCGTCGTAGAGGTTGTCGAGCGACCCTCGGGCGCGGTGGACGACGCTGCGCCCACCGCAGGAATTGTTCGGTCGCCTCATGCGGATAGAAGTCGGCAAACCCGCACAGATATGAGACCTCCGTGACCTACCGTCGCCCCATGTCCTTTGACGCGGTTTTCGAGCAGCCCGACATCGACCCCGACTCCGACTCCGACGACCTCACCGGCGTGATCCCGAGCTATCCCGCCACCGCCACCCGCGACGGCTCATCGTGGGTCGTCCTTGTCGACGGTCTGCCCGACGGCCACGCCGTCCGGGTCCGAGCCGCCACCTGGCACGACGCGGAGATCGATACACACGCGCGTGTCGCCGACGTTCTCGAGGCCGAGCCGGCAACGTTCCTCGCACCCGTCAAACCCGCCGACCCCGACGCCGCCGCCGCCCTCATGGACCTCCAGGAGGCCCGAATCGCCCTCGCCTTTGCCGAACAGGCCGTCCGCGACGCCGCCCGCCACGCCGCCCGTACGCTCACCGACCAGGGCTGGACGGCCCGCGACGCCGGTACCGCCCTGCGCCTCCCCCACGAACGCGTCTCCCAACTCGCCCCACGCACCACCCCATAGACACCACAACGTTCGGGCCCTCCGTCAGCCGGTAGGCCACGGAATCCGCGCAGGTCGGGCTCCAGGCAGCATGGCGTCTCCGGCCCCGACGAAGCGCGCCGGCTCGCGCCACCCGCATGGCAACTTCGTACACGGGCCGTAGCAGCGCGTAACCGCCCTCACTCGCGGACGTCCGAGATCGTCCGGGACGCAGACCTTCCCGACTCTCTGTCCGAGCCCTGCGCGCAGGCGGTGCGATGGCGTCCTGCGCGGCCGTCCGAGGTCGGCCGCGGATCGGTGTCGGCTGCGCCGGACAGCCGGACAGCCGGACAGCGGGACAGCCGACACCGGCAGGCCGCCATCGGCGCGTGGAGGGGCAACGCCCGACAAGGGGCGACGGTGGCGTGTCGGCCGACATGCTCGCCGTACGGATTCCCGGACGCACGTGTCGGGTTGCCGGACACGCGCGTGTCGGGTTCCGGACACCGACACCACCGAGCCCGACACGACATGTCGTCCCACCCGCCACGGGCCGGCGCCGCCATGTCGGCCGACACACACGCGTACTGAACCACCCGACATATGTGTCGGGTTCCCAGAGGTCATCGCCGCCCGACAGGACATGTCGGCGGACACGCTCGCCGTACGGGCCCCCGACAAACGTGTCGGGGAGCGGGCAGGCCGAACCGACGGCGTCGTCGAGGCTCTCCATCCGGGCCCGACCCGTTCGAGGACGAACTCGCGGCATTCCCGCGGTCGAGTGGTGGGGCTGCCTGCCTGTGCGTCGGTTTGGGAATGGTGCCGGATGCCGCGTTTGCGCAGATGGGTCCGGATCGCGGGGGGAGGAGTACGCGACATTCGCGATCACGTCGGGCGGTGGGAGGCTCCGGCCGGGTCAACGGACGTCCCGGCGCTCGGCGTTGCGGATCAAAGGCGGCGGCTTCGACGGCCTCGGCCCGCCAGAGGGGGACGGCCGTACGCAGCGCTCGCTCAGTGCGGCGATGCGTCCAGGTAGGTGAGGACGGCGAGTACTCGGCGGTGGCCGGCGTCGGAGGCGGCCAGGCCCAGCTTGGCGAAGATGTTGCCGATGTGTTTGTGCACCGCGTTGTCCGACACCCGCAGACGCGCAGCGATGGTCGTGTTGTCGAGGCCCTCGGCGACCAGACCCAGGACCTCCCGCTCACGTGTGGTCAGCGCCGCCAGCGGATCGTCCCGGCGGCGGACGACCTGCGCGATGACCTCGGCGTCGAGGGCCAACCCTCCCGCCGCGACCTTGCGCAGGGCGTCGACGAACTCGGCGACCCGGCCGACCCGATCCTTCAACAGGTAGCCGACGCCGTGGTGGCCGGTGGACAGCAGTTCGGTCGCGTACGTCTGCTCGATGTACTGCGACAACACCAAGATGGGGAAGTCCGTCCGGCGTCGCCGTAGTGCGATCGCCGCCTGGAGTCCCTCGTCGCGGAACGACGGCGGCAGACGTACGTCGACGATGGCCGCCTGCGGATCGTGCTCCTCCACCGCCGCGAGCAGGTCGTCGGCGGTCTCGACGACCCGGGCGACCTCGAAGCCGTGTTTGGCGAGTATGAGTTGCAGACCCTCCGCGAGGAGCACGTTGTCCTCGGCGATCACCAGCCGCACGGCAGCTCCACCGTGATGGCCGTCGGGCCGCCGACCGGGCTGTCCACCGTGACCTCGCCGTCGAGCGCCAACGCGCGCCGGCGTATGCCCGCCAGCCCGGTACCCCGTGCCTCGTCGGCACCGCCCGTCCCGTCGTCGGTGACCCGGATCCGCAGCCGGCCGTCATCGCGTTCGACGGCGACCGTGGCGGCGGAGGCCCGACTGTGCTTGGCCGCATTGGTCAGCGCCTCGACGACCGTGAAGTAGGCGACGGTCTCGACCGCGGCGGGTATGTCACCCAACTCGTCCATGTCGAGCCGGGCAGGCACACCCGAACGCGCGACGACCGCGGACAACGCACCGGGCAGCCCGCGGTCGGCGAGGATCGGCGGGTAGATCGTACGAACCACCTCGCGGAGTTCGGCCAGAGTGGCCTCGGCGCTCGCGTGTGCGCGTTCGATCAGTGCCTCGGCCGTGCCCGGTTCCTCGCGCACCGCCTGGCGCGCCAGGTCGAGATGCATCGTCATCGCGACGAGCCTACCTTGGGCGCCATCGTGCAAGTCGCGCTCGATCCTGCGCAGTTCCGCGCCGTGCGCGTCGAGGACGTCGGCGCGGGTCCGGGTCAGCGTGGCCGCGCGAAGCGCCAACCGCTCCGCCTTGGACGGCGCGAGGAGACGATTCTGCGCACGCGCGAGCGGCGGCAGCACGAGGCACGCCACAGCGCTGAGGGCGGCGACCTGAAGGACGCCGAGCAACAGCGCGTCACCCCAGCCGTCGATCGGCACGTCGATCCACAACCGCGGGCGGTTCTCGGGCGAAAACGCCCACCAGGCGGTCGTGCCGATCACGCCGACGACGAAGTTGCCGATGACGAGCAGTACCAGGAGGCCCGTCGGAACGCCTGTCAACGCGTTGAGCGCCAGCCGGCGGCGCGTGATCGGAGACGATTCGCCCGGTACGCCGAGCCAACGCCGCGCGGCGGACCGCCGACGGTCCGCCCAGTTGCCCGCCGACCCCGGACGCGGGAGGAAGAAGAGACCACCGACCGCGGCGACCAGGTTGCCGAGCAGGTATGCGCAGGCGCGCCACGCGTTCGCTCCATACATGCAGGTCAGTATCGCTACCGGGGTACGGCCCCGGCACTACAGCAGGCTGTACCGCAATACCTCCAGCCGGCCGTATCGGCGACGGCCCCGGCCGCGCCTAATTTTCCAGGCATGAAACGCCACCTTCGCGCCGCACCGCTGACATTGACGCTGGTCCTGGGCGCCACCGCAACCGCCGTCCTGATCGCTACGCCCACCCTGGGCGCGGCGGCGACGCCACCGTGCTCTCCGACCGCGGCCGGCAACGCATCCGTCGGAAACGCAGACGCAGGCAACGTAGCTGCCGGCAAGGTAACCGCCGGCAATGTAGCCGCCGGAATCGCAGCCATCGGCAGCGCGGCGATCGGGAGCACGGGAGCGCAGAACCCCGCCGGCACCTTCGACATGCCCGACTACCCGAAGCTGCGCCGCAACACCGAGGCAGTCTCGGCCCTGGGAATCCCCGCTGTTCAGGCGAGGGCGACGACCGGCTACGCCACCTGCGCCGCTCGCGTCGGCGTCGCCGATGTGCGTACCGGACGCGCGATCCCCGCCGACGGCGCGTTCCGGATCGCCAGCACGTCCAAGTCCTTCACCGCCACCGTGGTCCTCCAACTCGTCGGCGAGGGACGCCTTGGACTCGACGACCCGGTCGAACGTTGGCTGCCCGGGATCGTGGCCGGCCGACCGATCACGATCCGCCAACTGCTCCAACACACCTCAGGTCTGCAGGACGCCCTCCCGACGTGGAATTCCAAGGCGGAGTACCTGCAGGTGCGCCACCAGCGTTTCTCCACAAAGGACTTGGTGGCAAACGGGGTCGCCCTGCCGCAACTCTTCGACCCCGGCGAAGGTTGGGCCTACTCCAACACCGGCTACATGATCGCCGAACTGCTCATCGAACGCATCACCGGACAGCCGTGGGACCGCGAGTTCGAACGCCGCATCTTCCGGCCGCTGGGCATGCGACACACCTACTGGCCCGGGACCTCGCCGGACATCCGGCTGCCACACGCCAAGCAATACCAGCGCTTCGACGGCGAACTCGTCGACGTCACCTCCCAGATCCCCTCGTACCCGGCCGGCGGCATCGTCTCCACCACCCGCGATCTCGACACCTTCTTCCGGGCACTCCTCGGTGGACGTCTCCTGCGCCCCGCCGAACTGACCGCGATGAAGACCACCCGGCCGGTCAGCTCCGAGATCGAAGAGATCTGGCCCGACGGCCGGTACGGCCTCGGGCTGGTCTCCCGACCTCTGCCCGGCGGTGATCGCTACTGGGGCCACGACGGCGGCGACTCGGGATCCATCGTGATCCTCGGCGTCACCGAAGACGGCCGACGAAGAGCAGTGGTCTCCATGAACTTCGCCCTCGACGGAAGCAAGCCCGAATTGCTCTCCCAACAACGCGCCGCCGACAAGGTCGTCACCGACGCGCTCCGGCCACCTCGGTAGCAGCCGCACAAGGGGTCTGGAGATCGGTGACCAGGTCTGAAGACGGCAGATGCGGCGGCCCGGGACGGGCCGGCGCCTGCGTCCGGGTCGTCACCGTCCTGCGACCCAGCGCACCCGCGGGTCGACCGGGCACCGCGGCCGTGGCTCCCCGCCACATGCGGGATCGAGCGGCCGCAACGGACGGCGGCGCGGATCCGGCCCGCGGTGCCTACACCGCGCCCTCACCGCCGAGGATCTCCGCGCGGTACCGGAGTTCGCCGACCTTCATGACCTCGGCCGTCCAGTCACCGGGAGTTTGAATGTGCCCGGTCCGGCGTGTCCGCCGCCCATCCAGGAGTGGACTCTGCCGCCCCGGAGAGCATGGCGAGCATGGCGTTGGTGTCGAGCCCGGCAGCGCACTGATTCGTCTCCAGCGTGCCGTGGACCGACCGCAGTTGACGACCTTGGCGAGGGAGTGCTGGTCACCGAGGTTCCGGACCTCCGCTGTGCTGCCGTCCACCCGCGTCTGCGTGTGGACCGGGGGACGCCGCCGCCTTGGCCGTGGCGGTTGGTGCGTCATCGATTCCTCGGCCGGTTGCCGCTCACCTGTGGACCGCGGCCGCGGCTGGGGCAGGGGCCGCCGGCGTTCCATTCGCGGCAACTCACGACCCTGCCGTGGCCGTATGGCTCGCTGTGCGCACCGTCGCAGATGCCGACCGCGTGTGCGCGGTGCCGAGAGACGCTCGACCTGTGCCTCTTCGGCGGAACCGAGCCACGGGACCCGATCGGGGCGTGCCCGGGTGGCGGCGATCGTCGTAGACGCCCAGGAGCCGTGTCGGGCGATGTTTGTCCGGCCTCGTCGTGTGATATCCGCTCGCCGAGGTGGGCGCGGTGCCCGCTTCGAAGCCGACCCCGGAAGGATTCCAGCATGCCCACGGTGACCACTCGCGACGGTGTCGAGATCTTCTACAAGGACTGGGGCAGCGGTCGTCCGGTCGTCTTCATTCACGGCTGGCCACTGAACGGCGACGCTTGGCAGGACCAGATGAAGGCCGTCGCCGACGCCGGATTTCGCGGCATCGCGCATGACCGGCGAGGTCACGGTCGCTCGACACCGGTGTTCGACGGCTACGACTTCGATACCTTCGCCGACGACCTGAACGACCTGATCACCCGATTGGACCTGCGGGACATCACACTCGTGGCGCACTCGATGGGTGGCGGCGAACTCGCCCGATACATCGGGCGCCACGGCACACAGCGGGTCGAGTCGGCGGTCCTGCTCTCCGCGATCACGCCACTCATGCTCCAGGGCCCCGACAATCCGGAGGGCGTACCCCAGTCCGTCTTCGACGACATCAAGAGCGGCATCCTCACCGAGCGCTCGCAGTTCTGGAAGGACACCGCGGTCGGGTTCTTCTCCGCGAACCGCGACGGCAACAAGGTCACCCAGGGCAACAAGGACGCGTTCTGGTACATGGCCATGGCCGAGACCATCCAGGGCGGCGTCGCGTGTGTCGACGCCTTCGCCTACACGGACTTCCACGCGGACCTCGAGAAGTTCGACGTTCCCACGCTCATCGTGCATGGCGACGACGACCAGGTGGTGCCCATCGACGCCACCGGCCGCAAGAGCGCAAGGATCATCCCGAACGCCACCCTCAAGGTCTACGAAGGCGGTTCCCACGGCATCGCCCTCGTCCCGGGCGACAAGGAGAAGTTCAACAGGGACCTCGTCCAGTTCCTCAAGAGCTGACACGGCCCGGCTGGGTAGGGCCTCGCAAACCCTTCGCGTGCAGGTCTCGGCCGCCCCCCTCAACCGGGCCCGTGCCGTGTCCGGGTCGCCCCGCTGCCGCGCGATCCGGACAGGCGTGTGCAGGGTGTCGACCTTCCCGAAACGGCAGGCCGTGGGTTCGGGAGGGGCGCGCCGACAAGCCGGATTGTCGAACGGGCGAACACCCCCGAGGCACTGGGTGTCGTCGCACGCCGGGCACGCCATCGGCTCGATCTGTCGGACGTTCGACCCGTCGGACGGGCTCGCGCAGCGGTTCGCCTGCGGTGCCGACGAAGGAGACGGGTACGGGCCGGGCACCGACGATCGCCTCGACCCGCACCGACCTCCACGCGGCGGCGGTGGCGGCGACGTCGATGCCGGTGTCGGTGTCGAAAGCGATGCCGGTGTCGATGCCAATGCCGGTGCCGATGCGACGTGGATGTCGGTGCGGGTGCGGGGTGTGGGTGCGGTAGAGGTGCAGATGCGGCCGTGGATGGAGGTGGGTCAGCAGGACATGGGGTTGGGGAAGGTCTCGGTTTCCTTGGCGGGTGTGGTGCAGGTGGAGGACTTGCCGCTGGTGAGGTCGCGGGGCTGGGTCTGGTCGCGGGTTCCCAGGACCAGGCCCAGTCCCAGGGGCGCGGCGGGAGCGGTGGTGGGATAGCGGACGAACTCCCAGGCCGGGAAGAGGTCTCCGGTGAGTTTGGCGGAGAAGGTCTTGCCGGTGGGGGTCAGGGTCGCTCGGGCGTTGATGCGTCCGAGGGAGAAGCAGGTGCTTGGCCCGAACTCGGATGGGACGCAGACCTTGTCGTTCCAGGAGTTCGCCGCGGACATGCCGATGCTGAGGCCGCCGTCGGCGGTCTTGGACACGGAGAACAGGTTGCGTTCGTCCTTGGAGGCGTCGCCCACGGAGGCGGCATCGGCGACGAACGCGATTGGGAGCGCGTTACGGCACAGCGTCTCCGCGGCGCCGCCGGGCCGGGAGATGCCGACGGCGCAGGATCTGTGGACGTACACGGCGACTTCGCCGGTCCCGGTGTTCCACGCGATGGTGGCCTTGGCGGGCACGACCGGCAGGCTGCTCCAGGAGCGGTGGTCGCCGATGGTGTCGCTGAGGGTGTCCTTGTTGCGGATGAAGGCGCGGGTGATCACCATGCCCCGGTCGATGCCGGGTGCGACCGAGGTGCGGGCGACCCGGTCGCCGGGGGAGGGGGTGGACTTGAAGTACTTCCGGACCGCCTCGTCGTGGTTGCGGTTGGGTTGGGCGGCGGTGGCCCGGGTGCCGAACGCGGGGCGGGCGCCCTCGCGGCCGTCGCGTACGGCGACGACGAAGTAGTTCATGCAGGTCTCGGTGACCTTGGTGTGGGTCCAGGTCGTCTTGGTCTTGAGGTTGTCTTTGACGCGGCGGTACTTGGCCTTGTCCGGGCCGAGAAGGTCGCATCCGGCGGCGGCGTAGACGCGGTAGTCGTCGGCGCCGGTGACCTTGGACCAGGACAGTTGCACCGTCTGGTTGCCGGGCTTGGTTTTGAGGTTGCGTACGGCGGGGAGCGCCGGTGCGGTCTTGGCCGGGGTGGTGGTGAAGGCGGAGGTGGATGCGGCGAGTTCGACGGCATCGGTGGTGACGGCCAGGCCCCGGCCGTCGTTCGAGGGGGCGTCGGGGTCGGAGGCGGAGGCGGGGGAGGGGGCGGATCGGGTCCGGGATGTGTCGGCGGGGGTGGTGACCGTGATGCCGGCGGCGAGAGTGAGGCCGCCGACGATCGTGGCGATGACGGTGGATCGGGAGAGTCGGAGGGGGATTTTCACGTGTGCTCCTTGTTCGGTCGTACGCTCGCCCGTTCATTCGTTGTTCGGCGGTGTCGCCGCGACGGGCGTCGCGTTCGGAGGTGAGGTCTTCGGTGTCTCGCGTCAGGCGCCGACGCGGTCCGTCTGGACGATGTTGGACGTCGTCGGCCGTGACGTGAGGGGTCGGGACGCGACGAGGGTGTCGTCGGCGGGTGCGTGCGGTTCGACCTGTCCGGGCTTGGCGGGGTCGAATTCCGTGCATCGGGGCTTGTTCTTGTGGGGCGAACGCTTGGTCGGAGTCTTGGCCTTCGGAGCCTTGGCCTTCGGTGTCTTGCTCTTCGGTGTCTTGCTCTTCGGGTTCTTGGCCTTCGAGGTCTTGGGCTTCGAGGCCTTGCCCTTCTTTGCGTCCGGTTGAGGGGTGGCCTTTGCGCGGGCGGGTGCGGGGGAGCAGGTGCGGTCGGGCCGGGTCTGCGAGTCGCCGGGCTTCGTCGCGTCGGTGGGGGCGTCGGTCTCCGGCGGCTCGGTCGAACCCGTCGAACCCGTCGAACCGGTTGAACCCGTCGAGTCCGTCGAGTCGGTGGTGGTAGCGGTGTCTTTCGTGTCGGTTTCGTTGGTCGGGTCCGCCGGGTCCGCCGGGTTCGTCGAGCAGTCGGCCTGCTTGGGGGTCTGGGCCTCCGGCTTGTCGTCCGGATCGGGAGGCGTCTGGGTGTCGTTCGAACCCTTGGGGCATGCGCAGTCGTTCGACGTCTCGGCTTCGGGTGCCCCGGTGTCGGATCCGCCGGCGTCGGCGTTCGTCGGGGTCTGGGGAGCGTCGGGCTGCGTGCCGCCCCCGTCGTTCTCGGGCTCGTTCTTCGGGGCCGGGGTGGATGTCGTGTCCGGTTCGGCCTGCTCGTTGCCCGACTCCTCGGAGCCGGGGTCGTCCGCCGCTTGGTCGGTCGCCGCAGGCTCAGGCGCCTTGTCTTCGGGTTCCGTGTCCTTGGGTTCCGTGTCCTGAACTTCGGTGTCCCCAGGTTCCGAAGCCTGGGATTTTGGGTCCTGGGATTCCGTGCCGTCGGTCTTGTTCGATGCGTTCGAGCCGTCTGCCGTCTCGGTCGAACCCCCGCCGCAGCTCTCGTCGTTGGTGGGGGCATCCGACCCGTCCACGGCCGGGGGCTTCGCGTCGGGCCGGTCGGTGGGCTTCTCGGGCGGGTGCCGGTCGCCGGGGCATGAACACGCGGGAACGCTCTCCGGCGCCTCGGGGTCTCGGGTGGAGGAGGTATCGGTCCGCGGTGTCGCCTTGGTGTCGGGGCGGGTGTTGCGTGATGGAGCCGCAGGCTCGGGTGCGGTGGTTTCGCGGGGGGCGATGCCGTAGGTCGCGGGGCGTCCGCGTTCGGAAGCGGCCGCGGGTCCGGCGAAGGCGAGCGCCGGTACGCCGAGCGCGGCTGCGCCCAGCAGCAGGCCGACGGGCCGCAGCAACCGGTGTTGTGGCGTGTCCCTGCGGTGCCTTCCGGGACCGGCTGCGAACAGTCGTCGTGTCACGGGAGTTTCTCCTCGTCACTGGTCGGCTCGAACACGGCCGAGCCTCCCCGCCGGTCGCATCGTCCGGCCAGGGATTGGGGCGTCCGGGACTGTCCGGAGTCGTCCGCGCAGGTCAGCGGGCTTTCCTGAGGTCGCTTTCGCGGGTCGGACGACGGCTCCGGTTCTCGAAGGCGCCTTTGCGCTCCATGGACACGGCATACGTCCACCGGGGGTGTCGACGCGCGCCGGCGCCGGCCGCAGGGCGGCCGTGACTCACGTTGCTTCGGGTCGGGCGCGCAGGGGTTGATTCCTGGGCGGGCGTACGAGCGTCGCGTCGGTCGGCGTCGCGACGCTCCGCCGGCCGGCCTGCGGAAGGGCCGGCCGTCGGGCGTCGGACGAGTCCGGACTGTCTCGGACGGCGAATGCTCTGGCCGGACATCGCCGAGACAGCGAGCGTTCCCTGCGAGCCGCGAGGGCGGCCGACGAGGGAGGTCGTCATGACACAACAAATGCGGCGCGTTCCGGCCCGGGACGGGGCGGGCGACGCGCCTGCGGGCCGTTCGGAGCGGGCGGCCACGACGGCCACGACGTCCGTGCGGGGTACGGGGGCCGGGCAGATCCCGGCTTCGGAGCGCACCGTCGCGGTGGGCCGGGTCCGACCCGCGCGTCGTCCCGCCGCCGGCTCGACGCCTCAATCCGCGGCGGGACGGGGCGAGTCGCGATCGGCCGACCGCGCGAAGACCGACACCCCGCCGGCGGGAACGGCCATCGCCGACGCGTCGCCCGCCCCGGGCCGTACGAGGACCATCGCCGGCGGGCGGCGCAGGCACTCGACGGCGCCCGCGAGGGACGCCTGGCGGGCTGCGGCCCGCAAGCGCGGCGGCCTGCTGGTGGTACTGCTGTGCGCGCTCGTCATCGGCGTATTCGCGCTCGTGTCGCCCAGGCCGAGCGCGAGCGAACCCGCCGCGTCGCCCGACCTCGTCGTGGACGTACCGACCTCGGAAGACACGGACGCGCCCCACACGCCGTCCGAGCCCGCCGCCACGGCACCGACGACCACTGCCGCACCGACGACGGCGGCCCCCACGAACACCGCCGCTCCGCAGGACGGCAAGCCCGCGAACGGCAAGCCCGCGAACGGCACCCCGGGCGCCGACGCGTCCACCCCGACCGCGAAGCCGCCGGCCCCGGACACCCCCGCCAATTCCGCGACCGCCCCCGGCATCGCGGCGGGCGAACCCGACCCGACGGGCCCCGCCTCCGCGACTGAGCCGACCCCCGCAGCCGAACCCGTCGAGCCGGCGGCCGAGCGGGAGGTCGTCCTGCGGTGGGGCGACACGCTCTGGCAATTGGCCGTGGACCACAACACGACGGTGGCGGCGCTCCAGGCGTCGAATGGACTCGGCAACTCCACCCTCATCTACGCCGGCGCCACCCTGCGCGTGCCTGGATCCACGGCGCTCAGGTCCACGGCGCACACGTCCACGGAACCCACCGCGACGACAACACCGGCCGCGACGAAGGCCGACGTCGACACCGCCGGCGATGCCGACGTCTCCCAGGCCTCAGTCCCCGACACGCGTGGTACCACCGACCCCCGCAAGCCCGGTCCGGCCGCGCACGCGTCCGGCGCGGACGCTGCTGTGGCCTACGCCAAGGCCCAGGTCGGCAAGCCGTACCGGTGGGGCGCGACGGGCCCCGGCGCGTTCGACTGCTCGGGCCTGGTGATGCGAGCCTGGGCCGCAGCAGGGGTGCAACTCCCGCGCACCACCTGGGACATGGCCCGATCTGGTACCTCGACCACCCGCCGGGCTCTCGTCCCCGGCGACCTGGTGATCACCAACGGCGGCGGCCACGTGCAGCTGTACATCGGGAACGGAAAGGTCGTTCATTCCCCCGGCAATGGTAAAACCGTCACCGTCGCCACCCTCGCCTCGGCGTCCCGGGTCGTCGCGTACCGCCACATCACCGCTGCCCGTCGCTGACAACTCCCACGTCGCGTGTCACACCCCCTGGCCCGACCGGCGCACCCTTCGACAACCGATGCAACCGCGCCGCGGCACCGAACAGACCTGAGGGAGCCCGGCGGCGCGAACGTCGAAGTGCTCTTCGCAGCGGCGGCGAGTCATCCTCCCGAGAGGGAGGACCGCAGGTCACGGTCCGAACGCGATCGCCACGGACGGCAGCTTCAAGACGCGGGCGTGCTCGAGGTGATCCGCAGCCGCGATCTGCTCCGCCTGATGATGGCTTGGGCGGAGCGCGTACCGCTGCCGCCGGCGACCGGCGTCGCGCCGTGGCCGGCCCCGGCAGCGGCCGTCGAGTTCGTGCTCCTGCAGATCGGTGCGATTGTCGTGCACTTAACCGGTGACCGACGGATGCGCGTGTGTGCGGCCCGGCCGGGCCGGGGCCGACTTCATCGATGATGGTGCCCGGCCACATCCCGAACGATTCACTCCGAAGGCACTTCCACTGCCGGTCCGCGAGGCTCCTGCCTCGCGGACCGGCAGTGTCATGCACCGGGACAAGCCGTGACAGATGTCGAGAAGGACTTGTCCGCCCGCCGTCCGTTCATGAGAATGACCGCTGTTTCGGTCCGTGAACGGGCCGCCACGGGGGACAGGGACGGTCGACCACGGTGACGAATACCCAACCGGGTCCGGACTCGGCGCGCACGCCAGCAGAGTTCGTGACCGCGATGCGGCAGTTACGGCAATGGACGAACCTGAGTTACCGAGCGCTGGAGCGAAGAGCCCAGGGGTTCGGGGCGAGCCTGCCCAGGGCAACGCTCGCCGGCGTACTGAACCGCCAGGATTTGCCGCGCGAGGAACTCCTCGCGGTGTTCGTACGCGCCTGCGGCGGCGACGCCGCCACGGTCGAGAAGTGGACACTGGCGCGCAAGCGCCTGGCTGTCGACCTCGAAGGCCTCGTCGTGTCGGGAATGGACCCCGACCGGCAGGAGTCCGCAGCCGATCCCGACGACGACCCCGCGCACGACGACGAACCGGCCGCACCGACGGACACAAAGCCCCCGGACGACGACCAGACCGCGCCGACCCTTGCTCCCGGCCCCGCCACCGAAGGAAGCGACACCCCGGCCCCCGGCCCCGGCCCCGGCGCCGAAGGCAACGACGGCGGCGGCATCCCGGTCTCCGATACGGGCCAGGCACACGAAGGCGACGAACTCCCGCACACTCCGGCCGAGGACGACGCCCCGTCCCCGATTGCCGACACGCCGCCCGCCGAGGACGCGCCCACGGGCTCGCGCCGGTCGTCGAAGCGGCGGATCCTGTCGGGTATCTCGCGGCGCCGTCGGCTCACCGTGACCGTGGCCACCGTGCTGCTGCTCGCCGCGGGAACGACCGGGATCGGTATCCTGCGCGACTCCGACGACGCCCGCCCGACGCCGCCGGGATCGGCCCCCGCGAACTCGCCCCGTCCGCACAGCGCTGAGCCCACCACGGTGGATACCCCGATCGCCGCCGTGAGTCCCGTCGCGGACGACACACCCGCGTCCCGGCCGTCGGCGAACAGCACCCCACCTGCGGCCGGCGCACCCAAGAGCACGCCACCGGCCCCGCCCGCACCGCGCACCACGATCACGGTGCCCCGCCGGGACGAGTACACGCCCCCGCCCTGGCCCCGGGCCACCTCGCAGCAACCCGCCTTCACCTGGCCGCCGTACAGGACCGAACCGGCCGACCCCTTCCCGGAGGAGACCTGCCACGACGTGACCAACGACTGCCTGTAGCGGGCGCTCAAACCCGATTTGCGCACACAAGCCCCACCCGGCCACCCGGCGAAACAACGCCCACCACGGCCCGACGTCGACCCGGCGAGGCGCTTTGTCATGCCCCGGAACGAGCATGGGCATTCGCCGAACATCGTCTCCGGTACGCCCCTGTCACCCCGCCGGCACGTGAACGAGCGGCACGGCCATCGCACACCGACCCGCACCGTCGTCGCCACGGGACCGAACCCACCTCCGTGAGCGTCGGCGCGGCCGAGGCGCCCACCCCGGCGCAACACGAACCACACGGCGCGGCGTCCCGGATGCCTGATATCCCGTCGAGGCGGCGCAACACCACGAACTCGCCGACCGACACCGACTCGGACACCGGCGTGACGTACGTCCCCACCCTCGGACAGGGCCTCCGACCAGGCCGGACAGAGCCGGACTGTCCCACACGCCCACAGCCCTTGTCGCAGCCGCGACGGACGGGAAATCTCGGCTCGGACGGCGTCGACGGCCGGCCTCACATCCCGAGAACGGGACAGGCCCCGCGCCGCACCGTCGACAGCCCCGGCCGGGCGACATCCGATCCCCACGACGGCGACGGCGACGTCACGACATCGCCGCGCCTCCATCCTGGAGAATTATCATGGCGACCCGCACAACGCACCTGCGTCTTACGCTGGTCCTGGCACTGACGTTGATCGTCCTCGCCGGACTCTTCACCGCAGCCGACGCCTCATCCTCTTCCTCCTCGTCGTCCCGCAAGGCGTCCTCGAGCACGTCCGCCAAGAAGCCCGCAGCGGACGGAAAGCCCTGCGCCGGCAAGCGCGAGGCCAAGAACCCGAAATTCATCGGCACCCACACCGTCTGGCCCGACGAACCGAACTGGTCCGCCTCGAGTTGGGCTCCCATCGCGGTCAAGCTCGACAAGAGCGTCTCCCTCGCCAACAAGGTCGGCGGCACCCTGGGCGTCAGCCACGAGGGCATCAGCGCCACCGTCGGCTTCGACGTCACCAAGACCTGGACCGACACCATCAGCGCCACCCTGCCCCTGAAGGGCAAGAAGGGCCACTACGTCCTGCGCGGCGGCGCCGCCTACAAGGACTACCGATTCGACGTCTACGAACAACGCGGCCACCTGCGTCTGTTCGGCGGCATCAACGGCACCCTCACCTGCCAGGTCGAGACCCGCGTGAAGGTCGGTACCAGCACCGCGTCCAGGTTCTGGCGCTACGACTTCAAGCACAACAAGGTCTCCAAGTAGCCCCGGGCTCGACCGGAGCAATTCGACCAACCTGAGTCAACCTCCCCAACCGCCGCCGGAGAACGTGCTCTCCGGCGGCGGTTGGGCTTCACCAGCCCATCGGTGAACATTTCACCTGCCCATCGGCGAAACAACAGGGCCGTCTCCCGCGACCAGGACCACCGAACCGGCGCCGGAAGCACCACTGCTCAGCCTCGACCTCCGCAGCGAATACGACTTCC
The DNA here is from genome assembly GCF_044460165.1 of Embleya sp. NPDC050154. Classification (NCBI taxonomy): domain Bacteria; kingdom Bacillati; phylum Actinomycetota; class Actinomycetes; order Kitasatosporales; family Streptomycetaceae; genus Embleya; species Embleya sp. NPDC050154. The sequence continues at coordinate 58,122 of NZ_JBITJP010000033.1, forward strand.
ACGGACCCACGCCCCCGGCCCGACCCACGCTGTACCCGCAACCGCAACCGCAACCGCAACCGCAACCGCAACCGCAACCGCAACCGCAACCGCAACCGCAACCGCAGCCGCACGCGCACCCGCACCCCGAGCCCACCGAGCCGCGTCGCACCCGAGACGGTGAACGACCGCCACCACGCGACCGTACGCGGCCCACCCGAAAGAGAACCTCCCCCGGGCCCCTGCTGCCGGCGTCGCCTCGTACGCGCACGCACGGAACGGCACACCGCACATACCGCGACGCGACACGCATACCGGGATCCGCCCGAACCCGGCGCATTCGGACCGATCGCGCCCGCATACCGCCAGGGTTTACCCGGTTCTCCTGCGCTCGTTGGATGCCGAGTGTGTGGCCGGGCGCCTAGCGTGCCGTGGCCGGGACCGTTCGCGTACAGGGTGGCGAATGGTGCCCGGTGCCGAACGAGTCCGTGATTTCCTGGAGTTCAGTGTGTCCGAAGCCCGGCGCGACGTACCCGACCCGCCCCGACCCGCACACGCCTCGCCGCCTCCCGCGGCTCCGCCCACTCCGACGTTCCCGCCCTTTCCGCCTCCGGCCGGGCCGGGGGAGGTCGGTGCCAGGGAGCGCTCCGGCGCGTTTGCGGGTGGTCCGGTCAGATGGGTCGCGCTGGTCGCGGCGGGCATCGTATCGACCGTGGTCGCCGCCTTGTTGATCAACGGCACGGACGGGGGCGGCGGACACGATCGCAAGGCGTTCCAGGACCCCGCCGGAGCGGGACCACCCGCGGCCGCGGAGCAACAGCCGATGCCACCGTTGCCGTCGATCGACACCACGGGCCGTAAGCCGACGGCGAGCGCGAAGTCGGTTCGCACGGCCGACGTTCGGCCCTCGGCGCCGCCCGCGCCCGGGAAGGACGGCAGGTTCACGGCTCGGCCCGACGACCCGACGACGTGGCCGGACGCGTGCGACATCGTCACCGCCACCGACGTCCGGGAGGTCTTTCCCGATGTGCGCGGCGTCGAAGTCGTCGGCACGGCCGACGCCCGCGGATTCCTCAAGAGCAAGGGGCCCGCGCTGCGCAGCACGACCTGCAAACTCACGCTGGACACGCCTCGGGTGATCGACGCGTACAGCACGATCAGCCTGACCGTGGACATCGTGTCGATCGCCACCGGCGCCGAGATGACCCACGACTGGGACTTCACCGCCTCGGGCCCGCGCCGGCTCGCCGACTACCGGGAACTGCCGCCCTCGGCAGGCGCGGATGCCGGCTACAGCGCGCAGGGCGGCGTGCAGTTCCGCAAGGACGAGTTCATCATCCGGATCACCCCTCTGGGCCACCTGTCCACGCCGGACGGCTACCCCCAACGCGGCTGGGCAGCCGACCTGTTGCCGCGGCTTGTTCCCAAGGCCACCGCCCGCCTGTGACCGACCGGCGGCGACGGCGGGCGTGGCGACGGACCGGGTGGGTGCACCCGCCCGGGCAGGCTCCGTGCCCGCCGCCCCACTCGACCGAAGAGCACCTTGGTGACTCGGCGGGTGGTCCGTGCGGCGACCGGTGGCGTCGGTCATCGCCCACGCGGCGCAGGCCACACCTGCGGTGAACCGTTCGACGTCGCGGATGGCGAGGCCCGTGGGCGTACACGCGGCGGCCGGCTCCACGGTCGGCAGTCGGAAATCGCAAGTCGGCGTCGCCATCGGAGTCCTCGGGGCCACGTCCCACAGGTGTCCCATCTCCGCGGCGGAACAGCAGATCAGGAGCCTTGTGAGTGTCCCGTCCCCGGAGCGGGACGACGACGGTATTGCCTCCCGCCGCCGCAGCCGGAGACGTTGGGTGTGCAGATCACACGATGTGGTCGGGGGAGCACACCACCCGCTGAACGGTGTGAGAGATGCGAGGAGTAGATGAGTCGGCGAAGGAAGCTTGCGGGCGGTGTCGCGGTTATGGCGATGGCCTTCGGCGGAGTCGTCTTCACGGGCGGCCCGGCCAGCGCCTCCGGGTGCACGTGGGCGCCTTGTGGTCGAGCGGTGAACGACACGGCGAGCGACAAGATGCGTTACACCCTCAAGCTGGACACCGGCGGGGACCATCGGTGCAACGTATGGAACTTCCCCGGTGGGCAACGCACCGTGAGCTGTCAGCAGCAGGATCTGAACCCCGGCAAATCGGTGGGCGGGTGGCTATGGGACAAGAAGGATGTCGATGCCTTCACCTTTCCCGACACCGGATATCACGTGTCCTTCTACGGTGGCGCGCAGACGTACCACATCCGGGGAATGTGGACGAAGATCTCGAGCAGCGACACCGTCAGGTGCTTCGACACGTCCGCGTACAAGACGCCCTACTGTCATGTCGCGCTGGCCCCCTGAGCCGCACCAGGCGAGCCCGGCGGAGACGGAGCTGCGACTTCCTCCACGTGGTCGTGTCGGCGAACCTCCGCGTGCTGTCAGTCGACTCGCCGGGCGAGCACCTGTCCGGGCCATGCGTCGGACATGAAGCGATCGGTGGGGGTGAAACCGTTGCGCTCGTAGTACGCGACCAGTTCGCCCTCGCCGCCCGCCCAGCAGTCGACCCGCAGCAGCTTCACGCCGGCCCGCCGGGTCTCGTCCGCGGCATGGGCCAACAGCGTCGACCCGATGCCGTGGCCGGCGTGCCGTCGGTCGGAGACCAGTAGCCGGACGTAGCGCTCGGGTTCCTCGGCCGGCGCGATCGGCACCAAGGGGTTGGGCCCCGTGTCCAACACCAGGGCGCCGACGAGTACCCCGTCCAACTCCGCGATGTGCGGGTCGTGGTCGGTCATGTACCGCTCGACCCGCGCCACCCCGCCGGGTTTCTGAGAGTACGGTGTCGTGCCCCACTGCTCGGTGTTGCCGCGCTCGTTCATCCAGGCCACTGCGGCGTCGAGCATGTCCAGCACGGCTGGTGCGTCGGCCAGGCTGCCCGGTCGGATCCGTATGCCATGAGTGGTGTCGTTCACGGCGGAAGTCTAGACAGCGTCGGCGGATCGGAGCCGAAGCCATGAACCCGAAACGATGAACCCGAAGCCATGCACCCGCTGCGCTGCGCCGCGCCGAGCAAGACCGGACCTCGACGGTGACGTCCATCATCGACGCGGGCGCGTAGCGGGCGTGGGCGGTCGCGATCTCCTCGCACGAAGCGGTGAAGTTGCTGGGCCGCGCGCCGTACGCTTGGTCGCCGACAGGAATGGTCGGGTCGCGACAGAGGCGTAGATGGGTGCCTGCGGGAGGCGTTGTGGAACTCCTCCGCGCCGCCGACGTGATCGGGGTGGGAATGGCTAAGCAGGATCGCGACGACCGGGCGTCCGGTCCTCCGCACCTGCTCAATGGCGTGCCTGGCGTCGGTCATGGTGCGCAGTGTGTGGATACGAGCTCCGGGCTCAGGAGGGGGGCGGGCCGTGGCGTTCGAGCGTGACGCGTTGCCCGTCATGGCGACCGGCCGGCACTGCTCGTTGATCGCGGCCGCATGAACCCGTCCCATTCGTGGGCCGTTTACGCAGGTCGGTGCGGGGATGCACGCCCAGGCCGAGGCGGGACGCCGTTGTTCTCCCCACCGGGTCTGCGGGCCGCCACAGTTGATCCCACCGGGCCGTCGGGGGCTCGTCCGTGGGCGGCTCCGGCACGTGTCGGCACGGTCGAACGGGGAATCGCGGCGCCCGCGAAGGTGCATGGGAGGAGGCACTGTGGCTCGACGACGATCGGTCGGTACCCAAGACGCCGATGTGCACGGTGAAGTACTTCACCCAGTGCCGTATCAGGCGACGTCCGTCCTGACGTGACGTTACACGCCATCCGGATTGCCCCTCGGATCGCGCGTCGGCCGCGAGCTGTGTCCGTGGCGGAACGCATGCGGGTGGGGTGTCCGTGTGCTCTGCGCCGTCCCGCCGGCTCGCTGTCGATGGTTCGGAAGAAGGGCGCGATTCTTTCCGGGGCTCCCCGGAACCGTGGGTGCGCGGGGTGGTGACCACCGGAGCCGTAGTCCGGCCGGCGAGCCGCTGGGTCCTGCCCGGCGGATCATGTGGCTCGTTCAGCGTCGCCGCGTCGGTTGGTTGGCATGGTCATGGGGCGGGGAGACGTAACGAATGAGTTTCGCGCGGGGCCTAGGCTCGCGGACATGACGACACCCTCCGAGGACTGCTACTCCTGCCGGCAGGACGCCTCGTACGACACCCTCCCGCCTCGCGAACGGATTGCCTCCGACGTGCTGTGGAGGGTGGCGCATTCGGTCGGCACGAGTCTGCCGGGTTGGTTGGTCCTGGTCCCCCGGCGGCATGTGACCTCGATCGCGAACCTGACCGATGACGAAGCCGCCGGTTTGGGTCTGTGGCAGGTCCGCCTGGCGCGGGCGCTGCACGAGACGACCGGCTGCGCCAAGACCTACGTGGCGCAGTTCGCCGAGAAGCCGGGATTCGAGCACGTCCACTTCCATATGGTTCCCCGAATGGCGGACCTGGCACCCGAGCTGCGTGGCCCCAAGGTGTTCACCCTGTTGCACCCGACCGAGGCCGTGCGGGTGTCGACCGTGGAGATGGATCGGGTGGCCCTCGCGATACGCAAGTGCCTCGGACAGGACCACGGCCGCGTTCACGACCCCCGGATCGGCTGACCTCCTCCCGGTCGATCCCGCCGGTACTGTCCGGTTCCGGCTCTGAAGGTCGTGTCCGCCTCGGCAGGAACGGGCAAGGCTGGTGATGCCACGGCGGTCGGTGAGGCGGCTCAATCCCCAGCGACCGTGAGTACGATCTTGCCCTGAACGTGCCCTCGGGCGGCGCGTTCGTGCGCTGCTCGGGCATCCGCGCGCGCGAATGTGCTGTCGATCGCGACGCGGACCGTGCCCGCGTCGAGCAAGCGACCCGGTTCGAACGAGCACCTCGCCCGGCCCCGGAACGGGAATCGGCACCTCGTCGTAGCGCAGAACCTCGGGGCCACCGTGCTCATGGATCCGGATCGCCCTCATCGTGTGTCGGCATCGTCTTCTCCTTCTCCTGCCCGGGCTGCGGTATAGGGCTATCCGGATCAGTGATCCATATAAGTGGCCCACTGATCCGAACATGTGAACGCGCCACCCGGCAGAACTGCTGCGCGTGGCCGCCACCGACGACTGCCCCTTCCACCCCAGGCCTTCCGTCTCCGGGGCCCGTTGGGTGCTGCCGCGTCTGGTCGGCGAGGTTGCGTACGCCGCCATCACCCGCGCGGGACTGCTCCGACACCCTCGTGGCATCGCCTGCGCCTCGACCTCGCCCCGGACGACGTCGCCCGACCGCGGACCGGGCGACGTTCCCCGCAGATCGGGCCACACTCGAAAGATGGAGATCATCGAGGCGCACGGCTACCTCGCCGTGCCGGGTCTGGGTGACGTGGAGTTCGACGTCGACCTGTACGACTGGCCGCCGGCCGAGCATGTCGGTCCGGTCGCGTGGAGCGCGGTGATCGCCGAGGGCCCGGAGCTCGCGGTCGGCACCAAGGGCGAACTGCACGTCGACGGCGAGAACACCGAGATCGGCCACCCGTTCACGGTCATCATGAACGCCGGCCGCGTCACCCGGATCCGCGGCTGCGAGAACACCTGAGGCTCAGTCGAGGCCCGCTTCGGCGCGCAGCTCGGCGATCTCAAGGTGCGCGGCCGCGAGATCGGCGGCCATCCGTCGCGTGCCCTCGGCTACACCCGCGTCCCACATCCGACGTACGAGTTGCTCGGCGGCGGCCTGGTCCAGGCCGGTCGCCACCATCACGCGTTGGGTCAGGGTCACGATCGGATGCTCGTCCATGTCTCCAGAACATCCCGCCGGCTCGTACTCCGCACGGCGAGGACACTCGTCACGCCGCAGCCTTGACGACAACGGGAGCGCGGCGCCGGAACAGGGCTTCACCATCACCACGGCAGGCGAACGCCGCCGCGTTCCCCTCGACTTCGACGACCTGAGTGCGACCGGACCCAGCGTCCCCGAGTACGCGGTCCGATCGCACCCCTGGTCAGGGCGTCGCACCCGGGCGACGCTCGTTACCTCGTCGCCCGACGGGTCCGCGAGAACCGCGACGCTCTCCCGACCTGGAACGCGAAACGCCCCAAGAGCCCCGAGGCTCCCGAGTGGGACGGCCCGATCTCCATCCACCCGGACGGCTCCGTCCTGGCCATGCGCCTGCTTCCGGAGGCGCCCCGACGCTGAACACGCCTCGGTGCGAGACCGCAGATCGCGTCCGTTCGCGGCGGGCCGTTCGTGGTCGCGGTCGAACATCTCGTCCGGCCCGAGGAGTGTCGACGGCGGGCTCCACGTGCATAACTCCAGTTCTCATCACTGGAGTTATGACGGGTGCCGGGGTTCCCGTCTCCGGTGGAGGTTCGGTCCGTCCGCCGGAGGAGGACAGCGGCCGAATCCCTATCCTGCGGGCGCGACGCCACACCGCCTCTTTGCGGGCTTGCGAGCATCGAGGACGCTGGGGCGACCGGCCGGGCGGGTGTCAGGATCCGTTGTAGAGGCGGTCGAGGTCGACGAGTTGGAGGTCGGGGTTGTCGGTGGCGGCGGTGTGCAGGTCGTCGGTGAAGCCGTCGCCGCTGAAGCAGAGCAGGCGGGTGTGGGTGGCGTCGACGCCGTCGCGGGCGGCGAGGAGTTCGCGGATGCGTTCGAGGCGGGCCAGGTGGGCTCGGCCCATCCGCGCCTTCCACTTGGCCTCGCCGATGGCCAGGAGGGTTTCGCGGCCGTGGTCGTCGCGGCCGAAGACGGCGACGTCGACCTCGAGGCCGTTCTTGGCGGCGGGGTCGGGGATGGTGCCGGACTGCACGCGGACGCGGTGGCCGCCGAGGGTGTCGGGCGAGGCGTACCAGCGGGTCCAGGCGCGGCAGACCTGTTCGAAATGGGGGCCGACGACCTTGCTGAGGAAGGTGGCCTGGGAGCGGGCCCATACGTCCGCGGCGTGACCGGGACGCTCCAGGTCGCTCCACTCGGGGCGCATGACCGCGTGGTGGAAGGACACGATGGGCTCGGCGATGCGGTACGCGGAGCGTTTGCCGTGGAAGGCGTCGGGGTCGCGGATGATCATCCCGGTGTCCTCCAGGACCGCGAGGGCGTGACCCAGGTCGGTGGACTTGCGCGCGAGGTAGCTCGCGATGCCGCCTCGGGTGTGGTTGCCGTCGGCGATCGCGGACAGGACGCCGTGGTAGAGGGCGGTGTCGCGCAGGTCGGGTTCCTCGGCGAGGAGGAAGCGGGCCTCGCGGAAGAGCGGGCGTCCGGGGTTGAGGACGTTGCGCTGTACCCAGGGGCCGAAGTCGTCGAGGTCGGCGGGTGCGTCGCCGAGGGTGAACTCGCGGGCGTAGGCGGGGGTTCCGCCGACGACGGAGTTGACGAGGAGCGCCAGGGTGGGGTCGTCGATGTCCCAGAAGCGTGCGGCGAGCCGGTAGTCGAGGGTGGGTACGACCAATTCGAGGCTCGCGCGGCCGCGCAACGGGGCGGTCCCGGTGAGCAGGTTGCCCATGAGCGAGAGTGCCGAGCCGCACAGCAGCAGCCGGATCGGGGCGCCGCCGCGGCGCGCGTTGGGTCCGAGCGCGCGTTGCAGGAGCGAGGGCAGTTCGGGGGACGCCTTCGCGAGGAAGGGGAATTCGTCGATGACCACGGGCATGGGCCTGCCGTCGGGGACGGGGATGGCCATCAGGGTCTCGACGGCCTCCTCCCAGTGCGCGAACCGGTACGGGATCGGCTGACCGGTGTGGCGCGCGAGGGCCGATCCGAACTGGCGCAGCGACTCGGCCTCGGTGGCCTCGGTGGCGGAGAAGTAGAAGCCGCCCGTCTCGCGGCACAGCGCGTCCAGAAGGAACGTCTTGCCCTGGCGGCGCCGCCCGGAGACCACGCCGAGCGTGGCCTCGCGTCCGGGATAGGCGGCGAAGCGCACGAGCTCGGACCACTCGAAGTCCCGGTCGAACATGTCGGACGGCTTGTGCACGATCCCACCCGGACGTCGGCAATGATGAACGTATCTATTATAACTGTGGTTATCAATGGTTTGCCGACCGTGCGTGCGTGTTGTGCGTGCAAAGAAGCGGGGCGGCGGTGTCGGCACGGCGGCCCGGTCGAGCCGCTCCCTGTTCGTCCCGGGCGACGGCTCAAGCGCCCCGACCGCGACGACGCACGGCCACCGACGCGGGACCACCATCGGTCGCGGGCGGGGATCGCCGTCGTGAATGCCGCTCAATGGGTCCGCACCGGATAGACGTGGACGATCATCTCTACGGCCACCAGTGCCCAGCGGTCGCCGATCGCGGCGATCGGTGATCCCGTCGGTGGACCATCGTCGGGCGCCGGTCGCGAGGTCGTAGGCCGTCACCTTTCCCGAGGCGTCGGCCTGGGGGCCGCTCTGGTCGGCGACCAGCACCGTGTCGCCGAGCAGGAAGGGCGCTCCGCTGCAGGCCGGGTCGGCACCGCGATTCTGGTCCCCCACGGCAACCCCCGGCGCATCCGCGCCCTTTCCGACCGTTGCGGGCTCAAGCGGGCGATCATCCACGGCACGATCCAGGCCGGCCCGCGGTGACTATCAGCGCATCGTGGCCCGATGGCAACTGTCGGCTGGCGTTGTCTCGAAGGTGACGGTGAACGACGGCTGATCCGGGTGCTGGGGTGGGCGGCCGGCCCCCGATCGGTGGGGAACCGATCGGCGGCCCGTGCGTCCACGAGGTGATGCGCGATCGGCCCGGCAATCACCGCAGGGCCGGAGCGGAACGCCGGGGCAGGGGGACCATGGGCAGCGGGGGCAGCGGGGGCAGCGGGGGCAGCGGGGGCAGCCGTGGCGTGGGCGGTCGGGCCGGGATGATGTGGTGTTCGGTCGCGCTGACGGTGGCCGGGACGACGGCGTTCGTCCGGTTCGTGAACGTGGCGGAGGCGCGGTGCCTCTACGAGCCGGTGCCCGTGCGTGAGTGGACGCTGCTCTTGGCCGCGCTGACGTGTGGTGCGCTCGGGCTGTTGCTTTTCCACCTCGGCTGGATTCGAGCTCTGCGAACCCGTTCCGACCGCGGTCGCCGCGGTCTCGCCTTCGCGCTCGCCCTCGTCTTCAGCCTCCCCACCTACCTCCTGATCCCGGGCGAGTTGCACCTGATCGGCGAGCTTCGCGACAAGCACGGGGTTGGGGAGGTGTCGGACTGCTTCGGCCGAGCTGCCGCGGTCGTCGAACCGCCGGGTACGAGCGGTGGTGCGTCGCGCAGTGGGGACCTGCCGTTCTCCGGCTGCCCCGATTGAGCCCGAGACCGAACGAGGCGGGTGCGGCCGCGGGCGACGCCGATGCGCCCGGTCCAGGAGTGCGCCGCGGGTCAGCCGCGCCCGGCCGCCGACCTGCCGTCCGGGACGTCCGGGACGTCCGCCTGCGTGATGCGTCTGGTGAGGGTACGCCAGGGGCGGCAGGCGACCACGGGCAGCCCGTGCTGCGCGGCCCGGTCGGCGAGCCACCGGGAGTAGCGCACGCCGACCTCGGCCCGCTGTGTCTGGCTGCCGAGTTCCGGCTCGCGGTCGGCGTAGTTGGCGACAACCTGTGCGACGTCGTCCTCGTGCAGGAACACCGCCCGTACGCCGCGCCCGGCGGCGGCACCCGCGCGGATCGCCCGGGCGGCGGCGGCCGGGGTGATGTAGTCGCCTTCCACGACGGCCGGTACGGGGACGGTCAGCCGATTGCCGACGACGCCGACGACGGCGGGTTCCATCGCGATGGCGGTGGCGATCTGGAGTTGCAACTCCCGGTCGGGACTCGGCGGCGCGGAGTCGGGAAGCCGATCGAAGTGGTGCAGGCCGGGATGGGTCTCCGCGTCGGTGATGGCCTGAACCGCGCCGACCACGTCGTCGAACTCCACGATGAACGCGCCCTGCTCCCGGGCCAGTTCGGCCGCCGCCCGACTTTTACCCAGACCCGAGGCGCCGCCGAGGAGCAGGATGTCCCACCGCGTGTCGATCATCGATCGACGGTATCGCAGCCCGTCGGATCGATGTCGCGCCCACCCCGCCACGACCGAGGCGCCGGTCCGTCGCCGCTGCGGTGCGTACCGCGGTGACAGCTGTCGTCGCGCCATGATGATCGCGCGACGGGCGGACCGGGCGGACCGGGCGGACCGGGCGGAACGGGCGGGCCGCGAGCGCGCCGGTGCGGCGCGGCAGGGGCAGGACGTTTTCGAGAGAGCCGGAGTACATGGTCACGGCGTCGACGCGGCTGGACGACGTCGAGCCGTTCTGAGCGTTGCAGCCTGCCCAAACACCGGTACAGGGAAGAAGTCCGCATCTCATCCGTCCCGGGACAAGGGGTTCGACCAGCCTGTTCCCGGGCCGCCGAACGCTCCGGCGTGGACGTGTGCATGACCGGCCACTCTCCCGGCGCGGTCTGATCACCACCGGCCGCAAGAAGCGGAAGAAGCCCGAGAAGCTACGGAAGCAGGTCGGACACGGCGCGAACAGCCCGGTGTTCTGGTCCTGCGTGGAGGAGGGCGAGATGTGGGGGGACCCTGCCGCCACCGAAGGCATCGGGCTGTAGGCGCAGGGCCCGCCCCTGTGGACCGGGCGCGTTCGTGGCGGGTTGGATGCGGCCATGGAAGTTATTCTCACGGCCGCCGTCGCCGTCGTCGGGACCCTGCTGGGTGCCGCAGCCACTCACCTCTTCGCGTTGCGGGAGCGCAGACGCAGTGCGCAGGTCGAGCAATCCGATCGGTTGCGGGCCGAGCGTCTCGCGGTGTGCGCCGAACTCGCGGAGTTGCTCACGCACTTCCGCGGGGTCCAGCGCGCACGTCGCGTGCTCGAGGTCGGGGCCGGCAACGCCGCCGAACTCGCCGAACTCAAGGCCGAGGCCGACCGGACCCGGACCAGCAGTCGCGGTGCCATCTTCCGACTGCGTCTGCTCGGGGCCGACCCCGGTCTCGTCGCGCTGGCCACCGACGCCCGCGAAAAGGCGATCGACACGCACAAACCCGATGCCGACGGCCGTCGGCGTATCGAGGACGCCCGAGCCGCGGTCGATGCCTTCGTCGAGGAGGCGGCACGCCGTCTCGTCGCGTAGGCGCGGAACTTGCCTACGCGTTCTCGCGACCTCGCGTGGTGGCGCGCCCGGTTGTCGCGTCGAATGAGGGGAGGTTATCCGACACGATGCGGACGGCGGCGCGCCACCGTCCGCATCGTCCTTCGACCACACCGTCCGGGTGACGCTGCCAGTAGCTCGCTGCCGCGCCGCGTCCCGCATCATCCGGTGCCGACGGGGCCCCGTGCACCGCACCGTAACCGCACACGGTGCGGCAAACGGGGGCGCCCGTCGTGCACCTTCGTTTCGCTCCGTCACGCTCCTCGGGGAAGGGGCTCCCCCTGCCGCACCGCGTATTCACCCACCAACCGTTCCATGGCCTCCAGCAGGTCCCGGTGAACCTGTCGATGCCGTCGTTCGGCTCCGGAACGCCGTCCTCCACGCACCGGATCCTGCGCAGCGCAGACGACAACGTCGTGGACACGGACTCGAGTTCGGCCAGGACCTCAGGCGAGCCGGTCCTCTGGATGTCGGTGATCTGCGCCACGTATGCCTGCCGGATGGTCTCGGCGTCGTCGCCCTCCCGATCGCGGACCCGGCCGCGTTGGACGGCGACCGCGTAGTTGAGAAGCTGTATCCGGTATTGGCGCGCGGCTGCGTTGGCCGTGACGTAGGACGCCCGGTTTGGCCTCCAGGCGCGGCCTGGACACGGCGTGGCGGCTATCGGCCCCGGCGAGGGTCTGTTGGTGCCGATGCGTGTCCGACTGTGTTTGCTGACAGAGACGTTGCGCGACGCCATCCACTGCTCGGCGCCGTCCTGCCCGACGGTGACGGTGTGCTGCGCACCCGGTGGTGACGCGCAACGCGCCGGGCGCGCCGGGCAATCCTGCGCCTCGGGAGTTGTTCAACCAGGCCAGGTGTCGTACTTACGAGTCACAAAGAGGTCGTCCATGCGCCGGCGTGCGTCGTCGGTGCCATGTTCGGTGTGGAGCAGGACCACGGCTTCGTAGCGTTCGACGAGGTCGGTCGGGACGGCGGGAGGTGACCCGATGCCCCGGCCGGCGTGCGGCCGGAGCGGCTCGGTCAGGCGTAGTCGGTGATCCACCCGCCGCAGGTCACACGGGTGTTGGCCTTGTAGACGCAGGCCCGGAACTGCACCATCCACCTTTCCGGGATCTCCAGATCCACATCCAGGGTGTAGCCGACCCCGACGGTGTTGCGTGCGCGGTACAGCGGATCGGCGTTGCCGACGTAGTACTCGGCGACGACGGCCATGCCGTCCTGTTTGAAGTCGCGTACGTAGAGGTGCTCGCCGTAGGACTTGAACCGCACTTCGCCGGCCCGGGTGCCGTTGGTGTAGACGGTGGCATTCACCACGGGTTCGCAGGTGGTGCACTCGGCGCTCGCCGGGGAGGCGAGGACCGTCCCGCCGCCCGCCAGCACGGCCGTGGTGCCGAGGACGCTCAGGAGTTTGGTGCGCAGCTTCATGGAAGCCCATCTCGTGTGGGATGGCCGCCGGAGGCGGCGTGCTACAGGGAGGATGGACCGTGGGGCTGAGGGCCTCACGATCCCGACCGCGCGATCGTGACGGGAACGATAGAAGCAATCCGGCAGCCCGCGATACGGCTCCCGTGCACCGTTTTCCGCCCGGCATGGGGTGCGGGTGCACCACTTCCCGTCGCGATGGTGGCTGCTGCACCACGGTCCACCTCGGTGCGATGCCTCGGGCATCACCCGAAGGCTGCGCCGCATCGCGACCGTGCACGCGAATCGCCTCGGTGGGGAGCGTCGGGCGGGCTGCGGCACACTCTCCGGCTCATGGTGTGGCAGCATTCGCGTAACGCGTACGCGTCATGGTCGAGCCGAACGTCGGCGTGCGGAGCCTCTCTTCGGACACGTCTGCAATCCGCACCGAGCCGAGGTCCAGCGTCTCGAGGACGCGCTTGCCGAGGCCGACGAACACGCTCGACAAGCCCTCCTGAACATGTCCGCCGGGCACCTGGGTCGGCAGTTCCGGCCGCCTACGGTGAGTCGCCGTGCGCGCACCTGTTGACGTGTCGCGTCGAGCGGGCGACGGCTCTCCTGCGGCGGGACGACCTCAGTGTTACGGAGGTCTGCTTCGCGGTCGGCTGCGCGTCGCCGGCAGCGTCCACCACCCGCTTCACCGAGCCGGTCTGCCTGCCGCCCGGGGCCTTGCGGCGCCAGGCGGCGGACGCGGCGGACGGTCATGTCCATGTTGCGGGTACGGCCGGCGATGCGGGGTCGGCGATCAAGGTGGAGGGGATGCCGGCGTGCGTGGCGAAGCAAGTCTCAGGACCGGTCAGGAATGGAGAAGCCCCGGCCGCCGCGCGGCCCCTAGCGTGATGGTCATGGCAACCACCGCTTCCACCGCAGCCAACACGTCCCTCGCGTCCGTCACCCTCGAGGTGGCCGACCTCGAGGCCGCTCGCCGCTTCTACAGCGCCTTCGGCGTGGACACGTACATAGACCTGCGGGCGTCCGAGGCGCACTCCACCGGGTTCCGCGGCTTCACCTTGGCGCTCACGGTGTCCGGGCCGGCCACCGTCGACGGCTTCGTCGGCGCCGCCGTGGACGCCGGCGCCACGGTGCTGAAGCCCGCGGCGAAGTCGCTATGGGGCTACGGCGGCGTCGTCCAGGCCCCGGACGGGACGATCTGGAAGATCGCGACCTCGGCGAAGAAGGACACCGGCCCCGCCACCCGCGAGATCGACGAGGTCGTCCTGCTGATCGGCGTCGAGGACGTGAAGGCCACCAAGCAGTTCTATGTCGGCCGGGGCATGACCGTGGCCAAGAGTTTCGGTGGCAAGTACGCCGAGTTCGCCCCCGGTCAGTCCAGCCCCGTCAAGCTGGCGCTGTACAAGCGCCGTGCCCTTGCCAAGGACCTCGGCGTCCCCGCCGACGGCACCGGCTCGCACCGCATCGTCCTCGGCAGCACCGCCGGCGCCTGCACCGACGCGGACGGGTTCGTCTGGGAGACTGCCGCGTCGCTCGCCCCCACGTTGTCCTGACTCCCGACCCCCACTCCCGCCCCGCTCGACCCTGTACCGCCTGACCCGCCGGGTGCTCGGCGAACGGTTCGGTCGGCCTGTCCTGTTCAACCATCGGTCACATTTCTCCATCCGGTCCTGTCATACCGATCGACCGGCGAACACGCGCCGATGTGACGGCCGGGCCCCCAGCCCGGATGTCCGGCACGCGTCCATCCACCCTCTGTGCAAGGAGCACGTCATGAAGGCGCACGTCAGCTCGATCCTCCTCGGTGTCCGGGACATGGACCGGGCCAAGCGGTTCTACGCCGAGGGGCTCGGCTGGAAGGTCAAGAACGACTTCGGCATCTCGGTGTTCTTCGACTCGGACGGCGCGTCGCCGGTCGGCTTCTACGCTCGCGAGGGTCTGGCCGGCCAGGTGGGCACGGATCCGGAAGGCAGCGGCTTCAGCGGGCTGGTTCTGACCTACGTCGTTCGCAGTGAGGCACGGGTCGACGAGATCATGGCGGAGGCCGGTAAGGCCGGCGCCAAGATCCTCAAGCCTGCCGGTGCTCTGCCGTGGGGCGGGTACGGCGGCACCTTCGCCGACCCGGACGGCTATATCTGGAGTCTCGGCTACAGCGCCCAGGGAACCGACCAGCCCTACGCCGAGTAGCCGCGATCTCTCGCCTCGCAGCCGTCCGGGACGGCGCGGCGCGTGCCGTAGCCGTTCTGGGCACGGCGATGATCCCGGTGTGGGCAGTGGGAGCGGCCATCGGAGCCGGGCGGGCCGGACTCGCGCTGAGCCGGCAGAACAATGGGAGAAGGATCATGAAGTTTCGCACCCTCGTGGAGCCACCCGAGCCCATGCGGGGCCTGGAAGTTCCACCCGAGGTGGTGGCAGCGCTCGGCGGGGGCGCGCGGCCGCCGGTGACCATCACGGTCAACGGGCATTCCTGGAAGAGCCGGGTCGCCATCCTGCGAGGCCGCCACCTGCTCGGTCTCAGCAACGCCAACCGGCAGGCCGCCGGTGTCGCGATCGGCGAGGAGGCCGAGGTCGAGTTGGAGCTCGACACAGAGCCGCGCGTCGTCGTCGAGCCCGCGGACTTCGCCCAGGCTCTGGACGACGACCCCCTCGCCCGCGCCGCGTACGACAACCTCGCGTACAGCCACAAGCGCGAGCATGTGCGCGCCATCGAGAGCGCGAAGAAGCCCGAGACGCGCCGACGGCGCATCGAGAAGGCCATCGCCACCCTGCGGGGCTGACCCCTTGAGAAGCGAGACCCCCGGCTATGGAGGGAAACCCTGACCTGCACCGACCCGCGGCGGCCTCATCGCCCCGCCACCGGACCCGGGCGCCGATCGGGACGGTCATGCCCCGCTCGGCGAACTGTCCGGCGGCGGCACGGCCGCCCCCTTGATCTGTTCGCGCGGGTGACCGAGACGGGCCGACACCCCTCCGCTGTCCGCTCGCGGAACTGGGCGCCGCCATGGACCGGGTGCTCGGCGCCGATGTGAGCGTCTCCCGGGCGAGGTCTGTGCGCAGGACGCCGCTACGGACGAGGCACGGCACCGGGCCGTCGAGGCCGAGGTACGTTCCGATCGGCGCGGGAGACCTGCAATGAGCCACCACGTGCGGTGCGGCCTGCGGGCGGACCGGGAGCGCGGTGCCCTTCGCCGCGCGACAGGAACGAACTCGACACGGGCGGGCACGTTTTGGCGGATGGGGCGACACGGACTCGACCATTCGCGCAGCGCCGGACCGGGCCCGTCCACCGAGCGCTCACCGACCATCTCCTCTTGTCCGGAAGCCACATCGAACCTCGTGGAGGACCCGGCCCCGACGGAATGCGAGAAATCCGCATCCACGTCGTACACCGGCTGTCACGATGAGGCGACAGTACGGTCACCCCCGCGACGAGGAGGTCATCCGGTGAGTGATGTCCAGCCCCGACCCGCCGACGGTGTCGGACCGGCCGACGCCGCCGATCCGGACGGCCGCGCCTCGGCGGCGTATCTGATCGACGAGGCACTGGCCTACCTGTACCCGGCCGCGCTTCGGGCGGCCGCCGCCGTCGGGGTGGCCGACCACCTGGCCGAAGGCCCGCGCACCGCGGCCGAGTTGGCCGGCCCGACCGGCACCGACCCGGCGTACCTCCACCGGGTCCTGCGACTTCTGGCCACGAGGGGCCTGTTCGCCGAGGACGGCACCGGGGCCTTCCGGCTCACCGCCGCCGGCAGCGCGCTGCGCACCGACGCCCCGCTGTCCGTGCGGTCCGCTGTCCTGATGATCACCGACCGCACCATGTGGCTGCCGGCCGGAGAGATGGACCGCTGCCTCCGCGAGGGCGGGTCGGGCTTCGACGCGATCTTCGGGATGCCGTTTTTCGACCACTTCGCCCAAGACGCCGCCACGGCAGCCGTCTTCCACGACGGCATGGCGGCCATGTCCGACCCGGAGGACCAGCCGATCGCCGACGCGTACGACTTCCCCGAACACGGTGTGGTGGTCGACGTCGGCGGCGGCCACGGCGGTCTGCTGCGGGCGGTGCTGCGCGGCCGGCCCGCATTGCACGGCGTGCTCTACGACCGGGAGCACGTGTTGGCCGGCCACCGCCTGGACTCCCCAGACCTTGCGGGACGTTGGCGGCTTGCCGAGGGTGACTTCTTCGCCTCCGTTCCCGACGGCGCCGAGGTCTACATGATGAAGCGGATCACCCACGACTGGGACGACGAGCACTGTGTGGCCCTGCTGGGCAACTGCCGCCGCGCGATGGCCCCCGGCGGGCGTGTCCTGGTCATGGACGCCGTCGTCCCGCCCGGCGACGTCCGGCACCAAGCCAAGGCACTGGACCTGATGATGATGGCCTCCCTGGCCGGCCGGGAGCGCACCGCGCCGGAGTTCGCGGCTCTGTTCGCCGAGGCAGGCCTGCGGCTGAACCGCATCCTCGACACCCCCACGGTGTTGTCCGTCGTGGAGGCCGTTGCCATCGACTGACCCAACGGCCCTCCGCTTCGGCAGGGGTGCGGCCTTTTCCGGCCCTGGGAGCCGATGACCAGGGGTGCGCGCGGGTTTCGCATGCCGCAAAGGACGGTGACCCGGCCGAGCCCGAGGGCGCCGGCCACGTCGACCCGGAGCAGTCCGGCCCGATCGAAGCGGACCTGGTCGGTATCTCCACCATCACGGCCGCCCCGCCGCGTCGCCACCGGGCACGAGGGGCGCGCCGCAGTGACCGGTGAGACCGGTGAGCAGGCCACGAGGTTCCGTGACGCGCGTTACGGACGGCGTCCGAGCGGGGCCTGCCCGGAGCTTCGCGACGGGTGAGGACGGCTCGCACCACGTTGGTCCGATCGAGTGGCCCTGCGGGAGCGGCATGCCGTGGCACGACAGCATCCGCGTTCCCGGACAGCGGACTGCGTCTGCTCGGTGCCGACCCCGGTCTCGTCGTGCCGGCCACCGACGCCCGCGAAAGGGCGATCGACACGCACAAACCCGATGCTCGACGGCCACCGGCGCATCGAGGAAGTCCGAGCTACGGTCGATGCCTTCGTAGAGGAGGCGGCACGCCGTTTCGCCGCGTAGGCGCGGAACTCGCCCACGCGTTCCCGCGACCTAGCGTGATGGCGCGCCCGGTTTGTCGCGTCGGATATGGGGAGGCTATCCGACGCGATGCGGACGGCGGCGCGCCACCGCGCAACCGCCCGTTGTCGCGGCCGTTCCGTGCCCGCGACTACCGCCCCCAGTCCGCCACGACGCTCGAGGAGCATGCAATGCGAGACGACGATCCGATCGTAGGGAACCTGGGGCCCACCACCTGGTCCCAGCGGGACGCACTGGCGTACGAGGTCGCCCTCGAAGGCCTGAACCTCCTCACCGCTCGATACACCAGGTTGGTCCACGAGGAACAGCGCAGCGCGAAACCGGACCCGATGAAGATCCAGGCATGGGAGGCGGAACTCGACCGCTGGGCCGACATCCCAGGGACGCTCACGCCCGCGGACCCCGAGAAGGTCGAGGAAGTCACCGCGACCTGCAGCGCGCTGCTCAAGACCCTCAAGAGCGGTCGATGACCGACGCCGACCGCGATCGCCACGACTTATCCGAGGCCCAGAATCAGCAGATCTTTTGCTGTCAACACGGCGACCCACCAGGCATTATCACAATTTGTCCCAGTATGGCCGGGGAAAGCTGGGTCATTCATCGGCGCCATGCCTCGATGAGATCTTCGGGGCCCCACCGGAGTCCGATCGGTTCGCTGGGAACGTCGTTGGCGATTCCGGAGAGGGAGACCACGGCGAGGGTGGTCGAGCCGAGGGTGAAGCCAGGTACTTGGGGAGCGGCTGCGGCGAGGTCGGCCATGTCGTGGCGGTCGAACGGGCCCGACAGCCACTTGATGGAGCCGACCAGGCGCACGTGGCGGGCGACGGGTGCGCGGTCCGCGGCGACGAGGTCGACTTCGGGGTCGAAGCGGCGGTTCCACCAGCCGCCGACCGCCTCGATGTCGTCCCACGGCAACCTGCCGTCGCCGGCGGCGAGTTCGAGCGCCTCGCGGGCCAGTGGTTCGACGGCGCGGCCGCGCCACGCGGCCCAGCGGCGTTCGACGAGTCGGTAGGCGGCTTCCGGACGGCCCCGCCGTACCTGCTCCTGGGCCATGCGAAGGACCGCGAGATACAGGCGCAGGTTGCTGTCCTGGACCCGGTAGAGCGCCGGTTTGCCCGGCTGGGTGGAGAGGGGCTCGTCCATCGCGAGGACACGTTTCTCCTCGACGAGGCGGCGCAGTACGGGGGACAGTGAGCCGGAGGGGATGGCGCCGCTTCTGCCGCCGGCGGTGGCGGCGATGTTCGCGTGGGTGCGATCGCCGCCGCCGACGGCCTCGAGGACCCGCCGGACCTGGTCCGGGGCGGGGAACTCGGCCAACAGGGACGATTCCGGGATGCCGAAGACCGGGGAGGCCGGGTCGGCGCACTCGGCTTGGAGGAAGGGAAGTGCGGGGGTGCC
This sequence comes from Embleya sp. NPDC050154, assembly GCF_044460165.1. NCBI lineage: Bacteria > Bacillati > Actinomycetota > Actinomycetes > Kitasatosporales > Streptomycetaceae > Embleya > Embleya sp. NPDC050154. Next base: position 77,098 of record NZ_JBITJP010000033.1, read on the forward strand.
GTGTGGCCAGGCGCGCAGGATGCCGGGCAGTCCGCCGCAGACCAGGTGCGCGTCGATGGCGTCGGCGGCTCCGAGTCCGAGGGCGTCCGCGGTCTCGGCCGGGTTGAGCGGGCCGAGCACGAGGTTGTCCGCGCGGCCGTAGAACGGCCGATCGTAGGCGGTGAGCCGTTCCATCATGTGCAGATCGCTGCCCAGGAGCAGCAGGAGCACCGGGTGCTTGGACAACAGTCGGTCCCACGCGGTCTGCAACGCTCCGTCGAAGAGGCTGTCCTGCTCCGCCAGCCAGGGCAACTCGTCGATCACCACGATGGTGGGTCGGTCGGGCAGGGCGGAGGCCAGGGCCCGGAAGGCGTCCGGCCAGCTGCCGGCGCCTCCCGAGGGTACCGATTCGGGGTCCCCGGGCAGCGACGACTCCGCCAGCTCGGTCAGGAAGTCCGCCACCGCCTCGACCGGCGAGGCGCCCTTGGTGGCGGTGAAGAACACGTACGGTACGCCGGCCGCGTTACAGAACTCCTGCACCAGGCGCGACTTGCCGACCTGACGCCGACCGCGCAACGCGAGCGCGGCCCCGGCGCCCGTGGCGGCCACCCGCTCGAGACGCTTGGCCAGCAGTGCGAGCTCAATGCGTCGACCGACGAACGACATCCCGTTCTCCATCGAGCTAGGAATGAGCTACATAGATTCAATCTATGTAGTTGGTGTCTACATGGATTCATCCTACCTGATTTGCCTTTAGTGAAAGGTTCCGGCGGCGTGCCCTCGAGGCCGTTTCCGGCGGCGGGGGCGGGGATGGCGCCGGTGCCGGATTGCACGCGCACGCGGTGGCCGCCGAGGGTCTCGGGGAGGTTTACCGGCAGGTCCAGGCGCGGCACAGACCTGTTCGAAGTGCGTGTCGACGATCTTGCCGAGGAAGGTGGTCCGGGATCGGTCCCACACCTGTGCGGCGTGGCCGGGGCCCTCCAGGTCGCGACACTCGGAGCGCAGTGCCGTGTGGTGGAAGGACACGATGGGTTCGGTGATGCGGTACGCGGAGCGTTTGCCGTGGGAGGCGTCGGGGCTGCGGACGATCATCCCGGTGTCCCGCAGGTCCGCGAGGGCGTGGCGTGGCCCAGGTCGCTGGAGTTGCCGAGAAGGTCGCCCGGGAGATCGGCGGCGTCCCGATCCCGGCGAGGTGCCGATCGGCGGTCTCGAGTCGCGGTCCGCCCCCGCATTGTCAACCCTCCGCGAGTGGCACACGCTACATTCTCCCCGGTGGCGGCCGGACGTTGGGCCAGGTCGGCGGACAAAACCTGGTGCGCGGCACGGTCCCAGCCGAACTCGGGATAGCGTGCCCAGGATTCCACAAACCCGCGAAACCGATCCCAGGTCGGGAATTCGGCGCGGAAGTCGTCGCGGTGGATGTGGGTGGCCTCGTCCACATTGCCGTAGTCCATGTGCCTCGCCACTCCGTTCGGTTCTCGTGGGGCATGCAGGAAGCGCAACCAGCGTCGACCGTCCGCGTCCCGACCCTTTCGACCAGGAGCGCGTCGAGCACCTCGGCCAGTTCCGCGGGCGTCGCGAGATTTGCGGCGGACGATGCTCGACGCCACGCGGCCGAGCGTGTCCTGGTCGACGGTGGAAACCGACGCGAGGTCGCGCAAAGTGCGGGCGGGTGTGGTCACCGGCAGGCCGTCCACCAGCTGCCACTCGGTGGGCGCGAGCCCGGCCACGTGGACAGTGGTCCGCGACTCCGCGGGTTCCGGCACGGAGGTGCCCGGCGGCAGGGTGAACTCGGGCCCCGGGCCGGGTAGATCGCCCAGGCCGTGGACCCGGGAGGCCGAGCCGTACGAGACCACCCCGGCGGCCGGCAGGTCCCGTTCCCAGCCGGGCCGCGCTGGATCCAGCAACAGCCAGGCCGCGCGCAGCCGGGGAAACATCGACCTGGCGCCGCCTCGGATCCGCAGGACCAGCCTCGGGACGCCCCATTCGGCGACCCCGGCGTCCACCAGGGCGACCAGCATCGTGTCGTCGGCCCCGGTGAGCAACGCCTGCCGCACGGTGACCCGTCCTGCCTGTCCCTCGGCAAACTCCGCCACCTTTCCTGCGATTTCCAACATTTGGTCCTCCTCGTCACGGGGTTCGGGTCCGAACCGGGCGATGTACGGTGCACGGTTCGACCACGCGGGCTCGCGGTCGCGCGTGCGACCACGCGCTCATGTCGGATTGGCGAAAGGATCGGGTCGGGGCCGCCAGGCGCGGAGAGAATCCCACGGTGCCGGCGCGCATGCGCAGCGGCTGGGCCGTCATCGGGGACACGCGACACCTACCGGGCTACTGCGTCCTCCTCCACGACGGCGATGCCGACCACCTGACCGATCCGGGACGGCGCGAGCACGCGGAGTTCATGTTCGATCTCGCCCTGCTCGGCGAGGCAGTCCAGCACGCCTGCTCCGATGCGGACCCCGGGTTCCTCCGGGTCAACTACGAGGTTCTGGGCAACCCCCTCCCGCTCCTGCACGGCCACGTCCACGCCCGCTACGCGTGGGAGCCCGACGCGTTGCGACACGGTCCGGTCCGGCGCTATCCCGACCGGGGCGAACCGCGATTCCGACTCGACGAACGACACGACGACCTGCGGGCGGCACTGACCCGGGCCCTCGAGCGGATCACGGCCGAGACGTACGCCGAGGGCCCGGAGGGCACGCGGGTTCCGAGATGAGGATGAAGACGGAAGTGGCCGTCTCACGCGGCACGCCCGAGCGTCCGGCGGGCTCGGCACGGGTCCGGCGTTCGTGGACCGGCTCTCGTCCGTCGCGGACTCGGGGTCGAACGTCTCGACCGCGAGGACGAACGGCCGCCGCCGACGCGGGTCCTCCATCGGTCGCCGATCGCGATAATCGGGATATTGGGCGGTATTGGGGGCGCTCAACCAGGGAACGAACATCTGGGATGGTCCCTCCCTACGTCGGCGAAGCCACGCGGAACCGGCGGCGCGCGTCCGCTGGGCCCGCCCCTTTGTCGCCAGAGCCGCCGCGGGCCGTTCGGACCTCGTGGACAGCAACGACCTCCAGGCCGGCCACAAAAGATTGGTGGGGCGGCTACGCCCTCCACGATCCGACGGGTGATGTACGCGGTATATGAGCGCGTCACCGTGCGGACGGCGTGCCGATCCCGGACACCACGACCGCGCGGTGATCGATGACCACCAACGCGATTGCATCGACCGGGGGTTGGCCAAGCGCAAGGCCCCACTCCTGCGCGTCGACGCGTTGCGCGCCGCAGTCGCGACCAGCCGGACTCGCCGCCGCGGGCGAGGTCGAGTAGCACGCGGCCGCCCGCGTCGTCGACGAAGGAACGGTGCGCGATGCTCTTCACCGCTCCGGGCCTTTCGGCGGGTGATACTTTTCCGAGCCGAAACGCGTCGAGCAGCCACCGCACCTGATCAGGCGTCAGTTCCCCATGGAAGAGGGCGCGAGTGCCGGCCAGAGCATGAGGGACGTTCCCTTGTTTGATCGACTGTCGGTTTCTGGTCCGGCGTCTCGGCTATGCCTCGATCGACACGGGGGCACGCGGCTCGAGTCGGATCGGGTTGGTCCAAGCCCGTCCTCCGGAGGCGTCCTCCACAGTGACACGGCAGTACCCGCCGGCGAACATCGTCACGGGCAGGGTGCCTTCGCTGAGGTCCTTACCCTCGACGACCTGTAGCCCGGGGGTGCCGCCGGTGATCAGGACCTTGCGTACCGGCGAGCAGCGAACGGTGATCCAGCCGTCGTCGACGCGGACATCGTGAAGTTCGGGGCCGGTACTCGCGTAGTAGTGGCCGGCCTTGAGCGCCGAGACAAGGGCCTCGGGCACGAGGGATTCGGCGCGTACCTGGACCCAGGCCGCGCAGCCGGGCGGGTCCTGCGGCTGGAAGTGGGCATCGTCGGCGGCGTAGGTGCTCAGTCGGTGCCCCCGAGACAGCAGGACGTCGGTCAGGTGCCAGCTGTCCCCGCGGTCCTCGCGGGCCGCCAGGGCGTTGTACACCTCGATCGCGTGGGCGGCGTCCAGACTCTCCGCGTCGGCAAGGGTGAGCAGCGAGGCGGCCGGGTGGGCCATGCCGATGAACGCGCCGGCCGCTCGCGCCCTGCGTGCCAGTTCCGGGCCGGACTCACCGGGAACGGGGGGACGGAACCCGAGCGGCAGACCGACCGCGACGATGTGCCAGCTCGACCCGATCTCGGTGATCGGGGCGTGGAGTTCCGCACCCAACAGTGTGGTGAAGTCGGAGGTACGCAGCGCCCGGGTATCCGTGAGGGGAAACCCGTACTCCGCGCGGAAGTGGTCCGTGAGGGCCAGGAAGTCGTAGCCGGCCTCCCGGTAGTGGCGCGCGACCTTCTCGGGCGGCCAAGCCCCGTCGGACTGATCCGAGTGGGTGTGCAGGTTGCCACGCCAGAATCGGCCGGGCCGATCAAAGGGCAGATCGAACACCGAAGCCCCCCGTCGCTCTTGTGTCTCAGTCCGCGCGATCCAAGTTAACGATCGTCGGTCGGCCGGGGAAATGCAATCGACGCCTTCACTGCTCGGGGCGGGCTGTACCGGATTCCGACTGGGTTGAGCCACCGCACCGGACCTTGAACACTGCCGGCCAGGCTGCGCCCACAGTTGACAGCCGACAGCTCTCGCAGCCTTGCAGAGCATGCGGCCGCCTGCTGCAGGTCGCGGCGGGGCGTGGCGTGGAATCGAAGCGTTGGGCATGAACCGGCAGGCAGGGCAGCGGTGTTCGGGAACAAGGGATGGCCTGGGGTGTATTCAGGAAGTCCCCGCCGGCTTCGCCAAGCCGACGCCGTGTCAGAGGCTCTTGCCCTTGGCCGGGCGAAGCCCGACCTGCGGGCCCGAACCGCGAGCCGGGGGTGCCTGGTGAAGGATGGGTGCCGCGAGCGCGTCCATGCTGAGTGGACTGCTGTCCGCGGCTCTATCGCGCGCGGTCGCGGTTCGGTCCCGGATTGCCGAGGCGGGCGCGACGCCGACCGCGCTCGCCCGCGCCCCGGCGCGCGCCACCACCAGCGGCCGCAGCGTCTCCATGAGCACCCCCGCCATCAATTCGGGACCGACCTCCTTGGTGATGCCGACATGTGGTGCCGCGTTGGTGACGATGGTCGCCAGGTACGGCGCCCACAACGGCATCGCGTCTTCGAGCTGTCGCACCGACTCGCTGCGAGTCAATTGCTGTAAGGCCCTGGGCAATCTCCGCGCGGCGCGATCGGCCTCTTCGTAGCGGCCCCAGGCCTCCACGCCCTCGGTGAATCCTCGGGCGAGGAAAGCGGGCGCCATTTTCCGGTGGGCCTCGATGATCGAGGCGTCCTGGCCGCGGTAGTCCTCCCAGCCGACGGCCACCGCCACGCCATGACGCGGGTCGTGGAAGCCGATGAGCTCGGGATCCCACTCGAAGATCCGGCCGCCCCGCATCCCGAGGTTGCCGCGGTGCCGGTCGGGGTGGGTGGGGGCCAGTCGAACGGGTACGACCGAATCCAGGGTGCGTCGCGCACGACGGACGTACTCGTGCGCGCTCATGGTCATTCCCAGGCGTGCAAGCGCCGGTCCCCACCGTTCCAGGTGCCGTGCGAGGGCGGATTCCATCTGGGCAAACTGTAGATCTCGGTAGGAAGCGAAGTCGTGCGGGATTCGCGTGCTGACGCGCGACATCGGAAGGCGGCTCGCCTGCATGCCGATCATGTCCATGGGCAGCAGGCCGGTTTTGTGCGGCAGGTCGAGTTCCAGTGTCCGCGCCCACGCGTCGGCCAACTCGGCGACCTGGTGTTCGGACACCGGACCCCGATCGCCGCGAGGCATCCACGGGCTGACGTCCGGCTCATGCCTCTGGATATGGAAACGACCGCGCGGATCGGCGTAGTAGGTCCTCGGTCGATTGACCATCCCCGCACGTCGCTGGGCGTCCTGGACTTCGGTCTCCAGGAACCCGGTGCGCCATGAGATCGGTTCCCGGGACGCCAGGGGCTCGGGGATCCGAACGTTCACGGTGTTTCCGTGGACGAGGTCCGGCACGGCGACGTTGCGGTTGAACAAGCCCTTGCCGACCACCACTTCCCGGCCCTCGAGCGACGCGCGGGTCCTCTCCTCCGCCGACCGGTCCACGACTTGCCTTGCGGCCCTGTAGAGCTGCTCGGCCGACGACGCGCTGTACCGGGGTTCGGCGTCCAAGGGCACCACGAGCATCCGGCGGTGCGTTCCCTTCGCTGCGTGGCGGCGGATGGTGATCGCCGGTCAATGCCGCTGCTGGTTGCGGGAGTTGGTCGCAGCGGACGATACCAGTACCCCTGCGGACCGAGTGATCACCAAGCTCGGCGCGGTCCCGAAGCCGGTAATCATACTGGCGCGACCGGCAAACACGACCATCCGGGTCGTGATGGTGCGCGGTCCTCAGCACGGCTGCGGCCCGTTGCGGCGTCGCCTCGCCGACGAACCCGCCGCCGCCGGTGACCTTTGCAGTCCCAGATGGCGAGCGGCGGTGGGGTCGGTGCCCCCGGAAGTGTTCGCACCCGATTGGGTTCGAACGCGCGGTGTCCCGGCCCGATGTCGGCGTGCAGGGCTACATCTCGGGTCGGTACAAGCCGATGTGCTCACGACGGATCGCGGTTCCGGTCCTTTCCAGCCCTGCTCGTGATGTCGAGTGCTCCGTTGTGCAAAAGAAGGCGGCGGGCTGCTTCGTCGTCACCCGTGACGAGGGGCCGGCTTGTGCCCTGGAACGCCTCGGTCCGCAAGCGAAAGCGGGCGGGGGCGGTGCCCCGGACGGCGCGCAGACGCCAGGAGGTGTCCGCGGCGCTTTCGGGGCGGGGCGGCACGGCCAGGTGTACGAGGGTGCAGGCATCGTGGCGGGTGTCGTGGCGCGTGTGCGCCGAGGAGTAGGAGGCCATTCGGAGCTCGACCGGCGGTGCACCGGGGGTCGCCGACGCATCCGGGGCGAGTTCCGGTGACGCGTCCGCGACCGGGTGTGCTCGTCCCTGGTCACGGACGGCGGGGAGGAGGTCCGGGCGGCGGGCGACCTCCGACAGCGTCGTGGCGAACCAGTCGGCGAGGGCCGGCCCGCCGCGCCGAGCCCAGGTCTCGATCAGTCGGCGGAAGGCGGCCTCCCGGCGATGGGGCAGGAAGTGCGCGCCCGCGGACTGGATCGCCTCGCCCGCTCCGGCGAAGGCCCGGTGGAAATCGAGCAGGGGGACCCGGTGCGCCTCCTCGGCATACCGGACCATGCGGATCTCCAGCATGGCGCGGTGGAGGAGGGTTGCCGCGGCCACGGCGTTGTTGCCGAGCTGCCCCTGCTGCGGAGATTCGGCGTGAGCGGGGCGGCCGTCGTGGGGCGGTGTGCTCGCGTCGGCCCTGCGGCCGGCCGCAGAGCGGTGCCAACAACGGTCGTCCGGGCGGAGATCGGCCGACGCCGCGCTCAGCACGCCACGGGCTCCGATGTCGATCGACACCCCGTGCGGTTCCGTTCGAAGGGCGGCACTCCGGGCGTCTCGGGAATCGAAGCGGACCTCGGTGATGTCGCGCAGCCGGATGTGCAGTATCGCGGTGTCGGAAGCCGAGCCGCCGTCGACGGGATAGGAACGAGAGACGGCAAGTTCGAGACGGCCGTCGAGACGGTCGCCTGCCCGCTCGACCTGCAGATGGCGCACTTCGGCCGACGGCAGGTCGTAGTCGACGGCCAGATTCCGTGCGAACCGCGCCGTCACGGCCGAGACCGGGGCCATCACCCGTCCCAGATAGTCGCGACCCGGTACGTACGGCAGCGCGGGTGCAAGGAACCCGTCCAAGGAGTGTCCGGCGGCCGAGGCCTGATCCAGCATCCAGGCCCGTCTCTCCTCACCGAGGCCGGCCATCCATTCCAATGCCGCCGACGCACGGCGCTCGCGCCCGCCTCGTGTGCCGGCCGTCACCGCCCGAAAGAGCGGGAAAGTGTTGTTGTCCCACACGTCCGCCGCCACAAGGATGGCCTCCCGGTCGAAGCAGCGCGCGTCCGCGGCGGCAGCGGCGATCCGTGCCAGCGAGCGGTCCAGCAGCGCCACCAACATGCAGACTGCGGAGGGGCGTTGGATCGTCGCCCCTCCACGCAGTCCGGCTGTGCCGAAACGGCGCCGTGGAGAGGGAACATCGAGCTCGGCCATACCCAGGATCGTCGCACGAAGCACGATCACCTCAAGCAGGGAGCTGAGCACGTCCGTCTGTACCTGGTCGAGCACTTGACGGAGCACGCCGACACCCGGCGAAACTGCGGGGGGTGTTTCACCGGGGTCTCGGCCTCGCCCGGGCGAGGATGTTCCGGACGAATCCGGGGTTGCCGCCGCCGCCCGGAATGGTCGTGCCCACATGCGCGGGGAGTTTCCCGGGTGTCCCGTGGAACTGCTCCCTCACATACCGTCGACCCCGCGAACTCGGGGGCGCTCCTGGCACGTCCTCCAGCCCGTGGGAGAACCCGGAGCCGACCCCGCGGACGCGGCAACGTGCCCACTCCGGTGCGCCCTTCCGTGTCTTGGCTGCCAAGCAGAAATCGCGGCAGGAGGCTCACCGCGAGGTGGACCGAATGCATCAGTTCGGTCGGCCACGCGCAAGCGGGATGTGAGTCCCCCTCGTGCCGTTCGGTTTCGGCCTTTCGGATGTGCCATGCCTCGGACCGGTCCCACGAGTGGTGTGATCCGAAATCCATCCGGGGATTGCACGATCGCCGTGCCACCGGTGGGTGTCGGTGTCTTCTCGGGCCGTCGTCGCGGCTCGCTATCGCGTGGCGTCCCGCTCCGGCGAACGCCGACGTGTGCGACGGCAGGACAGACGGTGATCGGTCGAGGCGGATGCAGCGCGATGGGACGCTGCCGCTGCCTGTCGGCACCATCGATGGCTGCGGTGTGCGGTGACACGTGTAGCCGTGGTGTGTAAGGGAGTTGGGGTCATTGCCTGGGCCAAAAACTCAGCTTGGTTCGGTATTGACCATTGCAGGTGACTGGTGTGTGATCAACGCGCACCGGATGTAACCAACCGCCGCGCCAGAGTGATTGGTCGTTCTGTGCCTGCAGTTCGCCCGTCCATGAGGACCGGTGCGGCTCGGTGAAGGCCGAACGTCGTCCGCACGCGGCCTCCACACCACAAACCGAACACGGGGGATGGCATGACCGAGTTCCAACCCACCCGCCGCAACATCCTGAAGGCCGCCGGCGGGTTGTCCGCGGCGGCGGTGCTCGGTGCCGCGGGCGTCGTCGGGGGCGCGTCCGCCGCCCATGCGATCGGCGACGGCTTCGGGCTGCGCATCATCGACAGCAACGAGAGCGATCCCCGCCTGAAGTACTACCGGTTCAAGACGAGCCATATCGGGTGGACCACCGGTCCGGGCGTCAACGTCCTGCTCCCCGACGACTACGACAGCAGCGGCCGCCGGTACCCCGTCATGTACCTGTTCCACGGTGGCGGCACGGGCGCGGACTTCCGCAACTTCGACGTCCCGGGCGGCATTCGGGAACTCACCGCCGGCAAGCCGATCATCGTCGTGATGCCGGACGGGGGCGGCGCCGGCTGGTACTCCAACCCGGTCACCTCGTTCGTCGGTCCCCGCAACTGGGAGACCTTTCACATGTCCCAGCTCCTGCCGTGGGTCGAGGCGAACTTCCGGACCCATGCGGAGTACGACGGACGCGCGGTCGCCGGCTACTCGATGGGCGGCTTCGGCGCGCTGAAGTACGCCGCCAAGTACTACGGCCACTTCGCCTCGGTCAGCGCCCACTCCGGCCCGCCCAGCCTGCGCCTCAACGGCGGCGCCGTCGGCCACTGGGCCAACGCGTCCTCGGCCGCCATCGAGCTGGGCGGCGGCACCATCTACGGCGTGCCGTTGTGGAACGAGGCCCGGGTCAGTGCCGACAACGCGGTCGAGCGCATTCCGAGCTACCACAACAAGCGCATCTTCATGGTGGCCGGTACGGGTGCCGAGAACATCCCGTGGTTCAGTGCCTTCCAGGAGTCCCATGTCCTGGACGGCCAGCGCGAGTTCCGTGGCCTTCTCGACCAGGCGGGCATCCCGTACACGGCCCACGAGGTCCCTGGCGGCCACACCCTCCGTTGGCACCTTCTCGCCGAGGACATCGACGGCATCGTCGCCCACCTTCGGCCGGCGGCGTAAGCCGTATTGCTCGCGGAGGTCGGTGACGGGATCGCACGTCGTTGCGATCGAATTGAACCCGGTCCTGGCATCGGCTCCGCGAGGGCGGGGACTCGCCGACGTTGTGAACGGCGTTCGGATGCCGCTGATCGTCGCGATCCGCTCGGTGAAGTACCCCGGCAGCCAGCCGCGGCACCAGCACTACCGAGTGATCCTGGACCAGGTGGCGTCTCCAAGCTCCGATGGCCAGGAGCTGTTCCGCGACGAAGTCACCTTCGTCCGTCATCACGCCAGGGCCGGCGGACCGGACATGGATCTCTGTCCGCTCCTATAACTACCCCGCCACCGGCTCAGGCCGGGGCGGGCAGATGGATCGAGGCGAGCTTGGCCGGGTCGACGATGATGTCGATGCCGGTGATCCGGCCTCCGGTGACGGTGAAGGCGATGACGGAGAGAGGGGTTCCGTCGGAGCGCCAGGACATGTGGCCGGGGACGCCGTTGACCAGCACGGGTCGGTGGCGGGCGGCCTCGCCGGAGAACATGCGGGCGCCGGCGGCGACCTTGGTGGCGCCGAGAGTGACGACAACGCCGCCTGGGGTGTCGACGGTCAGCTTCACGTTCGGATCGAGGACACGCAGGAGCGCCTCGAAGTCGCCGCCGCCGGCGGCGGCGCTGAATGCCTGGACGACCTCGCGGTGTTCGCGGCCGGGGCCCGCCACCCGGTCCGTGCCTTGGACCTTGCGGCGAGCGCGGCTGGCGATCATCTTGGTGGCGTCGGCGGATTTGCCCAGGATCTGTCCGATTTCGTGGAACGGGACCGCGAACATGTCGTGCAGGACGAACGCCAGGCGCTCGCTCGGGGTGAGCGAGTCGAGCACGACGAGCAGGGCGAGGCCGACCGAATCGGCCAGCGCCGCCTGCTCGTCCGGCGCGGGGTCGCCGTCGGGCAGCACCACGAGGTCCGCGAACTCGTTTCCGTAGGCGGTGGGTTGGGCTTGTCGGGACCTCAGGAGGTCCAGGCTGATGCGGCCGACCACGGTGGTCAGCCAACCCGCCAGGTTGCCGATGGCGGCCTCATCCTGGCGGACGAGGCGCATCCACGCTTCCTGGACCACGTCCTCGGAGTCGGCGTGCGAGCCCAGCACACGGTACGCGACTGCGCGCAGCCGATCGCGCTGGGCTTCGAACGCCTTCGTCACAAGGTCGGACGGGTGGGCGGTCACGGTTTTGGCTGCTGACGGAGCGAGATCCGGTTGCCGTCGGGGTCCACGGCCTCGACGCGAACCCCGAACGGATAGTCCACGGGTTCGGACTCTTCGAAGACCACGCCGCGTTGGCCCATGACCTCGAAATCCTTTCGCAGATCGTCGGATTCGAGGATCAGCGGCCCTGGCGCTGCATGCGCTCCCGGCTGTCCCGCGGCTGCGGCCTGCGACCACAGGATGATCTGGAGCGGGCTGTCGGGAACGCCGACGGTGAGGAAGCGTCCGTCGGGCCCCGGGAAGTCGAGCCGCTTCTCCAGGCCGAGGCCCTCGGTGTAGAACTCCAGCGCACGGTCCTGATCGGTGACGTATACCGTCACGTACATGATGTTGGTCAGCATCCTGTTCTCGATTCACTCGTTGGGTGCGACGACCGCTCGAAATCGGCCGTCGCACCTATGACGAGTGCCGACGGGAGAAGGTAACAGGACTGGTCCGCCGGATCGGTTTCCCCGGGTGCACGCGGTTTGACTCGGCAGTACGCATCCAGGTTCGGCACATGCTTCCGGGCGCCGGGGGCAGACCTGGTCGACCTCCTGCCCGCCGCGCCCGCCAACAACGCGTCGCCCGCGCTGAGCAGGCTCTCGGGCTTTCCACCTGAAGTCCTCGCCGGCCCGGTATCGACCACCGCCCTCCCACGACGATGCAGAGCTCGCGCCGGACACCGCCGGAAGACGTTGCCCGCCTGACCGTTGGGCCGTCACCCGTGTGGAGCGTGGACGCTGCGCGCAGGCGGCGAGCAGCCCGGCGGCAGGACCCGGCGGGCACGGTGCCGGGACGGTCGAGTACGACGACGACCGGAGGGCGGCCGCGATAGGTGGGAATGAGGTCGTCGTGGACACCGGCGAGGATGGGGACACCGAAGTCCGCCATGCCCTGCTCGAACGCCTTGCCGGAACGCGGCTTCGGCTGTGGGGGATCCGTACCGGTGGGAGAGGACCAGCCCGGTCGCGGGATGGAAGTACCAGGCGTGCCGGGTGCGTTCGCGGGACGGCCGCTCTCTGCGTGGGAGTCGGAGCCCGGCTGGTCTCGTCGGGTGCCCTGCCTTGCGCCGGGAACGTCCGGTGGGTGGGGGGAAGGTCGGCGTTGGCGAGGACGATGCGCATGTCGATGTCGCCGACCGCGTGCCGCCCTCGGCGCAGCGGTAGGTCGTGTGTATCGGCGACGTGGTCTTGGTCGCGCTGTTCGGTGGAACGCCTTACGGACCGGGGAGTGCACACTGCTGCGCACGCGGCGCAGCGGCATCGAGGCGCATTCGGCCGTTTTGGGCATTGGGTTGGGACAGCCCGATATGGGCGTCGCGTCAGTGTCCGGTGTTTGATCGGCGGCGATCTCGGCACGGTTGTCGCAAGCCCGGCCGGTGGACTACGCCACTCCGGCTTCGCAGTCCCAGTGGCTGTAGCGCTCTGCGGGATGCGGACGGGCGAGCGGAGCGTCCTGGAGACGTGGATGCCGAGCATCCGATCGTGACGCCGGCCGACCGTGCGAGGGGGTCGGCCGGCCTGGCTCAGGCCGCTGCCGAGGCGCTGGTGCGTGTGGTGTGGGAGGCCGGTGTCGCCGAGGTCAACCGGCGGGTGGCCGCCGATCTCGCGGCCTCGCATCGTGAGATCGCCGAGCTGCGATCCGAAGCGGGCTTCGACTGAGCCTTGATGGGATTGCAGCTCATGTGTTCTCGCGGCCGCGGAGCTGGCTGACTCGGCCGGCGTTCATGATGACCGTGAAGGGGTGGCCGGTCTCCGTGTTCTCTCCGTCGACGTGAAGTTCGCCCTTGGTGCCGACTTCGAGTTCCGGGCCGTCGGCGATTACCGCGCTCCATGCGACCGGACCGACGTGCTCGGCCGGCGGCCAGTCGTACAGGTCGACGTCGACCTCCACGTCGCCCAGGCCCGGCACGGTGAGGTGGCCGTGCGCTTCGACGATCTCCATGGTTCGAGTGTGGCCTGATTCGCGAGGATCGGCTCGCCCGGTCCGCCGGTCAGGCGACGTCGTCGGGGGTGAGGTCGGGGCGCAGGCGGTGCCACGCGGGGTGTCGGAGGAGTCCGGCGCGGGTGATGGTGGCGTAGGCGACCTCGCCGACCAGGCGCGGCAGGACCCAGCGGGCGCCGGGGACGGAGGGTCGCGGGTGGAAGGGGCAGTCTTCGGTGGCGGCGACGCGCAGCAGTTCGGCGAGGGTGGTGCGTTCGCGGTCGGTCCAGCCGGTGCCGACGGCTCCCGCGTAGCGCAGGCCGTCGAGGCCGGGGCGGCCGACCAGCAGTGATCCGGGCAGGCCGGAGAGGCGGCCGCGGCCGGGGAGCCATCCGCCGACGATCACGTCCACGGTTCGCACATGCCGGATCTTGATCCACGAGCGTGATCGCACGCCGGGTTCGTACCGCGCGTCGGTCCGCTTGCAGACCAGCCCCTCCAGGCCCGCCTCGCGGGTCGCCTCGAGCGCCTGGGCGCCGTGTCCCACGAGTGCCCCGGGGGTGGACCAGTTCCGGCCCCGGAGCTCCAGGGTCTCCAGCCGGTCGCGGCGTTCGGTCCACGGTTGTGCGGTCAGGTCGCGGCCCTCGAGGAACAGCGCGTCGAAGAGCATCAGCCGCGCCGGGACCTCCTTGGCCATGTGCGCCGCCCGGGCGGGCGAGCCGGCCAAGCCCATCCTGGCTTGCAGGCGTTCGAAGTCGCTGTGCCCGTGCTCGTCGAGCGCGACGATCTCGCCGTCCAACACGGCGGCGACGTCGCCCAGGGCCTCGCCGATCGCCCGTAGCTCGGGGTAGGCGCCCGTGATGTCGGCGCCCGAGCGAGCGCGCAGCAGCACCGTCCCGTCCCCGGGGAGGTAGACGATCGCGCGTTGCCCGTCCAGCTTGGTCTCGTACGCCCACCGGTCGTCCTCCGACGCGGGCGGCAGCGTGCCGGGGGTGGCGAGCATGGGCGCGATCCGGGGCAGCGTGGGCATGCGGGGAACGTCGTCGCCCCGGCGCCCGGGTACACCCGGCGGTGGCCCGGGTCGCCCGAACGGAGGCACCCGAACGCAGGCGCACGTCAACGGTCTCCGTACCTCGAACACTGCGCCCGCACCGCCTGGACGCCGACCGCATCGCAATAGGCGTGCCGGCTCCACCGCGCAGGCGCACCGCGACGACTGCGCGGGCGCCGCATCGACGCGGCTGCGGACGCGCTCGCGGGCCGGCGCCGGGCGCCCCGTTACTGCTCGGCGCGGGCGTGCCGCTGGTGCCGGCGGGCTTGCGGCCCGGGCTGCGGGAGTAACCAGTACCCCTAGCGCGGTCCCGCGGCCGAGGATGAGCGTGCGGGCGAAGCCGTCTCCCGGGCGCGGCCCAAGTCGGCCAGGCGGCGTAGTGCGTGTTCGGAAGCGGAGCCCGGCTCGGCGGCGAACAGGTCGAGGCCGCTGTATTCGAGGTCGCCGGGCAGCGTCACGAGTTCGCCGTACAACTCCAGGTCGCCGACGACGGGGTGGTGCAGCCGGTAGAACCGGTGGCCCGTGCGCGCGACGGGATGGGACGACCACATCCGTGCGAACTCGGGACTGGCCGCGCGCAACCGCTCGATGTGTGCGACGAGGCGCCGGTCGCCCCGGTAGCAGGCGGACAATACCCGCAGGTGCGCGACGTGTTCGACCGCCGTGCGTTCCCAGCCGTCGCCGTGCAGGTCGCGCATGTCCGGCCGGCGGAAGATCAGGTCGGAGATGCTGCGCTCGCCCTCGGGCATCGCCGCGAAGTCGCCGAAGAGCGCGGTCGCGACCGGGTTCCACGCCACGACCTCGGTGTGCCGCCCGACCAGGATCGCCGGGGTCGCGTCGAAGGACGCCACCAGGTGTCGCAGGCCCGGGCGCGGCGTGACGGCGGTTCCGGGACACGTGCGGGCGTCGGGCCTGGCGAGTTGGCCCAGGTACGTCCGCTCGTCCTCGTCCAGGCGCAACGCCTTCCCGATCGCGGCCAGGACCTCCGCCGAGACGCTGTCGGCCCGGCCCTGTTCGAGGCGCGTGTAGTGCGCGACGCTGACGCCGGCGAGACCTGCCAGTTCCTCGCGGCGCAGGCCCGCGACGCGGCGGCGGCCGCCGTACGCCCGCAGTCCGACGTCCCCCGGGCTCAGGCGGGCGCGGCGGGACTTGAGGAACTCGCTCAGTTCGATACGTGCGTCCACACGGCGACCATAACCGGGACGGCGCGAGGGTGATCACGCGGTGCGTAGGCAAAGCCGGGACCTGGGTAGCGCGTGGCGGTCCGCCCAGGCTGGGAAGCGACCCAGCCGCCCGCCTCACTCCCGAGGCCCTTTCCGGAGGTCGGCCTTTATGCCGTCGCCTGCCAACCTCGTACGTCCCACCAGCCTGACACGTCCCGCCTGGACACTCGCTCTCCTCGCCCTCGCGGGCCTGATCACCGCGCTCGACTTCACGATCGTGTACGTCGCGCTGCCCCAGATCGCCGCCGACGTCGGCTTCTCCGAACACGGGTTGCAGTGGGTCGTCAGCTCGTACGCCGTCGTGTACGGCGGACTTCTGCTGCTCGGCGGTCGCCTCGCGGACCTGCTCGGCAGACGCCGCATGTTCGTGCTCGGCATGGCGCTGTACGGTGCCGGCTCGCTCCTGGGCGGTCTGGCCACCGCGCCGGGCGCGCTGATCGGCGCGCGGGCCGTGCAGGGCGTTGGCGGCGCGGTCCTGTTCCCCGCGACGTTGTCGCTCGTGAACACGCTCTTCGCGGAGGGGCGTTCGCGGACCCGGGCGCTGACCGTGTGGGCGGTGTCGGGAGCGGGCGGGCTGAGCCTGGGGGCGCTGCTCGGCGGCGTACTGACAAGTGCGTTCGGCTGGCAGGCGGTGTTCTACGTCAATGTGCCGCTGGTCGTGGTCGCCGCCCTGGCTGCGTCCGCGCTGCTGCCCGCCGACGCGGCGTGGCGCGACGTACGCGAGGGGTGCGAAGGGTGCGAGGAACAGCACGGACGCAGCGGGCACGAAGGGCGCGAGGGCTGCGAGGGGTTCAAGGGCCAGGACGGACGCGACGGACGTGACGGGCGCAAGGAGCGCGACGGGCGCGGCGGCGCGGGTGCGACGCGGCCCGGCTTCGACCTCCCGGGCGCGCTGACCGGCACGGTCGGGCTCACGCTGCTGGTGTTCGCGATTGCGCAGGGGCCGGAGTGGGGTTGGACGGATCCCCGGGTGCCGGGTGCGGCGGGAGTGGCATTGCTGCTGCTTGCGGGATTCGTCGCGGTGGAGTCGCGGACGGCCGATCCGCTGCTGCCGCTGCGCCTGTTCACGCATCGCGGCCTGACGGCGGCGACCGGGGTGATCCTGGTGTTCGGACTGACCCTGCAGGCCGTGCCGTTCTTCCTGACGTTGTGGTTCCAGGACGAGATGGGCTTTTCGGCGCTGCGCACGGGGGTCGCGTTCCTGGGGCCGACGTTGTCGATCACGGTGGGCAATCTCGCGGGTGAGCGTCTCGCGGGGCGCCTGGGCGTGCGTCGGACACTGATGGTCGGGTTCTCGGTCGCCGCACTGGGGGCCGCGGTGCTGGCGGCGGGGATGACGGACGACTCGTCGTACGCCGCACTGCTGCCCGGGATCGTCGCGTTCGGGCTGGGCACCGGCGTCGTGTTCACCACGATGTGGGTCGCCGCGGCGTCGGGCGTCGCGGACACCGAGCAGGGTGCCGCCACCGGACTGGCGTCCACCGCACTCCAGTTCGGCTCCGGGGCCGGCCTGGCGGTGCTGGTCTCGGTGGGCGGGATCCGGACGGCGGTGGCGGTGGTCGCGGTGGGCGCCCTCGTCGGACTCCCGGCCGCGCTGGCTCTTCCGAAGGCCGTGCGGCCTCCTGCCGATCCGGCTGGGATCGGGTCTGCCGATCCGATCGGTCAGTCGTCTTCGTCCTCGGCGCGGTCACCCTCGGCCTGCGATGTCTCGTAGGCGTGGGCGGTCTGCTCCGATGTGGCGTCTGCGTCGGACGTGCGCATGTCGCTTCCCCGCACCACCACGCGCGGGGGCGAGTGCATTCCGTGGTGCTCCTCGTGCAGCCGGTGCTCGGCACGTACCTGGGTGTCAGGCATGGAAACCTCCTGCGGCCCACCGCACCCTGCGGTGCCGGGTGCGGTGCCGCTGTGTCTCCAGTGTCCCTCTTCCGCGGGTCGTCCGGCCCGTGCGCGGCGCGCACCCGGCTGCCACGCCCTACGGGAATCCCGGCTTGCGCTTCCGGGTGAACGCGGTGGGGCCCTCCTGTGCGTCGGCGGTCGCGAAGATCGGCCGGCCGATGCAAGTTGGCGATTGAGCGCGTCCTCCGCCGGAAGGTCCGGGGTCTCGATGATCGAGCGCCGACGGCCTCCACGTCCGGCGCGGGTCGTTGCTGTCGATGATCGCGGCGATCTCCTCGGCCGTGGGGGGGGGGGGGGCGGGGGGGGGGGGGGGCGGCCGCGGGGGGGGGGGGCCGCGGCGGGGGGGGGGGGGGGGGGGGGGGTTGTGGGGTGGGGCGCGCCCCCCGCCGCCCCGCGCGGGGCG
>NZ_JBITJP010000033.1:94961-125476 GCF_044460165.1 Embleya sp. NPDC050154
GCGCCCGCCCCCGCCCGCCCGCCCCGCCGGCGGGGGGGGGGCGGGGGCGGCCCGCCCCCGCCGCCCCCCCCCCCCCGGGGCCGCCGCCCCCCCCCCCCGCCCCCCCCCCCCCCACGGCCGAGGAGGCCGATCTCGCGGGCCTCCTCGGATGCCGCGTGTAGGACGTGCCGCAGACCCTCGCGCCGCTCATCGGGGCCCGCACACCGGACTGGACATCGGCGCATGCGGGTCGCAGGGCGTGGGCTCTGATTGCGAAGCGGCTGTGGCCGCAACTGTCGGCCTGCTCGCGCCGATCGGCATTGTGCAGCGAGTCCTGCGGGTGTGTGCCCGCGTGCCAGGGACGGTGGACGATCGATCTCGTACCAGGTTTCCGGATCCTCGGGACGCCCGCCGCGACGATCCGGGGGAGAGGGTCGCGCCCGGGGCATAGAGTCCCTTACATGGACGTAAATGGAGGCTCCGGGGTCGGGGAGATGCACGAGATCGGACCGCTGATGTACCGCCAGGGGTACGTGTCCGTGTGGACGGAGGACCACAGGTGCAGAGAGGATGCGCTCATGCACGACCGTGTGATCGTCTCCGTGCACACCGGAGCTCCGAAACAGCGGGGCGACCAACTGTTCCGGGCATGGGTGGACGCCAAGGAGCTTCCCTCGGTCCTGGACCACTGGGCCGGCGTCCTGCGTTGATGATTCGCGCGGCGGAGGGACGAAGCCGGTCCTGCTCCCCGCCGGCGTCTCCACGTGGACTCCGTGGTTACCCTTCTCGCCGTCGTGCTCGGTGGCGGATTCGGAACAGGGTGGGGGCCGGAGGGCTTCGTTGCCCAGGCGGCGCGCCTCGCCGAGACGGCCCCGTTCCGTGCGGTTTCGGCGAGCACGTCCGGTGTGATGCCTCGGTCCAACCGGTCGCTGGTGGTCTGGTGTAGGCGCAGGGCTTGTTCGAGGGCGGAGCGGACGAGGCCGCTGTCGTGGGCGTGCCTGTCGGAGTTCCCCGAACAAGGTTGTTCGTGCGGCGTCGCGGTATTCGCCGGCCAAGGCCTTCTGGCGGGCTGCTTCGGTGCGTTCGCTGTGAGGGACGATGGTGTCGAGGCCCGGGTGCGCCGGCGGAACGCCACCGCGGGATGGGCGGGTTCTTCCACCTTGCTCTTCGATCGGCGTGGTCCGCCCGGGTGAACAGAGCCGGGTGAGACAGCGGCCGTCGGGTGCGTCGTACGGCCCGAGCCCGTGTACGGCGGGGCGGGGGAGTCCGATGACAGCGATGTGTGGCGAGTCCGGGCGGTGTCGGGTGGCTCGGTTGTCAGGGCGTGGGCGAGGTGCCGGCTCCAGGTGGCCACGTGGCGATCGTCACCGAGGGCGAAGCGGTGCTGGATGGTCCGAGGGGAGAAGCCGCCCTCGGTCGGGACCCCGTGGTACTCGGCGGCGGCGCGGCGCGGTGCAGGGCGGGCAGGATCCGGAGGGTGGGCGGCAGTTCGCCATCCTGGCGGTGTGAGCGTCGAGCAGCCAGTCGCGCACCACCGGGTGGATCCGCCGGGTGCCGCCGCTGTCGGGATCCTCGACCAGCACGGGATTCTTCAGGCGCGTCATCTGCCGGAGTGGCCCGGGCGTCGAATCGCTTTTACCGACACGGTCGTTCGGGCGTGCCGGTTCCGATGCGATCCGTGACACATGTCATGCCGGGGGCTCGTGACGTGTTCGGTGGCCGAGATCGTCATCTCCTCGGGAACCACAACCGAGGAGAGCGCATGCCGAACACCACCCGAGAGAGCCCGGGGAGGTCTCCCGTGCGGCGTGCCCGCCGGGTGCTGCCGGCGCTGGCGCTGTGCGTCGCCCTGCTGGGCGCAGGTGCGTGCAGCGGAGGCGACTCGAAGGACGACAGGGGCGGCAAGGGCCCCGGCGACGGCAAGCCCGCCGCCCAGGCCAAGGACCCCGGTGGCGACGCGCCGAAGATGTCCAAGGCGGTGGTCGCGATCACCCCGCAGGACGGTGCGACGGGAGTGGCCACCGAAGGGGCTCTCAAGGTCACCGCGACCGCCGGGAAGCTGACGGAGGTCGCCGTGAAGACCTCCGAGGGCAAGACCGTCGAGGGCACCATCGCACCGGACGGGGCCAGTTGGGCACCGGCGGCGGCGCTGCAGACCGGGATGAAGTACGCGGTGTCCGCGACCGCCACGGACGCAGCCGGGCTGGTGTCGGCGATGCAGTCCTCGTTCACCACGCTCACCCCGGCGAACACCAACTACGGCTACTTCAACATCGATGCGAACGAAACCTACGGCGTCGGCATGATCGTGTCGCTGACCTTCGGTACCGCGGTCACCGACAAGGCACTGGTGAACCGGTCGGTGACGGTCACCTCGGAGCCCGCGGTCGAGGTCAAGGGCCACTGGTTCAAGGACACGCGACTGGACTTCCGCCCGGAGAAGTACTGGCAGCCCGGCACCAAGGTCACCCTCCATCTGGACCTGGACGGCAAGCAGACCTCCCCGGGTGTCTACGGCAAGCAGAAGAAGACCGTCACCTTCACCATCGGCCGGGCGCAGACCAGCGTCGCGGACAGCAAGGCCCACACCCTCACTGTCACCCGCGACGGCGCGTTGCTCAAGAAGCTGCCGGCCAGTCTGGGCAGCGACGAATTCACCACCTACAACGGCAGGATGCTGATCATGGCCAAGGAGGGCACGATCCGGATGTACGGGCAGAGCGTGGGCCTGGGCCCCGATTCGTACGACATCCCCGACGTCCCGCACAGCATGCGGCTGAGCACGAGCGGCACCTACGTGCACGGCAACCACTGGTTCAAGGACAAGGCGAACCCCCCGTTCGGCCGGCTGAACACCAGCCACGGCTGTGTCGGCCTGGAGGATGTCGTCGGTGGCGGCGACGCCACCAAACCGGGCGCCTGGTTCTACGCGAACTCGCTGGTCGGCGACGTGGTCGAGGTGATCAACTCGCCGGAGAAGGTGATCGACGCGGACAACGGCTGGAGCGGCTGGACGCTGACCTGGGCCCAGTGGATCAAGGCCTGACCACGCCCGGCCGGCACACGGGCGCCACATCGGGGTGACGTCGGCGCCCGCGATGGCGCCGTCGACCCGGAACGCGGCGGCGCCGACGAACGACGAAGCCGGCCGGCGCACGGGCCGTGCGGTCCGCGGGTTCCGCGTGAGCGTGCGATCGATAGATGTAGGGCGGCACGGGTCGTAGAGCGAGAGGTGGATCGCCTCGTGCGAGAGATCTGCATCGTCCGGATCGGAGGCGAAACGCGGTCCCGCCGGCGACCGTCCGTCGCTGGTTCGTCGACGTTCGGCGAGGACTCGGAATCAGTCGCGCCTCGACGCGGGGCATTCCCGTTCCCGGTCCGGTGATCCGTCGGTGGTCGCCGCGTCCGGGGGGCAAGGGATGGAAGCTGGTTCGGGCGCGATCCGGTCGAGGTCGTCCTCCATCTTCGCGGTGGGCGTGGGGGTGTTGTCGACCAGGAACAACACCGCCTGTCCGCCGCAGTGCATGCCGTCGAGGACGGAGCCGCCCCTCCCCGCCCTCTCGGTCCGTAGGGATGTAGACGGGGCCGCCGCCCGGCGCGCAGCATCGCCGCCGGCGCCCGGTCCCCGGTGACCTGATCGTTGTCGTAGCCGCGGAGACCGAATCCCACCGCCCGTGCGTGTCAGGATCAAGAATCCGGAGTCGCCCAAGACTGCGCCTCCCGCAAATGGTTCATCGTCGCGGCCCGCCGGGCACGCAACGGGTCCGGGAACGCCTCGATGTCTCCCGGTCCGCCGAAAGCGACGGGAGAAGCGGTGAGCACCGGCCGCCGGGAACCCGCAGTGGCCCGCCGGACAAGACAGGGTGTGACCATCACCCCGATATCCGACCGCGAGTTGTGGGAGAGGGCGTGCGCAGGTGAACCCGAGGCGTTCGGGACCATCTTCGACCGGCACTCCCGCGCGGTCTACAACTTCCTGTCCCGCCGCACCGCCTCCTGGGCCGAGGCCGAGGACCTGACCTCGGCGGTCTTCCTGGACGCCTGGCGCCATCGAAGCGCCGTCACCCTGGACCGGGACAGCGCACTGCCGTGGCTGCTGGGCATCGCTCGCAACACCGCCGCCAACGGCGGCCGGGCCCGTCGGCGCTACCAGGCGCTCAAGGAACGCCTGCCCACCCCCTCCCCGGTCCCCGACCACGCCCAGGACGTCGCCGATCGCATCGACGAGCAACGCGCCCTGGTCGCGCTGCGCACCTCCGTCGGCCGCCTGCCCGCGCACGAACGCGAGGTGATCGAACTGTGCGTATGGAGCGAACTGGACCAACAGGCCGCCGCCACCGCGCTGGGCGTGGCCGTGGGCACCGTCAAATCGCGCCTGCACCGCGCGCGCCGCCGACTCGGCGACGACCTGCGCGAATACGCACCGTCCTCCCCCGACCGCCGCGTCATCGCCGAGGAGACCTCGTGATGCCCTCGAACCCGATCCCGCCCGAGCGCGACCTGCCGCACAGCGCCGCCCGCCGAACCGAGTTGCTCGCCCTCCTGCCCCACGCCGACTCCCCGGCACCGGCACTGCCCACCATCCGCCTGCGGACCCTGGGCCGACTGACACCGCCACGCCGGGTGCTGCTCCCATTGGCCGCGGCGGCGGCAGTGGCGGGCCTGGTCACCGGGGTCCTGCTCGGGATCTCCGGCGACGACGACGGGGCCATCCGGGTCCCGGGGCCGGCCGACTCGGGGTCTGTGCCCACCCCCGCGCCCTCCGCCGGGGACCGCCCGCTGCCGCTCAAGCAGGTGCCGGTACCGGCGGAGGTCGCGGTGTCCGACGACATCGCCGCCCGATTCGTCGCCGCATGCGCCGCCGACCGGCTCGACCCTGCGGCCGCGAGCGGGTACCGGGCCTACTTCGCGGTGCGCAGCCCGCGGCCGGCCGACCCCGGAAACATCTATGCGATCGCGGTCGACCCGGCCGGACACAACGCGTTGCAGTGTTCGGGCTCGAACCTGCCCACGGCACTCCGGATTCGGAGTGATTTCGAACTGCTCACCGGGACCGTCCAGGTGGACCACAGTGGCGGCACCAAGTCCGGTTCGAGCTGGACCGATTACTCCGCGGGCCGGTACAACGCCCCCGTGGCGCGGATCACCATGGACCGGGGCACCGGCGAGCACCAGGCGATCATGGCGGGCGGCGTCTGGTACGCGGCGGAGACCGTCGGGTACACGCGCGACGCCGCCGAGGCGTTTCCGGCCGGCCAGTATCCCCGGATCCGCGGCTACGACGACGCCGGCAAGCTGATCTGGGACTCCGCTCGAGACGTCCCGAAGCCGGGATCGGCGGAATGTGTCCGCACCCCCGACGGCCGGTTGCTCGACTACCAAGGCCGCGCCGAACCCGATCCCGCCACGTGCCGCCCGGCCCTGCCCTGGACCGCCGGCGCCCGATGAGCGCATCCGGCCGACCTGATTCCGACCGGCGGATGCCGACCGGAGAAGGCAGGCTTTTGCCGCCATGCGCCCTGGTCGGCCCCACTCATGCGGGCGGGGTCGACCAGGGCACGGTTGGGCGAGCCTGTTCAGTGTGGGGAGGCCCCCGACTCGGCGGGCGTGCGGAGGGGCTGCCACAGGGTGTCGCGGAGATCGGTGCCTCGGACGAGTTGGATGCGCCAGGGGTCGATGCGGAGTACGTGGTAGTCGGGGTCGTCGGGTCCGGCCTGCCAGTAGCGGGCGGGGTCGTAGCCGACGCCGGGCGGGCTGCCCTTGACGTACAGGTTCCAGGCGTACGAGCGAGATTCGCGGTCCTCGGCCCAGGTGGAGACGCTGTCGACGAAGACGGCGTTCTGGCGGGGGCTCCAGTAGGAGTAGGTGGTGTGTGGGTTGTCGGCCAGGTGGGCGGCCTTCACCGGGGTCTTGTAGACCGCGAGCCACCCGCGCAGGGCGCCGTCGACGACCTCCCAGATGGGGAAGAGGATGCGTGCGCGCGGGCGGTGTCGCTTGTCGACGGTGATCATCGTGGCGTACTTGATCTCGCGGATGTAGGAGAAGAACGTGTCCTGGATGTCGGCGAAGTCGCTGACTTTGGTGGCCATGGTGGGCTCCCGAGGTTGTGGGTCGGTGCTGCTCAGCGCGCGACGGGTACGTCGGTGTTGTTCTTGGTCCGTGCCGAGGTCGGCGTAGGGATCCGGGTCACCGCGCCGGGCGCATCGGTGTCGTCGTCGCCACTCCCGCCGACCGCCGTCGACCCCGAGCGCAGTCCGAACGCCCCGATCACCGCGGCGATGGCGGCCGCCGCGAACGGGACGACGAGCGCGGCACGGTAGCCGTCGAGTTGACCGGAGGCCGAACCGGCGTCTGTGGCCGCGATGTTGACGGCGGTCACGGCGGACAGCCCCAGTGCCGAGCCGAACTGGAACGAGGTGTAGAGCAGCCCGCCGGCGAGACCCTGTTCCTCCTCGTCGACGCCTTCCGTGGCGGCGATGGTGAGCGGCCCGTACGACAGGGCGAAGGCCAGGCCGAGGAGTACGAGGCTCGGCAGCATCGCGAGGTACGTCCAGTCGGAGCCGACCGGCAGGAACAGCGCGTACGCCGCGGACGCGAGCACCAGCCCGCCGAAGATCACCCGGGCGTTGCCGAAGCGCTCGACCAGCTTGGGGGTGAGGAGCGGCGACAGGATGGCGTCAATGCCGATGACGATCATCGCGAAGCTGGTCTCCAGCGTCGACCAGCCGCGCAACTCCTGCAGGTACAGCACGACGATGAACTGGAAACCGAAGAAGCCGCCCGCGAACAGCAGCCCGGACAGGTTGGCGCGGAGCAGTGCGCCGTTGCGCAGGATGCCCAGGCGTACCAGAGGCGCGGCCGAACGGCGTTCGATGACGACGAAGGCCGCCATGAGCAGCAGACCGCCGCCGACGGTGGCGAGTGTCTGGACGAGGGTGGCGTGGGCCGCGCGTTCGACCCCGAGGACGATGAGCACGATGGCGCCGGTGACGGTCAGGCCGCCGAGGATGTCGAAGCCCTCGCCCGTGCGCTCCGGACGTGGCGACTTCGGGACCACCGCGAGCGCCGCGACCAAAATGAGCGCGGACAGGACTACCGGAGCGAAGAACACCCAGCGCCAGCCTGCCGAGGTCAGCAGGCCGCCCGCGACGAGGCCGATCGAGAACCCGCCGGCGGCGGTTCCCGAGTAGATGAGCAGGGCGCGGTTGCGCTGCGGGCCCTCCGCGAAGCTCGTGGTGATGATGGACAGACCCGCCGGGGTCATGAACGCGGCGGCGACACCGGTCACGAAACGGGCGACGATCAGCATCCAGCCCTGCGTGGCGAAGCCGCCGAGGCCGGAGAAGAGCAGGAAGACGACGAGCCAGAAGACGAACATCTGCCGCCGTCCGAAGAGGTCGGCCGCCCGCCCGCCGAGGAGCATGAAGCCGCCGTAGCCGAGGACGTAGGCACTCATCACCCACTGCAACTCGCCGGTGGACATGCCCAGGTCGGCGCGGATCGACGGCAGGGCGACATTGAGCATGGCCACATCGATGCCCTCGAGGAAGATCGCGCCGCACAGGACGAGCAGTACGCCCCAGCTGCGCGCGCCGAGGCCGCCTACACCGTCCGTGGCGTCGCGCGTACCTGTGCTGCTTGCGCTGCTTGTGCTATTTGTGTCGGAATTTTCTGGGGACATATCGGAAACGCCTCCGGGGCGAGGGGGTGATCGGGATGTCACCACCTTCGTTCCGGACGCCGGGGCGGAACAACGGCGAAGATCTCACCGTTCATGCAGTCCGACTGCATGATCCGATCGACCGCCGTGAGGGCCCCATGGAACGCGATGAACTGGAGACCTTTTTGATCCTGGCCGAAGAACTCCACTTCGGCCGGACGGCGGACCGCATGCGCCTGTCGCGCTCACGCGTGAGCCAGCTCGTGAACCGTCTGGAACGGCACGTCGGGGCTCCGCTGTTCGTGCGCACGAGCCGCCGGGTCGGGCTGACCGCGATCGGACGCCAACTGCGCGACGACGTGGCCCCACTCCACCTCGCGCTGGCAGCGGCCGTCGAACGGGCCCAGACCACCGCGCGCGGCATCGACGCGGTGCTGCACGTCGGGTTCTCCACGCCGCTCACCGGCGAGATCGTGCTCCGGGCCGCCGAGTTGCTCCGGAGCGCACACCCCGAACTGGCGGTGGAGATCTGCGAAGTGCCGCTCGCCGATCCGTACGGGCAGCTGCGCAACGGGGAGTTCGACGTACAGGTCGCGGAACTGCCGGTACGCGAGACCGACCTCGCCCACGGTCCCACCCTGCTCCGCGAAGGACGCACGCTGGCGATCGCGAGCGATCACCCGCTCGCGGCCCACGCCGCAGTCGTCTTCGAGGACCTGGCCGACCTGCCGCTGCTCACCATCGCCGGCGAACTCCCCGACCATGTACGCGAGTTCCACGCGCCGACGCACACACCCGGTGGTCGGGCGATCGGGCGCGGTCCTTCGGTCACCAACATGCAGGAAGCGCTGATGATGGTGGCGGCCGGACGCGGGGCTCTGCTGTCGCCCGCACACGCCTCCGCGTACTTCGCGCGACCCGGGGTCACGTATGTGCCGTTCCTGGACGCCGAGCCGGTCGACTACGGCCTGGTCTGGCGCAGCGAGGAGAACACGGAGGCGATGCGCGTCTTCGCGCAGGCGATCCGGAACGCGGCACGCGAGGGAGCCGGAGCACCGGCGTCGGGCGGCGGTACGACCG
This sequence comes from Embleya sp. NPDC050154, assembly GCF_044460165.1. Lineage (NCBI taxonomy): Bacteria > Bacillati > Actinomycetota > Actinomycetes > Kitasatosporales > Streptomycetaceae > Embleya > Embleya sp. NPDC050154. The sequence goes on from NZ_JBITJP010000033.1 coordinate 103,681, forward strand.
GGAGCGCGGGCAGGGGCGCGACGAGCACGGGGCCGGGCACGGGCACGCGTGCCCGGGCGACCGGGGGCGGCGTACCGGCGCCGACGACGCCGGCGAACGTGTGACGGAGGCATCGGCACGCGCGAAGCTGCGGGTCGAGCCGGTGGCCCGGCGCTGCGCGGGCCCGCGAGAGTGGGTACGCGAGCTGGGTACGCGAGACCGCGCACATGGCCGGCCGTGGACACGAGACCGCGCACGCGGCCGGCGGCCGTGCACACCGATCGCAGCGCACATCATGGGCAGCGGCAATGGCGATGGGTGTCGACGACGCCTCGTCAGCGGACGACGAGGCGGACCACTGGATGTTCCACTCCGTCAAACGATCCTGATTTCCCTCATGGGTGTGGTTTCGGCCCACTACCCGTCCCGGCCGCCGCACCCACCCCGCGGCGCGACCCGCGCTGTTCCCCGCGAGGGCCGCGGGACGTGAACGACGCCGTCAGGCCCTGCCCGACGCGGTGTCCGCGACGATGTCGGTCAACAGCGACAGGGCCGCCGCCGAGGGCGAATCCGGCGCGGCCGTGAAGACGGCGACGCGCTGACCCTCGTCGGGCAGGGCCATGAACTCGATGGTGAGCTGCATCGTGCCCACGACCGGGTGATGGTAGTCGCGCGTGTTCGTGCCACAGTCCCCGACCGTGTGGGCGGCCCACAACTTCGCGAACTCCGAGCTGGAAAGCGTGAGTTCGCCCACGAGTGCGGCCAACCTCGGGTCCCCGGGATAGCGGCCCGAGATGAGTCGCAGGTCGGCGACGGTCGAGCGCGCCTTGCGGGTCCAGTCCCCGTACAGCTCCCGAGCGTGCGGGTCCAGGAAGAGCAATCTGGCGATGTTGGGGCGATCCGCCGGCCGGGTCGGCGCGGTGAAGTCCACGTGTCCGGCGATCAACGCGTGTGCCATCGGGTTCCACGCGAGTACGTCCAGGAAGCGACCCATCACCAGGGCCGGTACCTGCGCGAACGCGTCGATCATGACGCCGACCGTGGGCCGCACCTGTTCGGGCCTGACCGCACGCCGGCGCGGCTTGGCGGCCGGCCGGGCCAGCGTGTACAGGTGCGAGCGCTCGACGTCGTCCAGGCGTAGCACGCGTGCGATCGCGTCGAGGACGGCGTCCGACGCGTTCGGGCTCTGGCCCTGCTCCAGGCGCGTGTAGTACCCGGCGCTGACGCCGGCGAGCTGGGCCAACTCCTCGCGGCGCAGGCCCGGGACGCGTCGGCGCCCGCCGAACGTCGGCAGTCCGGCCTCCTCGGGGGAGAGCACGGCCCTTCGCGAACGCAGGAATTCACCCAGCTCCACATGCGTGTCCATGCCCTCGATTGTGCCCGTGACGCGGCGGCCGTGCCTGCACCTGCCAGGTGTAGGCACCGGGGAGGTACCCCCGACACGGGGCCGGCTGCCCCGCCGATCCGCACGCAGTCTGGTCTCCGACGCAACAACGACCGCCACGAACGACGGGCAAGGGGTTCAGAGCACATGAGAGTGATCGTGATCGGTGCCGGCGGCACCCTCGGCAGCGCCATCGCCGCCGGACTCGAAACGCGACACGACGTGGTCCGGGTCGGTCGGCGCGGGCCGGTACGCGCCGACCTGACCGACCGGGCCTCGCTGGACGCGATGTTCGACGAAGTCGGCGCCTTCGACGCCGTGGTGTGCGCCGCCGCGAGCGGCGCCCTGACCCGGTTGCACGACGGCGACGACGTCGACTACTGGACGGGCCTGAGCGGCAAGCTGATCGGCCAGGTCGATCTCGTACGGCGGGCCGTCCATCGCATCCGCGACGGGGGTTCGATCACCCTGACCAGTGGGCGCTTCACCGAGCCGATTCCCGGATCGAGCACCGGGTACCTGGTCAACGCCGGCCTGGAGGCGTTCGTGCTCGCCGCCGCGACCGAGATGACGCGCGGCATCAGGCTCAACATCGTCAGCCCCGGCTGGCTCAGCGAGTCCCTCGCGATGCTCGGTATGGACCCTTCGCCCGGCATACCGGCCGCCGATGTCGCCCGCGCCTATACGGCCGTCGTCGAGGGCAGTGCCCACGGCCTCGTCATCGACCCCACCACCGCTATCACCACCACCCCGATCGGACTGTGACCACCATGCCTGACACCCTCGTCGTCCTGGCCCACCCCGACCTCGCGAACTCGCGCATCAACGCCGCGCTTTCCGACGCCATCCGCGACCTGCCCGACGTGACCGTGCACGACCTGTACGCGGCCTACGCCGACTTGCGCGTCGACGCGGACCACGAGCGGGAACTGCTGCTTGCCCACGACCGGATCGTGTTGCAGTTCCCGTTCCACTGGTACTCCTCGCCCGCGCTGCTCAAGCAGTGGTCGGACGACGTGCTCGCCTACGGTTTCGCGTACGGCGCCGGCGGCACGGCCCTGCACGGCAAGTCATTGCGCGTCGCGACCACGACCGGCGGAGGCGAGGACCTGTACCGCCCCGGCGGGCTCAACCGATTCCCGGTGACCGACCTGCTGCGGCCGTTCGACGCGACCGCGAACCTCGTCGGGATGCGCTACGAGGACCCCTTCGTGGTGCACGGCACGCGGGTACTGGACGACGGCGACCTTGCCGAACTCGCGGGACGCTACCGGGCATTGCTGAAGGGAAGGGTGCCGGCAGGGGTGTCGGCCCGACACTCTCGCGCCGATTCGGCCGCGCCGGCTGTGCGGCGGGTGCAGGGTGCCGTGCCGTCTCGATCCCGCTGACGCCGCCGGCCTGGCCCGGCCCAGCCGGCAGCGGCGCCAGTCAGTGCCGACAGTCTCGGGACACCGACCATCACAGTGCCTGTCGTTGGCCGGAGTCGAAGACGTAGCCGGAGCACGGCGGGAGGGGACGCGGGAGCGCCGGGCGGGGACATGGGGTGTGCCGGGCGATGGTGCACAAGTGCCCTGTGAGCAGCGGGAAATGGTGCACCAGAGCCCTGTTCTGGGGATCGACGGATGCCCTAGCGTGCTGCTCGCCGCCAACGAAACCGACGCGGCGCAATGCAAGCGTGTCGATGCGATGTCCATTCCGGCTGATCGCGCAGAGACCGCCCCACCGATGGAGTCGTCGGCGATGGAGCCGAAGGAATCGGGTTCGAAGGAATCGGGTTCGAAGGAAACGGGCTTGTCCGCGCCGCCGGGGTACGGTCGATCCGACCGTCTCCTCCGGCATCTCATCTGGCGGTCCGGCGTACCGGTCGATCCGTTCCCGGTCCGCCATCCCGGGCTGGCCGCCGCGCGAGACCTCTTCGAGGTCGAAGACGTGCTCGGCAGCGAGTTGGCGCAGGCTCAGCGCGGTCTGGCCGAGGTGTACGAGTACGAACCCCATGTCCCCGTGAACTTGGGAAGCGCCGATGTCGAAGGCGCTCGCCACTTCGCGGACGGCTTGCTGCTCGGGGCGCAGCACTTCCCGGACGCGCCAGTGGAGAGAATCGTCGGGACAGCGTTGAGTCGGCTGTCCCTGGAGGCGGTGGGCGGTGCGACGCAGGTGTCGGCCCTGACCTCGCCCCAGATCTACATCACCCACCCCGATGAACTCGGGCGTAGGTTCTTCGCATACGCACAGGCCGAGATCAAGGTCGACACCGCCGCCTTCCTCTCCAAGAGGCCGGCCAAGCAACGGGAGACGTACGCCGACCTCCGCGCGACCGACCGGGGTTCTCTCCTGCTCGGGATGGGCGCGAGCCTGCCCACGCCGACGGGTGTCCACGAGTACCTGCACGTCGTCGAGAAGACGATGGCGCACCCGGAATGGCGCAAGGCAGGGGTGATTCCGGGCTACCCGAACTCGCTGAGCGACGACGTCCGCGCGGCCGTCGCCCTGCGCGTGGGCAAACCCGCGGAACGGCTGACCAAGGCCGACTACGTCAGTGTCGTGGGGGAGTACGCGGCCACCACCCTGGACGAGTTGGTCGCCGTCCTGGGCACCGACGCGATCATGAACGGGCCGAACGCCGAACCGATCAGCCGCCTCGTCTACGACCGCCTGCAGGCGGCGGTACGCCCCTTCGAGCCCGGGCCGGGAGCAACCTTGTCGATCTGGCTCGGCCGAGCACGCACACGCGACGTCCGTGCGGCCCTGAACCTCCAGGGCCAGGAACCCACACTGCCGCCCGAACTCGCAAGCGCGTCGCCAGCACGCTCCCCGCAACCCCAGCCGTCCGCGGTACGCGATTCCGACATCGCAAGGCTGGCATCGACGGGACTGACGCCCGCCCACAAGCCCACCCCACACACCAAGCACAAGACCTCGGCACGCGTGAGGTCGGCGCCGCCGAACGCGCCCATCCGCAGCCCCGCCCCACCGCTGGTGATCAAGCACCGCGGCCTTCAGGACAAGAAGCCGAGCCGATCGATGTAATGCCGCGGCCGGCGACGCCCACCCGACACCGGCGTCTAACGCCGCCTCGGCGAACGCGAGATGCCCGAGCCGCAGATGTACGCCTGCGTTTGTCCGCGTGCCTTCCTGGCCTGGCGTGAAAGCAACTCCCAAGCCACTCACCCTCGTCCTGGAGTACGACACCGGAACAGAGCGCCTGTCCCGCCTCGTCGGCAAGGTCGGCCATACAGACGCCCTCTTGTTCCCGGTCCGGTGCGGGAATCGCCTGCACGTGTCGGAACGTGAAGGCGGCATGCGGCGCGATTGCGACACGTGAAGGGCGCGATTGCGACTCGTGAAACAGGTACACCGGGTGCGCGCAACGACGTCGTCGCAATCAGCCCGCCGGCGCGGCGGCGCTGCGATGCTCCTGCGGGCTGATGCCGTACACCCGCTTGAACGCCGAGCTGAGGGCGAACCCGCTGCCGTAGCCGACCCGTCGGGCGATGGCGTTCAGCGTGGCATCGGACTGGCGCAGCAGGTCGGCGGCCAAAGCCAGGCGCCATTCGGTCAGGTAGGTCATCGGCGGCGTACCGACGGTGTGGCGGAAGCACTCGGCCAGCGGTGCCCGTGACACGCCGATCTCGGCGGCGACCCGCGCCGGCGTCCAGTCGTTCGTCGGATCCTCGTGGAACAGGCGAAGAGCCTCGCCTGCCACCGGGTGGGTGTGTGCCCGGTACCAGGCCGGCGCCTCGGTCTCGGGCCGGTCGAACCAGGCCCGCAACCCCGAGATGAGCAGCAGGTCGAGCAGGCGGTCGAGCACGACGCTCTGGGCCGGCCCCTGTTGGGCGACCTCTTTGGTCAGCACCCGGATGAGCGTCGAGTCCCAGGTGTCGTCGGACACGACCAGCAGTGGCGGCAAGACGTCGAGCAGGCGCCGGCCGACGGCGCCGACCTCCTCGTACACGCCGAGCACCATCTGCACCGACCCGTCGGGGTTGCTGCCCCATGTGCGCGCCCCCAGCGCCATCCGCTTGCGCAGGTCGACGCCCTCGGGCGTGACGCACCGCCGGCCGGGGTGCACGATGACCTGCGGCGGGGTCGCCGGGTCGTCGCTCATCACGTAGGGGTCCGATCCGCGAACGATGGCGACGTCGCCCGGGCGCAGCCGCACCGGCTCGCCGTGGTCGGGCTCGAAGCTCGCTTCGCCGCTGAGCATGACGGCCTTGGCCCCGGCCCCGGGCGCATGAGCCGGCCCAGGGTGCGCTCGACGGTCCAGCGGGAGCGAACGTGCCTTCTGGGCTGGGACGATGAGGCTTGCAGAAGTCTCGACGGGCCTCGGTATACCGCTGCGCCACTCGCGTGCGATGTCGTCGTGAGTCGGGCGGAACCGTTCGGCGGATTGCCCGGCGTGGTGGTCGAGGGGTGTGTGGGCGGTCAGGTGGTCGTCGGCCACCGGGGCCCGGTGTCGGGGTGGTGGGCCCACACGTACTGGGTGTCGGGTGTGACGGTCATGCCGTGGTCGTACAGTCCCGGGGCCCCGGCGGCGATCCACCGGTCCCAGGCCGCCTCCAGTTCGTCGCCCAGCCGCCGCGCTCCGCCCTGGTACAGCGTGGTTCCGACGCCCGCCGATGCGGAATACACGGCCCAGGAGGCGTCGCCGTCGTGGATCCAGGCGTTGACCCCGTCGGCGTCGCGCGCGGCACGCACGCGTACCTCGGGCAGCGCGACGCGCAACGCGAACAGCAGGTGCGCGTCGTCGCACAACGGCGCCAGGTCCCGGACCACGCCGCGCTCGTCCTCGGCCGCCGTGTCGCCGCGGACGTCGGTGAATCGGGGTTCGGCCGGGGTGCCGCGGGCGGGCATGAACGTGGCGAGCCCCTGGACCCACCCGCTCGCCGAGCGTCCGTCGTCGGCGACGGTCAACGCGACATGCCCCAGCCGCCCCCACGGGGTGACCAGACGGCCTCCGGGGCGGGTGTGCGCGATCCACGCCCACGGCACCTGCTCGACCGCGTACGTCGAGACCACCCGATCCCACGCCGGCTGCGCCGGGAGGCCGGCCGCGCCGTCCCGGACCTCGACCCGTACGTCCGCCCCCGCCGCGGCGAGTGCCTTGCGGGCCGCCTCGGCCAGGTCGGGATCGACCTCGACGCTGACGACGTTGCCCGTCCCGGCGCGCCGGGCGAGCAGGGCCGCGTTCCACCCGGTCCCGGTGCCCAACTCCAGGACCCGGTGTCCGGGTTCCAGGAGCAGGGAGTCGAGCATGTCCACCACCGCCGCCTGGCACGGCAGGCTCGACGTGGGCACCGCGTCGACGACCTGCGTCACCGCGGCGTCGTCCGGACCGGCGTACACCAACGACACCCACGCGTCCTCGTCGACCGCCCGGTCCACCGGCACATACGCCGCGCCGTCCCAGCGCCACAGCCGATCGGGCGCGAACGCGTCCCGGGGCGTGGCCTCCACCGCGGTCCGGATCCACGGCGCGCGCACAGGCCAGTCGCCACGCCGTTCCATCTCGGCCGCCAATCGCGACCGCGCCTCGACCAGGTCCACAGCGGGCTACTCGTCCTTCTTGTGCCGGCCGTTCGACGGCGGGGAGGGGGCACGCGCCCGTCGGAGTTGTCCGGCGGAGGATTGCCCTGCGACGGATCCGGCGGCGGCTTCTCGTGCTGTCCCATGAACGCCTCCTCGATCACCCAGAGAGACACCATGATGACGCAACACCACATCCGCGCCGAAGACACACCGAACCGCGACCCACACCACCGGCAAGCCCCCCGATGCGGCAACAGCCCCGGCCACCGACACCCGGCTATCCCGGCGCATCCCAAGCCCGGTCAGCTCGACCCGCCCACCGCCCAATCGGCCTGCCATTGGCGGGCATTGACGAGAACCACACCCAGCTTCACCGCGCGCGCCCCACCATCGATGCCGACGGTCTCGACATGCTGCTCGGCACCGTCAGATGCCCCCTCCGCACACAGACCGCACCCGCCCGCAGCCAAGGGCAGCACCCACCGGTCCACCGGCGCCTCACGCCGCGCCGCCACGCCACCTCGACGCCCACCCCGCCGACGCCCTCGGCCGAAGGCGACATCACCGTCGCGAGCGAGGCGTTGGCCCGCCGGGCGATCCCGGACGTGATGGAACTCCTCAGGCTCTCCCGGGCGGGTTCGCGGTACGAGCACACGTGGTATCCGCCGTTGCCGGAGTTGTTGCGCAAGTGCAGCAAGGAGGAGTCGGACGCGGTGTGGGAGGCCCGCCCCAAGTGGCGCAACAAGCACCTCCCGGCGGGCGATCACGAGGTCGTCGCGCTGGACATGAACGCCGCCTACCTGTCCGCATTGAAGGCCCACCTGCCGATCGGCCCGCTCGAACACCGCGCGGGCCCGGAGGCGGACGACTTCGACGGACCGCGAGGGCGTAAACGCCGCCGCGCCGGCATCTATCTCGTCGACCCCCGGTCTGGGACCACGACATCCTGCCGAATCCGCTCGGCGATCGGGACGAGCCGGGCCCGCTGTGGATCACCGACCCGACCCTGCGGCTGCTGCTGCGGTGCGCGTCGCCCGCGTACGGCACCCTGTGCGGGGAACCACAGGCCACGAGTCCTGGACGGCGGTGGCGACCGAGAACCTCCTGGAGCGGTTGCGGACCGCGTTGCGCGATGCCCGCGACGCGGCGATCGCCGAGGGCGACGACGTGACGTTGGACTACGTGAAGCAGATGTACGCGAAACTCGTGTCCACGATGGGTGGTTCGAACTACAACCGGGAGATCAACCGCCCGGACTGGATGCACATCATCCGCTCCCAGGCGTTCTCCAACCTGTGGGTGAAGGCGTTCAAGGCCCACCAGGGTGGTCTTGCCGTGGTGCGGGTGATGGGCACGGACGAACTCCACCTCACCGGCGGCGACTGGCGCACCGTGTTCACCGAGGGCCGCGGCGTGGGCGACGTGAAGATCAAGGACACTTACATTCTCCAGACCAAGGACAAGAGTTGACGGCCCACACCACCGCCCCCGCTTCGCCCGAGAGGACCTGACGCCGGATGCCGTACCGCTCCCTGGAGCCCGGCAAGTACGGGATGCGCGGCGCCCGCGCGTCCGCCCTGGCCGCCGAGCGCCTGGACGAACTCGCCGACGGCGTCACCTCACCCGTCGACACCGAACGCGGCCTCGCCGCCCGCCTGCGCTACCTCACCGCCTCCACCGCCGGCTACGAGGCGATGGACACCGCCGGGATCACCGTCACGCCCCGCACTCTCGCCGCCTGGCTGGCCGAGGACCAGACCCCCAACCGGGCGAACCTGCGCCGGATCGACGCGGCCTACCGCGACCTGCGCCGGCGCAACGTGGCCCGCTCGCTGACCCGTCGCCTGAACAACAACGGCAGCGGGACCCGCGTGGAACTGCACCCGCACGACCAGTCCGGCGTGCGCGAGCCGCACCGCCGGGCGGGCGTGGCCGGGCACCGCAGCGTCAACGTCCGCCGTTGGGACACGATCGTGCGCGCCTGGGCGGCCGGCGACGAACGCATGCTCGACGAGCGGTGGACCGACGAGGTGTTGGCCGATCTCGGTTCGGACTGGGGCGGCTTCGAGTTCGCTTCCGGGGTGGGATTCGCGGCATAGCCGACTGTAGGGTCTCGAGGTCCGCTTCACGGTCTTCGACCCGGTTCCCTACGGATCGCATATATGAAGCGATCGTGCGATTCGCAGTGTTCTGTCGCGGTGCAACCGGCGGATTCTCGCTGCGTCGTGCATCGAGGGGCGGGGAAGCCGGGCACGAATCCCCGTCCCTTGTTCCGGGGGCCGTCGGATTCTCGCCGCATCTCTCACCGGAGAGTCGAGATCTCGGGTACTTGGCGATTTCGACAGGTCGTGTACCTCGTGCGGATGATCCGGTCTCACTTCGCGGCCTCGTTCTCACTGCACCTGTCGCGGTCGCTTCGGCAGGTGTACGGGGCCGGGGGCCGTTTCGGTTCCCGGTGGTCGGTGCCAGGATGGGGCGGTGAGTACAGATGCCCCGGGTGCTGTGGCGCGGCAGTCCGAGCGTCCGAGGCCGGCCCTTCCCGACATGGCCGCCGCCCACGAGCGCGGACCGGCCTTCGCCGTCGAGGCGCGGTGGCAGCGGCTGTTCCTGGCACTGGAGTGGATGTCCGCGCGGACCGGGGGGACTACGACTCGCGGCACTCTCGGCCTCGTGGTGGCAGCCCGCGCGGAACCCCGGCTGCGTCGGCTGTACCCGTTCACAAGTCACGCGACCTTGTGCTTGAGCAGCTGCACGAGGTACCCGTACGCGATCGCGGTTCCGCCCGTCGAGCCCTTGCACGACGGACGCTTCCGGGTGCGTGTTCCCCGTTCCCGGGACGTGATCGGCGTGACGGACACCGCCGAGGAGGCCATTGCCCTCGTCCTGGACCACCTCCCGGCCGACATCGGCCCAGCCGTGGCCGGAACAGCGGGCGACCTCGGACCGTGACGTGTTCGGCGTCGTCCCGGTTCGTCGCGAGGAAGTGCGGCGGGGGTGGAGACCAACCTCGGTGAAGTGGCGTGGGACAGCCGGAGAACCCGCAGGACACGGCGTCGCCGTAGGAAGCGGAACGCGAGATCCTACAGCGGCTGTTGCCCTGTCGTGTCGCCCGTCGCCCTTGGAACCGATGGGCCGCGCGAGGGTGTTGGTGCCGGTCGGGGCGTGATGTGCTCCTTCGCCGGTGCGCAGCCTGTCCGGTCGACGACGACCGGCCGCCGTACCCGGATGCCGGGGGTCGGGCGCTGGGGGTCGGGGCGTGCGCCCGTTCGTGCTCGGCCGGTTCACGGCCGACGACCGCCCTCTTCGGGGCCCTGTCGTGACCTGTGCGCACGTCGACGCTCCGCATCGATCCTCGTGGGGTGCGGGCGTACACCCGCGGGTGTACGTGCGCCTCTGCCCGAGGGGCGGGGCGCGTCCTACCGTGGGCAGCGGAGGCCGAGCGCCCGGGACCACCCGGCCCCGACCCCGCCTTGTTTCCGGTTCTGTTCGCACACGACCCAGAACGGGTGTGACCATGCGTCTTTCCCATCGAATCGCCGCCGCCACCGGCGCCGTGGCCCTGGCCCTGGGCGGCCTGACCGCCCTGGCCCCCACCGCTCAGGCCACCCAGGCCGACTGCGTCACCTACCTCGCCGGCCTCGGCTACAACACCACGGACACCAACGCCGCCTGTCTGGTGGGCGGCTCCGGACTGCCCCTGGCCTTCCAACTGTGCTCTCTCACCCTGACCACCGTCTCCGGCGTCCCGCCGGCCATCGCCGACGAGGCGTGCCGCCGCGCCGCGCTGTGACCGACCCGTAGGGTGCGTCCCCGCCGTCCGCAACGTTTCGTTCCTCGTGACCGACCGGTCACGAGGAACGGCTGACCGACACCCACGTCCCGCCCCCGCGTCACGATCGGCGTCGCGGGGGCCGGACCACGCCCGCCTCCCCGCCGATCCCGCCCCCACACGCCCGGCCCGGCCCCACGACACCGCAGCCGAGACCTACGGCCTCGCCGCGGCGATCCGCCGGCCCCGGACCGGTGCCACGCCCGCCACCGACCGCTTCGCCGGCCCCCATGCGAGCGCGGCCGACGTCCCGGAGGACATCGCCACCGCACGGCGCCGCACCCCGCCGGCCGACACGCGGCCCCGGGCGGCCCCCATCTCGGAGCCGTCTTCGCCGAGGACCCCGCGGCGACCATTGGCCACTTCGAGTTCACCCCGCACCACCCCCTGCTCTTCCTGCCGAGTACGGTGAGCGCCTCGACGCGCTCTGGCGTCCAAGAAGCCTGTCGTTGGCGTGCGTTGGCGAGTACCACACCCAGCTTCACCTGCATGTGCCTCGCCGCCCGCTCGACGGTCTCGACGTGTTTGCGCGGCACGACCAGGTGCCCTTCCCGCCGGCGGAACGCCGCCGCAGCCAGGGTCAACGCCCACCGATCCACCGACACCGCGCGCCGCACAGGGACCGCGGCCACCTCGACACCCACCCCGGCCGGAGCCGCCCGCTGCGCCGCCGACAGGTTTGCGCCGCTGCGCCGTTGCCGTTCCAGCCATGCCCCGACGTCCTCGCCGCCGACGGTGCGTCCGGGCACGAGTTCGTCGAGGCTTCCCCCGCCTCGGCGTGCAGTCGCACCGTCGATCCCGCTCGGGCCTGCTGTGTTCGGGTCGTCCCATGCCGCGTCGTCGGCGAGGATCGGAGGCCGTTCGGCCTCGCCCTCCCCGGGGCGTTCGCTGAAAGTGCTGCCGGCGGGTGGTCCGCACACGCGTCGGATCGCGGTCAGGTCGCAGCCCGTACACCCTCGTGTCGTGTCGTGTCCCCGGGCGACGGGGCACGGCCCGCGGAGTCTGGAGGGGAACTCTTGTCGGAAATCGTGCACGCGCAGGGGGCGGTACGCGGTACTGTTCAATGCGTGGGCACGTCTGATCTGCCCACCTCGCCGGGCAAGGCCGCGTCGCCTATGCGATGGCGTACGCGATATCGGTGGGTCGCGACGCCCGCTGTTTGCGGGCCGCGCTCCGACAGACGAAAACGGCCCCGGGCCTGCGGTCGCTGTCACCCGGCTCGGTACACGACGAACCGTCCCGCTCTTGAACGCGGCGCCGGCGATTGCCGGGCGGACACCACTGGTGAGTATCCACCGCGCGACCCTCGGCCGGTCGCACCCCACCGGGGCCCTCGCATGAGGCTCACGCGCCCATGGCCGCTCGTGCAACGCGCACCCTCGTTCCGTTGCTCCGCCCACGATGGACATGGCCCGAATACAGGGCCCGTCCCAGTTTCCCCGACCGACAGGAACCGCACGTGCAGCCACAACACACCGCCCCCGGAGGCAATAGCCCCGTCTGCCGTCCGAGCCCTCCGCTCGTCACGTTCTCCGCTCCCGTATTCGACGACCCGCCCGACGACGCCACCCGCTCCACCACGCGCCGGCGCCGTCCCGCTCCGCGCCCGATGAGCCCTCCATCGTCCGGCATCGGTGCCCGGCCGGGACCCGAGGCGAAGCTGCCACCGATGACGTCGGTGGTGGCAGCCGTCCGCGCCGGGTGCGCCGCGGTGTTCATGCCTCGACACCCGGCCGAGGACGGCGGGCACATGGTGTTGTATCGGCCCGACGGGGCCCCGATGCCGCCTGCGCCCGCCGAAGCGGACCCGATCGTGACGGACCTCGTCCTGGAGCCCTCGGTCGCCGCCGTGACCGGAGTGCGCCGCGTGAGCGTCGGCGCCTGGGCGGTGCCGCTTCCGTACGCCGTACCGGCGCTCCTCGCCCCCCACGACTGCCACACCCACCCTGCGGCTCGCGCCTGGGCCGACATCGCGCGCTGGGGACTGGAAATGATCGCCGCCCGCCGCGTACGCCTCGCAACGACCGACACCGGATCGACCACGTGGCGGTTTACTCCGCCCAGCGACGCACAGGCCACGCAACTGCGTTCCCTGGCAGCCGCGTTGCCCCCACACGGACACTGCCGGTTCTTGGGCGACATGCCGCTGCGGATCGATTCGCCGACGACCGTCACCCACGCCTTCCTCGACGCTCTCGCCGCCACGCACATGCGCACGCCCGGCGCCCGACACGTCCTGGGCGAGAGTGCGTTCACCACCGCCACCGCCGATGTGAACCCGCGCGTCCAGGCATGGATCGACGACCTCGAAGTGGGACACGACCCGCTCCCGGAACCACACCTGACCCTGCGGGTCGGTCGGCCACGCACAGGAAGCGAGGGTTTCGACGTCGTCCCCGTGGCGGTGCACCTCACCGGACCCGACGACATGGCCGTCACGTTCGACCGACTGGACTCCGACGGTCGGCGACGCGCACGTCGGGCACTGCGCCGCGCCGCTCGCGCATGGGCGCCGCTGGGGCCCTTGGCGGCCCGTCCGAACCCGTGCGAGACCGTGTTGCGCGACACCGAGGCCCTGGAGTTGAGATACGCCGGCGGCGCCGCGTTGACGGCCGCCGGCGTCAGTGTCGTCTGGCCACCCGGAACGGTCCACACGCTCGACCCCGGGACCGTGATCGGAACCCGATCCGGCTCACCCGCGCCCGCAGTACGTTTCGCACTCTCGGACGTCCTGGACTTCCGCTGGCGTTACACGCTCGAGGGCGTGGCCCTGACACCCGAGGACATGGACGTCCTCGCCACGGCCACCCGACCGCTGGTACGTCTGCGCGACGACACGTGGGTCCTGATGGACGAGATGACGGCCGAACGCGCCCGCCGGCCCGCTCTCGCACCCATGAGCGCCACCGAGGCGCTCGCCGCCGCCCTGTCGGGCACCGTCACGATCGACGGCCGCACCATGCCGTGCGCCACGGCCGACGGTTTTCGCACGCTCGTCGACGGTCTGCGTGAGCCTTCCGCCGGTGCGGTTCCCTCTCCGGCGGGGTTGCGCGCGTGTCTGCGGGAGTACCAGCAACGCGGCCTGGCGTGGCTCGCGCGGCTCACCGACCTGGGTATGGGCGCCCTGCTGGCCGACGACATGGGCCTGGGCAAGACCGTGACCGCGATCGCCCTGCACCTGTACCGACAGGAACGCGACCCCGGAGCGCCCACGCTCGTGGTGTGTCCGACCTCCCTCCTCACGAACTGGACCCGCGAGATCAACCGGTTCGCGCCCGGAACCGCCGTACACCGCTACCACGGCCCCGACCGTTCCCTCGAGGACGTTCCCCCCGCAGCGATCGTCGTCACCACGTACGGAGTACTCGCCCGCGACCACGCCGCCCTGGCGGCACGCGCATGGGACCTGATCGTCGCCGACGAGGCCCAAACGGTGAAGAACCCGACCTCCATCGCGGCCCGGCGGCTGCGTGAGATCCACGCGGGCGCCGCAGTGGCCGTCACCGGCACACCCGTGGAGAACAACCTTTCGGAGCTGTGGGCCATCCTGGACTGGGTGAACCCCGGCCTGTTCGGTGAACTCCCCGAATTCCGCGCGCGGTACGCCCGCGCGGCCGAACGCGACACCGACCCCGACGGCGAAGCCGTCGCACGAGTGAACCGCCTCGTGGGACCGGTCATCCTGCGCCGCCGCAAAAGCGACCCGGACATCGCACCCGAACTCCCCGACAAGGTCGTCGTGCGGCGCGTCTTGCAACCGGCCCGGGAACAGGTCGTGCTCTACGAAGCGTTGGCCCGCGAGACCATGGACCGCATCCGCGAGAACACCGGCCTCTCCCGACACGGCCTGGTGCTGAAACTCATCACCGGACTGCGTCAGATCTGCAACCACCCCGCCCGGTTCCTCAAGGAACCGATGCCCGACACATGGGACGCGGATGCTGCGACGCAACGCTCCGCGAAACTCGCCGCGCTGGACGACATCCTTGCGGTGGTCCGCGAACGCCGGGAAGCGGCCATCGTGTTCACGTCCTACGTGGCCACGGGACACATGCTCCGAGCGCACCTGCACGCACGCGGCCTCCAGACACGATTCCTCCACGGACACACCCCGCAAACACAGCGGCAGGACATGGTCGACGCGTTCCAACGCGGCGACGTACCCGTCCTCGTGCTGTCCGTCAAAGCCGCCGGTGTCGGCCTCAACCTCACCCGCGCCGAACACGTCGTCCACTACGACCGCCAGTGGAACCCCGCGGTCGAAGCCCAGGCCACCGACCGTGCCCACCGGATCGGCCAACACCGCGTCGTGCACGTGCACCACCTGATCACCGAAGGCACCGTCGAGGACCGCATCGACACACTCCTCACCCGCAAGGCAAACCTCGCGGAAGCGATCCTGTCCACAGGCGAGACCGGACTCGCGGAGATCTCGGACGCGGACCTGACCGAACTGGTTACGCTCGGCCGATAGGCGAGCGGACCCCGACCCGCACACCACCGGAACCGACACACGAAAAGCCGGCCGGGCCGGCATGCCGACAACCGTGACGGACGAGCCCCCACCGCCCGGCACATCACTGGCTGCACGGGACGCCACCTCCAGGGCCGGCACCCCGAGAACGGACACCGGAAACGTCGGCCGAAACCCGGTCAGAGCACATCCACCCGCGCCGACAGACGACCTTGTCCCTCCACACGAAGGCGAACCCCGTGACACGCGCGTCCCACCGCGCGGTCACCACCCGGACCGGTACACCCCACCGGAGCGAAAGCCACCCGACGTCCCACCACGAACCCTGTCCCTCGGAGCGCCCGTGAGCAACACAAGCCAAGACACATCCGAACCCACCCCGTGGGCCCGCGCCTGGGCACGAGCCCTGACCGCCACCACCACGTACCCCGAACACCTCGAACCCGGCGGCACAATACAGACGTTGAGGTTCATCGCCGGCCGTGTGACCGCCCGGGTCGACCACGCGGGCCGACGGCACCGCACCGCGATCCACGTCCGTACTCTCACCACCGAACAGTGGCAAACCGTCGCGGCGGCCCTGACCACACAGCCGGAACTCGTACGCGCGGTCCGCAGCGGCTCCCTGCCCGCCGAGATGACCGATCCGACCCGCACAGGTCTGCCCATTCCTCCCCCCGCTCAGGCACTGTCCTTCAGCTGCACATGCGGTGACGCGACCCCTTGCGCGCACACGACGGCCCTCGCCCACGCCGTGACCCAACGGCTGCGGGCCCATCCCGCGCTCGTACTCACCCTCCGCGGCGCCGGCATGCGTCGCCTGGCCGAATTCCTGCCCACCCCGTCCGGCAGCCACCTCGAACCACCGGACCCCGCCCGCGACGACCACGTCGAGACCCGCGCCGACGACGCCTACGACCGCTGGCGCGCTCGCCTCGCGCACACCACCCACCCGCCGCCGGAAGCGCCCCCCACCGCAGGGCCGAGCTGGGTACCCGAGGACCTTCCGGACCCGGACCGCCAGGCACTGGAACTCTTGATCGCCGACGCGTCACGCCGGGCCGCGCTCCTCCTCATGGACGCGAACATGGGCCCGTGCGGAGCCGCATGGGAAGCCGACGCCGTCGTCGACGCGGTACGCATGCTCTGCGACCCCGCAGGGCTCCCTCGCCTGCCCGAGGTCGCGACCCGCACCGGGATATCCGAGAACGAACTCCACCGTCTGATTCTGGCTCATCGTCTCGGCGGTCCGGCGGCCGTACACACCGCCGTGTACCGAACCCACCCGGCCCCCACGACGTTGGCGGCCGCCGTCAAGATGCTGGAAAACGGCCGGACCGGCGTACGCGGTCCTTTGGCAACGCAGGCGAACCGCATCACGGACACAGAAGGCGGTGTGCAGATTCGGTGTGGCCCCGACGAACGCTGGTATCCGTACACGACCGTGCAAGGCGAATGGATCGCGGCCGGTGGGCACGACGCCGACCCGCGCGCGGCGTTCCGGGCCGCGCGGGCCGCGCGTCTCGAGCGGTCCCGCACCCGCGCGCTCGGGCCTGGAACCGACGAGACATGCAGGCCTGTCCCACCGTCGCAGCGCACGACGTGGCGGCAGGTCCGGCCGGCCCCAACAGGTTGACACGTTCCACGTACGGGGACCAAAGCGCGGTGCGACACCCTGCCCGAAGTGCCGCGCCGCGCCGGAGTCCGGATGTGTGACCCCGCGAGGCATGCCGGCCTGCGCGACGCACACCGCGCCCGGCCGCGGTGATCGGACGCCGAGCCTCGTGCGCGAAGTTCCTCGCCTCCGGCAGGCAGGCCGGGGGATGAACGGGAGCTCTGGCGGCCGGCCACCGTCCCGGGCGGTCGGCCACCGTCCCGGCGGATCCCGACGTTCCGAACGGGCCTGGGCGGTCGTCGGGTTGCCACTGACCGCTGGAAGCTCACCGCGATGCGCCAACTCCACACCCGGCTTCTCCCGACGCTCACCGCACCCACGATCGTCATCACCGAGGGCCGCACGACATTGCCGTCCTGAGCAAGGCCGACCGCCGGTGATCCGACCCGGAGGGGCAACCAAGTCGGGTGAGGCATTCGTCGAGGAGCCTCACGCTCGGGACCGACCGACATCCGTCGAACTCCCACGCTCGACGCGCGACCGTGCCCGTGTACCGATCGCGTTGCCGGCAGGCGCCCTGCTCCCGGCTCACCCGGCCATCGCGGCCTTCCCACGCGTGGTACGGGGCGCCGTCGTCGACGTGCGGGATCCAGCCGTCGGCGGCGTATCCGCGCAGGAGTGCGACGATCCGGGGGTCGTCGGGCGCGATGGACCCGACCCCGAGGGGGCTGTGCAGCACCAGGATCGCGACCGGTTCCCGATCCGCGACCAGCGCGCGGTCCTGCCGTCCCGGACGGGGCGCAGATGGCGCTCGACGTTCGATGAGGGTGAGCTGATCCGAGTTTCGTGGAGTCCGTTTGCGGTTGTTTACGCGGACTGCGTGGTTTGCTCCTGGTCGGCCCGGCGTTGCTGCGCGTACTCGACCGGCGGCATGTAGTCGAGCGCGGAGTGCAGGCGTTTGCCGTTGTACCAGGTCACCCACTCGGATCTGGCGCGCTCCACCTGGGCGAAGTCCCGCCAGGGGCCCTGCATTTCGATGAGTTCGGCTTTGAACGTGCCGTTCAGTGCCTCGGCCATCGCGTTGACGCTCCTATGGTTCGTCAAGTCGCTTTCGTCGGTGGCTGCTTGGCCTTGATGTACTGGTGGGTCTCTCGGGCCGGATAGCGCTTGAGGCAGGGGATGATCTCCTGTTTCGTCTTGCCCTCGGCTGTGCGCCGGGCGACGTGGTCGATCGTGGGTTGGTGGAAGCGCATGCGGACGATCACCACGCGGTAGAGCGCGGAGTTCAGTTGTCGGTGGCCGCCGCGGTTGAGCCGGTGCCGGTTCGTCCTGCCGGACGAGGCCGGGACGGGGCAGACACCCGCGAGCTTGGCGAACGCGGCCTGGGAGCGGATGCGCTCGGGGTTGTCCCCGACGGTGACCGGCACCTCGGCTGCGGTGTCCGCGCCGATGCCGAAGGCGTCGACCGGCTCGGGCGCGTGGGCCTTGGTGAGTGCGCCGAGCAGCGCATCGTGCTCCTTGACCTCGTCGTTCAGGTCCTTCCAGCGGCGGGCCATGGCGCGTATGGAGTGCTTCGCGGACGCCGCCGGGCTGGTCACCGGGCCCGGCCGCAGGCCGGCGCATCGTTCGATGAGGGTCATCTTCGGCAGGCCCCGGAGCTGCCGGCGCAGTTCGTCGGGGACCGTGACGATCAGGGCCTTGAGGGTGACGATGGCCTGGGTGCGGGTCTCGACCGCGCCGTCGCGGGCGATCTTGATGTGGCGGACCATCTCCACCATGCCCTCGGTGCTCTTCGGGGTCGCGGTGGCGGTGCCGGCCAACCCCGCGCGGGCGGCGTTCTCGGCGTCGATGGGGTCGGACTTGCCGCGCCGGCGGCGCACGCGGCGGTCGGGTCGGTTGACCTCGACCGGTTTGTGGCCGTGTCTGCGCAGGTGGGAGGCGAGTCCGGCGCCGTAGGAACCGGTGCCCTCCACCCCGAAGGCGAGGACCCGGCCGAACCGGCGCGCCCACGTGTCGAGTTGTTGGTAGCCGCCGCGGTCGGCCGGCACGCCGGTCGTGCCCTGGACCCCGCCGACAACGTCCACGGCGACGGCGGTGTGCACGTACTTGTGGGTGTCGACTCCGACGACGACCTTCCCGATCGGCTCGGCCTGCAGGATGCCGGTCACGGCTGTCGGTTCCCCTTCCCGGGAGCGGCGGTCGGCGCGAGACCGTCGGCCGGGCGGGAGGACAGGACCGTGACGAGTGCCTGGGGCAACAGGCTCCTATTCGGTCACTGCCCGCGCGGCCGACGGACCGCATCGAGCCCGCAGAGGTGACCGACAGATCAACAGCAAGGACACCCGAAGCGTCAGTCGTAACGAGCAGTCAGGCCGCCCCTGCGACGCTGGTCCTTATCCACACAGTCGTAGGAGTCGCCCCCGAACCCATCGAGGCGGCAACTCCCGCCCTTGGAAGGCGCGTTGTCAGTTTGATCGACGTGTACTGCTTGGGTTCAAGGGGTCGTTGCAACACCGCTTGCTTGCAGTGAGCGTAGATGATCGTTGAGGGCCTCGGCGGGAGTTCGCCAGTTGAGTGTCTTGCGGGGACGGCCGTTGAGTGCGGCGGCGACGGCCTCGAGCTCGTCGACGTTCCAGCGGGACAGATCAGTGCCCTTGGGAAAGTACTGACGCAGCAGTCCGTTGGTGTTCTCGTTCGTGCCGCGCAGCCACGGGCTGTGCGGGTTGGCAAAGTAGACCAACAGCCCTGTGTCACAACGGAGTTTCACGTGTTGGGCGAGTTCCTTGCCGCGGTCCCAGGTCAGCGATCGACGTAGTTCCTCGGGCAGCTCGATGAGCCTGGCCGCAATCGCATTCCTCATCGCCTCGGCGCCATGGCCGGCCGGCGCCGGGCCGTTCTTCACCCGCGGTTGGACACCGTAGCCCTCCATGCGCGGCAGGTGCAGCAGCACCGTGAACCGCGTCGTGCGTTCCACGAGCGTGCCGATCGCGGACCGGCCCGTGCCGATGATCAAGTCGCCCTCCCAATGGCCCGGAACCGCCCGGTCGTCGGCCTCGGCGGGCCGCTCGCCGATCATCACGTCGGAGGTGACGTGCCCCGCGGGGCGTCGTCGGGAACGGGCTCGCGGAACGCGAAGCGCCCGCCCGGTGCGCAGACAGGCGACCAGCTCGCGCCGCAGTGCTCCGCGCCCCTCGACGCAGTCCCGGACCCCGAGGACGAGCCTGTTGGCCGTCCGTACCGACTTGTTGGCCGATCGCTTCCGCGATGCGTCGGCGACGCTGACCTGCCGCTCGGTGGCACCCGCCGTCTGAGATCTTCTCCGTCGGCAGGGCTATGCTCCACCAGGACCGTTGCCGCCGGATGTCGGTGGGCCTGTCAGCCTCGGGGGGAAACGACTGGTGCTGCCCTATGTCTATCGGGTCACCGAGTACATCGACCATGACGAGCACGGCGGCCCCGACTCGGGAGAGTCGATCAATAGCTCTGGGCTGGTCGAGGCCGCCTGCCTTCAGGCGATCGCCGCCTTCGCGGAAGACGCCGACGTGCAGTGCCTGAATATCCGGGAGCCGCAGATCGAGTTCTTCCACTTCGGCTCGGGACCGTCCACTGACGGCCATGGCCTGGCCGGGCTCTTCCCGCCCGACCTTGCCGGGTTCCACGACGGGGCGCGGGTGCCGGTTGCCGTGGGTCTGGAACTGGTCCGGGCCATGCTCCGCGACAGCGGGGTGTGGTGCAGGCTGGAAGCCGAGGGCGAGTTCGCCGTGCACGTCGGCGATGCGGGTGTGTATGTGTGCAGCATCGTGCCTTGTATCGAGGCATTGGCCCGCGCCCGGGCACTCGGCCTGTCCCCCGCACGAGCCGATTACTCCCCCTACGACGCCTCCTTCGACGACGAGCCTGGCGTGCAGGAACCCGCCGACGAGGACTTCTGGGCGCGGCTGCGCTCCTACCTCGCAGCGCCGCGCGCCGCGCTCCTGGAAGAGAACTACCTCTACAACGCCTCTCGGTGGCATCGGATCACCGCCGACAATCTCGATACGGTGCGCGCGGGACTCACCCCCCGCACCCGGTTGGCCATCTGGCCGGACCTGAACCCCGACCTCGGCCACGTCCTCGCCGGACTTCTAACGCGGCACACGGTCGAATTCGTCTGGGAGAACGAAGTCGGGCTGATCACCAGCACCATCGCCGAGGAGACCCGGTACCAGGAACTGGCCGCGCACGTCGCCGGTGCCCGCGCGGCTGCCTCCCTTTCCCACTACGTCAACGAACGCCACCCCCTGTTCGCCGCCGTCCTGCCCGACGGCGACGGGATCCTGCGGGCCCGCTGGAGAACCGAGTCGGCCCCGAGCGTCCCCGACTGAAGTCCCTCCGGATCCTGTGTCCGCGTTCGCGGCACCACTTCCGAGTCGACCCGACTCGCTGGGTGGCGCCCTCGGCGCGACGATCGGGGCGACGGCCCGTCCGGTCCCGGGGTGCCCGGCCGCCGTCCGTGTCAGGCGAGCGGCGGGCGGCGGGTGATCGTGTCGTCCACGCTTGTCGCAACCCAAGTGTTGCTATACATTTATGGCAACCCGACGATTGCCATCCAGGAGGGGCTCGTGACCATTCCCGATCGAATCGAGCGCGTGCTCGACCTCGCTCATCCCCCCGAGAAGGTCTGGGAAGCCCTGACCACGGCGGAAGGGCTCGGCGGCTGGTTCGGCGACAACGCCGACATCGACCTGCGCCCGGGCGGCGAGGCGCACGTGCACTGGGACGGAATCGGCCGCTCCACGTTGTGGATCCAGGTCGTCGAACCCGTACATCGGTTCGGCTACACCTGGGCGATCGAGGGACTGCCCGCCGACGACCCGCGGCGAACCTACGTCGAGTTCACTCTCGACCCGATCGAGACCGGCACCCGTCTGACCGTCGTCGAGACGGGATTCGCGCAACTCGGGGCCGGCGACGACCCCGTGACGGCCTACACGGGCAACGTCGAGGGCT
>NZ_JBITJP010000034.1:0-123073 GCF_044460165.1 Embleya sp. NPDC050154
GTGAGCGGGTTCGGCCCGTTCCACTGACTGTTGCCGGTGCCGGCCTTCACGTCGTCGACGGTGTCGAGCACCGTGCCCGTGCTCGCATCGACGAACACATGGAGCCTGCTGGGCGCGGTCGCGGTACGACCGATCAGCACGGTCTCCCAGGCCAACGCGCTCTTGCCGTCCTTGACCCGGACGACCAGGCGGTGCGATTCGACCTTGTCCACGGACGCGAGCTTGGTCTTGGACGTGGCCTCGGCCGCGCCTGCCGCCACCGTGGGGTGGATCTGCACGGCGATGCGGGCGTCGGTGGCGGACTGGGTCGCGCGGACCCGGCCCTGGCCGTCGGCGAGCACCACCGCGTCGCCGCCGACCACCGGAATGCCCCGGTAGGTGCGCTGGTAGGCGACCGAGTACAGGTCGTTGACCCACGGGGTGACCGACTGCCGTTCGTACTGCTCGTCGGGACCCTTGGCGAGGGTGTCGAGGCCGCTGGCCGCGGCTCGGTCGGCGGCGGAGATCGCCAGGGACTGTGCGCCGGGGGGAGGCGCCGGGTCGGCCGAGGCCGACTGGGACGTCGCGCTCACCGTGAGACCGGTGAGCATGGCCAGGACGGTCCCGGCCGTGGTTATTCTTCGATTCATCGAGGCTCCTTGAGTGGAAAGGCAGACCTCGACCACGAATCCGGCTTGTCCGCGCGCCTTGTGAGCGCCGCGGTCGACCGTGCACGCCGGGGTTCGTGCCCGAGCGAGCGAAACACTCACACGGACAGGGGTCCCGAGCGAAGGGATCCGGGAAGGCCAGCAAATACTGGCTAAATTCGCCCGACCCGACATGCCGAGCGCGCGGGCGTCCACCCGGCCGCCGAGGCGGCACGGGGGTGCCCGCGCATGGGGTCAGGGGCAGTTCGAGTCGCCGGCCGTCGACGGCACGGCGACCGCGTTCCAGGCGTTCCCGGTCTTCTTGAACAGCGCGCATGTGGGGTCGAGGGCCTTGGCGGCGAGCAGGGTCTGCCGCCGTACCTTCGGGTAGTCGGTGCCACTCGTCCGGAGCAGCAGGCCGCCGTAGAAGACCTTGCCGGCCGTCTGGATGCCCACTCCGGTGAGGGAACTGCTGTTGCACGTCGTGATGTTGGGCTTGCCACCCGCGAGGGGCTGAGCGTGCGCGAGATCGCCGCCCGGGTGTACCTGGCGGCCGGTACTGTCCGCAACCACCCGTCCTCGGCGATGATCAAGGTCGGCGAGCCGAGCCGGCACGCGGCGGCCGGCTACGCGTTCGAGCGGGGTTGGCTGTAGGACGTGGCGGGTGAAGCGGATGGGGGAGCGGTGACGGGATCCGAGGCGGGTGCGACCGGGGGCTTCGAGCCGGCGACCGGGGCGGAGGTACGGCCGGCCGGGGCCGACGGGCCCGGCGGAGCCGCCGCGTCGCACGAGGAGCGGGCCGGCGCGGTTCGGGACGCGTTCGAGGCGCTGTTGCGGATTCGTGAGGTGGTGAACACGTCGGTCGTGGATCCGCGCGCGGTGCCCGCCGAGTGGGAGCGGGTCCGGATGGTGCGCGCGATCGCACTGGCGTTGCAGGCCGCCGGGGTGCCGCCGTCGGCGGTGGACGAACACGGCGAGCGGGCGGCGACCGGATACCTCGTCACCGCGACGGAGCATCCGAGGGTGGTCCGGGTGGAGTGGCCGGGTCCGCGCGGAAGCGGCGCGGGCCACGAGGCGGAATCGGCGCTGCGCGGCTGTGCGCGCGTGTTGGGCGGACTGGGCTGGGTGGTGCTGGAGTATCGGGGCAAGGGCGGTCGGCGCTACCTGGAGGTGGAGGCACCCGCTACCGTACGGCGTTGAAGTCGGCGGTCCGCCGGGCCCGAAGCGACCCCTCGCGCCACGGCGTCGGGTGTGCGCTCACTCGATCGCGCGCTCGATCACCCGGTCGCTCGATCAAGCGCTCGGCAGAACGCCGTGGCGGGCGAGTGCGGTCGTGGTCGCCGTCTTCGTCGTACGGCGCTGGTCGGTCACAGGCCGCGGTCCATTCCCGCCTGCCGCCCGCACAGGGCCATGCAGACCTGATTCGGCCCCTCGTACGGGCGTTCCGGCAACGCCGCCAAGGCCCGGGTGACCCGGACCTCCGCCCCGTTGACGGTCGCCGCCGCCGTCAGGGCTTCCGGCCGGGCCGGAAATCGCACACCGAAAAGGGCGCACTGCAGCGCCTCCGGCTCCACCATCGTCGATTCGCCACTGCTCAGCATGGCTCCTCCGTCGCACCACCCGACCGCGGGTGCGCGCACCCGACGATCGGCTTCGCCGAACGCACCGGGGACCGGCCTCCGTGCCACCCTGGGCCGCGCCAGGACACGGAGGGCCGCCTGTCGCACGAGCGCGAGGTGTCGGCCGCGGCTCGGGATCCCGGGGGCGCCGGCAGCATTCCGTTCAAGGGCTATAATACGCCGCGCCCGGCCGGTCGGCGGATCGAATCAGCCGGGCGGACCCTTTCGAGCCGGTCGGACCACGTCGGACCGTGTCGAGGAAGTCGGACCGCCGCGAGCCGATCCACCCGGGCGGCGGCCGTCTCGCGTGACGTTCGCCCCCGGCGTGCGCCGGCTCCGGGCGACCGGCGCAGGTTCAGGTGGTGAACCCCAGGTGCACGTGGTCGTGGTGGGTCGGGTCGGTGAAGAACGTGGCGCCGGGGAGTGCGTACGGGCCGCCTACGTTGTAGGAGCCGGCCGCCGCGCCGGCCCGCATGAAGCTCTCGACGAGCGCGCGGGGCGTGGCCGGGTCCACGACGGGGCGGCCGTCGATGTCCCATACGTCGACGGCGCGACCCTTCGGGTGGTCGCTGGGGCGCGTGGTGCCGAACACGTCGATCGGGTGGCCCGAGCGCAGTACGGTGACGTCGATGGTGTGGTCGACGGCCAACGTCTCCAACGCGGTGAGCACCGACGCGTGCACGGTGCCGGCCCGTACGTCGTCGGCGGCGGCGGGCGGCAGGACGATGCGCGAGTCGGCGAGCACGCGGGTCGCCTGTGCGGAAACGGTCGCGGCGGCCGGTCCGGGATCCGAGGGATGCAGCGCGGTGACCGTCCACCGGGGTGTGGCCCGGCTCAGTCGCACGTCCACGGTCGACCCGTCCGCCGTCACCGCTCCGTCGGCGGCGCGTGTCCACCGACGACAGGCGACGAGCACGCTCGCGGTGGTGTCCAGGATGCCGCCGTACTGCGCGTCGACCACCTCGAGCACTGCCTCGGGCGCGTCCACGAGCAGTGATCCGGCCTGGTCGGCGAGTTCGGGGGCGAACCCCAGCGCGGCGAGCCGCGCACGGGCCGCGGCGAGTCCCGGTTCGCCCGGCGGCCACGCGCCGAGCGCGGACACCGCGTCGACCGCGCGTCGCTTCACCTCCGGCTGCACGTCACCCGGGTTGGGCGCCCACGCGGTGACCACCGGAAGTCCGGGCGCGGCACCCGTCGCGGTCGCGGCGGCACTCGACGAGGCGGACCCGTTCGCGGAGGCCGGTCCGCCGGTGGGCGATGGTGACGGCGACGCGCGCCGTCCGCCGGACGAAGAGCAGCCGATCGCCGTTCCCGCGATTCCGAGCAACACCGCGCGTCGACCCGGTGCATACCGGGCATATCGTTCGTCCACTCCGCCACGGTAAGCCCGCACCCCCGCCCAACCCCGGCAACCGGCAGCGCCGACAGGCGTGTCACCCGGCGAGATCCGGCCCCGTCTCGGCAGCCGGACGCGCGTAGCTCGGCGGATCACACGTGGTCTCCGCGGTCGCGATGAGGGTGCCCGCGAGCAGGGCGTCGAGGTAGCGGTCGGGCAGGGTGGGGTCGGTTCGGTCGGGGGAGCGGTGTACCGCGAACCCGAGTCCGCACAACAGCAGCAGGAGGTCGCCCGGACCCAGCGACGGGCGCAGGGTCTCGACGGCGGCGGCGCGTGCCAGCAGGTCCGCGGTCGCGCGCTGCAGGTGCTCGCGGAGCTGCCCGGTCTCCGGCGTGGCCGCGTCGGGGCCGAAGGCCGCCGCGGCGAACGCCTCGTCCTGGACACACGCGGTGAGTACGGCCTTGAGGAAGACGCGCAGGGCCTGCCGCGCGTCCGGCAGGTCGGCGGCTCGATGGGCCTGTTGGATCAACTCGGCGAACCGGTCGGCGGCCAGCGCCTCGAGCAGGGTCTCGGGCGTGGGGAAGTGTCGGTACACGGTGCCGACCCCGACGTCGGCGGCCAGCGCGACCGCGTTCAGTTGCGGCGGCCTGCCGCCGCGCACCAGCTCCCGTGCGGCGTCCATGATCCGGCGCCGATTGCGCGCGGCATCCTTGCGCAGCGCGGGTCTGTGGGGTGCGGCGGTGTCGTCCATGTGCGGACGTTATCGGCCAAGCGGATGAATGGTCCATGCGGACCATCCGCCCCGCGGCCGACGCGGATTCGCCGGATCGGGTGAAATCGCGGAGTTCTCGGCCTCGTCGCCGTGCCGCCGGCCGGATTCGGAGGTTCTCTCGGAGAGCGGTTCCGAGGGAGGTCAGGATGGCGCAGGTCGCGGCCGGGGGTGCCCCCGCCCGGCACGGCGTGTTCCGCGTGATCGTGTTGATCGCCCTGATGGCCCTGCTGCACGCCACCCATGTCCCCGGCGTCGGACCCCGCGCCGCGCCGATCCCGGATCGATGCTCGGTCGAGACCGCCGATCGCATCGCCTTCTCCCTTGTCGGCGACGTGCCCGCCGCCGCGTCCGGTGGCGCGCCCGACGAGCACGACGGGCACTCGGCGCGCGATGCCGCGCCGGCGGGCGACACCGGCGGTCGGCACGGTCCGGCGGTCGGCGGCGCGTGTACGCCGGCCACGGCCCGGCCGCGCCACCACGTTCCGGCCGCCTCGGCTCCCGCCCTCACCGACGTCCTCGGATCCCGAATCGCCGACCCGGCCGAGATCGGCGAGGGCTGCGCCCGCACGGCCACGAACACCCTCGGGCGAACCCCTTCGCGGACCGTCGTCCTGCGCTGCTGAGAGGTCACCGCCGCCGCGCCGCCGCCGAATCGGGCGAGTGGCGTGTCCGGCGTGCCGCGTTCGATTCCTCAGCCTCGCGAACCCGGGAGATCCCACCATGCCCATTGATGCCTACCTGCTCCTGAGCGCCCTCGTGCGCGCCGAAGCCGCCCGCTCCGCCGCCGGTGCGGCCGGCACGGACACCCCACCGCCCGCCGCCGCTTCGAGCCGGGGTGCCGCCGGACCCGCCGCCTGCGATCCCCCCGGCACCGATCGCGCCGCCGCCGATCGGGAGGCCGTGCCGGAGCACAGCCCGGACGCGGAATCCCCGGCGTCCAGGCAATAGCCGTACGCGTCCGCGCCCCGCATCGGTGTCCCCCGGCATGGCCATGCCGGGGGACACCGGCGTTCTCGGCACGGGCGGCAGACCATCGGCCCGGGCGCGGACCCGGTGTGGACACCCCATCCGTAACTGATTATGGTTTTCATTATCGAATGGTCGAGTCGGCCCGCCGATCGACGCGTCGACACACCCCTGCCCGGAAAGAGCTCTCATGCGTATATCCACCCGCGCGGTCTTCGCCTTCGCCGCAACGGCCCTGACCGCCGGAACCCTCGCCGCGTGCGGTTCCGACGACAAGGACGACAAGGACGGGAAGAACGGGAACCAGGTCGGGGCCGCCGGTCCGGCCGCGGCCGCCGGCCCGCCGGCCGCCGGTTCCGGACCCCGGATCAAGGTGGTGGCGACCACGACGCAGGTCGCCGACTTCGTGCGCAACATCGGCGGCGACCGGGTCGAGGTGACCCAGTTGATCAAGGCCAACGCGAGTGCCCACGAGTACGAGGCGACCCCCGCGGACCTGAACGCGATCCGCGGCGCCAAGCTGGTCGTGGAGAACGGCGTCGACATGGAGAAGGCGTGGCTGCCCAAGGCGATCCAGGCCGCCGGCTTCAAGGGCCCGGTCGTGGACACCTCGGTCGGCGTACCCCTGCGCAAGGGCGAGTCGGACGAGGACCACGACCACGAGCACGAGCACGAGCACGGCGAGTACGACCCGCACATCTGGCACAACCCGCTCAACGCCAAGGTGATGGTGACCAACATCGCCAAGGCGCTGACCACCGCCGACGGCGTCAACGCGAAGGTGTACGAGAACAACCTCGCCGGCTACGGCGCCAAGCTCGACGCGCTCGACGCGGACACCCGGGCCAAGCTCGACACGATCCCGGCGGCCGCTCGCAAGCTGGTCACCAACCATGACGCGCTGGGCTACTACGTCGACCGCTACCGGCTGGAGTTCGTCGGCTCGATCATCCCCGGCTTCGACGACCAGGCCGAACTCTCCGGCAGCCGCATCGACGACGTCGTCGCCAGGATCAAGGCCACCGGCACCAAGGCCGTCTTCGCCGAGAGCGCGCTGCCGGCCAAGACCGCCGAGACCATCGCCCGGGAGGCGGGCGTCAAGGTGATCGCCGGCGACGACTCGCTCTACGCCGACTCGCTCGGCGCCCCCGGCTCCGCCGGCGCGACCTACCTCGACTCCGAGGCGCACAACACCGACACCATCGTCGCCGCGCTGCGGGGCTGAGCGATGACCGACGGCACCGAGGCCGCACCGGATCCGGTCCGCTTCTTGGACGCCACCATGGCCTACGACCGCACCCCCGCCCTCGCGAAGGTCGACGGCCGGGTTCCGGCCGGCCAGGCGGTGGCCCTGGTCGGCCCCAACGGCGGCGGCAAGTCCACGCTGATCAAGGCCGTCCTGGGCCTGGTCCCGGTGGTCGCCGGCACGGTCACCGTGGCCGGCCGGCGCCCGGCCGCGGCCCGCGCGTACGTCGGCTACGTACCGCAGGCGGCGAGCCTGGACCCGGAATTCCCGGTCACCGTACGGCAGGTGGTCCTGATGGGCCGCTATCGCCTGATCGGCCGACTGCGCCGCCCCGGCCGCCGGGACCGGGACGCAGCCGACCGGGCACTGGCCCGGGTCGGGCTCGCCGACCGGGCGAACGCCCGGTTCGGCACCCTGTCCGGCGGCCAGCGCCAACGTGTGCTGCTGGCCCGCGCGTTGTCCGCGCAACCGCCGATCCTGGTGCTGGACGAGCCGTTCAACGGGGTCGACGCGGTCAGTCAGGAGGCACTGATCAGCGCTCTCGTCGACGCCAAGGAAGCCGGTACCGCCGTCCTGGTCAGCACCCACGACCTCGCCGTCGCGCAACGCCTGTGCGAGCAGACGTGCCTGGTCAACCGCCGCCAATTCGCCTTCGGCAGCACCGAGTCCGCACTCACCCCGGAACTGTTGTGCGCCTGCTACGGCGGCCGGGTCCTCGAACTCGACGCCGGCCGACTCGTCGTCACCCCGGGCTGAGGCCGAGCGTGGACACCACCCTGCTCCTGGAACCCTTTCGAGTCCCCTATCTGACCCGCGCCCTGATCGAACTGACCATCCTGGGCGTCCTGTGCGGCGTCGTCGGCGCGTTCGTCGCGCTGCGCCGACTGGAGTTCGTCGCCGACGCGCTCACCCACACGGTATTTCCCGGCGTCGCGATCGGCTTCGCCCTCCAGGGCGTCGACGGGGTCCTCCCGGGCGCGTCGGTCGCGGCCGGCGTCACCGCCGTCGGGTTGACGCTGCTCACCCACAACCGGCGCACCAGCGACGACGCCGCGCTGGCCATCGTGCTGACCGCGATGTTCTCGGTCGGCGTGGTGGTCGTCTCGCGCAGCCGCTCCTACACCGCCGACTTCCAGACCTTCCTGTTCGGCCAGATCCTGTACACCTCCCGCACGCGGATCATCGAGACCGCGGCGGTCGCGCTGCTGTGCCTGATCACGCTCGCCGCGCTGGGTCGGCAACTGTTCCTGCGCAGCTTCGACCCGGAGGCCGCTCGCGCGGCGGGATACCGCGTCGGCGCGCTGGACCTGGCGCTGAACCTGGTGATCGCGCTGACCGTGGTCGCCGCCGTACGCACCATCGGCACCACCCTGGTCCTGGCCCTGCTGGTGGTCCCGGCCACCATCGGCCGCACGCTGGGCGGTCGGCTGGGCCCGATCGTGGCGATCGCCGTCGGTTCGGCCGTACTGTCCGGGTACGTCGGCCTGACCGTCAGCTACACCGCCTCGATCGACCACGACCTGGCGCTGCCCGCCGGACCCACCGTCGTATTGACCCTGGTGGCCGGCTACCTGCTCGCGCTCGGCGCGGCGATGGCGGTCGGCGTGGCCGGTCGGCGAAACCCGCGCCTGCCGGCCCGCGCGAAACGCCCGGCCGCACCGGTACCCACACCGGCCGTGACCGCGTCCCCCACCCCCTCTCGCACCCCGTCCCCGATTCCCCGCCCGACCGGGAGCGCCCGATGACCTGGTTCGACACCTACACCCATCGCGCCTACGCCGAAGCGGTCATGGTCGGGCTGCTCGCCGGCATCGTCGGCGTCCAGGTCGTGTTGCGCAGGCTCGCCTTCTACGCCATGGCGATGACCCACGCCACCTTCCCCGGCGTCGTGCTCGCCTCGATCCTGGGCCTCGACATCTATCTGGGCGGCGCGGCGGTGGGTGTGCTGCTGTCCCTGGCCATCGTCGGACTGACCCGGCGACCGGGCCGGACCGCGTCCGGCGCGACCGGGGTGATCCTGGCCGCCGGCTTCGCCCTGGGTGCCACGCTGGTGGCCGCCGGGCCGGCCTCGGACCGCAAACTGTCCGCGTTCCTGGTCGGTTCGATCGTCACCACCGACCACCACGACCTCGTGGTCACGGCCGGCGTCGGCCTGGTGGTGCTGGTCGTGCTCGGCCTGTGTGCCAAGGAACTCACCTTCGCCGCCTTCGACCACGAGGGCATGCGCGCCGCCGGGCACCCGGTGACGGCCCTGGACCTGCTGCTCCTGCTGATCGTCCAGGCGGTGATCGTGGTGCTCACTCCGGCGGTCGGCATCATGCTCACGCTGGCGCTGCTGGTCGCGCCCGCCGCCACGGCCCGGCTGTGGACCGACTCGCTGCGCCGCACCACCGCGCTGGCGGGCGTGCTGGGCGTCTGCAGCGCGGTGATCGGTCTGGAGATCTCCCGGCACTACGACGTGGCCGCCGGGGCGACCATCGCGCTGGTCGCCGCCACCGGGTTCGTCCTGTCCCTGCTGGTCTCCGCACGCCACGGCGCGCTCGCTCGCCTCCTCGAACGCCGACCCGCGGCCGGGACATCGACCGCGACGACCGCCTGAATCCCTGCCCCCGACTGGGAACCCGGCTATCTCCCGAGCACTTTCGTCCGCCACCGGCCCACCTGTCCCAGACCCCACGCACACACCCGGTGACGCAAGGAGGCGTCCGAGTGCCCCGTGCGGCGAGGCCGTGCCGGCAGCCGTTCACCCGGGTGGCCGATGGGCAGTGGGGCGGAGACGATGGAAAGGACCGCGTGCGGCGTCCGCGGCGCGGTCCCGAGCCCTGCGGTCGGCGGGCTGCCGACGGCGGGCACTGCGAGAGGTACCACCATGACCATGGCCAAAGACATCATGCACGAGGGCGCTCAGTGGATTCCGCAGACGGAGACGCTGCACCGGGCCGCGCAGTTGATGCGCGAACTCGATGTGGGCTCGCTGCCGGTCAGCGACGCCAACGAGAGGTTGTGCGGCATCATCACCGACCGCGACATCGTCACCAAGTGCGTCGCGGACGGCCGGGATCCCGCCACGGTTACCGCCGGCGAACTGTGTGAGGGCACACCCCGCTGGATCGACGCCGACGCCGACATCGCCGAGGTATTGCGCGAGATGCAGGTCCACCAGATCCGCCGACTGCCGGTGATCGCGCGCAAGCGCCTGGTCGGCATGATCAGCGAGGCGGACCTGGCGCGACACCTCTCCGACGAACAGATCGCCGCGTTCGCCGAGAACGTCTACGCGTCGCGATAACCGCGCGCCCGGTACACCCGCATCACCTGCACATACGTACCCCGAGCCGCCGACCCGCCGTTTGCCGCGAACCTGCACAGGACCGAAAGCGCGGCGTGCGGCGGGTCGCCGCCGTGTCCGCCCACGCGTTCGGAGGATCTGGCACCGGGACGATCAGTTCACCGGGACCACGGCCACCGGGCAATGCGCGTGATGCAGGACGGCGTGCGTGGTCGGGCCCAATCGCATCGGCAGCGGCCCGTGCCTGGGGTGCGCGGCGACGACCAGCAACGCGCCGTCGATCGACGCGCACACCAGGTCGCGCCCGGCCGACCCGTTCATCACCACGGTGTCCACCGGCAGTTCGGGGTCGCGGCGCCGGATCGGGCCGACGACCTGCTCGACCATCCTGGTGCGTTCGGCGGTGACCGTGTCGACGTCGAACATCGACGGCAACATCAGACTCGGCGCCAGGCCGGTCACCGGGAGTGCCCACGAGTGCACGGCACGCAGGCCGCCGCCCAGCAGTCCTGCCCGCTCGGCCGCGAACTCCGCGGCGGGCTCGTCCTCGGGGCCGCCGATGCCGACCACGACGCCGCTCGCGTCCTGGGCCGTCTCGGAGCGCAGAACCACCACCGGGCACGTGGTGTGCGCGCACACGCGCAACGAGACCGACCCCAGGAGCAGGCCGGCGAACCCGCCGTGACCGCGACTGCCCACCACCATGGTGTCGCACCGCGCGCCGGCGGCCAGCAGCGACTCGGCGGCGTCGCCCTCGCGTACCGAACCCTCCACCACCAGGCCGGCGAACCGCTCGCGGACGCGTGCCGAGGCGGTGTCGACCAGCGCGTGTGCCCGCTCGCGCACCTCGACCCGATGCCGGTGACCGAGCCCGCTGATGGGCACAACCGTGACGATATACAGCGGAACGTGCCGGGCGGCGGCGTCGCGCGCGGCCCAGTCCAACGCGTGCTCGGCGGCGGGGGAGCCGTCGTGACCGGCCAGAACCCCGAGCTCGACTTCGCTGTGTACGGGCGACATACGACTCACCTCGATGGGGACATCCAACAGGCTCATACCCGCTGCGACGGACGCCGACAGCGACCGCCCGGCAAAGCTCGCGCGCCGGACCGCGGGTTGTCGGGGCCGACCTCACATTCGGCGGCCCAC
Organism: Embleya sp. NPDC050154; assembly: GCF_044460165.1. Taxonomy (NCBI): domain Bacteria; kingdom Bacillati; phylum Actinomycetota; class Actinomycetes; order Kitasatosporales; family Streptomycetaceae; genus Embleya; species Embleya sp. NPDC050154. The sequence continues at coordinate 11,004 of NZ_JBITJP010000034.1, forward strand.
GCGCGTCTACTTGTCGGGACGACCTGTTCGGTCGAGAGTCGGGACGAACACCGCGACTGAGGAGAGCAGCACGATGAACACACGTCATGCGATCGTCGACACCACCCTCGGCGGGCTGATCGTGGTGGCGGCGCAGGACGCCATCGTGGGGCTGTACTTCCCGCACCACTGGTACATGCCGCCCGAGGAGAGCCTGGGCGCGCGGGTCGAGCACCGCGACGACCCCCTGCTCGCGGCGGCGGCGACCCAGTTGACCGAGTACCTCGCCGGCGAGCGGACCTCGTTCGACCTGCCGCTGTCCACACACGGCGATCCGTTCCAGGAGCGGGTGTGGGCCATGCTCAGGGAGATCCCCTTCGGTGCGACCACCACCTACGGTGCGCTCGCCGAGCGGTTGGGCAACAGGGCGCTGGCCCAGTCGGTGGGCCAGGCGGTCGGGCACAACCCGATCTCGATCATCGTGGCCTGCCACCGAGTGGTGGGCAGCGACGGGAAGTTGACCGGCTTCGCGGGCGGACTCGAACGCAAGCGGCGGTTGTTGGACCTGGAGGAGTCCGAGAGCACCAAGGCGGCCCGGCTGTTCTGAGCGGTCGGCGCCCGCAGCGCGTCCGAACGGGCACGGGAAACGAGGACATGAAGCAGCCCTACGAACGGGTGGTCCGAGAGCACGCGGACACCGTGCTGCGCGTGTGCCGGGCGTTGCTGAGTCCGCACGACGCCGACGACGCGTGGTCCGAGACGTTCCTCGCCGCGCTGCGCGCCTACCCCGACCTGCCCGAGGACGCCAACGTGCGGGCCTGGCTGGTGACCATCGCGCACCGCAAGGCGATCGACATCGTCCGAGCCCGGGCACGGCACGCGGTCCCGATGGGCGAACTGCCCGAACAAGCCTCGGTCCTGGGTCTGCCGGACGCGGTCGACCACGACCTGTGGCGCGCGGTCGCGGCGCTCCCGACCAAGCAGCGGCAGGCGGTCGCCTACCACCACTTCGCGGGCCTGCCCTACCGGGACGTCGCCGAATTGATCGGCGGCAGCGCGGCCGCGGCCCGTCGCGCCGCGGCCGACGGCATCAAGGCCCTGCGCACATCGCTGAGCGCCACTTCGAAGGGAGCGGTCCGATGACGGACGACAACCCCACCTCCACCCCCGCCATCCCGGTCCCCGCGGCCGGCGCGCCGAGCACGTCCGTGCTGCTCGCCCGCGCCCGCAGCGACCGGGAGGCGCTCGATCGACTGCACGACCGGCTGGTGGCGGCAGCCGCCCGGGACGGGCTCCTGGACGTCGCCTACACCACGGTGGACACCCCCATCGGGTCGCTGCTGTTGGCCGCGACCGACAAGGGCCTGGTCCGGGTGGCCTTCGCCGGCGAGGACCACGACAAGGTCCTGGACACGCTGACCGCCCGGCTCGGCCCGCGCATCCTGCGCGCTCCCGGACGCCTGGCCCGGGCCGCCCGCCAACTCGACGAGTACTTCGACCACTCCCGGACGTCCTTCGACCTGGATCTGGACCTGGTGCTGTCCACCGGCTTTCGGCAACTGGTGCAGCGCCGACTCCCCGAGATCGGCTACGGCCACACCTTCAGCTATGCCGATGTCGCCCGGATGGTCGGCAACCCCCAGGCGGTTCGCGCGGTCGGTTCGGCCTGCGCGAGCAACCCGCTGCCGATCGTGCTGCCCTGCCACCGCGTGCTGCGCAGCGACGGGACGCTCGGCGGGTACGCGGGCGGGATCGCCATCAAGTCCGCGCTGCTGAGCCTCGAGGCCGGCCCGTAGCCGAAGCCCCGGAGAAGCCGGTTACGAGACTTCGACTTACAGTGACATTTATGGACGAATTCTTCGGCGTGTCGGGCGACGAGGCGCCTGGGGACGCGTTGCGCGAACTGGCCGATCAGACGACCCAACCGGGGTGGACCGCGGCGGACCCCGCGGCGGACCTGCTGCCCAGGCTCCGGGTCGCCTGCAACCTCCCGGGCTCGCCCTGGCGACTGCGCGGCACCGAGGTGCTGCCGGATGGCGTCTACGCCGTCGACGTCGAGCACGCCCGCCCCCGCAGCCCACGCCTGTTGGCCGACGCCATCGAACTGCTCGCCGGCGTCGCAGGCCCCGCCTTCTTCGTACGGCACACCGACGCGGCCACCTTCGACTGCGTCACCGGCACCCTCCAGCGCGACACCCCGGGACCCGGCCGGGGGCACCTGCTGCGGCTGCGCCTGGTCGGCCCCGAGCGCGATCGCGGCTCCGTGCTCCGCGCCCACGCGGCGGCCCTGGTGCCGGCCCACTGATCCGGCGCACCGGTCCCGTCCGCCGGCCGCGCACCGATATCCGGTGGTCGGCCGACGTGGTGGGCTGGTTGGATCCGGGCATGGTCATACATCTTCTTCCGGACGGGTACGAGATCTCCACCGATCCGACCCGGCTCGATGCCGCGCTGATCCACCGCTGGTTGTCCCTCGACGCGTACTGGGCAATGGGCCGCCCGAGGGAGAAGCAGGACACGGCGATCGCACGGTCGCTCAACTTCGGGGTCTACGACACGGCGTCCGGGGCCCAGGTCGGCTATGCCCGCGTGGTCACCGACGGGGCCACCTTCGGCTGGCTGTGCGACGTCTACATCGACCCGGCCGTGCGCGGCAAGGGCCTGGGCACGGCGCTGGTCGCGGTCATCCGGGACCACCTCGAACCGGCCGGGCTGCGGCGTCTGATGCTGGCCACCGCGGACGCGCACGCGGTGTACGCCCAGGTCGGCTTCGAACCGATGGCCGACACCGACAAGTGGATGGTCCTCGGCGAACAGTGAGCCGTCCGCGAAGTATCGGGAACGGGCCGCGCTGCTCCGTGCGATCCGTCCGCGAAGGATCAGGAACGAAGAAGCGCGGCCCGTTCCCGGCACCGTAGCGTGAGGCGCGTGGTCATCGAACGCGATGACCACGCGGTCCCGTCCACCGGTCGCGCTACGCTGCCGGCGAGGCCGGCACCTCGCCCGTCTCCCTCGGGCCGGGCTCGGCGCGAGGTGGACGAGACGCCCGACCGCGCAGGCGGCCCCGCCCAACGGATGGAGACACGATGAGCCCGGTCACCAGGACGGACACGCAGTCGCCTGCGCCGGCCGTCGCCGACAGCCACGACCTGATCCGAGTGCACGGTGCGCGGGTGAACAACCTCAAGGACGTCAGCATCGAGATCCCCAAGCGCCGGCTGACGGTGTTCACGGGTGTCTCCGGCTCGGGCAAGAGTTCGCTCGTGTTCGGCACGATCGCCGCGGAGTCGCAGCGGATGATCAACGAGACCTACAGCGCCTTCGTCCAGGGCTTCATGCCCACGTTGGCGCGGCCCGAGGTCGACGTCCTCGAAGGGCTGACGACCGCGATCATCGTCGACCAGCAGCGACTGGGTGCCGACGCCCGCTCCACCGTCGGCACCGCCACCGACGCGAACGCGCTGCTGCGCATCCTGTTCAGCCGGCTCGGGAAGCCGCACATCGGCCCGCCCAGCGCGTACGCCTTCAACGTCCCCTCGGTCCGGGCGAGTGGTGCCATCACCGTCGAGCGCGGTGCCAAGAAGGCGGTCAAGGCGACCTTCAACCGCACCGGAGGCATGTGCCCGCGGTGCGAGGGTCGGGGCACGGTCTCCGACATCGATCTCACCCAGCTCTACGACGACTCCAAGTCGATCGCCGACGGCGCGTTCACCATCCCCGGCTGGAAGTCCGACAGTTGGTGGACCGTGCGGACCTACGCCGAATCCGGCTTCCTGGATCCGAATAAGCCGATTCGCAAGTTCACCAAGAAGGAGATGCGGGACTTCCTCTACCACGAGCCGGTCAAGGTGAAGGTCGAGGGCGTGAACCTCACCTACGAGGGGCTGATCCCCAAGATCCAGAAGTCCTTCCTGGCCAAGGACAAGGAGTCGCTGCAGCCGCACATCCGGGCGTTCGTGGAGCGTGCGGTGACCTTCACCACGTGTCCCGAGTGCGAGGGCACCCGGCTCAGCGAGGGGGCGCGGTCCTCGAAGATCAAGCGGGTCAACATCGCCGACGCGTGCGCGATGCAGATCAGCGACCTGGCCGAATGGGTGCGCGGTCTCGACGAGCCGTCGGTGGCGCCGCTGCTGGAGACGCTGGGCCAGACGCTCGACTCGTTCGTGGAGATCGGGTTGGGCTATCTCTCACTCGATCGGCCCTCGGGCACGCTGTCGGGCGGTGAGGCGCAGCGCGTCAAGATGATCCGCCACCTCGGCTCCTCGCTCACCGACGTCACCTACGTCTTCGACGAGCCCACCATCGGTATGCACCCGCATGACATCGAGCGGATGAACAACCTGCTGCTGCGGCTGCGCGACAAGGGCAACACGGTGCTGGTCGTGGAGCACAAGCCGGAGACGATCGTGATCGCCGACCACATCGTCGACCTCGGCCCGGGTGCCGGTACGGCGGGCGGGACCGTCTGCTTCGAGGGCACCGTCGACGGCCTGCGGACCGGCGGTACGGTCACCGGCCGCCATTTCGACGACCGGGCGTCCTTGAAGAAGACGGTGCGCACGCCCACCGGCGCGCTGGAGATTCGCGGCGCGACGCGGCACAACCTGCGCGATGTCGACGTCGACATCCCGCTGGGGGTGCTCGCCGTCGTCACCGGCGTCGCCGGCTCCGGCAAGAGTTCGCTCGTGCAGGGATCGCTGGTCAACGGTTCGGCGGGCGAGGGCGCGGGCGTGGTGTCGGTCGACCAGAGTGCGATCCGCGGCTCGCGACGGAGCAACCCGGCGACGTACACCGGGCTGCTCGACCCGATCCGCAAGGCGTTCGCGAAGGCCAACGACGTGAAGCCGGCGCTGTTCAGCGCCAACTCCGAGGGCGCGTGCCCGACCTGCAACGGCATCGGCGTGACCTACACCGACCTGGCGATGATGGCCGGTGTGGCCACCCTCTGCGAGGAGTGCGAGGGCAAGCGGTTCGACGCGTCGGTGCTGGAATACCACCTCGGCGGACGCGACATCAGCGAGGTGCTCGCGATGTCGGTGGCCGAGGCCCTGGAGTTCTTCGGTACCGGCGAGGCGCGTACGCCGGCCGCGCACACCATCCTCGGCCGGCTCGCCGACGTCGGGCTCGGCTATCTCAGCCTCGGCCAGCCGCTCACCACGCTCTCCGGCGGCGAGCGGCAGCGGCTCAAGCTGGCCACCCACATGGCCGAGAAGGGCGGGGTCTACATCCTCGACGAGCCGACCACGGGCCTGCACCTCGCCGACGTCGAGCAATTGCTCGGCCTACTCGACCGGCTGGTCGACTCCGGCAAGTCGGTGATCGTCATCGAGCACCACCAGGCGGTGATGGCACACGCGGACTGGATCGTCGACCTCGGCCCCGGTGCCGGCCACGACGGCGGTCGGATCGTCTTCGAGGGCACCCCCGCCGACCTCGTCGCCGCCCGTTCCACCCTCACCGGCGAGCACCTTGCGGCCTACGTCGGCGGCTGACCGGGCGTTTCGAGCCTCCCTCCCGTCCGGCCGCGGTTCGTGCTGCGGCTCCTACCGTGGCCGCCATATAAGGGGCCCCCGTAGCGGCCCTCCGCGGTTCGTGCCGGGGCCGGAGGGGGCCTCGAGTCCGGCTCGCGGTCGACGCCGTGGCGACCGTCGAGGCCGCCGATTCGGCGTGCCCGTGCGGAGGTTCGGGCCAACCGTTCATCTTTTCCTTGCGTGGGTCTATGAACTGTAGGGGGCCCTCGCTACCCTCCAGCGCATGATTTCCACGGTTGTCTGGGGTACCGGGAACGTCGGCCGCGCGGCCATTCGCGCCGTCGAGGCGCATCCGGCGCTGAAGCTCGCGGCGGTTCTCGTGCACAATCCCGACAAGGTCGGTCGCGACGCGGGCGAACTCGCGGGTCTCGACCACGAATTGGGGGTAGCGGCCGACGACGACATCGACGCGGTGTTGGCCGCCGGGCCGGGCGCCGTGGTGTACGCGGCGTCCGGCGACATCCGCCCCGACGAGGCGCTCGCCGACATCGTCCGGGCGATCCGGGCCGGGGCCGTCGTGGTCACGCCCGCCCTGTACGCGCTCTACGACCAGCGCAACGCCCCGGCGGAGTTGCGCGAGCCGGTGCTGGAGGCCATCGCCGCCGGCGGCGGGTCGTTGTTCGTCTCGGGTGTCGACCCGGGCTGGGGCAACGACGTACTGCCGCTGCTGATCAGCGGATTGGGCACCACGGTGGACGCGATCCGCTGCCAGGAGATCTTCGACTACTCCACCTACGACCAGGAGGACTCGGTCCGCAATTTGGTCGGCATGGGTCAGCCGATGGACTACGGCGCGCCGATGTTGTGGCCGGAGATGCCGACCATGGTGTGGGGTGGGCAGATCCGGTTGATGGCCCGGGCGTTGGGCGTCGAGTTGGACGAGATCCGCGAGACGATGGACCGCCGACCGCTGGAGACGACCGTTCGGACCACCACGATGGGCGAGTTCGAGGCCGGGACCCAGGGCGCGGTGCGGTTCGAGGTGCAGGGCATCGTCGGCGGCGAGCCGCGGATCGTGATCGAGCACGTGACCCGCATCCACCCCTCCTGCGCGCCCGACTGGCCGGTCCCGCCCAACGGGGACGGGGCGCACCGCGTGGTCATCGAGGGGCGGCCGCGGATCGAGGTCACAGTCGAGGCCACCGACGAGGGCACGAACCGGTCGGCGGGCGGCAACGCCACCGCGGTCGGTCGGCTCGTCGGCGCCATCGACTGGCTGGTGGCCGCCGAACCGGGGCTCTACGACGCGCTCGACATTCCGCTCCGTCCCGCAGTCGGCAAGCTCGGAAGGAAGTAACCATGCGCATCGACATTCCCGAGGACAAGGACCCGCTCGCCTACGTGTGGGCGGAGATGGTGCCCGAGATCGGGATCGCCGCCTCCACCTTCTCGATGAAGGTCTACGACGCCTCGAAGCTGGGGCTGCGCGAGTTCGAGGCCGCGCGGCTTCGGATCGCGCAGATCAACGGATGCGTCTTCTGCCTGGACTGGCGCACCGAGCGGGACGGGGAGAAGGTCGAGGACGGGTTCGACGTCGCGGTCACCGAGTGGCGTACCACCGACGTCTTCGACGACCGCACCCGGCTGGCCGCCGAGTACGCCGAGCGGTACGCGGTGGACCACCACAACCTGGACGACGAGTTCTGGGCCCGGATGACCACGCACTACACCCAGGCCGAGATCGTCGAGCTGAGCATGGCCATCGGCTCCTGGCTGGCCTTCGGTCGGCTCAACCACGTGCTGGGCCTCGACTCGGTGTGCGTCCTGCCCGGCCACTGACCGACCCCGGGCGGCCCCCGGTCCCGGGTTCCGGGGATCGGTGGGCCGCTGCGGGGGAGCACATGGACCGCGGCGATTCCCGCGAGCGCGATGCCGAGGTCGGCGCGTGGACGCCGGCGCTCACGCGGGGACATCGCCGAGTGTGGCGGCGAGTGCCTTGATCACCTCGGCGGCCAGCACGGCCTGCCCCGACGTGGAGAAGTGGATGCCGTCCCGGCTCAGCAGATTCGGCCGGTCGTTGATCGGGTGGTCCCAGGAGTCGACGAGCACGGCGTGGTGTTCGCGGGCCAGTTCGCGGGTGATGTCGTTGACCCGGCACACCCGGTCCGGCCAGTCCGGGAATCCCGGGACCACGAAGGCCCGGCCGAGGGTGAAGACGGTCGTCCGCGCACCGGTGTCGGCGGCGATCTCGAACAGTCGCCGCAAGGACCGCTCGATGGTGGTGAAGTCGGGCGTCGCGTGGAACAGGTCGTTGGGGCCGCTGGGCAGGTGGATCAGGTCGGGGTCGAAGGCGAGCATGCGACCGGTCTGCGTCGCCAGCGTCCTGGCGGTGGTGGCGCCGATCTCGGCGAGATTCAGGTAGGCCAGGTCGGGCCGGACGTCGCGGAGAACACCCGCGACCCGGTCGGCCCAGCCCAGGGCGCCGTACCCCGGGCTCGGGTCGCCGACTCCGGCGGAGAGGCTGTCGCCGATGACGGCGAAGCGGCGCCACGGCGCGTCGGCGAGCAGGCGTGCGGCGTGCTCCGGGGACAGGCAGAACGGGTCGGATTCTTCGGTGGGGACGTGCGTGGTCTCGGTCACAAAGTAAACGTACGATCGTTCGTGTGGATTCTGCAAGAGCGTGGCAGGATGGACCCATGAGCGAGCCAGAGCAGCCGACGGTGGTCGCCGAGCCGACGTCGAGCACCTCCGATCGAGTCACCCCGGAGACCTCCGATCAGCGGCTGCTGCGCGGCGCCCGGGCCAGACGGGAGATCGCCCGGCACGCCGTCGAGGTGGCGTCGGCGGAGGGGCTCAACGGGCTCAGCATCGGTCGGCTGGCCGGAGACCTCGGGCTGAGCAAGAGCGGCATCGCGACCCTGTTCGGGTCGAAGGAGAAGTTGCAACTGGCCGCCGTCGCGTCGGCGGGCGAGGCGTTCGTGGACGCGGTCGTGCGGCCCGCGTCGAGCGCGCCGCACGGTGCGGCACGGGTGCGCGCCCTGATCGAGCACTGGATCGCCTACGCCGAGGCGCCGTTGTTCGCCGGCGGCTGTTTCTGGGGGGCGAATCTCGCCGAGTTCGACAGCCGCCCGGGCCCGGTCCGCGACGCACTGCTGCGGCAACACGGGGACTGGCTCGCGCTGCTCGCCCGCGAACTCCGGTACGCCGCGGACTCGGGCGAACTCGCCGGATCGGACGCCGACTTGGTCGCGTTCCAACTGGACGCGGTGCTCAAGGCGGCGAACATCGCCCTGCGCTGCGGCGACGACCGGGCCGGGGACCGGACCCGGCGCGTGCTCGACGGTTTCCTGACACCGCGCCGCTGAGGTCGACGGCGCATCCGTACACCGGACCCGGCGTTGCCCGGCTCGGTGCACGCGGGACCGCCTCGCGTCCCGCCGTCCGGCGAAATCCGGTGGCCCCGCCGCCGACCCGGCCCTAGGGTCGGCGCAGCGGGATTGCGCAGTTCCGCAGGTTGCGGTGCCGTGGCAGAGCGGCCCATTGCGATCGACGTGGCGGAGGTCTCCCGTCACGTCGACTGACGGGGGTACGGCGGGCCTGCCCGACCCTGTCCGCGGGTTCGAATCCCGTCGGTACCGCGACCGCCCGCCTTTGCCGGGCGTCGGGGACGCGCGCCGGCGAGTGTTCAGGTGCGCGGTTTCGCGCGCACGTGCATGCGTTCGCCCTGTCGGCCGAAGAGGCTGAGGATCTCCACCGGGCGCCCGTCCGCGCTGCCGAACCAGTGCGGCAGTCGGGTGTCCCACTCGGCGGCCTCACCGGGACCGAGAACCAGATCGTGGTCGGCCAGGACCAGTCGCAGTCGGCCGTCCAGCACATACAGCCACTCGTAGCCCTCGTGGGTGCGCAGATTCGGCTCGGTGCCACGGTCGGCGATGATCATCTTGAATGCCTGGAGCGGGCCCGGACTTCGGGTCAGCGCCACCGATGTACCACCGCTGGGCAGCGCTCGCGGCGTCAGGCGGACCCTCGGGTCGCCCACCTCGGGAGCGCCGACCAACTCGTCCAGGGGCACGTGGTACGCGCCGGCCAGCGGCAACAGCAACTCCAGGCTGGGGCGGCGCTGTCCGGACTCCAGCCGGGACAGGGTGCTCTTGGAGATGCCGGTCGCCTCGGAGAGCGCGGCCAAGGTGAGGCCGCGTTGCGCGCGCAGGCGTCTGAGCCGAGGCGCGACCTCGTCGAGGACTGTTCGGTACGGCGGTGCTTTCTCCATGGGGGCATTCCACCCCGCCGTCCCGGGATTGGCAACAAGAGTTGCCGGAGCCATACCCCGGGTGCACCCTCCTCGGCATGAACCCACACGGCAGTGCCGACCCCGGATCCGGACACCACGACGTCGACATCGACTGGGAGCGCATGGCCGCCCACCTGGAGGCCGTCGGCGACGTGCAACTCGCGGTCCTGCGCCGGACGGCGGCCCGGCTGCGGGACCTGCTCGGCCCGACGCGGGACGTGCGGCGCGTGCTGGACATCGGCAGCGGGCCGGGCGTGATGGCCTGCGTGTTCGCCGAGGAGTTCGAGCGTGCCGAGGTGGTCGCCGTGGACGCCGCACCCGGGCTGCTGGATCGCGCGCGGGCGCGGGCCGAGCGACTGGGCCTGGACGGTCGAGTGTCCGTGCGATGCGCGCAGTTGCCCGAGGACGTGGTCGGCGGGGACCGGGTCGGGGCGGACGGTCCGGGCACGGCGGAGCTGGTCTGGAGCGGCATGGCCCTGCACCATGTGGGCGATCAGCAGGCGATGGTGGACGGGCTCGCCCGCGTGGTGCGGCCCGGCGGACTGCTCGCCGTGGCGGAGGCCGGCCTGCCGATGCGCTTCCTCCCGCGCGACATCGGGATCGGCAAGCCCGGCCTCCAGGCCCGACTGGACGCCGCCGGCGAGCACTGGTTCGAGCTCATGCGCGCCGAACTGCCGGGCAGCACCGATGTGATCGAGGACTGGCCCGCGATGCTCGGCCGTGCCGGACTCACCGACGTCGGCAGTTTCACCACACTCCTGGACGTACCCGCTCCGCTGAGTGCTCCGGCTCGGGCCTTCCTGAGCGGCCACTTGGACCGGGTGCGGGAGACGGTCGGCGAGTTCCTGGACGACGTGGACCGCACGACGCTCGACGTACTGCTCGACCCGGAGGCGCCGGAAGGCGTTCTGCGTCGGCCCGACGCCTTCCTGCTGTCCGTCGGCACGGTCTTCACGGGTGTGCGCCCGGCCCGCTGATCGTGCCGGACACGCGGGTCCCGCGCGGGCCGGACCCGGCCGGTCCGCGTGGCGGCCCGCACACATCGAACCCGGCCGGTGATCCGACCACATGGATTCGCAGCAGCCACCAGGAAACGGAGTTCACGGTGAAGGCAACCAGTGCGCAACCGTACGAGACGACCACCGCGGGCGCGATACGGACACCCCCGGTGCGATGGGCCCTGGCCGGTCTCTCGCTGTCCATGCTGCTGTCCTCACTGGGCGCCGGCGTCGCCAACGTCGCCCTGCCGACGTTGACGCACTCCTTCGACGCGTCCTTCCAGGCGGTGCAATGGGTCGTCCTGGCCTATCTCCTCGCGATCACCACCGTGATCGTCAGCGTCGGACGGCTCGGCGACATCATCGGTCGGCGCCGGCTGCTGCTGTCCGGGATCCTGCTGTTCACGGTGGCCTCGATGTTGTGCGGCAGCGCCCCCACGCTGTGGCTGCTGGTCGCCGCGCGGGCCGCGCAGGGGCTCGGTGCGGCCGTGATGATGGCCCTGACCATGGCGTTCGTGGGCGAGACGGTGCCCAGGGAGCGGACCGGCGGCGCGATGGGGCTGCTCGGCACGATGTCCGCGATCGGTACCGCCCTCGGACCGTCCCTGGGCGGCGCGTTGATCGCCGGGCCCGGGTGGCGGGCGATCTTCCTCGTCACCGTGCCCCTGGGTGTGGTGACGCTGGTCCTCGCGCATCGGTACCTGCCCGCCGATCGACCGGGATCCGGCCCGGTTCGGGCACGGTTCGACCATGTGGGCACGCTGTTGCTCGCCCTGTCGCTCGCCGCCTACGCGCTCGCCATGACGATCGGGCGCGGAAGCTTCGGCGTGCTCAACGCGGCCCTGCTGGTGGTCGCCGCGATCGGAGTGGGTCTGTTCGTCCGGGCCGAGGCGAGGGCCGCCGCGCCGTTGTTGCGCCTGGCGATGTTCCGGGATCCGGTGCTGAGCGCGAGTCTGGCGATGAGCACGCTCGTCTCGACGGTGATGATGGCCACGTTGGTGGTCGGGCCGTTCTACCTCGCCCGCACACTCGAACTGGACGATGCCCGGGTGGGGTTGGTGTTGTCGGTCGGACCGGTCGTCGCCGCGCTGACCGGGGTGCCGGCCGGCCGGATCGCGGACCGTTTCGGCGCGCGGCGGATGACCGTCGTCGGGTTGACCGGGATCGCGGGCGGCGCCGTCGTGTTGTCGGTGACTCCGGCGCGGTTCGGCGTCGTCGGCTACCTCGCGCCGATCGTGGTCGTCACCGCCGGATACGCGGTGTTCCAGACCGCGAACAACACCGTCGTCATGGCCGACATCCGGCCGGATCAACGCGGCGTGGTGTCCGGCATGCTCAACCTTTCGCGCAATCTCGGGCTGATCACCGGAACGTCGGTGATGGGCGCGGTGTTCGCGGTCGCGTCGGCGACGAACGACGTGGCGACGGCCCGGGGCGGGGCCGTCGCCACCGGGACGCGGGTCACCTTCGCGGTCGCGGCGGCGCTGATCGTCGTCGCACTCGCGCTCGCGATCGGTGGGCGGGTGCTCGCGCGGCGTATGTCGCGCGGGTGATCGCGGTGGCACCGATCCGCCGCCCGGCCGCCGAACCGATCCGGCCGCCGAATCGACCCGGATCCGGTGGCGGTTGCGGTCAGGCAGGCCCTTCTCCGGAGCGGGTCAGGGACCAGGCGTGGGCGAACAGGTCGGGCAGGGTGCGTTCGACGGTGGGTCGGGAGGTGATCACGCGGCCTCCGGGCATGAGCGTCACGCCGAGAAGACGTGCCTTCCAGGTCTCCATCGCTGGGATCTTCCTCGTCGTGGCCCCCACCCAGGCGCCGGGCAGGAAGAGCGTGCGTCCGGCGCGGGTGCGCTTGTCCTGGACGACGAGATCGGTGTCGGCCAGCGCGGCGCGGGCCTTGCGGTGGCGGGCCGGACTCCATTGGTTCCAGCGCCGGGTGTGGGCGTCGGTGGGCGACTCCAAGACCAGGAGTTGCAGGTACAGCGTGGCCGCGTCGGCGTGCAGGCCCAGTTCGTCGGCGACCCGCGCGACCAGGTCGGGGGCACAGGCACCGGGATTCGCCTCGTACTGGCCGGGGGAGAGATCGTCGGAGGCGACTCGCTTCGCGATGTCGTCGAAGTAGGTGCTGCGGATGCGGTCGACGGCCGTGATGCCTCCGGACGCCGGGTCGACGCGGCGCAGGATCCGCGAACGTGCGTCGTCGCCAAGGTGGGCCGGTCGGAAGTAGGCGGTCGGAATCGGGGTCCAATTCGAGTGTTTATGGGGCGGGTTGAGGAAGGCCACGGTGAGTCCGTCGTCGATCGACGGGCGCTGGAAGGGTTCGGGGCCGTGGTAGGGCGTTTTTCCGAACAGTTGCTCCAACGCCTCCATGGTGATCACGGATTCGTCGAACTTCGAGCTCGCGTACAAAAGTACGCCGGGGTGTTCGAGCCGGTTCCGCAGGGCCGTGATCACCGCGGGGATGCCGGACCGGACCGGGTCGCCGGCCGGCAACTCGGCGTACAGCACCGGGAGGAGATTCGCGACGTCCTCGATCAGGTTGTGGATGTGGAACGATCGCGTCCGATCCGCGATGTGCGCGCCGTTGTGACTGTCGCGCAGCGGCGTGTCCTGGTCGGTGCTCAGGATCGGTTCATCGGCGGGGCGCGCGAACGCCGCGCACAGGTCGGCCGCCGCCGTCTTGGCGCCCAGGCCGCCGACGTGGGTGAGGGTCTCGGGCGGGACCGGGTCGTGCTTTCCGTACGCGACCTGCCACGCGGCGGCGATGCGGCCCGCGAGGTCGCGGGGGCCGGTGGGCTCCCAGAGTGCCGCGGGGTCGTCGGGCAGCACGTTCGCGAACAGCTGCAACTGTGCCTGTGCGGTCAGCGATGCCAACTCCCCGAGTCCGACCTCGCATTCGGTGACCTTGAGGGCCATGACCCGGCGTTCGTGGTCGGCGGCCCGCATGGTCAACCCGGTGTCACCCGGGCTGCCGGCCAGGATCAGCGCGGCTCCGGGGCGGGACAGGCCGGTGGCCAGGCTCAGTTCGTCCACCGCGGCGGGGTCCCACGGCATCGGACCCCGGGTGCGCACGAGGTGCACGAGACGGCGCAACTGCTGTGCGGTGCCCCAGCCGCGCGCGGGCTCGGCCGCGTCCTCCAGGGTGCCCAGGCCGGGTGGCTCGGCGTCGCCGGCTCGCAGTTCGAGGGCGAGACGGAGGCCGTAGGGCGGCCCGACCACGACCGTCGCACCACGCTCGTCGCGCGCGCCGACGCCGTCGCGGACCCGGCCGATGCGCAGGCGGGCCTCGGGATCGGCGAAGACCGTGTCCGCCCACGACGCCAGGAACGTGAGGAGCCGTTCGCGGCGTTCGGGCCGGACGGCGGGTGTGGCCGCGCGGAGCGCGAGCACGCCGATCCGCCCGATGCAGCGGACCCAGTGCCCTTCCAGGACCACCGAGGGACCGCCCGTGCCCGCCGGTGGATCCCACGTGTGGGCGAGATAGCCGGCGGTGTGCTCGATACCGGTGAACACTCGTGTGAGTGAGCCGTCGGCGCCGCCGATCAGGCGCCGCAGCTCGCTGTCGGTGCGGTGGTCGTCCACTCGATCCGCTGGATGCGTCATGCGGATATCCCTATCGGACCGCGCCGACGCCGGGGACACCGGCGGCGCGGGACGCACCCTACGGGAGTTGGTTCAGTCGACGATGTACCAAGCGTTGCCGAGGTACTGGAGGGTGCTGTCGCCGATGTCGCTCGAAGTGAAGGTGGTGGAGGCCCGGATCGCCGCGGCCGGGATCAGCACCTTGTCGGAGGGGCGTACCGAGACCCGCTTCGGGTCCACCGTGGCGCTTTGCAGGGACTTCTTCTGCGGCGCGGAGATCATTCGGAAGACGACCGCGAAGCTGGAGGTGCACGGGCCGGCCCCCTCGGCCTCGGCCTTCTTCGCCCCGGGACCGGCGACGTCGCAGACCGTTGTGATGTCCTCACGCCCGAGGGCGTGCAGGTACTGCTCGTAGCGTTGGATCGCCGCCTCGGTCGTCTTGCCCTGGGCCGGCTGTGTTCCCGAGCCGGCCGATGGCGTCTGCGACGCGGACGTGGTCGGTGTCGCGGATGTCGGTGCCGTCGGTGGAGTCGAGGATTGCGCGGTCGTCGACGGCGGGGCCGCCGGGGAGGACGGCGCTGGTGGGGGCGAGGTTCGGTCCTTGGCGGAGTCGGAGTCGGAGTCGTTGCACGCCGCCAACAACAGGATGGCGGATACGGTCGCGCCCACGATTGCCCGCATGTGGTTCTCCCGTCGGTGAGATCACAGGCGGCCGATGCTACTTCCGTCGGCGGTCGGCCCGCTGGGGTCGGGCGGCTCCGCCGGGGGCGGGCGGGGCGCACGAGCGCGACGTTGGTGACCCGGATCGTGGCCGACACCCCCGGCTCGGACCCGATCCTGCTCCTCCGCTCCGTCCGGGCCCTGCCTGGACCCTGTCCGGCGGACCCACCAGGATCCGTCGGACAGGCCCAGGGTTGCCCCGTGTTCGTGCCGGGCGGGTCAGGTCTGGGCGGTGAGGAGGGTCCACCAGGGGGTCGGTTGGGTGGGGTCGATGGTGGTGATGCGGTCACCGGGGCGGGGGATGGCCAGTTGTACGTCCTTCGCCTTGGCCTCGTGCCACAGGCGGTCGACGGGCTCGGCCCAGGGGTGCAGGGCCAGGTTGAAGGTGGCCCAGTGCACCGGGAGCAGTACCTTGCCGCCGAGGTCGAGGTGGGCGGCGATCGCCTCCTCCGGGTTCATGTGGATGTCGGGCCAGCTCGGGCTGTAGGCGCCGATCGGCATCAGGGTCAGGTCGAACGGGCCGTGGGCCGCGCCGATGCGGGCGTAGCCGTCGAAGTACCCGGAGTCGCCGGCGTAGAAGACCCGGTGCCGGGCGCCCGCGACGACCCAGGAGCCCCACAGGGTGTCGTTGCGGCGCAGGGTGCGGCCGGAGAAGTGGCGGGCCGCGGTGGCGGTGAAGCGCAGGTCGGCGACGGCCGCGTCCTCCTCCCAGTCGAGCTCGATGATCCTGGAGGCGGGCACGTTCCAGCGCTCCAGGTGCGCGCCGATGCCCAGGGGGACCAGGAACGGCGCGGTCTGGGTCGCGGTGAGTTCGAGGATCGTCGCCCGGTCGAGGTGGTCGTAGTGGTCGTGCGAGATGACCACGGCGTCCAGCGTCGGCAGCGCGGCCAGCGGTACCGGGAGCGGGTGCAGCCGTCGTGGGCCCACGAGTTGGGAGGGAGAGACCCGCTCGCTCCACACCGGGTCGAACAGCACGCGGCGGCCCTCGATCTCGACGAGGGTGGTGGCGTGGCCGTACCAGATGGCGCTGAGGCCGTCGGTGGGCGGCAGTGTGGTGGGGGCGGTGACCAGGGGTACGGGTCCGGCGGGTCGGCGCTCGCTGCGGTTGCGGAGCATTTGCCCGATGAGTTGCGGTGCGCTGCCGGCCGCGAGCATGTCGGCGGGGACGGGGTTGCGGAACGTGCCGTCCCGGAACTGTGGCGAGCGCAGGAAGCGGGCGAGTCGTTCGCCCTCCGCCTTGCCGCCGAACTCCGCCGGTACGTCGCGCAGTGCCCATCCGGCCGCGGCCAGCGCCAGACCGCCCGCCACCAGTCGCCGAGCCGAAGTGTTTCCCGCCATCCGTCACACTCTCCTCGTGTCGTTCTCGGATGCTTCAACCGCCGGCGGGCGTGACACGTTCCCCGATTCGTGATTGTGGACACCGTGGGGTGCGGCCATTCGACGTCCTTGCCATCTCTATTGCTTGACTGCATCATGCATTTGATCGATCGAGTCAAGCGAAACGAGGCACGGCGATGAACCCCGATGAGCTGTTGGACGACCACGACGCGGTGGGGCTGGCCGGTCTCGTACGCCAAGGCGAGGTCAAGCCGGCCGAGATCCTGGACGCCGTGATCGCCCGGATCGCGGAGCGCGACCCGATTCTGCGCGCGTTCGTGTCCACGCGGTTCGAGGCGGCCCGGGCCGAGGCCGAGGGGGAGTTGCCCGACGGGCCGCTGCGCGGGGTCCCGTTCGCGGTGAAGGACCTCGGCTGCGACGTCGCCGGCATGCCGAGCACACAGGGCTCACGCCTGTTCGCCGACGCGGTCGCCGAGCACGACGGTACGCTGGTCGCCCGCTATCGTCGGGCCGGGCTGGTGGTCGTCGGCAAGACCAACACCCCCGAGTTCGGCAAGAACGCCAGTACCGAGCCGCTCCTGCACGGCCCCTCGCACAACCCCTGGCGGCTCACCCACTCCACCGGTGGCTCCTCCGGCGGTTCGGCCGCCGCCGTGGCCGGCGGCATACTGCCCGCCGCACACGCCAACGACGGGGGCGGCTCGATTCGCATCCCGGCCGCCTGCTGCGGACTCTTCGGGCTCAAGCCCTCACGCGGACGTGTCCCCGACGACCACGGTCTGTCCGGACTGGCCTACCCGCTGTCCATCGCGCACGCGGTCACCCGTACGGTGCGCGACTCGGCCGCGCTGCTCGACGTCGTCGCCGGTCCGCTTCCCGGCGACCCGTACGCCGCGCTGCCGGCGCCGCCCGGCGGATCGTTCCTCGGCGCGCTGGACGCCGCGCCCGGCCGGCTGCGCGTCGGCTTCTCGACCACCAACGTGGACGGGGTCGCCGCGCACCCGGCGGCGGTCCGCGCGATCGAGCGCACGGCGGCGTTGCTCGCCGAACTCGGCCATCGGGTCGAGGAGGGCGCACCGGTCTGGGACGGTCCGGCGACCGGCGCGGCCCTGGGCCAGGTGATGGCGGCGGCCACCCACACACAAATCGAGGACCGGCTCGTCGAACTCGGCCGCGAGCTGCGCGAGGACGACATCGAACCGTTCACCCGGGCCGTGCACGAGCGCACGGCCGCGATGCGCGCGCAGGACCTGGTCCGGGCGTTGCAGACGGTGGTCCGGACCGGCCGCGAGGTCGCGCCCTTCTTCGACGCCCACGACGTGTGGCTGAGCCCGACGTTGGGCGTTCCGGTCCCCGAACTCGGCGTCCTGGACACGAGCGACCCGGCGAGCATGTACGCGAACGCCGCCAAGATGACCTGGTTCACCTCGGTGTTCAACGTCTCCGGACTGCCGGCCGCGAGTGTGCCGGCGGGATTCGACGAGGCGGGGCTGCCGGTGGCGATCCAGCTCACCGGCCGAATGGGTGCCGAAGCGCAACTGCTGCGGATGGCAGCGCAGTTGGAGGAGGCGGCGCCGTGGGCCGGGCGGGCACCGTGGCCGCCGGCGGCGATGGGCGGCTGACGGCGGGTTCGTCGGGGCCGGTCGGCGGCCGGTCGCCGGGTGCCCGGCCCCGGAGGCCGTACGTCGGGCCCGTCGTCGTGCGTTCGCGGACGACGACGGGCCCGAGACCGCGGGGTGGGGCAATCCGCGGGAGCCGCTCAGCGCTTGATGCCCACCCCGCCGTAGCCCCAGACGTTCTCGACCGCGTCCAGGGGATCGTCGGGTTCGCCGTCCGGGTTCCAGTGGGGGCGGATACCGGGGGGTTCGACCACCTCGAAGCCGTCGAAGAAGGACAACACGCGGTCGTAGCCGCGCATCGTCATCTCGGCCGAGGCGTTCTTCCAGCCCGCGGCCCCCGCCTGTCCGCGCGCGGGATCGGCGTCGAAGGAGGCGTGCGACAGGATGAGCATGCTGCCCGGGACGAGCGCGTCGCGCAGCGTCGCGACGATCTCGTGCGGGTTCTCCTCGTCCTTGATGAAGTGCAGGATGGCCACCAGCATCACGGCGACCGGCTCCGCGAAGTCGATCACCTCGACCACCTCGGGCGCGGTCAGGATCGCCTTCGGGTCGCGAAGGTCCGCCTGGGTGAAGGTGGTTCGCCCGGGGCCGCCGCCGGTCATCAGTGCCCGCCCGTGCACGAGCACGATCGGGTCGTTGTCGACGTACGCCACGCGCGCGTCCGGCGCGACCTGGTGGGCCGCCTCGTGCGTGTTCCCGCCGGTGGGGATGCCGGTTCCGATGTCCAGGAACTGGCGGATGCCGCGTCGTGCGGCATAGCGGACGCTGCGCTGGAGGAACAGCCGGTTGAGCCGCAGCGTGGTGGGCAGATCCGGAATCGCGGCGAGGATGTGCTCGGCTGCCGCGCGGTCCACCGCGAAGTTGCTTTTGCCGCCCAGCAGATAGTCGTAGATCCGGGCGGTGTGCGGGATGCTCGTGTCGATCCGCGCCGCGACGGATTCCTCCTCGACCTCGTCCAGACGCGGCAACCGCCACGCGTCCTCGTCGCTGCTCGATATCGACGTCACGCGCTCACCCTTCGCGAGGCCACTCCCACGGACCAACCGAGACTACTGCGCCCGCCCGGGAAACGGTCCACCGCCGCGCGCCGCGCGCCGCCGGTGAGCCCAAGTCCCTTGGCAACCACGGCCGCCGACCCTACGTCGACCGCCTTCGCGGCTCCCTGGCCGTTCCGGCTGCCGATGTGCCAGGTTGGCGAGTGTGGAACACCGAGAGAGCGCATGGGCCGGAGCGGCGGCCGGAGACGACGTGTGCGCACGCGGCCCGGCCGCATGGACCTTGCGGGGGCGGGCACTTCCGGGACCGATGGTCGACCTGCTCGCCGCATGCGGATGGCGGCATCCGGGGGACGAGGTGATGCGCGAGGTGGTGCCCTGGGTCGAGGAGCCATGGCATCTCCCGGCCTATGCGGCAGAGACGCGCCGGGAATCGTGGTTGTTGGATCTCCTCGCCGACGACGAACGATCGTCGGCGCTGATGAGTGAGCCTTCCCATCTGGCGGCGGTCCGGCGCTCGTACGACACCGTTTCCGAGGCCTACGCCGCTGTCGTCAAGGCGCCGGCGGAGTTGGATCCGTTGTCGCGGGCGATGTTGGGGGCGTTCGTCGAGTCGGTGCGCGACGGTGATCGCGGGCCGGTCGCGGATCTGGGTTGCGGGCCGGGGAAGGTGACCGCGTACCTGGCCGCGCTGGGGGTGTCCGCGTTCGGCGTCGACCTGTCGCCGTGGATGGTCGAGACGGCGCGCCGGGCCTATCCGCAACTGCGGTTCGTGGTCGGGTCGATGACCGCGTTGGATCTCGCGAACGGTGAACTCGGCGGGATCCTGGCCTACTTCGCCACTCACCACACGCCGCCGGAGTGGTTGCCGGTGGTGTTCGCCGAGTTCGCCCGCACGCTCGCCCCCGGTGGTTGGCTCATGCTGGGCGGCTACGTCGGGGAGGACGAGCACGTGCGACCGACCCGCGCGTACGGCGGCCATCCGGTCTCCTACGAGTCCTACTTCCTCCCGGCCGACCGGATCGCCGAACTGCTCGGCCGGGCCGGGCTCGTCGTCACCGCGCGCATGTTGCGGGAACCCGGCGACGGAAGCAAGCGCCGCGATGCCGTCTTCCTGGCCCACCGGCCGCAACCGGCGAATGCGGCGGAATCCCCGAGGTGACGGCGGGCGGAGGCGCAAATGCCGGGCGGTCGGTGCGGACGGCGTTGTCGGGCGAGTTGGGCGGGCGTACGGGCTGGGGCGATGGCGCGGGTATGCGTCGGGGGCGTGCGCATCGAAATGGCTCGGCGGCGGGTGGATCGGTGGAGTCTCGTCCCGGCTCGCATTCGATGCCCGGTGCGGCCGAGACGCGGCGGCGGGGGCGGGCGGCTCGGCTTCGCGGGGGCGCGCGGGGTGGGCATGTTCGGCGCGCGGTGTGTTTCGTCCGCCGGCGGTCGATGAAGAGCGGGACGTGGGCGCGATTCGTGTCGAGTATGCCGAACTCGATCGCTGGGGCTGCGTGGACGAGGTGTCGTCGGCTGAGCGTGGGTGGAGTCCGGGGCCGGGTCGGCGGGGTCGGTTGTGGAGGGTGCGCGGTAGGGTGGGCATCCCATGCGCACCGTCGATCCCGTCAAGCACGCCGCCAGGCGACGTCAGATCCTGGAGGCCGCCGCCTCCTGCTTCGCGGAGATGGGCTTCCACGGCACCCGGACCGCGGACATCTGCAAACGCGCCGGGATGAGTCCGGGCAACCTCTTCCACTACTTCCCGAGCAAGCACGCGATCATCGTGGAGCTGATCGACAGCGAGGGCGTGCAGACGGCCGCCTTCCTGGAGCGGCTGGCCGCCGAGGAGGACGCGCTCGGGGCGCTGTTCGAGCTGATGGAAACGGTTGTCGCGCTCGCCGCCGACCCGGAGTACGCCGGCCTCACCCTGGACACCGCCGCCGAGGCCCAGCGGGACGAAGGCATCGCCGCGCTCTTGGCCCGCAACGACCGCCGGCTCCGGGCCGGCATCGCCGACCTGCTGCGCCGTGCCGCCGCGGCCGAGCGGATCGACCCGGAGTTGGACGCGGAGGACGCGGCGACGTGGATCGCGGCCCAGATCGACGGGATCTTCGCCCGGGTGGCGACCGATCCGAGCTTCGCGCCGCGCGAGCAGGCGCCGATGCTCCGGCTACTGCTCACCCGCTTCCTGCGCGTCGATCCGGCCTGACCCCGCGTCCGCGTCGAATCGACGCGGACGCGGGCGTCGAACGGCCGCGCGGCCGGGCACCCGCCACCCGCGTGCGGCCTTCGGCCCGGGTCGCCCGGCCGCGCGCGGGTGCCGCGGGGACGGTTCAGCGTCGAGGACGGCCGAAGAGGAGGTCGTAGCCCGGCGGCAATTGCAGCAGCACGCGGTTCATCAGGTCGTCGTCGATGGCGTCGGCCACGACGCTGAGTACCGCTCCGACGTCCCATTTCGCGGTCTCGTCCGTGGCGCCCTCGATCCACGCGCCGGTCGCCCGGACGAACCGGTCGGCGCTGAGCGGCTCGTGCGCGGGGAGCGGGTTGAGCAGTACCAGGGCACAGGTGTCCGGCAGCCTGGCAGCCAGTTCGGTGCGCTCGCCGCCGACCAGGTGTGCGCCCAGGAGCGCGAGGACGACCCGAATGCCTCGCTCCGCCTCCGCGGGTGAGGAGTATTCGCCCCGCTCCTGAACTGCCGCGAGGAAGGGTTCCCATCGCATCGGCATCTGTATCGGCCCTTCTTCCGTCATCCGTCGACTGCGATCGGAGCGGGCTCGGGCGGGGCGGCCCCGATCCGGAGGGCACGCGGCGTGCCGGTCCGGTGACCGGGACGGGGTCGCCCCGGTGCGCCGGCGGTGGCATGGCCGCGCCGACCTCAACGCCCGACCGGTTCGGGGCGGATCGACGATGTGCGCTTCGAGGCCGCGAATCGGGTCGGTGCGCATGGGGTGCTCCCCACCTTAACGCTCCGTCGCACACTTGACGGCCTTCGACGAGGACCGACCCGCACGCGAGCCCGGAAGTGGCGGCTGTGCGATTTCGATCCATCACCCCTTGTGTCCGGAGCGGGTTCGGTGCCGGTGTCCGGTGCGGGGTGGTCGACCCCGAGGGGCGACCGTCCTCCCGGATCCACGACAGGCTTCGCGTACAGGCTTCGCGCGAGGAGGTCACTCGGGGTGGCGACGGAGGGACAGCGCGGATGCGGCGATCGAATGGTGCGTCGTGAAGGCGACGGTGCCGGGCCGGCGGCGATCCTCGCACCACTCGACGGGTACGCCTGCCGGGTATCGGTGATGCGGCGCCGTTCGCACCACAACGGCGAGTCCGCCGCGCAGCCGACCGGTCCGCGTCTCCGATCGGTTCCGCCGGCTCTTCCCGCGAAGCTCGCTCGCCCGTGGGTGCGTTCACGCGTTGGCCATCGATCGCCGGCCTACCGAGCCGAGTCGAGCTTCGCGGTGCGGCCCGTGCCGCCCAGGCCCGGCTTCGCCGTGGGCACCGTCACCACCTCGGCCGTGGCGTCGGGCGAGAGCGCGACCGTGCGCCTGGGCGGACTGTGGACCACCTCGGCCGGGCAACAGTCCGGCCAGGGCGTCACGTTCCGCTCCGGGTGACCTGCACACTGGTCAACGAGGGCACGGTGACCTACCACTTCACCGTCTTCCCGAACATCGCCCTCCCGTTCGCGGGCACCCTGCTCACCGTCGGCCCCGGCAAGAGCGCGACCTACGTGTGGGACGCCGCCGGTACCGACGGCGCCTACGACTTCAGCGTGCACGGCGCGGACGGCTTCGTCCGACGCTTCGCCGGCACCGTGGTCCGCGACCCGCAGCGCGACGTCGCCGTCCCGTCGGTCCGCGCCACCCCGCACGGACGCCGGCCCGATGCCGCCCGGCTGGACCTGCGACTGAGCAACGACGGCGACACCGACGTGCGCTTCACGATCACGCCGAACGACTTCGGCGGGACGGCCCGGGAGCAGTGGGTGAGCGCCCGGGACCGGGACACCGTGGCGTGGCCGACCGACGCGTACGGCCGGTACGACGTCACCGTCGCGGTGGCGGACGGCCTCACCCGCCGCTACGCCGGTACCGTCCACCCGTCGAACCGGGACTGATCGGCACACCGTCCGCGGCACCGGGACCGACCGGCACAACGGCCCGCGGGTGCCGCTCGCTGGAGCGGCACCCGCGGGTTCGGGTTCCTCACTCCGGGCGGCGCCGGCGGATCAACACGAGGACGCTGTGCGCCTCGACCGCGCGCACGGAGCCCGCCTTGACCTCCACCTCGTCCGCGCCGTCGGGGTCGGTGGTGTCCACGGCGACGTGCCACACGTCGCCGTCCCCGAAGGACGGCACCCGTACGTCGACGCTCTCGTAGTGGGCGTTGAGCACGAACAGGAACGAGTCGTCCACGATCGGGCGGCCGCAGGAGTCGCGTTCGGAGATCGCGTCCCCGTTGAGGAAGACCACCACGGAGCGGGCGTTCGGGCGGTCCCAGTCCTTTCGGGTCATCTCCTTGCCGTCCGGACGCAACCACAGCAGGTCGGCCGGGCCATCCGCGCCGTCGCCGCGGAAGAAGCGCCGCCGACGCAGCACGGGGTGTGCGGCGCGCAACCGGACGAGGCCGCGGGTGAACTCCAGCAGGTCCCGTCGGGCCGGGTGGGCGGCCGAGTCCCAGTCCATCCACGCGGTCTCGTTGTCCTGGCAGTACCCGTTGTTGTTGCCGTGCTGGGTGCGGCCCAGTTCGTCGCCGTGCGAGAGCATGGGCACACCCTGCGAGACGAACAGGGTGGTGAGCAGGTTGCGCTGTCGGCGCTCGCGCAGCGCGAGCACGCCGGGGTCCTCGGTGTCTCCCTCGACGCCGGAGTTCCACGATCGGTTGTCGTCGGCCCCGTCGCGGCCGTCCTCGCCGTTGGCCTCGTTGTGCTTGTCGTTGTACGACACCAGGTCGCGCAGGGTGAAGCCGTCGTGTGCGGTGACGAAGTTGACGCCGGCCAGCGGTCGTCGGTGCTCGCTGGTGTACAGGTCCGACGAGCCGGTGAGGCGGCGCGCGAACTCGGGCAGGACGCCGTCGGTGCCGCGCCAGAAGTCGCGCACGCTGTCCCGGTACTTGCCGTTCCACTCGCTCCACAATGGCGGAAAATTGCCCACCTGGTAGCCGCCCTCGCCCACGTCCCACGGCTCGGCGATCAGCTTGACCCGGCTGACCACGGGGTCCTGCTGGACCAGGTCGAAGAACGCGGACAGCCGGTCCACCTCGTGGAACTGCCGGGCCAGGGTGGCCGCGAGATCGAAGCGGAAGCCGTCCACGTGCATCTCGGTGACCCAGTGGCGCAGCGAGTCCATGATCAGTTGAAGCACGTTCGGGTGCCGCATCAGCAGGCTGTTCCCGGTGCCGGTGGTGTCGTAGTAGTGCGCCGGGTCGTCGTCCACCAGGCGGTAGTACGAGGCATTGTCGATGCCTCGGAAGGAGAGCGTCGGGCCCAGTTCGTTGCCTTCGGCGGTGTGGTTGTAGACGACGTCGAGGATCACCTCGATCCCGGCCGCGTGCAGGGCCTTGACCATCGCCTTGAACTCGGTCACCTGTTCGCCGCGCGTGCCGGAGGACGAGTAGGCGTTGTGCGGCGCGAGGAAGCCGATGGTGTTGTAGCCCCAGTAGTTGCACAGGCCCCGGGCGAGTAGCGATCCGTCGTGGACGAACTGGTGCACCGGCATCAGCTCGATCGCGGTCACGCCGAGCGTGGTCAGGTGCTCGATCACGGCGGGATGGGCGAGGCCGGCGTACGTGCCGCGCTGGTGCTCGGGAACGGCGGGATGGGTGCGGGTCATGCCCTTGACGTGCGCCTCGTAGATCACCGTCTCGTGGTACGGCCGGTTCGGACTGCGGTCGTCGCCCCAATCGAAGGTCGAATCGGTCACCACCGAGAGCATGGTGTGCCGCAGATTGTCCGCGGTGTTCTGCTCGTCGGGCGCCTCGGGCCGGTAGTCCAGCAGCGACAGGTCGCCGTCGGTGTTGCCGTCGATCGCCTTGGCGTAGGGGTCGATCAGGATCTTGGCCGGATTGCAGCGGTGACCCCGGTCGGGGTCGTGCGGCCCGTGTACGCGGTACCCGTAGCGCCGGCCGGGCCCGACGCCGGGGAGATAGCCGTGCCACACGTAGCCGTCGACATCGGGCAACGGCACGCGCTGCTCGGTGCCGTCGTCGTCGATCAGCGCGACCTCCACGCGCTCGGCTACCTCGGAGAACACCGCGAAGTTGGTGCCGGAGCCGTCGAACGTGGCGCCGAGGGGATAGGCCCTGCCATTCCATGCCTGCATGAAGTGACATTAACCGCTCATATAGGGCGGAAATTCGATCGTCGACACGGCGGGATGTCGTGTCCCGCCGCGGGTCCCGGGCGGAGCGGCCGGCCGTCATCGGGGTGGGCGCGTTCCGCCGGCCGTCACGCGCCGGGCGGTCGACGCGTTTGTCGGCGCGTCGAGGGCACTTCGTCGGAACCAATGGGACAAAGTAGGACGAGATTGTCGGTCTGTCTGTCTCTGTGGTTGTGGGTCGCCGCGTTGGGATTCGTGCGGTGGTTGCGACCTGTCGGTCGGTGCGGAGGGAAGCGGCTTGTCCACCTATCTGTTCCGGCTGGGGAAATGGGCGTTCCGGCGTCGCCGGTGGGTCCTGGCAGTCTGGCTCGCCATCGCGGTGGCCGCCGTCGTCCTCGCCACGGTCAGCGGCGGCAAGACCAACGACACCTTCACCATTCCGGGTACCGAGTCGCAGGACACGACGGACCTGTTGGAGCAGAAGCTGCCCGCGCTCGGCGGCGCGCAGACCCAGGTGGTGTTCGCCGTGAAGAGCCCGGCCAAGGTCACCGACCCGGGCCCGAGCGCCGGCATCGAGGCCGCAATCGCGCAACTGCGGACGGTGCCACAAGTGGCCTCCGTGTCGGACCCGTTCACCGATCAGGGAGTGGCGCCCGACCAACTGGTCGCGCTGGGCTGGGTGCAGTACACGGCGCAGCCGGCGGACGTCGAGGATGCCACTCTGGACAAGCTCGAGGACGCCGTGGCGCCGGCCGAGCAGGCCGGGGTCCAGGTCGAGTACTCGGGCACCGTGTACCCGGGCTGGCGGATCACCCCCTCCGAACTGCCGGAGCTGATCGGTCTGGCGATCGCGCTGGTGATCCTGCTCATCACGTTCGGCGCGGTGGTCGCCGCCGGCCTGCCGATCATCAACGCGATCATCGGTGTGGTGATCGCCCTGATGGGGGTGACCGCGCTCGCGTCGGTGGTGAACATCGCGTCGGCGTCCACGACGGTGGCCATCATGCTCGGTCTGTCCTGCGGGATCGACTACGGGCTGTTCATCCTGTTCCGGCACCGCAACAACCTGATCGGCGGCATGGCGCCGGAGGAGTCCGCGGCCCTGGCCCTGGGCACCGCCGGCAGTTCGGTGGTCTTCGCCGGACTCACCGTGATCATCGCCCTGTGCGGGCTGGCCGTCGTGGGTATCCCGTTCCTGACCCTGATGGGACTGTGCGCGGCGGCGGCGGTGTTGATCGCGTTGTTGATCGCGCTCACCCTGCTCCCGGCGGTCCTGGGCTTCGCCGGTCCCAAGCTCGTGTCGTTCATCGACACGCGGCTGCGGCCCGGACACCACGAGGAGGTCGCGCGGATCACCGCGACCGAGCCCGCCCGCACGTTCGGCGCGGCCTGGGCGCGCTTCGTGGTGCGCTTCCGGATCCCGGTCCTGGTCGTCGGGGTCGGCCTGCTGCTCGTGTCGGCGGTGCCCGCGATGAGCATGGAACTGGGGTTGCCCAGCGCCGCCTCGCAGCCCGAGTCCTCCACCGAGCGCAAGGCGTACGACCTGACCGCCGAGAGCTTCGGGCCCGGCTTCAACGGGCCCCTGTTGGTGGTCGCCGACGGGCCCGTCGACCAAAGCGGCGTGACGGCGTTGGTGAACGCGCTGAAGCAGCAACCGGACGTCGTGGCGGCGGGTCCACTCGCTGTCAACAACGAGGTCGCCGTGGTGCGGGTGATCCCCGCCACCGGACCCAACTCCCAGACCACCGCCGACCTGGTGCACCACATCCGGGACAACCGCGCGGCGATCGAGGCCGGCGTCGGCGCGCCGATCCTGGTCGGCGGCAGTACCGCCTCCAACATCGACGTGTCCACGAAACTCCTGGACGCGCTCCCGGTGTTCCTGCTCGTGGTGGTCGGCCTGGCCTTCGTGCTGCTGACCTTCGCCTTCCGGACCATCCTGGTGCCGATCAAGTCGATCCTCGGCTTCCTGCTGTCGGTCGCGGCGGCCTTCGGCGCGCAGGTCGCGATGTTCCAGTGGGGCTGGGGTGAGGACATCTTCGACATCACCCCCACCGAGACGATCAGCTTCCTGCCGATCCTGATGCTCGCGATCATCTTCGGGTTGTCCAGCGACTACGAGGTGTTCGTCGTCTCGCGGATCAAGGAGGACTACACCACCACGGGCGACGCCCGAGGCGCGGTCGCGCGCGGCACCGGGTTGTCGGCGCGGGTGGTGACGGCGGCGGCGCTGATCATGTTCTCGATCTTCGTGGCGTTCATGTTCACCGACGACCCGACCATCAAGGCGATCGGCTTCAGCTTCGCGGTCGGTGTCTTCCTGGACGCCTTCGTGGTCCGGCTGACGCTGGTCCCGGCGACGATGGCGATCGTCCGGGCCAAGCTCTGGTATCACCCGCAGTGGTTCGCCAGGTACGTCCCCGACCCGGACATCGAGGGCAAGCGCCTGGAGGAACGCCTGGCCGGGTCCGCGCCCACCGGCGGCGCGGCGCACTGACACCCGCGAGGCCCGGGCCGACGCTCAGCCCGGCGCGGGACCTTCGGCGACGTCGTCGCCGCCGATCGCGGCCAGGACCACCGGATCCGAGCACGCGCGGGCGAAGCGCGCGATGCGGTGTTCGATCTCACGCCGGAGCACCACCGTGCCGATGCGATCGGCGAGCGGCGCCAACCAGCGCGGGCGGCAGCCGAAGTTGTAACGCCACACCGCGCGTGTACGGTCCGGTTCGCCCTCGACGGCGGTGAACCGCCAGCCGCCGCCCATCTTCGCGAAGAACCACGATCCCTCGACCATCCGCATGCCCACGTTCGTCGGCGGGTGGTACGAGACGTATTCGCTGATCATCCGAAAGCCCGCGCGGTGCACCGTGAGCGTGCGCACCCCCTTGCCCGGCTCGGTGGCCCCGTCCAGGAAGCGCTGGCTGCGGATGAACGGGTCCCAACGCCTGCGCACCACCCCGGTCGTCTGCGACACGGCGAACGCCGTCGCGGCCGCGACGGGTACCTCCACTGACGCTTCCACCGTGGGCATGACGGTCATCCTGCCAGGGTTACTCGCGAGGCGCCGGGGGAGACGTTCGCCGGAGGCGTCGGCGTCTTTTTCCGCGGAGATGCAACTGACCGACCCCATCCGGGCGTTGATGAACATGACGCACCGTGTTTTTCGGTGGGTCGGACACCCACAGTCAGGAGAGGTCATGCCCGGTCCTTTGATTCTCGGCCGCAGGGCCCCGGTCCCCACCCGAGGCGCGCCCGCGCTGCCCCGGCATCACTACGATCCCGATCTGTGTGTCAACGTCACCCCTGGCGGGACGCTGCTGATCCACGCGGTGGACTCCGGTACCTACACCGGGACGCAGGAGCCCAGGGGATACAAGAAGGATGACTGATCACGACGCGAGCGTCGTGATCGTGGCCACCGAGGAGGATCTGACCGCCGACATGGTGGCGGCGCACCTCCTCGGCGGCCCGGTGGCCCTGCTCCGCCTGGACCCGGGCCGCCTGCGCGAACGTCCTTTGGTGACCGGCCGGTTCGCGGCCGGGCGCTGGCACACCGTGCTCACCTCCGGGCGGGCGACGGTGACGCTGGACGAACGTTGCGCGGTGTATTGGCGCAAACCCACCCGGCCCGACGCGTTCGGCACCGCGGAGGAGCGGTGGCGCGCGGACGAGAACACCACCGCGCTGCTGGGCCTGTTGCGCGCGCAGCCGCTGAAGGTGTGGATCGACGACCCCACGATCGTCGCGGCGTCGCTGCACAAGCCCACCCAACTGGCGTCGGCCGCGCGCGCCGGCTTCGCCGTGCCCGACACGCTGTTCACCAGCGATCCGCACGCGGCCCGCGCGTTCATCGCCGCGCACCGGGACAAGGTCGTGGTCAAGGCGCTCACCCAGCGGCACACCACGTTCATCCCCACCACGCGCATCCGCCTCTCGGACGACCTGAGCGGCATCGCCGGCACCCTGCACTATCTGCAGGCCCTGGTCGAGGACCGGCTGTTCGACGCGCGGGTGACCGTCGTGGACGATCGGGTGTTCACCGCCGCGATCATCACGAAGGGCGCGCTCGACTGGCGGGCGGTGCCGCTGGACGCGTGCGAGTACCGGGCGATCGAGGCGCCGGCGGAGATCGCGAGGGCGTGCGTCGAGCACGTGCGCGACCTCGGGCTGGGCTACGCCGCGCTGGACTTCGTGGTCACCTCGGCCGGATGGACGTACCTGGAGAGCAACTGCGTGGGCGAGTTCGGCTGGATCGAGAGCGCGACCGGGCTGCCGATCTCGGCGGGGCTGGCCCGGGTCCTGCGCGAGGGGCCCGCCCGCCGCGGGATCGTCGCGTGCTGCGCGTCCGCCCGAACGTGAGGATGGGTCCGCTGAATCGAGAGTGCGACCGGGCCGGCGATCCCGGTACGACCGGCCCGGCTCCCACATGCGGGGCCGAAGCACCACAGCGTCGGCGCGTCGGGGGCGTCGGCCAGAATGTGCGGATGGATCCGCTGCTCGTCGCCGCCTTGGAAACCCTCGGCGTCACCGAACGGCCGCGCCCGCTGACCTCGCACCACACCAACGCCTGGCGTGCCGGACAGTGGCGGATCAAGACCGCCGAGGGAGCGGACGTCGCCGCGCTGCATCACGAGGCGCGGGTGCTGACCATGCTGCGCGAGCAGGGCCTTTACCCGGTCGGCGGCAGGCACGGGCACGTGGGCGGCGGGCTGTGGACGGCGGTCGAGTGGCGCCCGGGGGTGACCCTGTGGCGCTGGTGCGAGTCGGCGCGCCGCAACGGGCCGGTTCCGGCGCATCCGTTGCCCCACCTGGCCCGGCGGGCGTTCGCGGCGCTCGGCCGGTTGCACGCGCTGGGCTGGCATCACGGCGACATCCAGCCGATGAACATACTGGTCACCCCGGGAGGCGGGATCGAGTTCATCGACCACGACCTGGCCCACCATCCGGACCGGCTCCCGCTGCCGAATCCCTACCGGGGCGGGATGGACCTCACCACCGCTCCCGAGATAGCCCGACAACTCCTGGAGACCGGGCCCGGGCAGCACGTGCGCCTGACCGACGCCGCCGAGGTGTACAGCCTGGGCGCCTCGTTCCGGGCGGCCTGGACGGGTACCGCCCCGGCCACCGATCGGGCGATCGGCGGGCGGATCACCGCCGCCGACATCCTGGAGGACATCGCCACCGGAAGACACCGCCCGCCGCTGGAACTGGCACGCCCGTGGCCGGACCCCGACCTGGAGGCGCTGATCGAGGCGACGATGGCACTGGACCCGACCACCCGAGTCAAGGCACTCCCGACGGTGCCGTACCCGGATTGACACGGGGCGCCCGTGTCGCGTTCGCGGGGCCGGAGGCCGGGTGCCGGGTCCCCGCTTGCGGGGTGGACGTCGGGTGCCGGTTCCGCGCCCGTGGGGTGGAGACCGGGTTCCCGATCCCGGCTCGCGGGTGTGAAGGCCGGGCGCCCGTCCCACGCGCGACCCAGGTCGTCGTCATGATCGGGTGACTCCTTCGGGGCGGGGTGGTCGGGGTGAAGGTGGCGGTCAGGCCCGGACGGGCCGGGGGTCGCGAGTACGGCCGCCACCTGTGCCGCGGGCCCGCACACTCACCGAGGCGAGCGCGGCGAGGGCGAACAGCACCGCCGCGGCCTTGAAGGCGAAGGTGTAGCCGTCGGTGGCCGCCTGTTCGGGGGAGGGACCGGCGCCGGTGTGCGCGTCGGCGAGCGAGCTGAACAGGGCGATACCGACGGTGGGGCCCATCAGCATCGTGGTGTTGAACGCGCCGCCTGCCAGCGCGGCCTGAGTGGGCGGCACCCCACGGGTGGCGGCGACCACGGCGGCCGCGGCGGTCAGGCCGATGCCGATCGGCAGGGCGAGCATGGCCGCGAACGGGAGTCCGAGGTAGGCCGCGTCCGGGCTGATCCGGGAGAACAGCAGGAAGGCGCCGGCCATCGTGGCCAGACCCAGCGCGGCCGTCCACCGCACGCCCCACCGGGCCACGATCAGCACGCTGCCGGCGCTGACCACGACCAGCATCAGCGTGTACGGGACGAAACCCATCGCCGAGCGCAACGCGGACCACCCCAGCACCCGTTGGAAGTACAGCGACATCAAGAACGCGGCGGTGGAGCCGGCGATCGGCGCGAGCATGCCGGTGGCGAGCGCTGCCACGCGGCGGCGGGAGGCGAGGAAGTGCAGCGGCATCAGGGGCGCCGCGACCTTGTTCTCGGCCACGCCGAACGCCACCAGCAGGACGACTCCGCCGGCCAGCGGCAGCAGCACCGCCGGGTCGAGCCAGCCGTGCGTACCCACCGCGACCAGGCCCAGGCTGAGCACCGCGACACCGCCGGTGACCAGGGCGGCGCCGAGCACGTCCACCCGGCCGGTGACCCGCTCCGGGCCGGTGGGCAGGTACCGGCCGGTGAGGGCGGCGACAACGAAGCCGATCGCCGCGAGCACCACGAACGACCAGCGCCAGGACGCCCAGGTGGCGGTCGCGCCGCCGAGTTGCATGCCCAGCGCCGCGCCCACCCCGGAGAGTCCGCCCCACGCGGCCATCGCCCGGCGGCGGGTGGCGTCGGTCGCGAACACGTCCCCGACCAGGGCCATGGCGGCGGGCGCGGCGAGCGCGGCGCCCGCGCCCTGGAGCAGGCGGGCGGTGATCATCCACGCGCCGCCGGGTACGAGGGCGCCGGCCAGTGACGCGGCGGCGAACAGCGCGGCGCCGGCCCGGAAGGTCTCGCGCCGCCCGCGCAGGTCGGCGACCCGGCCGCCGAGCAGCAGCAGGCCGCTGAACGCCAGCGTGTAGGCGGCGCCGGTCCAGACCAGACCGGAGGAGCCCAGATCGAGGTCGGCGGCGATGTCGGGTCCGGCGGCCGAGGTGATGGTGACCGAGGTGTTGAGGATGGCCTGCACCGCGGCGAGCAGCGCGAAGGCCGCCCCCGTTCGGGCCGGCCGCACGGTCGTCCGGACGTGTTCCATGGCTGATCCCCTTTCTGGAGAGTCGCTCGTCGAGAGGGCAGGCCGCTCGTAGAGCTGAACCATACAGTGCAGTTCAGATGAACTCAACGGTGCGGTTCAGTTGAACCAAACGGTATGGTTTCGATGAGCCGAGCGGTTCGGTTCGCACTCGTTAGACTGCGCGCGACGAACGGAGACGCCACGTGTGGGCAGCCGAGCAGACCCCCAAGCGCATTCCCTCGGGTGATCGGGCCGCGCGCAAGCGCGCGGCGATCCTGGAGGCGGCCACTGAGGCCTTCCTGCGCGAGGGCTACCAGGTGGGCATGGACACCATCGCCGCCGAGGCGGGTGTCGCGAAGGTGACCGTGTACAACCACTTCGGTAACAAGGAAGCCCTGTTCACGGCGATCGTCGGCGAGATCCTGGACCGCGCCCTGGCGGAGTCGACCCGCCTGATCGAGGAGCGGCTCGGATCCTCCACCGACGTCCGGGCCGACCTGGTGGCCATCTGTGAGGCGTGGGTGGCGGGCCACGCCACGCCGGAGGTGCTCACCCTGCACAATGTGGTGATGGGCTCGATGCCGCGCCTGCCCGAACTGGGACGCACCTGGCGCGAGTCGGGACCGGATCGTTTCCACGTGGTGGTCCGCACGGCCCTGGAGGAACTCGTCGAGCGCGGCGAACTCGCGATCGACGACGTGCCGTTGGCCGCGATCCAACTCTCCGGCCTGGTGCTGATGCCACACATCGCCTTCGGCTCCTCCGGCGCCGTGCCCGACGCGGATCTGACCGAGCGGCTGATCACCGGCGGCGTGGACATGTTCCTGGCCCGCTACCGCCCGACGGCGGCCCCGGCCTCTTCCGCCGACTCGGCCCTCTCCGCCGACTCGGCCCTCTCCAACCACCCGGCGCCGGAGTCGCAGGCGCCCTGACCCGGGCCGGGCCGCACGTCGCCCGCCGGGGGTCCCGCCCGCCACCGCGGGACGACGTGGCACGACTCGCCCGAACAGGCCGAACGGACGCACGCGGACCGACTCATCGACCGCGGAGTGGGCGCGACGC
The DNA here is from genome assembly GCF_044460165.1 of Embleya sp. NPDC050154. Taxonomy (NCBI): domain Bacteria; kingdom Bacillati; phylum Actinomycetota; class Actinomycetes; order Kitasatosporales; family Streptomycetaceae; genus Embleya; species Embleya sp. NPDC050154. Next base: position 44,314 of record NZ_JBITJP010000034.1, read on the forward strand.
GACTCGCCCGAACGGACCGAATGTGAGGCGCGTCACGTGCCGGGCTGATAGGAAGGTTCAGGAGTCCGTTATGTCGGATTCATAACCTTTCGAGGAGGCGTCCTCATGCGCGCCACGTCCGGGAACCCCGCCGAGAGCTCGACCGCCGCCAAGCCGGTCGAAGAACCGACCCCGATTCATATCCTCTGGATCAACGCCGGTCTCAGCTGCGACGGCGACTCCGTCGCGCTGACCGCCGCGATGCAGCCGTCGATCGAGGAGATCGTCACCGGTGCCCTGCCCGGACTGCCGCCGATCGCCGTGCACTGGCCGCTGATCGACTTCGAGTGCGGACCGGTCCAGGGCGCGGACACCTTCATCGAATGGTTCTTCAAGGCCGAACGGGGCGAACTCGAGCCGTTCGTGCTGGTGGTCGAGGGATCCATCCCGAACGAGTCGATCAAGGCCGAAGGCTACTGGAGCGGATTCGGCGACGACCCGGCCACCGGCCAGCCGATCACCACCAGCGAATGGTTGGACCGCCTCGCGCCCAAGGCCACCGGTGTGGTGGCGATCGGTACCTGTGCGACGTACGGCGGCATCCACGCGATGGCCGGCAACCCCACCGGTGCGATGGGCGTACCCGACTACCTGGGCTGGGACTGGAAGTCCAAGGCGGGCCTGCCGATCGTGTGCGTGCCCGGCTGCCCGATCCAGCCGGACAACTTCGCCGAGACGCTGACCTACCTGCTCTACCAACTCGCCGGGTCCGCGCCGATGATCCCGCTGGACGACAAGCTGCGTCCGACCTGGCTGTTCGGCGCCACCGTGCACGAGGGCTGCGACCGCGGCGGCTACTACGAACAGGGCCAGTTCGCCGACGAGTACGGCTCGCCGCTGTGCCTGGTGAAGCTGGGCTGCTGGGGCCCGGTGGTCAAGTGCAACGTGCCCAAGCGCGGCTGGATCAACGGTGTCGGCGGTTGCCCGAACGTCGGTGGCATCTGCATCGCGTGCACGATGCCCGGCTTCCCGGACAAGTTCATGCCGTTCATGGACGAACCGCCCGGCGGCAAGGTCTCCTCGGTCGCCAGCGGCGCGTACGGCCTGGTGATCCGCAAGCTGCGCTCGATCACCGCGAAGACCGTGGACAAGGAACCCAAGTGGCGCCACACCGGTCGTGAGCTCACCACCGGCTACCGCCCGCCCAGGTGAGCGGATCGCCTTCGCGCAGTTCCCGACCCCGCGGCCGACCTCACGCGTGCCGCCGTCCCCACCGCAGAAGGGCACGACACACGATGGCACCCTCGACCAAGACGGCCGCCGATGGCAGCGGCCTGACCGAGATGTCCTGGGATCCGATCACCCGGATCGTCGGCAGTCTGGGCATCCACACCAAGATCGACTTCAAGCAGAAACGGGTCGCCGAGTGTTACAGCACCTCGTCGGTCTTCCGCGGCTACAGCGTGTTCATGCGCGGCAAGGACCCCCGCGACGCGCACTTCATCACCAGCCGGATCTGCGGCATCTGCGGCGACAACCACGCCACCTGCTCGGTGTACGCGCAGAACATGGCCTACGGCGTGAAGCCGCCGCACCTGGCCGAGTGGATCATCAACCTCGGTGAGGCCGCCGAGTACATGTTCGACCACAACATCTTCCAGGAAAACCTGGTCGGGGTGGACTACTGCGAGCGCATGGTCCGCGAGACCAACCCCGGCGTGCTGGATCTGGCCGAACGCACCGAGGCGCCGCACGCCGCCGAACACGGCTACCGCACCATCGCCGACATCATGCGCTCGCTCAACCCGATCGAGGGCGAGTTCTACCGCGAGGCGCTGGCGGTCAGCCGCTACACCCGGGAGATGTTCTGCCTGATGGAGGGCCGGCACGTACACCCCTCCACGCTCTACCCGGGCGGGGTGGGCACCGTCGCCTCGGTCCAGTTGTTCACGGACTACCTGTCCCGACTGATGCGCTACGTCGAGTTCATGAAGCGCGTGGTCCCGCTGCACGACGACCTCTTCGACTTCTTCTACACCGCCCTGCCCGGCTACGAAGAGGTGGGCCGGCGGCGGGTGTTGCTCGGTTGCTGGGGCGCGCTCAACGACCCCGACCACTGCGACTTCACCTACCGCAACATGACCGACTGGGGCCGGCGGATGTACGTCAGCCCCGGCGTCGTGGTCGACGGCAAGCTGATCACCAACGACCTGACCGAGATCAACCTGGGCATCCGAATCCTGCTCGGCAGCTCCTACTACCAGGACTGGGAAGGCCAGGAGCAGTTCGTCACGCACGACCCGCTGGGCAACCCGGTCGACCCGCGCCACCCGTGGAACCAACACACCATCCCCGCACCGCAGAAGCGGGACTTCGAGGGCAACTACAGCTGGGTGATGTCGCCGCGCTGGTTCGACGGTACCGACTACCTGGCCCTGGACACCGGCGGCGGCCCGCTTGCCCGGCTGTGGTCCACCGCGCTCAACGGCCTGGTCGACACCGGCTTCGTCAAGGCCACCGGGCACAGCGTGGTGATCAACCTGCCCAAGTCGATGACCAAGCCGGAGACCACCTTCGAGTGGAAGATCCCACAGTGGAGCAACGCCCTTGAGCGGAACCGGGCGCGCACCTACTTCCAGGCGTACATGGCCGCCATGGCGGTGTACTTCGCCGAGAAGGCGCTCGAGGAGGTGCGCTCGGGCCGGACCAAGACGTGGGAGAAGTTCGAGGTGCCCGACCAGGCGGTCGGTGTCGGCTTCACCGAGGCCGTGCGCGGGGTGCTCTCGCACCACATGGTGATCAGGGACGGGAAGATCGCCAACTACCACCCGTATCCGCCCACTCCGTGGAACGCCAGTGTCCGCGACACCCTGGGCACCCCCGGGCCGTACGAGGACGCGGTGCAGAACACGCCGATCTTCGAGGAGAACTCCCCGGAGAACTTCAAGGGCATCGACATCATGCGGGCCGTGCGCAGCTTCGACCCCTGTCTGCCGTGCGGCGTGCACATGTACCTCGGCGACGGCAAGACACTGCAGAAGCTGCACGTACCCACCGGGCTGAGCGGGCTGAGCGGATGAACGCCGAGCAGACCGGACTGCGGGTCGAGGAGATCCTCACCCGCCTGGACGACAGCGCCGACCCGGGCGTTCGCGCCGGGGCCGAGGAACTGGTCCGCGCCCTGATGGACTTCTACGGCGCCGGTCTGGCCCGACTGGCCGCGCTGTTGCGCGACGCCGACGCGGATCGGCGCGGCGTGCTCGACGACGAACTGGTCACCACCCTGCTCGTCCTGCACGACCTGCACCCCGACGACACGCCCACCCGCGTCGCGCGCGGCCTCGCGGCGCACCCCGAACACCGGGCCGAACTCCTCGACTACGACGAACACAGCCGGACCGTGCGGCTGCGGATCGCCGCCGCGAGCGGCGGCTGTGGATGCGCGAGCGGGGGCGCCCAGGGTTCGCGCGAGGGCGTGGAAGGCCTCCTGGCCGGCTGCGCGCCCGAGATCGAGCGGATCGAGATCGAGGAGATCCCGGCCGCGCCGCCCGAACCCGCGCTGCTCCAGATCGGCATCCGACCGGCCGATCCGGCCCGGGCCGCACGGTGAGCGCGCCACCCCCGACGACCGTGCGGCCGGCGGGTGGGCTGCGCCGATTCCGGCGCCCCACCGGGCCACAGCCGGAACGTTGCGAGCTGTGCGCCCAGGAGGTCGGCGCCGGACACCGCCATCTCGTCGACACCGACGCGCGGGTCCTGGCCTGCGCCTGCCGGGGCTGCGCGATGTTGTTCGAGCGGCGCGGCGCGGCCGGCGGTCGCTATCGGGCGGTGCCCGAGCGCTACCTCGTCGACCCCGAGCACAGCCTGGACGACGGCGCCTGGGACGCCCTGCAGATCCCGGTCGGCCTGGCCTTCTTCCTGCGCAACGCCGCGCTCGACCGGCTGATCGCGCTCTACCCGAGCCCGGCCGGCGCCACCGAGAGCGACCTGGACCCCGAGCAGTGGCAGGCGGTGCTCGGCGAGAGCCGGCTCGCCGGACTGCTGCGCCCCGACGTCGAGGCGCTGCTGCTGCGCCGCACGGACGACGAGAGCGAGTGCTTCCTGGTCCCGATCGACGTCTGCTACGAGCTGGTCGGTCGCATGCGACTGCGCTGGCGGGGCTTCGACGGCGGCGCCGAGGCCCGCGAGGACCTGGCCGCGTTCCTCGCCGACGTGCGCTCGCGTGCGCGGGTGCCGGGAAGGGACGACGCGCCGTGACCGAACTGGACTTCTCCTGCGTCGGCGTGCGCGCGGACGGCTACGCGGCGGGGCCCACCCTGGTCTTCCGGCTGCGGATCACCGCCGCCGAGCAGGCCCGGGTGCACGCGCTCGCGTTGCGCGTGCAATTGCGGATCGAACCGGCCCGGCGCCGCTACGGGACGGCCGAAGGCGACCGGCTGGGCGTGCTGTTCGGGGAGCGTTCCCGCTGGGGCGGCACGCTCCACCCGATCGAGTTCGCCCAGGTGGCGTTGACCGTGCCGGGCTTCACCGCGGAGACCGAGGTGGACCTGGTGGTGCCGTGCACCTACGACATGGACATCGCCTCGTCCCGCTACTTCCACGCGCTGGGCGAGGGAGAGGTGCCGTTGCTGATGCTCTTCTCCGGAACCGCGTTCACCGGCCCGGGCGGCTTCCGGGTGGAGCCGGTGCCCTGGCACAAGGAGGCCGCCTACCGGATGCCGGTCACGGTGTGGCGGGAGATGGTCGAGCAGCACTTCCCCGGCTGCGGCTGGCTGCGACTGCCGCGCGAGGCGATGGACGCGCTGCTCGCCTATCGGGCCCGGCACGCGCTGCCCTCCTGGGAGGCCACGATGCGGGCGCTGCTGGCGACCGCGGAACCGGCCACCGCGGCCGATCGGGTGCTCGGCGTTCCGGGCAACCGCACCGGCGGGTCGGACCGGACCGGCCCCACCGAGGAGAGAGTGCCATGACGCTGTTCGGACTCGCGATCCAGGAGCGGTTCGCCGCCGCGCGACAGATCGCCGACGCCGTGCTGTTCGAGGGCTACGTGCTCTATCCGTACCGGGCCTCGGCCGCCAAGAATCGCATGCGCTGGCAGTTCGGCGTGCTGGTGCCGCCCGCCTGGGGGCAGAGCAGCGGCGAGCACCACGACCAGCGCACGGAGTGTCTGATCGAACCGCGTGCGGACGCGAACCTCTCGATCGAGCTGCGCTTCCTGCACGCCCAGCGGCGCACGGTGCAACAGGTCGGGCCCGACGGCGGGTTCGCGGCGGTGGACGCGCTGGAGCTGCCGGATCGGGTGCTCGTCCCGTGGGACGAGGGCGTCGAGGAACGGGTCGAACTCGTGCTCCCCGTCGCGGCGTCCGCCGGGGCCGGGCTGGTCCTGCCGTTCGATCGGGCCGAGCACGAGGAGACCGAGGACGTCGAACTCGACGACCGTGTGTGTGGGCGGCTGGTCCGCCGGCGGGCACGGATCGAGGGGGAGATCCGGGTGCGGACCACCGAGATTCCCGGCCCGTACCGCACCCTCAAGCTGACCGTCGAGGTGGCGAACACCAGTGGGTGGAAGCCGGATCCGGGTGTCGACCGGGACGCCGCGCTGCCGTACGCGCTGGTGTCGGCGCATGTGCTGCTGGGTCTGGACACCGGCTCCTTCCTGTCCATGACCGACCCGCCGGAATGGGCCACGGGCGCCGCCGCGTCGTGTGCCAACCTGCGGACCTGGCCGGTGCTGGTGGGGGAGCGGGACGACGTGGTGTTGTCCTCGCCGATCATCCTGGAGGATCACCCGCAGGTGGCCCCGGAGAGCCCGGGCGCGCTCTACGACGCGACCGAGATCGACGAGATCCTCGCGCTGCGCACCTCGGCACTGACCGAGCGGGAGAAGCGCGAGGCCCGTGGCACCGACGCCCGCGCGGGCGCCGCCGTGGACCTGGTCGACTCGCTGCCCCCGGAGGTGTGGGATCGGCTGCACGGCACGGTGCGGGCGCTGCGGGAGAACACCGGGCCGAGCGGGGCGAGCGGGCCGACGACCCTGATCGAACCGGGGGTGCCGGGTGAACAGGGCGAGTCGGGCGAGCCGGGTACCGACCGGCCCTGGTGGGATCCGGCGAGCGACGCCGGGTTCGATCCCGCCGCGGATCGGGTGCTGGTGGACGGGCGCTCGATCGGTGCCGGCAGTCGGGTGCGGCTGCGACCGGGGCCGCGCCGTACCGACGCCCAGGACCTGTTCCTGCACGGTCGGGACGCGCTGGTCGAGGCGGTGCTGCACGACGTGGACGGCGCGGTGCATCTCGCGGTGATCGTGGACGGCGACCCCGGCGCGGACATCCGGCGGGCCCAGGGCCGGTTCCTGTACTTCCAACCGGACGAACTCACCCTCCTGGAGGACGCGTGACCGGCCAGGGCCCGCCGGCCGACCGCGTCGAACGGGTGCTCGTCGCCGGAGTCGGCAACATCTTCCTCGGCGACGACGGCTTCGGGGTGGAGACCGTCGCCAGGCTGGCCGGGCACCCGCTGCCGGCCGGCGCCGAGGTGGTCGACTTCGGCGTACGCGGCGTGCATCTGGCCTACCAACTCCTGGAAGGCTACGAGACGTTGATTCTGGTGGACGCCACCGCGCGCGGCGGCGCACCGGGCACGGTGTACCTGATCGAGGCCGCCGTACCGGGATCGGTCGAACCCGGGGCGGCCCTGCTGGACGGCCACCGGATGGGGCCCGACGCGGTGCTCGCGCTGCTGGGCACGCTGAGCGCGGGTACCGGCGGGACGCCGCCGCGCCGGGTGCTGGTGGTGGGCTGCGAACCCGCCGACCTGGACGAGCGCCTGGGCCTGAGTCCACCGGTCGCGGCCGCAGTGGACGAGGCGGTCGCGCTGATCCTGCGGGTGCTGCGTGGGCAGACGCCCCTGGAACCACCGACCGGCGCGCCGAACGCGCCGGATGCGGTCGATGTCCGACCCGCCGCCGTGGACGCGGCGCGCGGTCCCGAGCCTGGAGAGGTGCCGGCATGCGAAGGATTCTGATCGGCGGAGTGGCCCTGTTCGGGCTTGTCGTGCTCGCGAATCGAGCGGACATCCTGCGCTACGTGCGGATGCGTTCCATGTAGCCCGTTCCGCGACGGGTCCCGGGGCGGAGCCCGGCGCGCTAGGGCGAATGGCGTACGCGCGGCGTCGTACACGGCGTGGGTGCCGGGACGCGTCGCCGGTGGTGCCTGTAATGGAGCGTGGGCTCGTCGAGTCGGTGGGCTCCCAGTGGTGGACGTCGAACCCGGGAGAGGGCCGATGCACGAGATGTCGATTGCGCTGGCCGTCATCGAGCAGGTCGAGGCGGCGACGGCGCGCGGCGGTGAGCGCGCCGCGCTGACCGTCCGGCTGCGGGTCGGCGAACTCGCCGGGGTGGTTCCCGACGCGCTGGCCTTCGCCTTCGAGGTCGCGCGGGTCGAGACGGTGCTGCGCGACGCGGAGTTGGTGGTCGAGAGCGTCCCGGGCCGGGCCCGCTGCGCGGGGTGCGCCGTGGAGTGGGCGGTGGGCATGCCGCCGGACCTGTGCTGCCCCACGTGTGCGGGCGCGACCGCCGAGCTGTTGTGTGGACGGGAGTTGCAGATCGTCGACGTGTGCTGGGCCGATCCGGTCGAGGACGTCGGATACGCCGAGGCCACTCAGAAGGGTTGAACCGTCATGTGCCGAGTCGACGAGTTGCGGCAGGCCGTACTCGCTCACAACGATCGCGGCGCGAGCGACCTGCGCGCCGAACTGGCCGCGCGCGGGGTGATCGCGGTCAACCTGCTTTCCAGTCCCGGCAGCGGCAAGACCGCCCTGCTGGAGGCCGAACTGCGGCTGGCCGGCGAACGCGGGGTGTCGGTGGCGGCGTTGACCGCCGACCTGGCCACCGACAACGACGCGACCCGGTTGGCCCGGGCCGGCGCGCCGGTCAAGCAGATCCTCACGGACGGGTTGTGCCACCTGGAGGCGGCGATGTTGCGTCGACAACTCGCCGGCTGGTTGCCGGCGAGGACGCGGCTGCTGTTCGTCGAGAACGTCGGCAATCTGGTTTGCCCGGCCTCCTACGACCTGGGCGAGAGCCTGCGGGTCGCGCTCGCGTCGGTCACCGAGGGGGAGGACAAGCCGCTCAAGTATCCGTCCGCGTTCGGTCTGGCGAACCTGGTGGTGGTGACCAAGATCGACCTCGCCGAGGCGGTGGAGTTCGACGAGGGCGCCTTCCTGGCCAACGTCCGGCAGGTGAACCCCGGGGTCGAGGTGTTGTTCACCTCGGCCAGGACCGGTCGCGGGGTGGGGGATCTGTTGACGCGCGCGGTCGCGGTGCTCGACGGTGCGGCGGTGCACACGCCGGTGATGGCGCGGCACGCGGTCGACGGGCACACCCACGCGCACACCCACGCGCACGGATCGCCCGGGAGCGAGTCGGAGAACGAGTCCGGTCACGGGCACCGGCACGCCCACCCGCACGAGCCCGGGCATTCCCATGCCCACTCGCCCGAGGGCGTACGCGCCCATGTCCACACGCACGGGATCGACCCGCGGTCGGCTCCGGTGCGGGAGTCGTCTTGACCACCGGCCGACCGCCCGAGGTCGCGCAGCGGCGCCGGATCATCGTGCGCGGCACCGTACAGGGCGTGGGCTTTCGGCCGTTCGTCTACACGCTGGCCACCGAGTTGGGCCTGGCCGGACATGTCACCAACACCGGTGCGGGCGTGCTCGTCGAGGTCGAGGGCGGGTCCGCCGAGGTGGCCGCGTTCTGCCGGCGGATCGACACGGACGCACCGGCGCTGGCCTCGGTCGAGTCGATCACCCACGAGGAACTCGCGATCGGCGGCGACACCGGGTTCACGATCGTGGCGTCCGTGCCACCCGAGCCGGGCGCCGCGCACCGTACCCGGATCCCGCCGGATGTCGCCACGTGTGATCGCTGCCTGGCCGAACTCGAGGACCCCGCGGATCGCCGGCACCTGCACCCGTTCATCACGTGCACCGACTGCGGTCCACGCTTCACCATCGTCACCGCGCTGCCCTACGACCGGGCGCACACCACGATGGCCGACTTCCCGATGTGCCCGGACTGCGCCCGGGAGTACGGCGATCCCGGCGATCGGCGCTTCCACGCGCAACCCATCGCGTGCCACGCCTGCGGCCCCCGGTTGTCCCTGGTCGACGCCGACGGGGCGCCGATCGGCTTCGGCACCCTGGACGAGGCCCGCCGGATGCTCGCCGAAGGGGCGATCCTGGCGGTCAAGGGCATCGGCGGGTACCACCTGGCCTGCGACGCGGCCGACCAGGACGCGGTGTCGCGGCTGCGCGAGCGCAAGGGACGCGGCGACAAACCCTTCGCGTTGCTGGCCCGCACCCTCGCCGAGATCGAGCCGTACGCCGAGATCACGGACGCGGAACGGGAGTTGCTCACCGGCGCCGCCCGGCCGATCGTGCTGCTCCGGCGCCGTAGGGCGGCCCGGGCCGCGCTGCCGGAGGCGATCGCCCCGCGCTGCCCCGACCTGGGCTTCATGTTGCCGTACACGCCTGTGCACCACCTGCTCCTGGGACTGCTCGACGACCGGCTCGGGCCGCGCCTGCTCGTGCTCACCAGCGGCAACGCGGCCGGCGAGCCGATCGTGACCGAGGACGCCGAGGCGCTGACCCGGCTCGCGCCGCTGGCGGACGGCTGGCTCACCCACGACCGACCGATCCGGGTGCCGCTGGACGACTCGGTGGTGCGGGTCGTGGACGGCGAACCCCTGTTCGTCCGGCGCTCTCGGGGCTGGGCCCCGCTGCCGATTCGGCTGCCGCTGGCGGTGCCCGCGACGCTCGCGGTCGGCGGGGACCTGAAGAACACGTTCGCGCTGGCCGAGGGCCGCGAGGCGTGGTTGTCCGGGCATGTCGGCGACATGGACGACCTGGGCACGCAACGTGCGTTCGAGCACGCGGTCGGGCACCTGGGCGCGATCACCGGCGTGCGTCCCGACGTGCTGGTCGCCGATCGCCATCCGGGCTATCGGTCCACCGGCTGGGCCCGGCGCACCGCAGCCCGGCGGCCGGTGCGGCTGGTCCAGCACCATCACGCGCACATCGCCGCCGCGATGGCCGAACACGGCGCGGACGGCGCCGCGCCGGTGTTGGGCGTCGCCTTCGACGGGACCGGCTACGGGGAAGACGGCGCGGTGTGGGGCGGCGAGTTCCTGCTCGCGGACTACGCCGGCTTCCACCGGGTGGCGCACCTGCGCTACGCGCCGCTGGCCGGCGGCGACGCCGCGGTGGCCCGGCCGTATCGGATGGCGCTGGCGCACCTGCACGGCGCCGGGATCGAGTGGGCGGACGATCTGCCCTGTGTGCGGGCCGGATCCGACGAGGAACGCCGGGTGCTGGCGCGCCAACTCGAACGCGACCTGAACTGCGTGCCCACGTCCAGCATGGGCCGGCTCTTCGACGCGTTCGCGTCGCTGATCGGCGTCTGTCACCTGGCCGGCTACGAGGCGCAGGCGGCGATCGAGTTGGAGGGCGCGGCCGTTCGGCGGCCCGGCCCGGTCCCCGGGTACACGTTCGCGCTGCTCCCTGGGGACGGTGAGGGTGATCCGCTGATCGCCGACCCGGGCCCGGTGTTCGCGGCGGCGATCGCCGACCTCCGCGCCGGTTGCGACCCGGAACTGCTCGCGGCGCGCTTTCACCACGCGGTCGTCGACCTGGTGGTCGCGGTGGCCGAGCACACGCGTGAGCGGCACGGGCCGACGCCGGTCGCGCTCACCGGCGGCGTGTTCACCAACGCGATCCTGTCCTCGGCCTGCGGACGGGCGCTGCGCGCACGGGACTTCACCGTGCTGCGGCATCGCCTGGTGCCGCCGAACGACGGCGGGCTGGCGTTGGGCCAAGTCCTGGTCGGGGCGGGTCGGCGGGTGCCGAGCGGGACGGGCGGCCCGTGACGGGCGCCCGCAGACCCACGAGTGGACGGCCCGCGGGCCGCGGTCGTTGTCGGATGACGAGGAGAGACCGATGTGCCTGGCGGTGCCCGGCAGGGTGACGAAGATCGAGGAACGGGACGGAACCCGGATGGGCCTCGTCGATTTCGGCGGTGTGGTCAAGGAGGTGTGCCTGGAGTACGTGCCCGACCTGAGGGTGGGCGAGTACGCCATTGTGCACGTGGGCTTCGCGCTGCAACGGCTGGACGAGGAGTCGGCCCTGCGCACGCTTGCCCTGTTCGACGAGATGGGGCTGCTCCAGGAGGAGTTCGGCGACCCCTGGGAGGCGGCCGGCGCGGCGTCGGGGGAGTTCGTCCGGCCCGAGCCGGTGGTTGTTCCCGACCCGATTCCCGGTGGTGTGTCCAAGGAGGTCCGGCGGTGAAGTACCTGGAGGAATTCAGCAATCCGGAGGTCGGTCGCCGACTGCTGGACGAGATCCGGGCCACGGTGACCCGGCCGTGGTCGATCATGGAGGTCTGCGGCGGGCAGACGCACACCATCATCCGCCACGGTATCGACCAACTGCTGCCTCCCGAAGTGGAGTTGATTCACGGGCCGGGCTGCCCGGTGTGTGTGACGCCGCTCGAGGTGATCGACAAGGCGCTGGCCATCGCGGCCCGCCCGGGGGTGATCTTCTGCTCGTTCGGCGACATGTTGCGGGTGCCGGGCACCGATCGCGACCTGTTCCGGGTGCGTGGCGAGGGCGGCGACGTGCGGGTGGTCTACTCGCCGCTGGACGCGCTCGCGATCGCCCGGGACAACCCCGACCGCGAGGTGGTGTTCTTCGGCATCGGCTTCGAGACCACCGCGCCGCCCAACGCGATGACGGTGTATCAGGCCAGGCGGCTGGGCATCCGCAACTTCAGCCTGCTGGTGTCGCACGTGCGGGTGCCGCCGGCGATCGAGGCGATCATGAATTCGCCCGACTGCCGGGTGCAGGGCTTCCTGGCGGCCGGTCACGTGTGCAGCGTGATGGGTGTGGAGGAGTACCCGGAGTTGGCCGAGCGGTATCGGGTGCCGATCGTGGTCACCGGATTCGAGCCGTTGGACATCCTGGAGGGCATCCGGCGTACGGTCCACCAGCTCGAGCGGGGCCGGCACACGGTGGACAACGCGTACGCCCGGGCGGTGCGGGCGCAGGGCAACCCCGCCGCGAAGGCCATGCTGGCCGACGTGTTCGAGGTGACCGACCGGGCCTGGCGCGGCATCGGGGTGATCCCGGACAGCGGGTGGCGGTTGTCCTCGCGCTATCGCGACCACGACGCCGAGTACCGCTTCGACGTGACCGGGATCGACACCGTGGAACCGGCCGAGTGCCGCAGCGGCGAGGTGTTGCAGGGCCTGCTCAAGCCCAACGAGTGCGCGGCGTTCGGCACCACCTGCACGCCGCGCAATCCGCTCGGCGCCACGATGGTCTCCAGCGAGGGCGCGTGTGCCGCCTACTACCTCTACCGCCGGCTCGACGCCGCCGGCACCGTGCCCCGGGAGGCGACCCCCGTTGTCTGAGCTCACCGACCTCGCCCCGGTCACCGGGTCCGCCCCGGCCGCGATGCCCGATGCGCCTGCCGCGCCGGACTTCTCCGGGTGGACCTGTCCGGCCCCGTTGCGCGACCATCCGCGGATCGTGACCGGGCACGGCGGCGGCGGCGCGCTGTCCGCCGAACTCGTCGAGCACGTCTTCGCGCCCGCGTTCGGCGGACCCCTGCTCGCCTCGCTCACCGACTCCGCGGTGGTCACCCTCGGCGGGGCCCGACTGGCTTTCTCCACCGACTCGTTCGTGGTCCGCCCGCTGTTCTTCCCCGGCGGGAACATCGGCGAGCTCGCGGTCAACGGGACGGTCAACGATCTGGCCATGAGCGGCGCCAAGGCGGCCTATCTGTCCGTCGGGTTCATCCTGGAGGAGGGTGTGGAGACGGCGGTCGTCGCCCGGGTCGCCCAAGCGCTCGGCGGCGCGGCCCGCGCCGCCGGAGTCGAGATCGCCACCGGCGACACCAAGGTCGTCGAGGCCGGGCACGGAGACGGCATCTACCTCAACACCGCCGGGATCGGCCTGGTCCCGGCCGGCGTCGATCTGCGCCCGCAGCGCGCCGCCCCGGGCGACGTGGTGATCGTCAGCGGCGACATCGGCGTCCACGGGGTGGCCGTGATGAGCGTGCGCGAGGGCCTGGAATTCGACGTCGAGATCCGCAGCGACTGCGCCGCGCTGGGCGGGCTGGTCGAGGCCATGCTGGCGGTCACCCCGGACCTGCACGTGCTCCGCGATCCCACCCGGGGCGGCCTGGGCGCGGCGCTCAACGAGATCGCCGCGGCGGCCCGGGTCGGCGTGGAGATCGCCGAACGCGACGTCCCGGTGCCGCCCCAGGTGGCCAACGCGTGCGCGATCCTGGGCCTGGACCCGCTGTATGTGGCCAACGAGGGCAAGCTGGTCGCCTTCGTGCCCCGCGAGCACGCCGACGCGGTGCTCGCCGCGATGCGGGCGCATCCCCTGGGTGCGGGGGCGGCGGTGATCGGCGAGTGCGTCGAGGCCCATCCGGGGATGGTGGTGGCTCGTACCGGATTGGGCGGAACGCGGGTGTTGGACATGCCGATCGGCGAGCAACTGCCCCGGATCTGTTGAGCGGTGGCACCCATCGCGCGACGGCCGCCTCGGATGCGACGCGGCCGTCGCGCGCGGACCTCAGGCGGCCGGGGTCGGGACCAGGCGGGGCCGGCGGGCGGCGGCGATCAGGGCGCGGGCCACCCGGTCGTCCGTCCCGGACTCGGGATGCCACTGGACGCCCAGGACGAAGGTGTCGCCCGGGAGTTCCACCGCCTCGACGATGCCGTCCTCGGCCCGGGCACCGGGCACCAGGCCGCGACCGAGTCGCTCCACACCCTGATGGTGGTAGGTGGGTACCTCGTACGGTTCGGCCCCGAGCGAGGCGAACAGCGTGCCCGGGATCGGCGCGACGACATGCGCGGAGAGTCGGCCGGGCGGGCCGGTGTGCCCGTCGTGGCCGACCACGTCCGGCAGGTGCTGGCACAGGGTGCCGCCCAGCACCACGTTCAGCAGTTGCATGCCGCGACAGATCGCCAGGAGCGGTGTATTCGAGGCCAGCGCGGCCTCGATCAACGCGCTCTCCCACACGTCCCGGGCCTCGTTCGGGGGACCGGTGCGCGGATGGGGCTCGGCGCCGTAGCGGGTGGACCGTACGTCCGGACCACCCGCGATCACCACCGCGTCCACCCGGGCCACCGTCTCGGCGGCGGCCTCCGGGACGTCCGGCGGCAACATCACCGCCAGGCCGCCGGCACGTTGGATGTGGGTCGGGTAGTCCAGGGGGAGCAGCACGGCGGGCAGGTGCCACACCCCCCATCGCACGGATTCCTCGTGGTAGGTGCTGATACCGATCAGTGGCTTGGGCATGGGGGGTCGCTCGGTTCCTCAGGGTCGCGGCGTCGGTGCGGGTGGAGGGTGGCGGGGTCAGTCCCGGCCGAGTTCGGCCTCGGCCGCGGCCAGTGCGGCGAACTCTTCCTCGGGGGCGTTCGCCACCAGATGATGCCGGCTGTAGAAGGCGAAGTAGGCGAGTGCGACGGCGTAGACGCCCAGCGCGATGAACGCCGCCCGCTTGTCCACCAGGAACGTCGCCGCCAGCGCCGAGCAGGCCAGCACGAACGCCACCGAGGAGGTGGCGACACCACCGGGGGTGCGGTACGGCCGGGGCAGGTCGGGCTCGCGGCGGCGCAGCACGATGTGCGACAGCGACATCAGCGCGTAGGAGATGGTCGCGCCGAACACCGCGATGTTCAGCATCCGGGCACCGTCCCCGCTCCACGCGGCCAGTGCGAAGCCCAGCGCGCCGGGCACCAGCAGGCCGAGGTAGGGGGCCTTGCGTCGGCTGGTCAGGGACAGGAAGCGGGGCAGGTAGCCGGCCCGGGACAGTGCGAACAACTGCCGGGACCCGGCGTAGATCAGCGAGAAGAACGAGGCGACCAGTCCGGCCAGGCCCGCGTAGTTCACGAAGCGGCTCAGCGGGGTCGGGTCGCCGTCGCCCTGGAGCGCGGTGACCAGCGGGTTGCCCGCCTCCTGGACCGCACTGGAGCCGTGCGCGCCGGTCGCGGCCAGGAAGGTGAGCACGGCCAGGAGGAGCAGCACGCCGATCGACAGGCTCATCGCCCTGGGCAGCGTGCGGGCCGGGTCCTTGGTCTCCTCGGCGGCCAGCGGCACACCCTCCACACCCAGGAAGAACCACATCCCGAACGGGAACGCGGACCAGATGCCGAGCAGGCCGAACGGAAGCCAGGAATTGGCGCCGAGCGCGTCGTGGTCGACCGGGATGTCGTTGAGCCCGCCGGCGTCGAACTCGGTGAAGGCGCCGACCGCGAAGATGAGCAGCGCGGCCACCGCTATTCCGGTGACCACGAAGCTGAACCGCAGCGCCTCGCCGACGCCCCACAGGTGGATGCCGATGAAGACGACGAAACAGGCGAGGTAGACCGGCCAGGACGAGGTCAGGCCGAACAGGTTCAGGGACTCGACGTAGTCGCCGATGAAGATGACGATCGCGGCGGGCGCAAGCACGTACTCGATCAGGATCGCGGTGCCGGTCAGGAAGCCGCCCCAGGTGCCGAGCGCGCGGCGGGCGAAACCGTAGCCGCCGCCGGCGGCGGGCAGGATCGAGGACAGTTCGGCCAGCGAGAACACCATGCACGTGTACATCAGGCCCATCAGGGCGGCGGCGATCGCCAGGCCGCCGAAGCCGGCCTCGGCCAGGCCGAAGTTCCAGCCGGAGAAGTCGCCGGAGACGACGTACGCCACACCCAGACCGGTGAGCAGGAGCCAGCCCGCGCTGCCGCGGCGCAGCGCCCGCTTCTCCAGGTAGTTCTCCGCCTCGGCGGACGCGCCGCCGCTGCCCTGCTTCGTGCGCGCTTGGATGTCGTCGACCACGAGCCACTCCTGACGGGAGGGAGGGGAGGGAGAATTATTGGTTCGAGCGCATACCTTTGCTCCTCGGGTCGACACGGCGCAAGGTTTCCGGGCGGATGTCTTTTCCGGCCCGTGTTCGCGCTCGGGCCCGCCGAGGGCCCGTCGAGGGTCGCCGGCGCGGACGGCTCAGGCCAGAAATCCGCGCAGCAGCGCGGCGGTTCCCGCGCAGTGTTCGCGCATCACCTCGGCCGCCGCGTCCGGGTCGCCGTCCAGGATCGCCTCGACCAGCGCGGTGTGCTGGTGCTGCGAGTGCTCCAGGTTGCGCACCAGCAGCGGGATGCAGTCCAGCAGGTCGTTCACCGTGGCCCGGACCGCCGCGTACTGGCCGGCCAGGGTCGGCGAGCCGCACAACTGGGCCAGCGTCAGATGCAGCAGCGTGTCCCGCCGCCGGTACTCCGCCAGCGGCGCGTCCCGGGTGTGGGCCAGCGCCGCCCGCAACCGCGCGGCCTGCGCCTGATCCAGGCCCTGCGCCGCGCACAGCCCGGCCGCGCCCACCTCCAGCACCTCGCGAAAGCGCAAGGTGTCCTCCACGTCCACCTTCGCGATCCGGCGCCGCAGCTCGGCGGCCGAACCGTCGCCGACCGGGTTCGGGCGCTCGCGTACGAAGGTGCCGCCGTAGCGGCCCCGGCGGCTCTCCACGATGCCCTGGTCGGCCAGCACCTTGAGCACTTCGCGCAAGGTGACCCGGCTGACCCCGAGCCGGTCGGCGAGGTCGCGTTCGGCGGGCAGCCGGCCGCCGTCGGAGACCAGTCCCAGCCGGATCACCTGGAGGATCTGCTCCAACGCCTCCTCGAAACCGTTGCCCGCGCGCACCGGCCGCAGCAGCGGCGACAGCCCGTCCTTGGGCTCCGCTGCGGATCGCTCGTTCACGATCCCTCCCCTCCGGCTCTTCCCAATCAATGGTTCTCCGCCATACCTTATGGCTTCCGGTTGGACCGACAGGAGGCATTCCCTTGGCAGACCGAACGCCCCCGCTGTCCGTCGACGAGCTGCGAGCACTCGTCGACGCCGGGGAGATCGACACGGTAGTCCTGGCCTTCACCGACATGCAGGGCAGGCTTCAGGGCAAGCGATTCGCCGCCCGTTTCTTCCTCGACGACACGCTCGCCCACGGCACCGAGGGCTGCAACTACCTGCTCGCGGTGGACACGGACATGAACACCGTGGCCGGGTACGCGATGTCGTCCTGGGAACGCGGCTACGGTGACTTCGTGATGCGTCCCGACCTGGCCACCCTGCGTCGCACGCCGTGGCACCCGGGCACCGCACACGTCAACGCGGACCTGCTGTGGCACGACGGCTCCCCGGTCGCGGCGTCGCCGCGACAGATCCTGCGC
The DNA here is from genome assembly GCF_044460165.1 of Embleya sp. NPDC050154. Taxonomy (NCBI): domain Bacteria; kingdom Bacillati; phylum Actinomycetota; class Actinomycetes; order Kitasatosporales; family Streptomycetaceae; genus Embleya; species Embleya sp. NPDC050154. The sequence continues at coordinate 61,557 of NZ_JBITJP010000034.1, forward strand.
CGCCAACTCGACCGACTCGCCGAGCACGGCTGGACCGCGCACGCGGGCACCGAACTCGAGTTCATCGTCTTCAAGGACACCTACGAGGCCGGTTGGGACCGCGCGTACCGCGGCATGACACCGGCCAACCAGTACAACGTCGACTACTCGATCCTGGGCACCGGCCGGGTCGAACCGCTGCTGCGCCGCATCCGCAACGAGATGGGCGCGGCCGGGATGACGGTGGAGTCCGCCAAGGGCGAGTGCAACTTCGGTCAGCACGAGATCGCCTTCCGCTACGACCACGCGCTGACCACGTGCGACCAGCACAGCGTCTACAAGACCGGGGCCAAGGAGATCGCCGCGCAGGAGGGCATGTCGCTCACCTTCATGGCCAAGTACGACGAGCGCGAGGGCAACTCGTGCCACATCCACCTGTCCCTGCGCGACAGCGACGGCCGGCCGGTGCTGGCCGACGGCGGCGGCGCGTACGGGATGTCGAAGACGATGCGGCACTTCCTGGCCGGACAACTGGCCGCGATGCGCGAGTTCACCCTGCTGTACGCGCCCAACATCAACTCGTACAAACGTTTTCGGCCCGGCTCGTTCGCGCCCACCGCGGTCGCGTGGGGCCCGGACAACCGCACCTGTGCGTTGCGGGTGGTCGGCCACGGGCACTCGCACCGCTTCGAGAACCGCCTTCCCGGCGGCGACGTGAACCCCTACCTCGCGGTCGCCGGCATGATCGCGGCCGGTCTGTACGGGATCGAGCACGAGCTCGAACCGGGCGAGGCGTGCACGGGCAACGCGTACGCCGGCGACGCGCCGCACGTGCCCGGCACGCTGCGCGAGGCCGCCGAGCTGTGGGCCGGTTCGAAGATCGCCCAGGACGCCTTCGGCGCGGACGTGGTGGCCCACTACCTGCACATGGCGCAGGTCGAGCAGGACGCGTACGACACGGCAGTCACCGACTGGGAGCGGTTCCGCTCCTTCGAGCGCATGTGAGGATCAGAGCGTTGTCCCAGCACCACGAACAGCCGCACCGACCCGAGTCGGACGGTCCGCACGAGCACGCCATCCTCGACCCCGCCACCGAGGAGATCATCGCGACCATCCGGGCGAGTTCGGCGGCCGACGTCGACGTGGCGGTGCTCCGGGCCACCCGGGCCGCCGCGCACTGGGCGGCCCAGGCTCCCGGCGACCGGGCCCGGCTGCTGCGCCGATTCGCCGTCGTGGTGGACGAGCACCTCGAGGAACTCGCCCGGCTCGAGGTCCGCGAGGCCGGCCACCCGATCGGCAATGCCCGCTGGGAGGCGGGCAACGTCCGCGACCTGCTCGACTACGCCGCGGGCGGCGCGGAACGGCTGAACGGCCGACAGATCCCGGTGGCCGGCGGCCTGGACGTGACCTTCCACGAACCGCTCGGCGTGGTCGCGGTGATCGCTCCCTGGAACTTCCCGATGCCGATCGCCGCCTGGGGCCTGGCGCCCGCGCTCGCGGCCGGCAACGCGGTGTTGCTCAAGCCGGCCGAGACCACGCCGCTGACCGCTCTGCGGCTGGCCGAACTGGCCCTGGTCGCGGGGTTGCCCGAGGGCCTGTTCCAGGTGTTGCCGGGCGCCGGGCCGGTGGCCGGCCGGGCCCTGGTGGAGCACCCGGGCGTGGCCAAGGTGGTCTTCACCGGCTCCACCGCGGTCGGCAAGGACATCATGGCCAGGTGCGCGGCCGGTGTGAAGCGGGTGACTCTCGAACTCGGTGGCAAGAGCCCGAACATCGTCTTCGCCGACGCCGACATCGAGGCCGCCGCGGCCGCCGCCCCGGGCGGGTTCCTGGACAACACCGGGCAGGACTGCTGCGCCCGCACCCGCATTCTGGTGCAGCGCGAGATCTACCACCGGTTCATGGACCTGCTCGAACCGGCGGTCCGGGCCTTCAGGGTCGGCGACCCGGGCGACCCCGAGACGCAGATGGGTCCGCTCATCTCCGCCGCGCATCGCGAGCGGGTGCGCTCGTACGTACCGCAGGACGCGCCCGCCGCGATCCGCGGCGAGGTTCCCGAGGGCAAGGGCTTCTGGTACCCGGCGACGGTGCTCACTCCCGAGTCCGCCGACGACCGCGCGGCGGTCGAGGAGATCTTCGGCCCGGTTGCGGTGGTCCTGCCGTTCGACGACGAGGCGGACGCGATCCGCTTGGCCAACGCCACCGCGTACGGCCTGTCCGGCTCGTTGTGGACCCGGGACGTGGGCCGCGCGCTGCGTGTCTCGCGGGGTGTGCGGGCCGGGAACCTGTCCGTCAACTCGCACAGCAGTGTGCGCTATTCGACGCCGTTCGGCGGGTTCGGACAGTCCGGGCTGGGCCGGGAGTTGGGGCCGGACGCGTTGGCGGCCTTCACCGAGGTCAAGAACGTGTTCATCAGCACCGAGTAGCAAGTGCCGTTGGGCACCCAACAGTAGTCGGTGCCGTTCGGCACCGAGTCGTACGTGCCCGTCGGCATCGAGCGGTTCGACCGAGCGGTCCGTCGGCTCCGGGGTCATCGGGGGTATCGATGTCGTAGCACATCGATTTCCGGACGCCGACTTCACCGACACCGATTCACAGACACCGATTTCGTCGACACCGAGCCCTTCGGTATCGACTCCATCAGCATCGAGGAGCGTCAAGTGACCGAGCAGACCCCCGTGTGCCGCCGCCTGGTCGGCCGTACCGCCGTCGTCACGGGTGCCGGCAGCGGTATCGGCCTGGCCTCGGCCCGGCGGCTGGCCTCCGAAGGCGCGAACGTGGTGTGCGCCGACATCGACGAGGCCTCCGGCAAGGCCGCCGCCGCCGAGGTGGGCGGACTCTTCGTGCGCGTCGACGTCACCGACGCCGAGCAGGTCGAGGCCCTGTTCAAGACCGCGTTCGACACCTACGGCTCGGTCGACGTCGCGTTCAACAACGCGGGCATCTCGCCGCCCGACGACGATTCGATCCTGACCACCGGCCTGGACGCGTGGCGTCGGGTCCAGGAGGTCAACCTCACGTCGGTGTTCCTGTGCTGCAAGGCCGCGTTGCCGTACATGCAGCGCCAGGGCAAGGGCTCGATCATCAACACCGCGTCGTTCGTGGCCCGGATGGGCGCGGCCACCTCGCAGATCTCCTACACCGCGTCCAAGGGCGGCGTGCTCGCGATGTCGCGGGAGTTGGGCGTGCAGTTCGCCCGCGAGGGCATCAGGGTCAACGCGCTGTGCCCGGGCCCGGTGAACACCCCGCTGCTGAAGGAGCTGTTCGCCAAGGACCCCGAGCGCGCGGCCCGTCGACTCGTGCACATTCCGGTCGGCCGCTTCGCCGAACCCGAGGAACTCGCCGCCGCGGTCGCGTTCCTGGCCAGCGACGACTCGTCGTTCGTCAACGCCGCCGAGTTCCTGGTGGACGGTGGCATCGCCGGGGCGTACGTCACCCCGATGTAGGCGTCGTCGGGGTCGGCGACGCCGTCTGGATCACGCCCGAACGCCCGCGGTTCGGTACACGCCGCCGTGATCGTGGGTCCCACCGCCGCCGATCCGTCGCGCAACCCCTGCGCGACGGGTCGGCGGTGCGGCGGTGTGGCGGGTTCAGCCGAGCGACAGGCGTTGCCCGGGGCGGATCAGGTCCGGGTCCGGGCCCACGGTCGCGCGGTTCTTGCCGTACAGGGCCGGCCAGCCGCCCGGCAGGTTGTGCGCTGCGGCGATGCCGCTGAGCGTGTCGCCGGGCCGGACGAGAATCTCCCCGCTATCCCCGGACGCCGGGAACGGCGCGGGGGAGGTAGCGAGTTCGCTTCCGCGATCGGTGGTCGACCCGGCCGGCGCCGTGGCCTTGGCGGCGCGCCGGCGGCGATCGGCCGTGGAGCGTTCGGCGCGTCGAGGCGCCTCGGCCCCGGTCAAGCCGGCTTTTCGGGAGCACACGGGCCAGGCGCCCGCTCCCTGTGACCGCAGGACGTTCTCGGCGACGCGGATCTGCTCGGCCTTGGGCGCGTCCTGCGCCCTGCCCTTGCCGCCGTTGGCTTTCCATGTGCTCTCCTTGAACTGCAGCCCACCGTGGTACCCGTTGCCGGTGTCGGTGGACCAGTTGCCGCCGCTCTCGCATTGCGCGACCCGGTCCCAGGTGGCGTCGTCCGCGGCTTGGGCCTGGGTCACCGTCGCGAAGCCCAGGAGGGAGGTCGCGACGACACCGACGACGGCCGAGTCTCGCAGGCGACGTCGGCCGCAGGCTCGAAGCGATTCGTCCCGGTGCGAAGTGCTGTGAGAAAGCATGGATTCCCTTCGGAATTCCCCTGCGGGGCTCGACCGGCGGCGATCCACGAGGAATCCGTCCCGATCATCCGAAACGCCCGATCGCTGGTGATGAGCGTTTCGGTGCCTCCACCTCGCGACCAGGTCGCGAGTTCGGCCGTGACTGCACGGCGAAAACGGGGGTGCGGTCTGCACTTGGCGCAGACGCTAGACAAGTCGCGTCTCCGATATCAACGACCGATGACGTTTTCGCAGGCCACGTCGGCATTTCCTGCCTTACGGCGGGGCGTGTCGCGAACACGTCACGGATCACTGAATTCGCCGCATCCGCACCATTCGGAGGGCGACCATACGGGTGGATTTCGAGCGTGATGCGGATGCTTCGTCGGGTCGACCGGCTCGCATTCGCGGCCACCGATCGGGCCCGAGCAGCGATTTCGTCGAGAAAGGACTTGCAGTGGGTCGAGCAATGCGGAAGACGTCATAAACCTCGACCGGTTCCGCAAAGATTTCCCGGCGCGGGAGCCCGGAGGTTTCCGGGTGATGTTCCCCGCGCCCGGTACCCTTCGCGCGCGATCGGCGTTTCGTGCGGCATTGCCGAGAGGAGGAATCACCAAGGCGGATCGCATAATAGTAATTGATGGTGTGCCGCATATCGGGATTCCCACGCCTTGCCTGGAGAATGGTGGGCGGATGGTGTTCGGTCGCGAATGTCCAGGCATGCGAGTCGAGCATGGGTGACCTGCACAACATGCGTTGGTGCCATGGGGTTCGGGCGGATGAGGATGTCGCCATGACGAAGAACCGGCGGCTCACGCGAATTTCCTCGCCCGTGGGCGTATCGCCCGCGCAGGGCTACAGCCAGGTGGTGACCGGTTCCGGTCGGCTGGTCGTGATCTCCGGGCAGGTGGCGACCGATGAACGCGGCGAAACGGTCGGCGTGGGGGATCCGGACGCCCAGGCGCGGCAGGTGTTCACGAACCTGCGGCGGTGTCTCGCGGCGGTGGGCGCGACCTTCGACGATGTCGTCAAACTCACCCACTTCACCACCGATATCGCGTACCTGACGAGCATCGGCGCGGCCTGGGACGAGTTCGTCGATCCCGAGCACGAACCGGCCAGTTCGACGGTCCGGGTGGTCGCGTTGTCCCGGCCCGAACTGCTCCTGGAGGTCGAGGCGCTCGCCTTGGTGCGCCCACCCCGTAGCGGCGACTTCCCTTCCGCATAACGGAGTTCGCTATCTCCGCGCGTCCCGGCGGCTAGGATCGGCGCGACATTTCGACGCCGCTCGGCGACCTGGGGGATCTGTGCGTGAGCAGGGCGAAAGTCGGCGGGAGTGGGGCGCGCGCGGAGTCGACGTGAGCGTGCCCAGCATTGCGCGGGTGTACGACGCGGCGCTCGGCGGCAAGGACAACTTCGCCGCGGACCGGGCCGTGGCCGACCGTTTGCTGAGCGCGGTGCCCGGAGCCCGCGAGTGCGCGTTGTCGAACCGGGCGATCCTCGCGCGCGGCGTGCGTTTCCTGGTCGAACAGGGCATCGACCAGTTCCTCGACCTGGGTTCGGGCCTGCCGTCGGCGGAGAACACGCACCAGATCGCGCAGCGCCACCAACCGCTCTCGTCGGTCGTCTACGTCGACATCGACCCGATCGTGCTCGCGCACGGACGGGCTCTGCTCGCGGAGAACTCGCGCACCCGCGTGGTCACGGCCGACGCGCGTGACCCCAAGGCGGTGCTCGCGCTTCCGGCCGTCCGCGAACTCATCGACCTCGACCGCCCGGTGGGCCTGTTGATGGTCGCCATCGTGCATCACCTGGAGGACGACGAGGACCCGGCCGGCATCGTCCGCGCGTATCTGGACCAACTCCCCTCCGGCAGCTACCTGTTCCTGACCCACTTCTGGGCCAACGGCACGCCGGAGGCCGCGGTGATCGAGGAGGTGCTGCACGGCGCGCACAACACCGGGCGGTTCCGGTCCCGGGAGGAGATCGCCGGCTTCTTCGACGGCTTGGACCTGGTCGAACCCGGCCTGGTCAACCTCCCGTTGTGGCGTCCGGAGGAGAAGGTTCCCGACCCGCTGCCGGTGTCCGGCACGCTGTTGCTGGGCGGGATCGCCCGCAAGCCGTAGCCGGTCGCCTCCTCGGTCGCCCTTCCGGTGGCCTTCCCCGCTCGCCGGCCCGGGCGGCGGTCCGGCTCAGTTCGTCGCGGTGGTGCGTGGTGGGCGCAGGGACGCGTCGAAGGCGTCGCGGGCGGGTTGTTCGCAGCGGTCGTGCAGTGCGTGGAAGGCGGCGGCCGAGCGGGCGGCGGGCCAGTCGGGCCCCAGGTGCGTGGCCGGCAGGCCCGGGTCGGTGCGCAGCAGGTGGATCCAGTCGGCCAGCACCGAGGCCAGCAGCGGCAGCGGGTCGCCGGTGTTTGGATCGTGTCGTTCCCAACGCGCGAGGAATGCCTCGTGGGCGGCGCGTAGCGCGTCCAAGTCCCAGGCGCGGCGGACCAGGCGGTGCATCCGTGTGGGCGGCAGCGGTTGGGCGGCGAACGCGTCGAGGAAGGAGTCCTCCGCGTCGGGCAGGTCCAGGCCGTCCAGGGCCTCGGTGATGTCGACGGTGCCGGGCGCGATCCACAATCCGTCCCGGGCGCAGCCGAATCCCGCCCATTGCAGCCGGGACCGCAACTGGTGGCGCAGGTCCCGGTGAGGTTCGGGAAGCGAGAAGGACAGCAGGGTCCACCGATCGTCGCGGTGTTCGAACGGGGTGCGGGACAACACCCGACCCTTGCCCTGGAGCAGCACGTTCCGGCAGGCCGCACTGATCGTGTAGACGGCTTCGCGGCCGTCGCGACCGCGGTGCAGCAGGTCGCGGTGCACCATGCGGTTCAAGGTCGCGCGCGCGGCGGGCGCGGCGACGCCCAGGCGGTCCAGCGCGTCGAGGAACACGCGCGAGGGCAACGGCTCGGTGTGCCGGTCCAGGACCACGCCGGCCAACAGGGCGAGCAGCAGTTCCTGCGGGCGCGACACGACCGGAAGCACGTTCGCGGCGGAGAGGGGCGCCGGGGTCGACGGCGGGGTGGTGCTCGACATCGCGGTGTGGGTTTCCCTGACTCTCGGGGCCTTCGCGGCACGGTGTTCGAGGCGGCCGCATCGTACGGCGCGAGTGGCCGGGCGGACCGGCCCGCCCGGGTCGACCGTACCAAGACCCACACCGGAACGTGAAACAAAATCTTGACGGGCGTGAGAATCGTGCCTAACTTCAGGGATGTGGCGGAGCGCCGAGGCAGGCTCCCGCCGTTCCCGTTCGCCATTCCCGAGCCCACGCCCGGTGCCCGACGGCACCGGCGGGCGGGCAATTTCCGAAGGACGTGCGCATGGACGCATCGAACCCGCTGGACCTGCACGGCAAGGTCGCCGTCGTCACCGGCGCGGGCCGTGGTCTGGGCCTGGCCTACGCGTCCGCGCTGGCCGAGGCCGGTGCGGCGATCGTGGTCAACGACCTGGACCCGGCCGTCGCCGAGGCCGCCGCGGCGCGGATCGTGTCCGCCGGCCACCGCGCCGTCGCCGCCCCGGGCCCGGTCGACTCCACCGAGGTCGCCGACGAACTGGTGGCCCGTGCGGTGCGCGACTTCGGGCGCCTGGACGCGATGGTCACCAACGCGGGCATCCTGCGCGACAAGGTGCTTTGGAAGATGAGCGACGAGGACTTCGACGACGTCGTCGCCGTCCACCTGCGCGGCACCTTCACCTGCGCCCGGGCCGCCGCCCGGCAACTGCGCGAACAGGGCGAGGGCGGCTCGCTGGTGATGGTCGGTTCCCCGGCGGGCCAGCGCGGCAACTTCGGCCAGACCAACTACGCCGCCGCCAAGGCCGGCATCGCCGCGATGGTGCGCACCTGGTCGATGGAACTGGCCCGGTCCGCGATCACGGTCAACGCCGTCGTCCCGATCGCCGCCACCGCCATGACCGAGTCGATCCCCGCCTTCGCGCCGTACGTGGCGGGACTGCGCGAGGGCGTGCCCTTGCCGGACTTCCTGCGCAAGGGCGAGGGGTTCGGCACCGTCGAGGACTGCGCCGTGCTGGTGCCGTTCCTGGTCTCGGACGCGGCGCGCACCGTCACCGGCCAGTGCATCGGCATCGGCGGCGACAAGCTGGCCCTGTGGTCGCACCCCCAGGAGGTCGCCGTCGCCTACGCGGACGGCGGGTGGAGCCCGCACGGCATCGCCGACGTGTGGGCGACCGGCCCCGGCCGCGAGCCGCAGACCGTCGGGGTCCCCGCCCCGCGCGTCCCGGACGGGGCGACCCGATGAGCACCACGCCCTACCGCCCCACGTTCGACCTCGACGCGCTGACCGCGATCGACGTGCACACCCACGCCGAGGTCTCCACCCGGGGTGCCGCGTCCCTGGCGGAGGACCTGCACGACGCCTCGTCCGCGTACTTCAAGGTGGCCGGGAAGCGCAAACCCACCCTGCCGGAGATGGCCGCCTACTACCGCGAACGCCGCATGGCGGCGGTGGTGTTCACCGTCGACGCGGAGCACGCCACCGGCACCGCGCCGGTGCCCAACGACGAGGTCGCGGAAGCCGCGGCCGCCAATGCCGACGTGCTCATCCCGTTCGCGTCCATCGACCCCTTCCGCGGCCGCGCCGGGGTGCGCGAGGCCCGACGGCTGATCACCGAATACGGCGTGCGCGGCTTCAAGTTCCACCCCTCGATCCAGGGCTTCCACCCCAACGACCGTATGGTGTACGGCCTGTACGAGGTGATCGAGGAACTCGGCGCGATCGCGCTGTTCCACACCGGCCAGACCGGCATCGGCGCCGGCCTGCCCGGGGGCGGTGGGATCCGGCTCAAGTACTCCAACCCGATGCATGTCGACGACGTGGCCGTCGACTTCCCGCACCTGAAGATCATCCTGGCGCACCCCTCGTTCCCCTGGCAGGACGAGGCACTGTCGGTCGCCACCCACAAGCCGGGGGTCTACATCGACCTGTCCGGCTGGTCGCCGAAGTACTTCCCGGCGCAACTGGTCCAGTACGCCAACACCTTGCTCCAGGACAAGGTGCTGTTCGGCTCCGACTACCCGGTGATCAGCCCGGAACGCTGGCTGGCCGACTTCGCGCGGCTGCCGATCAAGGACCACGTCCGTCCGAAGATCCTCAAGGACAACGCCGCCCGCCTGCTCGGTCTGTCCGGCTGACCCATCGCCGGTCGGGCACCGCCCCGCTCCGCCCGACCGGCCCTCACCTCTCAGGGGGAACCGTGCGCCACACCGCGCGCAACCAAGGACTGGGCTCGTGGACCGCGCGCCGCGCCCGCAGGAGTCCGGACCGCATCGCACTCGTCCACCAGGGTCCGGACGGCCGACCCGTCCGGCAGAGCTACGCCCGACTGCACGCCCGTACCCGCGCGATCGCAGCCGCCCTGCGCGAACGACACGGGGTGCGGCCCGGCGACCGTGTCGCGTACCTGGGCCCCAATCACCCGGCGTTCCTGGAGACGCTGTTCGCCACCGGCCGGCTGGGCGCGGTGTTCGTACCGCTGAACACCCGCCTGACCGCATCGGAGATCGCCTACCAACTCGCCGATTGCGGCGCGCGAGTGCTCGTGCACGCCCCCACCCACGGCGCGCTGGTGCAGGAACTGCCCACCGCACCGGGCTCGCCGACGTTGCTGCCGCTCGCCCGACTGGCGGCGACGGATTCGCCGCCGAGCGCCATGGACACCGAACTCGACGACGCGCCGGGCACGTTGGACGACCCGTGCATGATCATGTACACCTCGGGCACCACGGGCCGACCCAAGGGGGCCGTGCTCACCCACGGCAACATCACCTGGAACAGCTTCAACGTGCTGATCGATCAGGATCTGGCCGCGGACGAGGTCGCGTTGGTGTCCGCGCCGCTGTTCCACACCGCCGCGCTGAACATGCTCGCGCTGCCCGTGCTGCTCAAGGGAGGCACCTGTGTGCTCGCCGAACGCTTCGACGTGGACGCCACGTTCGACGCGATCGCCCGGCACCGGGTGACCGTGATGTTCGGCGTGCCCGCGATGTTCCGGCAACTGGCCGACGCGCCGCGCTGGGTGGACGCGGATCTGTCCTCGCTGCGGTTGCTCAACTGCGGTGGCGCACCCGTGCCCCCGGCGCTCATCACCGCCTACCAACGGCGCGGCCTGAACTTCTGCCAGGGCTACGGCATGACCGAGGCCGCGCCCGGAACCCTGTTCCTGGCCGCCGAACACGCCGTCGACAAGGCCGGATCCGCCGGTGTCCCGCACTTCTTCACCGATGTGCGCGTCGTGCGCCCGGACCTGACCGAGACCGCCCCCGGCGACGTCGGCGAGGTCGTGGTGCGCGGCCCCAACGTGATGCCCGGCTACTGGGGCCTGCCGCGCGAGAGCGCCGACGCGTTCACCGACGGCTGGTTGCGCACCGGTGACGCCGCCCGTACCGACGAGGACGGCCACGTCACCATCGTCGACCGGATCAAGGACATGATCATCTCGGGTGGCGAGAACGTCTACCCCGCCGAGGTGGAGAACGCCATCGCCGGCCACCCGGACGTCGCCGAGTGCGCCGTCTACGGTGTCCCCGACGCACGCTGGGGCGAAGTCCCGCACGCAACAGTGGTGTTGAGGCCGGGCACGACTATCGGTGGGGACGACATCCTGCGCTTTCTCGACGGCCGACTGGCCCGGTACAAGCTGCCCAAGGCCGTCCACGTACTCCCCGTGTTGCCTCGCAACGCCGCCGGCAAGGTGCTCAAGGCCGAGTTGCGCGGCGGGGGCGACTTTGCGGCGGACCGCTGAAGCGCCCGATCTTCCGGCGCGGTTCGCCGGGCCTGCACCGCCGGTTCGCGCTCTCGCGCCGGCACCTTCTCCCGATCCGCACTCCGGCTTTCGCCGGGTTCCCGACAACCGATGGAGCAATCCGTGACTCTGACCGTGCACTTCGACGAACTCGCCACCCTGGCAGGCAAGGATCTGGGCGCCAGTGCCTGGATCGACGTCACGCAGGAACGCATCGACACGTTCGCCGACGCCACCGACGACCACCAATGGATCCACGTGGACGTCGCCCGTGCCGCGGCCGGGCCGTTCGGCGGTCCCATCGCGCACGGCTATCTCACGCTGGCGCTGTTCATCCCGGCCTTCGGCGAACTGTTGGAGGTCGAGGGCGTCACCACCAAGGTCAACTACGGCCTCGACAAGGTGCGCTTCCCCGCCCCCGTTCCCGCCGGCGCCCGGATCCGGCTGACCGCCCGGGTCGCCGACGTCGAGGCCGTGGCCGGCGACGGCGTACAGATCACGGTGGACGGAACCATCGAGATCGACGGGGGCACGAAGCCGGCCTGCGCCCTGCGGAGCATTTCGCGCTTCTATCGCTGATCCCGTGGGCTCGCGTCGCACCCGGGGGCGGCGGGCCGAACGGCTCCTGGCCGCGGGCGTACCCGAGGATCAGGTGGAGTCGGTGCACGGGCCGATCGGCCTCGAGTTGGGCGCCCGCACCCCGGTCGAGACGACACTGGCGGTGTGCGCGGAGATCCTCGCGGTCCTCGACGGGCGCACCGGCAGGTCGCTGAGCGAGGCGACCGGGCCGATCAACGCCTGAGCGGCACGAGCGGGCGCTCACGGCACGCGGCTGCCCGGGCTTTCGGTGGGGGCGTTCGTGCCCGCGACGCGCTCGGCCGGTGCCGCCACGGGTACGAACGGCCGACGGTTCGGGCACGGCGGAAGTAGCCGCGGGCGGGCCGGTCGGCCGGCGCGTGTGGGTGGCGGGTGGTGGCTGCTCGGGGGTGAGCCGCGGAGCCCGGAACCGCGCTGACATCGGTGGGGCGCCGGTCCCGGGGCGGGTCAGGGGTGGCGGGGTGGGGCCGTGCTGGTGCGGATCACCAGTTCCGGGTGGAGCAGGTGGCGGGCGGCCTTGGTGCGTTCGCCGCGCAGGCGTTGCAGGAGGGTCTCGGTGGCCAGCCGGCCCATCTCCTCCCGCGGCTGGTTGATCGTGGTCAGGCCGATGTGTCGCAAGCCGGCGAGGTGGGTGTTGTCGTAGCCGACCACCGAGACGTCCTGGGGCACCCGCACGCCGGACGCGGACAGTTCGCCGATGATGCCCACCGCGTTGAAGTCGTTGGCGGCGACGATGGCGGTGGGCAGGGTGTCGCCCTCCAGCAGGGCCCGCGCGGCCCGGGCGCCGCCCGTGTCGGTGTATTCGCTCGGCACGACGCACAGGTGGCGGTGCAACGCCAGGCGCTCCATGGCCTGTTCGTAGCCGCGGCGGCGGACCGCGGCCTGCGACCCGGCGCCGCCGTCCACGTGCACGATGTCGCGATGGCCGAGCGCGGCCAGGTGTTCGACGGCCAGGGCCGATCCGGTGGCACCGTCGTCGTTGACGGTGTCCACCCGGGCGGACCGGACGCTCCGGGCCACCAGCACGGTGGGCACCTGGGCGCCGGCGTCCTCGATCGCGGCGGTCTCCACGACCGGGCCGAGCAGGACCAGCCCGGCGGGGTGGAATTGCAGCAGGCGTTCCAGGCTGCGGCGTTCGTGCGCGGGGCGGCGTCCGCCGGTGCCCAGGATGATGTCCATGCCGCAGGCGTGCGCCGCGGCCTCGACGCCGTCGACCACCTCGGCGAAGTACGGGTTGTGCAGATCCGAGATCATCACGCCCAGCGTGCTGCTGCTGCCGGTGGCCAGGGTGCGGGCGTTGAGGTTGGGGCGGTAGCCCAACTCGCGGGCGGCGGCCAGGACGGCCTGCCGGCGGGCCTCGCTGACCTTGGGCGAGTCGCGCATCACCAGCGACACGAGCGAGCGGGAAACCCCGGCGCGGGCGGCGACATCCTCGAGGGTGGGACCGGACACTGATGCTCACCTTTCTCCCGATGCGGAGCCGTCGGTCGGATCGTTCGACACCGCGATGATCGGCGCAACGCCGGCCCTGGGGTTCGACGTTCGCCGATTCGAGGCGTACGACGACCCGGTGGATCCGCGACCCGCACCTCCGCGACCCCACCCCACGCGCTGCCGCACCTCGGCGACCCCGCGCGACCGGGCCGTCGGCGACACCACGACCCGATGACCGACAGCCGTGGCATCGAGGTTACACGGATGGAGCGCTCCAATGAATGGAGCGCTCCACAAGGGTGCCGCACCGGTCCGGCCCAGGCGGCGCACACCGCTCGGCCGTGTGGCTGTATTGCCCATCGATTCACGGGTTTCAGCGGCGTTAAGCGAACGTTACGAGTGACTCTTGACACGCTCGGACGACGGGTATCAGTCTTGGGGCGTTCTCGGATTGGAGCGCTCCAAAAGTGGAGCGCTCCAATCCGAAGGCTTGAGGAATCCCGCTCGTCGAACGGGTCGGCCGCCGGTCGGCCGCCGACAACCGACCGGGCAGCCCACTCTCGGCCGGCTGCCCACTGTCCATAGTCCACGGGAGAAATGAATCTGATGCGTATCGGAGTCGCAGGCGTGGGGCGGATCGGCGCGATGCACGCGCGGAACCTCACGAGCCTGGAGACGGTCGACAAGCTCGTCCTGTTCGACCCGCAACCGGGTCGCGCGGACGCCCTCGCCCGGGAACTCGGCGCCGAGGCGGTCGCCGACCTGGAAACCCTGCTCGCCGAGGTCGACGGGGTCGTGGTGGCAACCCCCACCGACACCCATCCGCAGATGTTGCGGCGGACCGTGGCCGCCGGCGTCCCGACCCTGTGCGAGAAGCCGATCGCCTCGGATATCGCCGCGATGATCGCCCTGATCGCCGACGTGGAGGCGAGCGGGGTGCCGGTCCTGGTCGGCTTCCAGCGCCGCTTCGACCCGGCCGTGGTGGAGTTGAAGCGCCGGCTCGACGCGGGCGAGACCGGTACGCCCTACCTGGTCCGCGCGGTCGGCCAGGACGCCGCGCCACCCGACTTCGGCTACCTGCCCGCGTCCGGCGGGATCTTCCGCGACCTGCTCATCCACGATCTGGACGCCGTGCCGTGGTTGCTCGGCGAACCGGTCGTCGAGGTGTTCGCCAGCGGCTCGGTCCTGGTGGACGAGGCGTTCGCGAAGGCCGACGACGTGGACAACGCGGTCGTGGTGCTGCGCTTCGCGAGTGGCGCGCACGCGGTGCTCACCGGCGGTCGGCACGACCCGGCGGGCTACGACCATCGGATCGAGGTGCTGGGTTCGGCCCAGTCGCTCGCGGTGGGTCTGGACCCGCGGACGCCGGTGACCTCGCTCGAGCCGGACGGCCCGCGGGCCGGTCCGGACGCCTACCCCGGCTTCCCCGAGCGCTTCGCCCTCGCGTACGGCAACGAGATGCGGGTGTTCGTCGAGGTGGTCGCCGGCCGGATGGCCAACCCGTCCCCGATCGGCGACTCGCTGGGCAGCCTGGTGCTCGCCGACGCGTGCGAGCGGTCCCGGCGCACGGGCCGGCCGATCGACCCGGCCGCCGTACTGGCCGCCGCGAGCGCGGATCCCGTCGCACCGATCGGCTCGGAGGTGGCGTGATGACCAACCCGACCACGCCGTCCGCCGCGACCGCCGCGAACACCTCGTCCGCCCCCGCCTCGCACGATGCGCGGCTCGCCGGTGCGCCGATCACCTGGGGGGTGTGCGAGGTGCCCGGCTGGGGCCCGATGTTGCCCGTGGACACCGTGCTCGGCGAGATGGCCGCCCTCGGCCTGACCGCCACCGAACTCGGCCCACCCGGCTACCTCCCGGACGACCCCTCGGTACTCAAGGGTGTCCTGGAAGGCCACAGCCTCACCCTGGTCGGCTCGTTCGCCGCACTCGTGCTGCACGACCGGGACCGCGTCGCCGAGTCGACGGCGAGCGCCGAGCGTACGGCCGAGTTGATCGCCGCCGCCGGTGGCGAGGTGCTCGTGCTCGCGGCGGCCACCGGGCTGGACGGCTACGACACCCGGCCCGAGTTGTCCGACGCGCAGTGGCGGTGCCTGATCGACACGGCCGCCCACGTCGCGCGGATCGCCGGGGCGTACGGCCTGCGCGCGACGCTGCATCCGCACGTCGGCACGCACGTGGAGACCGCCGCGGAGGTCGAGCGTTTCCTGCGGGACAGCGAACTGCCGCTGTGCCTGGACACCGGTCACCTGCTGATCGGCGGGACCGACCCGCTCGATCTGGTCCATCGGCACCCCGAACGCATCGGGCACGTGCACCTCAAGGACGTGCACGAGGACACCGCCGCGCTGGTGCGATCCGGCGCGCTGACCTACGCCGACGCCGTCGGGCGGGGCCTGTACCGCCCGCTCGGCGAGGGCGACGTCCCGGTCGCCGAGATCGTCGCGTCGCTGCGGACGGCCGGGTATCGCGGCTGGTACGTGCTGGAGCAGGACACCCGGCTGACGGACGATCCGGCCGACGCCGACCTGCCGCGCCACGACACCGCGCGCGGCCTGGCCCACCTGCGCGGCAACTGACGCCGCCGGTCGCCCCCCACACGTCGCGCGAGGCCGGCGGGTCGTCGCTCCCTTGCCGACCGCCCGGCTGGGTACGACATCCCCAGCGAACCGCCGCCCGCGCCCCTACCGCAGCAGCCCTCCACCCGCCGCATCCACCGCACCGGTCCACCCGCCGAACCGACCCGTACCGATCCCGGACCGACTCCCGACGCGACCCGTTCGTCCCGACCGCCCACCGTCTTGACGAGGAGTAATCGATGCCCCGACGTTCTCTCGGATTCGCCGCCGCCCTCGGCGTTTCCGCGCTCGTCCTCGCCGCGTGCAGCAGCCCGTCCGGCAGCGACCCGGATACCAAGAAGACTCCCGACGGCGCCCCGACCGCCGCGGCCAAGGGCAACAACACCGTGGCCGTGATCACCCACGGCTCGGCGGGGGACGCGTTTTGGAGCGTCGTCCAGAACGGCGCCCAGGACGCGGGCAAGAAGCTGGGCGTGGACGTCCAGTACCAGGGCAACGGCGACCCGGCCGGTCAGGCCCGGTTGATCGACAACGCGGTCACCCAGGGGGTGGGCGGCATCGTGGTCTCGATGGCCAACCCGGACGCGCTGGCCAATTCGATCAAGGCGGCCACCGCCAAGGGCATCCCGGTGATCACCATCAACTCGGGGCAGGCCAAATCCACCGAGTTCGGCGCGATCGCGCACGTCGGCCAGGACGAGTCGATCGCCGGTGAGGCGGCCGGTGCCAAGCTCAAGCAGGCCGGCCGGACGAAGATGTTGTGCGTCATCCACGAGGCGGGCAACATCGGCCTGAACCAGAGATGCGACGGCGCCAAGGCCGGCTTCGGCGGTGCGACGCAGACCCTCCAGGTGGACATCGGCAACCCCACCGACATCCAGGCCCGCATTCGCGGCGCGCTCCAGTCGGACTCCTCGATCGACGCCGTGCTCGCGCTCAACCCACAGGTGGCCGCGGTCGCGGTGGGTGCCGTGGGCGACGCGAACTCCAAGGCGCAGATCGCCACCTTCGACCTCAACCCGGACGTGGTCACCGGGATCAAGGACGGCAAGATCGTCTTCGCGGTGGACCAGCAGCAGTACCTCCAGGGCTACCTGCCGGTGACGATGATCAAGCTCTACCGGGACAACGCCAACACCGTCGGCGGTGGCAAGCCCGTACTGACCGGTCCCGGATTCGTCGACAAGAACAACGTCGGCGCGGTGGCCGAGTACGCGCAGCGGGGGACCAGATGACGATGAGTCCCTCGACACCCTCGACGCCGTCCGAGGCGGCGGGCCCCGCGCCCGGCGCACCCGGCAGCGCACCCGGCGCCGTGCCGCCCACCGCGTCCGGCAAGGACGAACGGGTCGCGCCGGCCACCCTCGTACACCGACTGCTGGTCCGGCCCGAGCTGGGCTCGCTGATCGGCGCCGTGCTGGTGATGTGCTTCTTCTCGATCGTCGCGGACGGGTTCTTCACCGCGTCCGGGGCGGCGACCTGGCTGGACGACTCGGCCACGCTGGGCATCATGGCGGTGGCCGTGGCGCTGCTGATGATCGGCGGCGAGTTCGACCTGTCGGCCGGCGTGATGACCGCCTCGACCGCGCTCATCACGGCGATGCTGGCGACCCGGGCGGGCTGGTCGGTGTGGCCCGCGCTCGCGGTGTCCCTGGTGTTCGCGCTCGCGGTCGGCGCGCTCAACGGCTGGCTCGTGGTGCGGACCGGACTGCCCAGCTTCATCATCACGCTGGGCACGTTCCTGGCCCTGCAGGGCCTCAACCTCGGCGTCACCCGGCACGTGACCAACAGCGTCCAGGTCAGCGGGATGCGCTCCACCGACGGCTACGAGTCGGCCGGGCGGTTCTTCGCCTCGACGATGGCCGTCGCCGGCACCGAGATCCAGGTCTCGGTGTTGTGGTGGCTGCTGCTGGCGGCGCTGGCGACCTGGGTGCTCGCGCGGACCCGGTTCGGCAACTGGATCTACTCCGTCGGCGGCGCTCCGGTCAGCGCGCGCAACGTCGGCGTCCCGGTCGACCGCACCAAGATCGTGCTGTTCATGACGACCGCGGGCGCCGCCTGGCTGGTCGGCTCGATCAACATCCTGCGCTACACCTCGGTCCAGGCCAATCAGGGCATCGGCCTGGAGTTCCAGTACATCATCGCCGCGGTGATCGGCGGTTGCCTGCTCACCGGCGGCTACGGGTCGGCGATCGGCGCGGCGGTGGGTGCGCTGATCTTCGGCATGGCCCGCCAGGGCATCGTCTACGCGAAGTGGAACAGCGACTGGTTCCAGCTCTTCCTGGGCGTGATGTTGCTGGCGGCCGTCCTGGTCAACAACTCCTTCCGGCGCCGCGCGGAGAGGTCCCGTCGATGACGAATCCGGAATCCGGCCGGACGGCCGAAGAGCAGACCACCGTCGAGAGCGCCGCGGCACAGGAGCCGGGCGCGACCGGGGCCGCCGTCGAGGCGGCGGGCGCCACACGGGCCGATGCGAGCACCCGGGCCGCCGGCGCGCACCTGCTCGAACTGCGCGGTGTCGGCAAGCGGTTCGGCAGTGTGATCGCGCTCGACGGGGTCTCCACCACGGTCGACGCCGGCGAAGTGACCTGCGTCCTGGGCGACAACGGCGCGGGCAAGTCGACCTTCATCAAGATCCTGGCCGGCGTGCACGCGAACGACAGCGGCGAATACCTCGTGGAGGGCGCGCCGGTCCGGTTCTCCTCGCCGCGGCAGGCGCTCGATCGGGGCATCGCCACGGTCTACCAGGACCTGGCCGTGGTGCCGCTGATGAGCGTGTGGCGCAACTTCTTCCTCGGCTCGGAACCGCGCAAGGGACGCGGTCCCTTCTCCCGGCTCGACATCGCACAGGCCCGAAGCACCGCCCGTCGCGCGCTACTGGACATGGGCATCGACCTGCGGGACGTCGAACAGCCGGTGGGTACGCTCTCCGGCGGCGAGCGCCAGTGCGTGGCCATCGCGCGGGCCGTGCACTTCGGCGCGAAGGTGCTGATCCTCGACGAGCCGACCGCCGCGCTCGGCGTCAAGCAGGCCGGCGTGGTGCTGCGCTACATCGCCCGGGCCCGCGACCGGGGTCTGGGCGTCGTGTTCATCACGCACAACCCGCACCACGCCTACCCGGTGGGAGACCGCTTCCTGCTGCTCAATCGGGGGCGCAGCCAGGGTTGTTTCGGCAAGGACGAGATCACCCTGGCCGAACTCACCCGACAGATGGCGGGTGGTGCGGAACTGGAGGCGCTCGCACACGAGTTGGGTGCGGGAGCGAAGACATGACGGCGCCCGAGCGAGTCCCCGCGTCCGCTCCCGCGGCCGGCGCCGGCATCGAGGTCCTCACCGTCGGGCGGGTGGGCGTGGACCTGTATCCGCAGCAGAGCGGCGTCCCGCTCGACCGCGTCGAGAGCTTCGCCAGATCGCTCGGCGGCACCGCCACCAACGTGGCGGTCGCCGCCGCCCGGCTCGGCCGCCGCTCCGCGGTACTGACCAAGGTCGGCCCGGACCCCTTCGGCACGTTCGTGCGCACCGCGCTGGCCGACTTCGGCGTCGACCCCGCGTGGGTGGCCACGCACGAACGGCTGCTCACCCCGGTGGTCTTCTGCGCGCTCGACCCGCCCGAGGACCCGCCGCTGTTGTTCTACCGACTCCCGGTAGCCCCGGACCTCACGCTCACCGACGAGGACGTGCCGTGGGACCTGGTCCGCGACGTGCCGGTGTTGTGGGTGACCGGCACCGGCGTGAGCACCGAGCCCTCGCGCGGCACCCACCGCCGGATGCTCGCCGTGCGCGGCAGGCGCACACACACCGTGCTCGACCTCGACTATCGGCCGATGTTCTGGCCGGATCGGGAGACCGCCGCCCGCCGGATCGGCGAACTCGTCGACGAGGCCACGGTGGTGGTGGGCAATCGCACCGAGGTGGAGGTCGCGGTGGGCACCGCCGACCCGGACGAGGCGGCCCGGCGGCTGCTCGACCGGGGCGTACGCCTGGTGCTGGTCAAGAAGGGCGCCGACGGCGTGCTGGTGGCCACCCCCGACGGCAGCGCCACGGTCACCCCGCGCCGGGTCGAGGTGGTGTGCGGACTCGGCGCCGGCGACGCCTTCGGCGGGGCCCTGGTGCACGGCCTGCTCGCCGGCTGGGAGCCGACCCGGATCGCCGAGTACGCCAACGCCGCCGGGGCGCTGGTCGCCGGCCGGCTCGCGTGCGCCGACGCGATGCCCACCGACGCGGAAATCGAGAAACTCGTGAACCACCCGATGCTGGAGACCCGAACGTGATCAGCGACCGCGACTGGACCAACCTGCTGGCGACCCGGGCGAATCGCCCCGACGCGGTGTTCGCCGCGTACGCCGAGCGCCGGCGCCGACCGCGACTGCTCTCCGCGCGGGGCACGCTCTTCCTGGTCGCCGCCGACCACCCCGGGCGCGGCTCGCTCGGGGTGGGCGCCGATCCGCTCGCCATGGCCGATCGGCGCGACCTGCTCGGCAGGCTGGTCGACGCGCTCGAACACCCCGACGTGGACGGCGTCCTGGGCACCCCCGACGTGATCGAGGAACTGCTGCTGCTGGGCGCGCTCGAGGACAAGGTGGTGATCGGCTCGATGAACCGGGGCGGGCTGGCCGGCGCCTCCTGGGAGATCGACGACCGCTTCACCGGCTACGACGCGGACGCCATCCGCCGCCATCGGCTCGACGGCGGCAAGATGTTGCTGCGCATCGTGGACCAGGACGCCGGCACGGTACCCACACTTGAGGGCTGCGCCCGGGCGGTGAGCGAACTGGCCGAGCACGGCATCCGCGCGATGGTCGAGCCGCTGCCGTACCGGCGCGACGCCTCCGGGCGACTGATCCTCGATCGGGGCACCGCCGCCAACATCCGCGCGGTCACCGTCGCCTCGGCACTGGGCACCACGTCCGCCTACACCTGGCTCAAGCTGCCCGCGACCGAGGAACCGGACAAGGTGGCCGGCGCGACCACCCTGCCCACCGTGGTGCTGGGCGGCGTGCCGTCCGCCGACCCGCAGGCCGACCTGTCCTCGTGGGGGCGCGCGCTGGCCCAACCGGCCGTGCGCGGCCTGGTGGTCGGTCGCGCGCTGCTCTACCCGCCCGACGGCGACGTGCGCGGAGCGGTGGACGCCGCCGCGCGGGTGTTGCGCGCGGCGAATCCGCGCGCGGTGGAGGTGATCGCGTGAACGACCCGACCCTGTTCCACCCCTGGGGCACCGCCGGCGCCGGCGACGACCCGTTGCTGATCACCCCCGAACTCGCCGGATGGTGCTACAGCGGTCTGCGGGTGGTGCACCTGCCGCCGGGCGGCGAGCGGGTGCTGGCGACCGGGGAGCACGAGGTCGCGGTGATCCCGCTGGCCGGGTCCGTGACCGTGCAGACCGAGGGTCGGCGGTTCGAACTGGCGGGACGCGAAAGCGTGTTCACCGCCGTGTCGGACTTCGCGTACGTGCCGCGCGACGCCGAACTGCGGCTGTCCGGCACGCACGGCTGCCAACTCGCACTCGCCTCGGCGCGGGCGACCCGGCGACTGGATCCGGCGTACGGCCCGGCGGCCGGCGTGCCGGTCGAGGTGCGCGGCACCGGGCGCGCGACCCGACAGGCGAACAACCTGATGACCCCCGACGTGTTCGAGGCGGACAAACTGATCGTCTGCGAGATCCTCACCCCGGACGGCAACTGGTCCTCCCATCCGCCGCACAAGCACGACACCGCGAGCGCGCACGAGAGCGTCAACGAGGAGATCTACTTCTTCCGGGTGGCCGGGCGGGACGGGCGCACACCCGACCGGACCGGCTTCGGTCTGCACCGCACCTACACCACCGACGGCACGATCGACGAGACGGTGACCGTGCGCGACGGCGACGTCTTCCTGGTCCCACGCGGCTACCACGGCCCGTGCGTGGCCACCCCCGGGCACCACCTCTACTACCTCAACGTGATGGCCGGTCCGGCCGACGAGCGCGCGATGCTCGCCTGCGACGATCCCGCCCACCACTGGATGCGCGAGAGTTGGGCCGAGGACGAGCCCGACCCCCGCTGCCCGCTGACCCCGCCGCCCGCGCCGAACGGAGGAACCCGATGAGCCCGCCCACAACCGGCGCGACCGTACGGCTGACCACGGCCCAGGCCCTGGTGCGCTGGATGGTGGCGCAGGAGAGCGAACTCCTCGACGGCGACCGGGCGCGACTGTTCCCCGGCGTGTTCGCCATCTTCGGCCACGGCAACGTGCTCGGCCTGGGCGACGCGCTGCACGAGGCGGGCGAGCGCATGCCGGTCTGGCGCGGCCAGAACGAACAGGGCATGGCGCTGGCCGCGGTCGGGTACGCGCGGGCCACTCGGCGCCGCCAGGTGTTCACCGCGACCTCCTCGATCGGGCCGGGCGCGCTGAACATGGTCACCGCGGCGGGCGTCGCGCACGCCAATCGACTGCCGCTGCTCCTGCTGGTCGGCGACACGTTCGCGAGCCGCGCCCCCGATCCGGTGTTGCAACAGGTCGAGCACTTCCACGACCCGAGCACGACGGTCAACGACGCCTTCCGCGCGGTCAGTCGCTACTGGGACCGGATCACCCGCCCCGAACAGTTGATCGCCACCCTTCCGCAGGTGGCCCGGGTGCTGACCGACCCGGCCGACTGCGGGCCGGTCACCCTCGCACTGCCGCAGGACGTGCAGGCGCAGGCGTACGACTTTCCGCTGAGCCTGTTCGAGCCGCGCCTGCACCGGATCCCGCGGCCGCGCCCGGATCTGACCGAACTTCGGCACGCGGCGGACCTGTTGCGCGGCGCCGAACGTCCGCTGCTGGTGGTCGGCGGCGGCGTGCGCTACTCCGGCGCGGCGGCCGAGGTGTTGCGGCTGGCCCGGGCGCACGGTGTCCCGTTCGCCGAGACAGTCGCCGGGCGCACCCTGCTGCCGCACGAG
Source organism: Embleya sp. NPDC050154 (assembly GCF_044460165.1). Lineage (NCBI taxonomy): Bacteria > Bacillati > Actinomycetota > Actinomycetes > Kitasatosporales > Streptomycetaceae > Embleya > Embleya sp. NPDC050154. The sequence goes on from NZ_JBITJP010000034.1 coordinate 84,107, forward strand.
GACCCGCTGCACGCCGGACCGTTGGGGGTGACCGGTTCGGCCTCGGCCAACGCGCTCGCCGCCGACGCCGACCTGATCCTGGCCGTCGGCACCCGTCTCCAGGATTTCACCACCGCGTCCTGGAGCGTCTTCGCCGCCGACGCACGCCTGGTCTCGATCAACGCGGCCCGGTTCGACGCGGTCAAGCGGCACGCCGCACCGGTGACCGGGGACGCCCGCGAGGCGTTGCGCGAACTCACCCCACTGCTGGGCGCATGGCGGGCGGACCCGGCGTGGACCGCCCGGGCCGAGCGCGAACGGCGGGCCTGGGACGCCACGATCGACCGGCTGCGGGCGCCCGCCGACCCGGCCGAGCCGCCGACGTACGCGCAGGTGGTCGGCGTGGTGAACACACTGGCCGGGGCCGACGACTACGTCCTCACCGCGGCCGGCGGGCTGCCCGGTGAACTGGTCGGCGGCTGGCGGGCCTCGGGGGAGGTCGGGGCGGCGACGATGGACGTCGAGTACGGATTCTCCTGCATGGGCTACGAGATCGCCGGGGCGTGGGGCGCGGCGATGGCCCGGCCGGCGGGCGTGGTCACCACGTTGCTCGGTGACGGCTCCTACCTGATGCTCAACTCGGAGCTGTACTCGGCGGTTCTGTCCGGGCACCGGTTCGTCGCGGTGGTCTGCGACAACGGCGGCTACGCGGTGATCGCCCGGTTGCAACAGGGCCAGGGCGCGGCGCCGTTCAACAACATGATCACCGATTGCCGGGGTCCGGGCGCCGCCGCGGACGTTCGGGTCGACTTCGCCGCGCACGCCGCGGCCCTGGGCGCCGAGGTGTTCACCGCCGACACCGTCGAGGAGTTGACGAAGGCGTACGCGGCGGCGCGGGCGGCGCGCCGGCCGGCCGTGGTGGTCGTCCGCACCCGGCCCGATCGCTGGACCGAGGCCGGCGCGTGGTGGGAGGTGGGTGTGCCGCAGGTGTCGGCGCGAGCGGAGGTGACCGCGGCGCGCGAGCGGATGGACCTGGCCCGGGCCGAGCGGGAACGCAAGGGCTGAGCACGTCGCGGGCCCGTGATCGGTGGTCGTCGACCGATCACGGGCCCGACGCGTCGGCCGGGCAGCGGGTGCCGGCGATCAGGCGGCGAGTGGCCGGCTGGGCAGCCCGGCGCCGGCCCTGGCCTGGGCGAACGAACGCAGCAGGCGGTCGTGGATGGCGCCGTTGGAGGCCACCAACTCCCCGTCGCCGGGCTTCCAGTCCTCGCCCTCGAACGTGGTGGCACGACCACCCGCCTCACGCACCAGGATCGCGCCCGGGGCCCAGTCCCACGGCCCGCAGCGCTGCTCCCAGTACGCGTCGAGGCGGCTCGCCGCCACCCAGGACAGATCGATGCCGGCGCAGCCCAGGCGACGCACGTCGCGGGTGTCGTTGACCACCGACAGGAACTCGGCCAGGTTGTTGTCCGGGTCGGTGGCCCGGGACGGCGGGAAGCCGGTGGCGATCACGCTGCGACCCAGCGTGCGGGTGTCCGACACGTGCAACCGCTTGCGTCCCTCGTACGCGCCGCGGCCGGCCTCGGCCCAGTAGGTGCGACGCCGGGTCGCGTCGGCGACCACCCCGAGCGCGAGCCGCTCGCCGTCCCAGAACGCGATGGCGCACGCGTAATGCGGCAGTCCGTGGGCGAAGTTGGTGGTGCCGTCGAGCGGGTCCACGAACCAGGTGGGTCGGCGCAGGTCCAACTCGGCCAACCCGCCGCCCTCTTCGCCGACCACCGCGTCCTGCGGGTAGTGGCTGCTCAGCCAGGCCCGGACCAGTTTCTCCACCCGCACGTCGGTCGCGGTGACCAGGTCCGCGGCGGAGGACTTGAGCCGGATCCGCCGAGGCCGCCCGACACGGCGGATGATCTGGGCGGCTTCGCGGGCGATCCGCAGGGCCGCGAGCGTACGGGGAAGGGGGAAGACCACGATTGTCGCTCCTTGCCTACGACGGTCGATGAGACCGATGCCCGATCGACCGGGGCCGTGGACCGGCCCGCGCGATCGGCCCGCGACCCTCGCCCCACGCGAAGGTCGTCCCTGCATCGGGTCGCCGTCGTGCAATAGATTGCCCCTGCATTATGTCGAGGCCCGCCACCGTCCACCACCAGGTTGGCCGCCCGCCCGGGCACGCGTCACGACGCCGGTCCGGTGGTCGGGAACCGGCGCCGCGCGATGGCGGGTCGGCCCATGACGGGCCGGTAGTGGCGGAAGTCGACCCCCAGGCGCGAGGGCGCCGACATCGGTGTGCAGCACCGCGCCGTCGGCGGTGGGCAGGAAGGCCGGACCCTCCGCCTCGGTGCACGAGGGCAGGTCACGGTCGAGCACGTCGGCGACGGCGCCGGTGTCCGGGGCGATCCGGTGGATGGACTCGTGGTCGTCGTCGGCCGCCGGGGTGGGAGGGCATTCGCCACTCGGAGGGCGGAGTTCGCGGCGACGAACCGTGTGGTTGCGGTCACTGTCGGTGGGATGTGCGGGGTGGTTGGGCCGGTTGTGGTTGACATGGGGATGTGTGGGTCATATTCCGGAGGTAGTACCCGCACGGCCGCAAGGCACGAGAGCCCGGTGGCGGTCCCGTGGGTCGGGGGCGGTCGCGGCGTTCGGGGTGCCGGGGCGTGGGAGCGGGGTGAGCCACCGGAGCGCTCGACGTTCTAGGAGCGTCTTCATGGCACGTCCGGTCGGTATCGATCTCGGCACGACGAATTCGGTGGTCGCGGTTCTGGAGGCCGGTGAACCCACCGTGATCGCGAACGCGGAAGGAGCGCGGACGACGCCGTCGGTGGTGGCGTTCGCGAAGAACGGCGAGGTGCTGGTCGGTGAGGTGGCCAAGCGCCAGGCGGTGACCAACGTCGAACGCACCGCGCGCTCGGTGAAGCGGCACATGGGCGACAACACGTGGCACTTTCCCGACGTCGGCGACATCGACGGCAAGCGCTACACGGCGCAGGAGATCTCGGCGCGGGTCCTGCAGAAACTCAAGCGCGACGCCGAGGCGTATCTGGGCGAGAAGGTCACCGACGCTGTCGTCACGGTGCCCGCGTACTTCGACGACGCGCAGCGCCAGGCGACCAAGGAGGCCGGGGAGATCGCCGGTCTGAACGTGCTGCGCATCGTCAACGAGCCCACCGCGGCGGCGCTGGCGTACGGCTTGGACAAAGTGCGCGACCAGATGATCCTGGTGTTCGACCTGGGCGGAGGCACGTTCGACGTGTCGCTGTTGGAGATCGGCGAGGGCGTCGTGGAGGTCAAGGCGACGCACGGCGACACCCACCTGGGCGGCGACGACTGGGACCAGCGGGTGATGGATCACCTGGTCAAGCGGTTCAAGAACGCCCACGGGGTGGACCTGTCCAAGGACAAGATGGCCCTCCAGCGGCTGCGCGAGGCCGCGGAGAAGGCCAAGGTGGAGCTGTCCAGCGCGACGGAGACCTCGATCAACCTGCCGTACATCACGGCCTCGGCGGAGGGCCCGCTGCACCTGGACGAGAAGCTCACCCGCGCCCAATTCCAGCAGTTGACGGTCGATCTCCTGGAGCGTTGTCGCGGGCCGTTCCACGCGGCGATCGAGGACGCCGGCATCTCGGTGGGCGAGGTCGACCAGGTGGTCCTGGTGGGTGGCTCGACCCGGATGCCGGCCGTCACCGAGTTGGTGCGCGAGCTGACCGACGGCAAGGAGCCGAACAAGGGCGTCAACCCGGACGAGGTCGTCGCCGTCGGCGCCGCGCTTCAGGCCGGTGTGCTCAAGGGTGAGGTCAAGGACGTCCTGCTGCTGGACGTGACGCCGCTGTCGCTTGGTATCGAGACCAAGGGCGGCATCATGACCAAGCTGATCGAGCGCAACACCACGATCCCGACCAAGCGTTCGGAGATCTTCACCACGGCGGACGACAACCAGCCGTCGGTGCAGATCCAGGTGTTCCAGGGTGAGCGCGAGATCGCCTCCTACAACAAGAGACTGGGCATGTTCGAGCTGACCGGTCTGCCGCCGGCCCCGCGCGGGTTGCCGCAGATCGAGGTCACCTTCGACATCGACGCGAACGGCATCGTGCACGTGTCCGCGAAGGACCTGGGCACGGGCAAGGAGCAGTCGATGACCATCACCGGCGGCTCGGGCCTGCCGAAGGACGACATCGACCGGATGATGCGCGAGGCGGAGGCGCACGCGGACGAGGACCACCAGCGTCGCGAGGCCGCGGAGACCCGCAACCAGGCCGAGCAACTGGTGTACACCACCGAGAAGTTCATCAAGGACAACGGCGACAAGGTGCCGGCGGACGTGCGGGGCGAGGTCGAGACGTCGCTGACCGGGCTCAAGGACGCGCTCAAGGGCGAGGACCTGGCCGCCATCCGCGACGCCGCGGAGAAGGTCGGCACGATCAGTCAGCGGATGGGCAGCGCGATGTACGCGAACGCGCAGCCGGGCACCGACGATGCGGCCGGAGCCGGAGCCGGCGGTGACACCGTCGAGGACGACGATGTCGTCGACGCGGAGATCGTCGACGAGGACAAGCGGGGAGGTGGGGCCGCGTGAACCGGACCTCTCCCGGCCCGGGGCTGTTGCCGGTGCCCGCCGGGCAGCCGCAGTCGCCGATCCTGGCCACGCTGTTGACCGAGATCGCCGCGCTGCGCGGGCAACTCACCGAGCGGGTGGACGAATTGCGGCGCCTTCAGGCCGACTACAACGCCTATCGAGCACACGTGCGGCGGGATCGGCTCGCGGTACGGGAGGCGGCGCTGGCCAATGTGCTGACCCCGTTGCTGCCGGTGGTCGACGGCTTCGATCGGGCCCGAGCCGCTGACGAGTTGACCTCCGGGGTCGCCAAAGTCGTCGGTCAACTCGAGGACGCGCTCGCGACGCTGGGGTTGCGGGGGTTCGGCGCGGTTGGGGACACGTTCGACCCGCACGTCCACGACGCGTTGGCCCATCGGCCCTGTCGAGGGGCGGATCCGCCGATCTGTTCGGTGGTGCACACGCCGGGCTACCGCGTGGGGGAGCGGTTGTTGCGCCCGGCCAGGGTGACGGTGACCGGGTCGGGGCCGACGGCGGACAGCCGGGGGGTAGCGGGGGCGGGACGCGAGCACGGGTGACGGAAGGAGCGGCGGATCTCACGGAAGGGAGTGGCGGACGTAGGCGCGGCAGGTCGAATCGGGTCGGTGCGGAGGGGCTCGGCGGGTGCCGACCGGACGGGGGGCTCGGAAGGGGTAGTCATGCAGATCGTCGGATGGCACATCGAGATGGAGTTCAAGGAGGACGGGAAGCGGACCGAGGCCGCCGCGCTCCTCCGGTTGCGAGACGGAACGGAGTTGCGTTCGCACGCGCACGCCAGTCGTTACCCGGATGATCCCGATCAACCGCAGGTGGGCGAGGAGATCGCCGCGGCGCGGGCGCTGACGGATCTGACCCGGCAGTTGCTGGACAAGGCGGCGGGCGAGATCGAGACCACGACGCGGCGGCCGGTGACGACGCTGGTCTGAGGAGGCCCGGGCCGTACCGAATCGGCGTGGGTGAGCGGTGGTTCGCCCACGCCGATGTCGGTCCGGTCGTCCCCGGAGCTTTCGATCGAGTGGGTTCGTATCCAGCGGTTCCTATCGAGCGATTCGAATCGAGCGGTTCGGTCGAGTCGGCGCGTGCCGCGTCGGGGAGATGCCGTCCGCGGGCGCCGCCGCGGCTCGGAATGGGTGCGGTTTCGTCGAGAGGTGCGCCGGTTCGGCTGCTGTGAACCCGGGTTTGTAGCGAGGCAACGACAGCGGCGGTACTCTTAGCGCGACCGGACGATTACTGTGAGTTGTCAACAGTCGATGTGACGCAGTCGCCCGATTCGGCACGCCGCGCGAGGGTTTCGCGGGACGGTGGTGCGGATCGCCCGGCGGGCCTTCGACGGCGGGGGGCAGAGAGAAGCCGATGAGTGCGGCCATCGAGGTACTCGTGATCACCCCGGTTCGGATCTATCGCGAGGCCACCGTGCGGGCGCTCGCCGATGAACCCGCGTTGCGCCTGGTCGGGTCGGGTGGGTCCGCCGCCGAGGCGGTCTCGGGGGCGCTGCGCCTGCGGCCCTCGGTCCTGCTGCTCGATCTCGCCACGCCCGACAGCATTCCGGCGATCCGTGCGATCCGGTGCGGCTCGCCGGAGACCCGGTTGATCGCGCTCGGCGTGGACGAGTCCCGGGACGACGTGATCACCGCGGCCGAGGCCGGCGTGGCGGGGTTCATCGGCCGGGAGTACTCCGTGTTGCAAACCGCAGCCGCGATCGTCGGCGCGGTGCGCGGCGAGGCGTCGTGCAGTCCGCGGATCGCCGCGCTGCTGCTGCAACGTGTACAGTCGCCGGCCGCCGGCGCGCAGCGTGGAGGGTCCGCACTGTCGGAGACGCTGACCGCGCGCGAGCGGGAGATCCTCTTCCTGATGGCCGAGGGGATGAGCAACCACGCGATCGCCCGGCAACTGTCCATCGGCCTGTCCACGGTCAAGACCCATGTGCACGCGGTGCTGCGGAAGTTGGACGTTCCACATCGCGAGGCCGCGGCGACGCTGCTGCGCTCGATGCCGGCCGACCGACCGTCGGGCCCCGCGGACGCGGGATCGGACGCGGGATCGGATCGGCCGATCGTCGGCGGGCCGACGCGGGCTCCGCGTACCCGGCGTGCGCCGGATCTCGGGCAGCCCACCAACGGTGGGCCGGCGCGCGCCTGACGCCGATTCGCTCGGTGGGCGTACGCCCGTTTCCGCTCCCCCGGGGCGCGGTCCGGCGTGGGCTCCGCGGGTGGATGCCGATCTCCACCCCGGGTGGAGGAGGACGCATCGGCGGTCCATCGGGGATCTACTCCCGCCACGCGCAAAGATCGTCCTGTCGGGTGGATGACGCGTCGGCGGCCGGTGATCAAGGATCACGACATGGCCGCCACCTCCTCGATCGATTCGAGCGCATCCGTCTTTCCCGACCTCTCCGATCTGGAGCGGTGGATCGCGGACGTGCTCGCGCGGGCCGTGGCGGCGATCGACCGGCAGGACGAGGAGAGTTCGCTGGAACGCCTCTATCCCTCGTACGACGAGGTGCACCGCGCGCTGTCGGGCAATCCGCGCCCCGCGCCCGAGCCGATCACCACCCCGCCGCTGCCCGCGCACGTGACACTGCCGTTGACCCGTGCCGGCTTCGACGCGTTCGAACTGACCGTCCTCGCACTGGCGTTCGCGCCCGATCTCGATCCCGCGTTCGGTCGGGCGATCGGCTGGTTGCAGCGCGACCCCGGACAGCCGTACCCGACCCTCGACCTGCTCGCCCGGCTGTGTTGCGCGACCGGTGCGGATCGCACGGCGGTGGCGGTCCGGCTGTCCTCGGCCGGACCGCTGGTGCGCCGCGGGCTGGTCGAGCCGGTCGGAGCCGGGTCCGGGCCCTCCTTCGCGAGCGCGGTGCGGCCCTCGGTGGTGTTGCTGCGCCGGCTGTTCGCGGTGACCCCAATCGCCGACGAACTGGCGCCGTTCGCCACCCTGGACGGGTACGCGCCGGTCGGTGTGGTCGACCCCGAGGCGGCCGAGGTGCTGGTCGCCCGGCTGACCGGCGAGGATCCGACGCTGACCCACCTGCACGGTGCCGAGCCGGCGAACTGCCTGGATCTGGCGTGGTGGAGCGCGGCACGGGCCGGGCGCCGGGTGCTGACCGCGCGGCCCGAGGCGTTGGCCGAGCCCGCCGTCGTGCGCGGGCTGGCCGCCGAGGCGCTGCTGCGCGAGGCCGTGCTCGTGGTGGACGCCCACGCCGTGACGCCACCCGCGCCGGTGTGGGAGCGGTTCACCCACACGATCGTGATCGGCGGTCCCGACTCGCTCGCGCCCACCGGACCCGAACCGTCCGCCGGGCGTGTGGTGTCGCTGCCCGTGCGGCGGATGCCGGCAGTGGGTGGTTCCGGCGGGCTCACCACCGCGCTGGCCGAGCGGGGGGTGCGCGTCACGGGCGGCACCGGGCCCGACCCGCTCGCCGGCTGGACCCACCTGGCCGGCGCCGAACTGCGGCACACCCTGGACGCGGTCGCCGCCCGGGCCCGCGGTCGGGCCGAGGCCGGTGTCGAACCGCACACCACGCCGGCCGAGGTGGCCGACGTCGCGGCCCAGGTCACCGGCGGCGAACTGGGCCGACTCGCGTCCCGGTTGACCACCTCGGACGACTGGTCCGCGCTGATCGTCCCGGACGGCGTCGGCGAGCGGCTGGACGACGTCTGCGCGCATCTGAGCGCCCATCGCACGGTGCTCGACGGGCACGGGTTCGCCGGGCGACCGGGCCAGGGACGAGGTGTGTCGGTGCTGTTCGCCGGACCCAGCGGCACCGGCAAGACGCTCGCCGCGCGACTGGTCGCGGGCCGGCTCGGACTGCCGCTCTATCGGGTGGACCTCGCGTCGGTGGTGTCGAAGTACATCGGCGAGACCGAACAGAACCTGGACGCGGTGTTCACCGCCGCCGCGCGCACCGACGCGGTACTCCTGTTCGACGAGTGCGACGCGTTGTTCGGCAAACGCAGCGAGGTGCACGACGCGCGGGATCGTTATGCGAACCTCGAAGTCGCCTACCTGCTGCAGCGGTTGGAGGACCACGACGGGCTCGCGGTACTGGCCACGAACCTGCTGCACCACATGGACGACGGGTTCATCCGGCGACTGACCTACTGCGTACACTTCCCGTTCCCGGAGGCCCCCGAACGCAGGCGGATCTGGCAGCGCGTGTGGCCGCCGGCACTGCCCCGCCACGTCGACCTCGACCTGGGTGAACTCGCCGACGACTACCCGCTGTCCGGGGGCCACATCCACAACGTCGCGGTCGCGGCGGCCCACTTGGCGGCGGCCGAGGGCCGGGTCGTGGACCGGGCGTCGGTGTTGCGGGCGATGGCGCGCGAGTACGACAAGATCGGACCCTCCCCGCAGGCCGCGGTCCCGGTCGGGGTGGTGTGATGGCGTCGAGTCCGAAGGCCGGTGGCGACGGCGGATCGCACCTGCCCGCCGAGTTGGAGTCCCGCGCCGAGCGCGCGCGGCCGCTGGACGCGTCGGTGCGCGGTCCGATGGAGCGTTCGTTCGGGGCGTCGCTGGGCGATGTGGTCGTGCACACCGACGCCGACGCCGCGGCATCCGCCGATCGGCTCGACGCGAAGGCGTACGCGGTCGGTCGGCATGTCGTGTTCGGCCCGGGGCGCTACGACCCGCACTCGGACGCGGGTCGCGCGCTGATCGGGCACGAACTCGCGCACGTGGTGCAGCAACGGCGCGGCGGTGTGGCACCGGGACCCGGCGGTGTGCACCCGTCCGGAACCGCCGCCGAGGGCGCCGCGCACCGTGCGGGCGCCCGGGCCGCCGCCGGGTTGTCCGCCCCCGTCGCGGGCGGCACCGCACCCGGCGTGTCCCGCGCGCCGAAGGGCGAGGAGGATCCGGAGGTCGCCGCGCTCAAGGCGGAGAACCGCGCGGCCGACCTGAGGAACCTGGGCGTGGCGGAGGGCATCGTCCTGGAGGGCGCAGCCATCGTCGACACGGTGGTCGGCTTCCGCTACAGCGTGCAGGACCTGGAGCAGCGCGGCGTCGACAACCTGGCCTCGGCCCTGGGCCTGGGGGCCGAGGGCAAGGCACGACTCCAGGTCGCCTCCGATCTGCTGACCGGTGGCGCAGTGCTGCGGGCGGTGCGGGACGAGGCGAAGGCCGCCGGTCTGGTCGACCCGGTCACCGGTTCGCCCGCCGTCTCGTCCCGGGTCACCGCGGCCGGCGACTGGCTGGAGGCGAAGTACGACGAGAACATGGGAACCAGGGCGCCGAGGAACGACGACCTGTTCACGGACCGCGAGTTGGGCCAGATCATCGGTCAACTCACCGCGAAGACCGTGCTCACGGCGATCGACGTCGAGGAAGTCGCGGTCGCACTCGCCGCGGTGAACGTCATCGGCGCCGTCAGGTCGATCCTCGACGCGGTCAACGCCGATCCGGACGGCTGGCCGTCCGACGTGCACTTCTGGACCCAGGTGGTGGCCGCGGTGCTCACCGTGGCCGGGATGCGCGCGGGCAGCGCCAACAAGAAGATCGCGATGTTGCTGATCGACGCCGCGCTGGCCGGATTGACGCTCGCGCCGGTGGTGAAGCGGCTGGTGACGGACTGGCGGCGGCCGGCCGGCGCGGATCGGGACGCGGCGCTCGAGCGGGGCGCCAAGGACTTGGCGAAGGCGCTGCTGGCGCTGCTGCACCAGATCCTGCTCCAGGCCGCCGCGAGCCGACGCGCGAAGGCGGGCGGCGCGCCACCGGCGGCGGGCGCCGCATCGGGCGCGGCCAAGGCGGGCCCGACGACCGGGAAGCAGCCCGCCTCGCACGGCGACCCGCATGCGGCCACGCCGCCACAGGCCGTGCACGCTCCGTTGGCGACGCCGGCGCCGGTCTCGGTCGCGCACGTCGCCGCGCCCGCGACACCCGCCGTGCCCGCCGGCGCGCCGAAGGCCGGTGCCGCGAAGCCCGCTGCCAAGCCCGCCCCCGGTAGGAAGGCGGTAGCCAAGCGAACCCCGCGCGAGACGACGAGTGCTGCGGCGGTACCTGCGGCCGGTACGCCGGAGACCGCCGGTGCGGGGGCCGCAGGCCCGGTGAAGGCCACATCGGTGCGGGCGAGGCCGGCGAAGAAGGCTTCGACAACCAAGCCCTCCACCGGGAAGGCTTCGACGCCGAAGTCTTCGGCCGGGAAGGTTCAGGCCGAGAAGGCTCCGATCGACAAAGCTCAGGCGGAGAAGGCTCCGCGCGGGGCCGCTTCCAGCAAGGCGACCGAACAGGCCCACCGGCAGCAGCTCAAGGAGACTCGGGCTCGGGCCAAGGAGTTGCACGAGGAACTCCGTCGCGACAAGGACGGGTCCGCGTTGGACCGACTGGAAGCCCTGTACCGGGGACAGTCGGACCGTGTGCTCCGCGCCTTGGAGAAGGGCGATCCGGTGGCGGGCAAGGTCTTGGAACAACGGCGCGCGCAGGCTCAACAGGCCGAGCTGAAGCGCCTCGAGGCGAGCGGGTTCCGCCCTCCGCACGACGCGATCGCCAAGGTCGTGGACAAGGACGGCCACGTCGTCAGCCACAAGCCGGTGCACAGCGGCGGCTCCACCAAGGAGCGGCGCCGAGAGGTGGGCCTGATCAAGGCCAACCAAGAGGTCCACACCGAGGCCAAGGCCGTGCGGAACATCCCGCTCAAGGCCGGGCAAACGATGTACATCAGCGGCCAGTACGATCCGTGCGGCCCCTGTCGAAGCACGATGCAGGCGGCTGCGGACCGCACCGGAGCTCGGATCAACTATCAGTGGCAGGGCGGGCCGGCGGGCGGTATCACCTTCACTCCCACCCCGCGCCGGCAGGGCGACAAGCCATGATCGACATCCTCGACCTGATCATCCGGGAGACCCTGGTCGCGGGCCTGCCCGGGCTGACGAGTGCGCGGATCGGGTTCCAGCCGCCGGACGACGACTGGCGGCAGCGGGTCGGTGCGAGCACCGGCGTCTGGGTCAACTGCGCACTGGTGGACCTGCGCGAGGACCGGACGCTGCGGCAGAACATCCGGCGACGGATCACCACCGGTTCGGTGACCGTGGAGCGCCGCGAACCCGCGCGGATCCGCTGCCACTACCTGATCACCGCGTGGAACGCGGCCAAGGACAGCGCCCAGATGCCCGCCACCGAGCAGGAGCACACCGTGCTCGGCGCGGTCCTGGCCGTGTTCCTGGACGCCGACCCGATGGTCGCCTCGGCGATTCTGACACCCGAGCAACTGGCCAAGGTCCCCGCCACGTTGCGCGAGGCGGAGCTGCCGGTGGAGGTGGTGCCGCCGGAGGGGTTCGGCAAGCTCGCCGAGTTCTGGGGAACCGTCGGACGGGCCACGTCCTGGCGGCCCGCCGTCTACCTGATCGTCACCATGCCGGTTCCGGAACCGGACCGACGGATCGACGGCGTCGTGCACACGGTGCTGACCTCCTACGACGGCGTACCACCCCGAGCCGGCGACGGCTCCGCAGAACAACTCGCCGACGTGGGCGGCCTCGTGTTCGACGCCACCGCGGGGCCGGCGGCGCCGCCGGTGCCGGTGCCGGACGCGGACATCGTGCTGTACCACCCGGCGGGGCGCGTGGTGGCCCGGGTCCGCAGCGACGACGACGGGCGGTTCGTGCTCGTCGGCATCCCGCCGGGGGAGTACCGGGCGCGGGTCACCGCCGCCGGATTGCCGCCGCCGGCCCCGCAGACGGTCCGGGTCCCCGGATCCCCCGACGCGCTGATCGAACTCCGCTTCACCTGAGAGGACACCCGCCATGGCCGTGCAGGTCTCGTATCCCGGCGTCTACATCGAAGAGACCGAGCCCGCCGCACCCATCCAGGGTGTGTCGACCAGCGTCGCGGCGTTCATCGGTATCAGCGCGCACGGGCCGATCGCCGAACCCATCCTGGTGACCAGCGCGGACGCGTTCACCGCGCTGTTCGGGCCGCCGGTGGACGGCGGCGACGTGCCCTACCACCTCCCGCTCGCGGTGGACGGGTTCTTCCGCAACGGCGGCGCCCAGTGCTTCGTCGTGCGGGTGGGTACCGCCAAGCCCGCCGCCAAGGACCTGCTGGGACGCGCGTCGGGCGCGCCGGTCTTGGGCCGGGTGGAGGCCCTGCTCGACGGCCCCGACGGCGAGGGCGGTTCGGTCCGGATCGTGGATTCGAGCGCGCTGGCCAAGGCGTTGACCGCGGCCGGCCAAGGAAGCGATCTGCCGGTGGTGCAGGGCAAGGCGGACATCACCGCCGTCGACGCCACCCGGCGCGTGCTCACCGTGAACGCGGTCGGCGACTTGGCGGCCGGTGAGCGGGTGGTCGTCACCAAGGGCACGGAAACCCGAACGGTGCGGGTGAAGTCGGTGCAGGAGCCGGACACGATCGTCCTCGACCAGGGCCTGTCCGGCACGACCGACTTCGTCGGCGGCAAGGTGACCTCGGACGATCTCACGCCCGGCGACACGGTGTTGCGGCTGAAGGTCCCGCCGGGGATCGCGCTGCGACCGCTGGTCCCGATCGGGTCGTCGGTACGGATCAAGGACGGCGCGACCACCGAGTGGGGGATCGTCGCGTCGGTCACCAACGACGCGCTCACCCTGCGCAGGCCGCTCACCAACGCGTACAAGCTCGCCACGCCCACCCGCGTGTCGACGGCCGAGTTCGACCTGACCGTCACCGATCGAGGCGGCCAGGCGGTCACGTACCCGAACCTGTCCACGATGCCGTCGCATCCGCGCTGGTGGGGTGGCCCGTCGGTGTCGAGTACCTATCTGAGGATCGTGCTCGAGCCGACCACCCCGATTCCGGTGGGTGATCCGCGCCCCGCTGCCGGGACGTTCCCGTTGACGGGCGCGGTGGCCGATGATCCGCCCGAGGCGGTCAAAGCCGTGCGGGAAGGCATGGTCGAGCACCTGAAACTGCTCGAACCGATCGACGAGATCAGTCTCGTGCTTGCCCCGGGTTGCACCGACTTCGGTGCGCAACAGGCGATCGTCGACCACTGCGAGAAGCTCTACGACCGGTTCGCCATCCTGGACAGCGTGCCCGGCGCCGACGTGCCGACCGTCATGACGCAGCGCGCGAGCGTGTGCGGCAACCAGGACAAGGGCTTCGCGGCCCTCTACTACCCGTGGATCCAACTTCGCGACCCGGCCAAGCAGATGGTGGTCCTCCAACCCCCGTCCGGCCACATCGCCGGGATCTACGCGCACACCGACGCGACCCGCGGGGTACACAAGGCGCCGGCCAACGTCGGCATCGCGGGTGCGCTCGGTCTCGAACGCAGGCTCCTGGACTCCGATCAGGGCCTGCTCAATCCGGACGGCGTCAACGCGCTGCGGATCCTGCCCGGGCGCGGATCACCGGTGGTGTGGGGCGCGCGGACCACCACGAACAACCGCAACTGGCAATACATCAACGTGCGGCGGCTGTTCCTCTTCCTCGAGGAGTCGATCCAACAAGGTCTGCGCGGCGCCGTGTTCGAGCCGAACGACCTGGAACTGTGGGGCAAGCTCAAGCACACCCTCACCGAATTCCTCACCCGGGTCTGGCGGGACGGAGCGCTCTTCGGCGCCAAGGCCAAGGACGCCTTCTTCGTCCGCATCGACGAGGCGTTGAACCCGCCGAGCACCCGCAAACTCGGATTGCTCCACATCGAGATCGGCGTACAGCCGGTCTATCCGGCGGAGTTCATCGTGGTCCGGATCGGCATCTGGGACGGCGGCGCGCAGGTGAGCGAGCAGTAGCCGCCGACCCCGCGCGGCGGCGCGTACCCGGACCCGCGGGCGCCGCCCGCGAGCACCCACGATCGGCAACGGACAGGCAGCGGAGGACGCCGTGAGCACAGGCGATATCCAGGATCCCTTTGTCAACTTCAACTTCAAGGTCGAACTCGACGGCATCATCCGGGTCGGGTTCCACGAGGTGAGCGGCCTCGACGCGACGGTGGACGTGGTGGAGCACCGCGAGGGCGGATGGAACATCACCCCGTACAAGTTCCCCGGGCAGGCCAAATACGCCAACATCGTGCTCAAGTGGGGCATGACCATCGACACCGAGTTGTACGAGTGGCATCAGCAGATCGTCGAGGGAGACATCCTGCGCCGCAACGGCGCGGTGCTGCTGCTGGATCGACGCGGCGTGGTCACCTCGCGGTGGAACTTCGTCCGGGCCTGGCCGACCAAGTACACCGCGCCGGCGCTCACCGCCGAGGCCGACGACATCGCGATCGAGACGCTCGAACTCGTCCACGAGGGATTGGTGCGGGTGCAGTGAGCATGCTTCGGATCGAACACGACTTCACGCTGCCCCTCGGGCTGCTCGGCGAGGACGGCGCGCTGCATCGCGAGGGCACGATGCGGCTGGCCACCGCCGCCGACGAGATCCTGCCGCTGGCCGACCCCAGGGTGCAGCGCAACCCGGCCTACCTCTCGGTGATCCTGCTCAGCCGGGTGGTCACCCGCGTGGGCGGCGTCGAGACGGTGACCCCGCGCACCATCGAAACGCTGTTCGCCGCCGATCTGGCGCATCTCCAGGAGCTCTACAACCGGATCAACACCGTGGACGAGCCCACCGGTTCGACGGAGGGGTCCTGCCCGAACTGCGGCGAGGAGGTCCGTACGGGCCACGAGCGCCTGGGGGGATCCGTGGATATCCGGTCGATCGGCTGAGGGAGGAGATCGCCTTCGTGGCCTACCACCTGCACTGGTCGCACGCCGAGTTGATGGACCTGGACCACGCCGAGCGGCGGCGCTGGGTGGAGCGGGTCTCGGCCATCAACCAGCGGCTCAACGAGGCGGCCGGCACGCCGTGACGGCGGGCCACGCATCCACCGCTCCGCATCCGGCATCGAGCAGGACACGACACCGGGCCACGTGCACGACGTGGCACCCGGCATCGAGCATCGCGAAGGGAGAAGACCGTGACCGTCACGGGAGCGCGCGCGTCGGCGGCCGGATGGCCGGTGCGATCGGCCTCGGCGTCGATGCTCGCCGGGGTTCGGGCCCGGGTCGGGGGGATCACCGGCCCCGCCGGCGCGGGCCGAGTGGAGACCCGGGTGCCCGGAATCGGCCTGGTCCTGCACACGTTGCCGCGCCCGGCCGGCACCCGTCCCCCGCGCCAGGCGCCGGTCCCCGTCCCGGACATCCGACGCTGCGCGCACGTGCGGCTGGACGTCCGGGTCACCGCGCCGCCCATGGTCGCGCTCGCCCGTACCGAGACCCCCGGGCCGTACTCGCCGTCCTCCGCCGGGCCGGGCCGACTGCCCGCACCGGTGCTGCGCACCGTGTTCGCGGGTGCCGGCCGTGCGGTGGGTGAACGCGCGTGGGTGACACGAGAGTTGTACGAGCGCGGCGCGGGCCGTGGTCGGCGCGTCGAGGAGCCGGCGCGGCCCGGCGCGGTGCTCGGTAGCGGCGGGTGGCCGGCCCCGCCGGGCCGTTCCGGCGGCCGGCCCGGGAGCGCCCTGACGTTGGTCGTGCCCACCCGTCCCACGCCCGCCTCGACTTCGGCCGAGTCGTACACCGCGCCGGCCCACACGTCGGCGCGCGGCCGGGCCGAGACGGGGTACGGCCGTCCGCAGGCGGCGCCCGCGCTCACCTCGGCCGACCTGCCCCTGCTGGTCGACGGGGTGGTCCGGGAGATCGACCGTCGGGTGCGCGCCCGGCAGGAACGCCGGGGGTGGAGCCGATGACGGTGATGGAACGCGCGACGATCACCAACACCGTCACCGGCGCGCGCACCCGGGTGTTGTTCAACCCGGAGGACTACACGGTCAACCGGGAGACCACCTACGCCCAACTCCCGGTCCCCGGGCTGTCCGCGCCGGTCGTGCAGTTCGTGCACGGCAACGCGCAGACGCTGGAGATGGAGCTGTTCCTCGACTCGCTGGAGGCCAACGACCAGGCGGGCGCGGGCAGCGACGTGCGGATCCTGGTCCGCCGGGTGGTGGACCTGATGGACATCGACCCCACGCTGCACGCACCGCCGCCGCTGGTGTTCGCGTGGGCGAGCCTGACCTTCACGTGCGTGTTGACCCGGGTCGCGCAGAAGTTCGTGATGTTCAAGCCGGACGGAACCCCGGTGCGGGCCCGACTGACCGTCACCTTCAGCGAGTTCCGCAACGTGGACATGGAGGCCAAGGAGGTCAAGCGGCAGACCTCGGACTACACCAAGGCGCACACCGTGGTCGCCGGCGAGACGCTGCAACTGATCGCGTGGCGCGAGTACGGCTCGGCGTCCGCGTGGCGGCCGATCGCGCTGCACAACGGGCTGGACGACCCGCGCGCGCTGCCCGTGGGCGCGACGCTGCACGTGCCCCGGCTGCCCTACCGGGACCCGGGCACGAACGAGGTCTTCGACGCACCGCCCCGGGAGGTGCCCGCGTGAGCGTGTTCCCGCAGTACGCCCCGGAGATGCGGCTGCGCTTCGCCGGCCGGCCGGCGCCGGCGGCGCTGCGCGGCTCGGTCACCGGCGTGACCTGCCAGACCGGCATGGGCGACGCCGACCGGCTGGAGGTCTCGCTCGCCAACGAGGGCCTGCGCTGGCTCGACGACCCGCTGTTCCGGTTGGACACCGAGGTGAGCATCGCGCTGGGCTACGCCCCGGACGAGCCGCGCCGATTGTTCACCGGCGAAGTGGTCGGCACCGAGGCGAGCTTCCCCTCCGACGGGATGCCGATGTTGCGGGTGGTCGCCCAGGACCGGCGCACCCGTCTGGCCGCCGCGTCGCCCGCGCGCTGGTTCGGCGTCCCGGTGCCCAGACTCGGCGTGCTGCCGCTGCCGGACGCGGTGGTCGCGCCGCTGTTGGCGCTCGAACACGGCATGATCCCGCTGCTCGACCCGCTGGGCGCTTTCCTGTCGGCTGCCCTGGGCGCGGTGGACGTGGTGGCCTCGCTGGAGGACCCGAGCATGCGTCAGCGGGTGGTGCGCCGCCAACAGTCCGAGACCACACTCGACTTCCTGAAGAAGATCGCGGTGGAGAACGCGTGGGAGCTGATCGTCGAGCACGACAGCGAGCCGTCCGGCTTCGTGCTCCGGTTGATGTCGCCCGCCGCCTACCTCTCGCCCGACGTGACCTTGCGGTACGGGCGCTCGCTGATGGAGTTCACGCCCCGGATCAGCACCGTCGGCCAGGTGGAGAGCGTGTCGGTGCGGGTGTGGCGGCCCGAGGTGCGCCTGGAGTTGACCGTCTCGGTCGGCTACGACTGGGACCGCCAGGCACTGTCCATCGAGGTGGCCCCGGGGTTCGGACTGCCGTCGGGCCGCCAGGTGCTGCTGGTGGACGAACCGGTGACCATCGCCACCGCTCCGCGCCTGATCGTCGCCAAACTGCTGCCCAGGCTGAACCGGCGTACCACCGCGAGCGGTTCGTGCGTGGGCGACCCCCGGATCAGCGCCGGACGGGTGTTGCGGATCGAGGGCGTGGGCGAGACGTTCGGCGGCCTGTGGCGGGTGGTGTCGGCGCAGCACACGCTCGACGGCGGCGGCTATCGCACCTCGTTCGAACTGCGCAAGGAGATCTGGTTCGGCGGCATCCCGCCCGCGTCCCAGGGCGCGGTCCGGGTCCAGGGCGGCCTGTTGTCGTTGCCGGCGCCCAACTCGTAGCGGTTGTGAAGCCGTTTCCGTGACGTGTCCGGTGACCGGCCGCGCCTTCGCTTCCACCCGTTCCCGACGTAACGACCGGACCCCTCGGAGGATCGGCATGTTCGAACCGCTCTTCGACGCCCTCGACGACATCCACGCGTCCGACAGCCCGCGGGTGACCGGCGTGGCGCCGGCCACGGTGGTGGACAACCTGGACCTGACCGGTGCCGGGCGGGTACAGGTGCGGTACGCGTGGCTTCCGGGCGTGGAGCCGTGGGCACGCGTGTGCGCGCCGGTCGCCGGCGACGGCTCCGGGGTGTGGTTCATGCCGCAGCCCGGCGACGAGGTGCTCGTCGCCTTCCGCAACGGCGACGTGCGCGAGCCCTACGTGCTCGGCGGACTGTGGACGATGACCTCGCGGCCCCCGGTGGACCTGCCCACCGACTCGGTGACCAAGCGGGTCATCCGCACGCCGGTGGGCCACGAGGTGGCCATCGACGACCTGGTCCAGACGGTCACGCTCACGCACGCCCTGGGCCACTCGATCGAGATGTCCGTCGACGGGATCACCCTGGCCGTGGCCGGCGGCTCGGCGAAGATCTCGCTGACCACCTCCGGCGCGGTGACCGTCACCGGCACCCGATCGGTCGAGGTGAGCGGGCTCGACGTGAGCGTCGAGGCCGGCAACGGCCTGGCGGCGAAGGCCACCCGCGCGGATATCCGGGCCGCCGCCACCTGCAGCATCCAGGGCGCCCTGGTGAAGATCAACTGACCGTTCGCGGACCAGCGTTCACACCCACCGATCACCTTCGAGGAGGCAGCCGTGCCCGCAGCAGCGCGCGTCACCGACCCCACCGGTCACCCCGGCATGGTCGCGGGACCCGGCGTGCCCACCGTGCTGATCGGCGGACTGCCCGCCGCCGTGCAGGGCGACATGCACGCGTGCGCGTTCCCGCCGCCCGCCGCCCACCCGCCGTCACCGTTCACCAAGGGCTCCGCGACGGTGCTCGTCGGCGGTCGCGGCGCGCTGCGCCAGGGCGACCTGGCCGGCTGCGGCGCACCGGTGGTGGCCGGCGTCCCGACCGTGCTGATCGGAGGCTGACGATGGCCGAACCGAACGCGCCGCTCGATCCAGACCCCGCGCAGCACACCCCCGCGGACGCCGCCGTGCTCGGCCGGGGCTGGGCCGCGCCGGCCCGCCTGGACCCGCTCGGTGAGGCGGCCGAGGCGGCCGGGCCGGAGAAGGTCCGCCAGTCCGTGCTGCTCATCCTGGGCACTCGACGCGGTGAGCGGGTGATGCGTCCCGACTTCGGCGCGGGTCTGGAGGACATGTTGTTCGAGCCGGTCACCGCGGCCACCGCCGCGCTGGTGCGGCTGCGGGTGGAACAGGGCCTGACCGCGTGGGAGCCGCGCATCGACGTGCTGGGCGTGCAGGTGTCGGTGGCCGATCGCGCGGCGGGCCGACTGGACGTGCGCATCGACTACCGGATCCGCGCCACCAACACCTTCTACAACCTCGTGTACCCGTTCCACCTGCACGAAGGGGCGGCCACGTGAGCACGCCACGAGGCCGGGCCGAGGTGGTCGCCGCGCTGCTGGCCGCGCGGACCGGCTGGGTACCCGACTGGCATCCGACCCCGGGCGGACCATCCCTGGGCGTGGCACACGGACTCGGCGCGCTGCTGGCCGCGCTGGAGGAACGGCTGGCCGCCCTGCCCGACCGGCAACTCGCCGCCCTCCTGGACATGGTGGGGGTGTCGCTGCTGCCCGCGCAGGGCGCCGGCACCACGGTCCTGCTCCAGCCGCTGCCAGGGGTGAGCGGGGCCCGGGTGACCGCCGGATCACGGCTGGGCGCCGCCGTGCCGGGACAGGACGCGCCGCTGATCTTCGAGACCCGGGACACGGTGGCACTGGCCGGCGCGCCGCTGGTGGAGGTGTGGAGCCTGGACCCGGGCGCGGACGCCGCCGCCGACCACTCCGCCGACGTCCTGGCCCGACGCCCGGTCACGCTGTTCACCGATCTGCGCCCCGCCGTACGGGAGTTGTACCTGGCGCACGACACGCTCCTGGCGTTCGCCGGGCGGGCCACCGTGGAGATCACCGTGGTCCTGGGGCGACCCGCGTCGAGCCCGCTGCGGATCTCCTGGACGTGGTGGGACGGCGGCGCGTGGCGTGCGTTCGCGCCCTGGGGCGACGGTGACGACGAGTCCCGCGACGGCACCGCGGGGCTGACCCGCTCGGGCACCGTCCGCCTGGTGGCGCCGTGTGCGACGGCGGTGACCACCACCGTCGAGGGCACCGAGTCGTACTGGCTGCGCGCCCGGCTGGACTCGGCGCTGAGCGGTCGACCCGGATTCGTGGTTCCCGAGGTGGCACGGGTACGGCTCGCGGCGGTGAGCACCCACGCGCGCCTGGCCCTGTTCACCGGCCCGCCGACCGGTGCCGACACCACCGTCACCGTGCACGCCGCGTACGGCACCACCGCACCGCCGGAGGTGACGGTGCACGTGCGGGACACCACCGCGGCGAGCAACGCCGATCCGACCGCGAAGCCCGGCACGCCGGTGGCGATCGGGACCGCGCACCCGGGCCACACGGTGCGGTTCGGCGTCACCGTGCCGCCCACCGCCGCGGACACCTTCACCGCCGGCACGGCGACCCCGAAACCGGGCATCGACTACTTCGTCCTGGACGACCCCGACGACCTGACCGCGCCGCTCGCCCTCGACGCCCCCGCGCACCTGGACCTGACCCTGCGCACCGGCCTGGCCCCGGACAAGGCGGTCGCCGACGCGCAGGCGGTGGACCCGACCCGGGCCTTCACCCCGCTGGGCCCGGCGCCGGTACGCGGCAGCGCCTTCCACGTCGCGTGCGACGCCGCGTTCGCCAAGCCCGGCGCCCGGGTCACCGTGGTGCTCGGCCGACCGCGCACCGCGGCCGAGGAGGCCGACCAGCGCACCGGCGAACTGACCGGCGGGGTGCAGAACGCGAAGGAGTTCCGCGACAAGACGGTCGCCGACATCCGCGCCGTGGCGACCAGGTTGGCCGAGTTGACCGCGGTCACCGGGGACCTGGGGCGCGCGGTGGTCTCGCCGCTGTCCGGCGAGGACCCGACCGCGTGGTACGCCCAGGTCAAGACGCACCTGCGGGACGCGCTGACCACGTTGCGCGGCGCCGCGCAGGCCGAGCCCGGCCTGTTCGGCAACATCGGCTCGGCGCGCGAGCACGTCACCGCCGCGCAGACCGCCGCGAACCCGGCCGCCGACCTCGCCGCGGCGCTGGCCGCGCTCGGCGGCGCCCCGCGCGCGAGCGCCGGGCTGCTGCTGGCCACCGCCGACGTCACCGCGCAACTGTCCGCCGGCGCGAGCGCGTTGACCGCGCCCCGGGCCGCGCTCGCCCAGGCGCTCGGCGGCGGCAGCGACGCCCAGGTGGTCGCCGCGCACGGCGCGCTCGCGTCCGCGCTGGGCACCGTCCTGGCCACCCCCACCCCCTACCTGGCCGACACCCCGCTGCCGTCCTTCCTCAGCGCCGACCCCCAGGCGTTCGTGACCGACGTGACCTCGCGGATCGACGCGGCCAGGACCGCCGTGGACACCCAGGTGGCCAAGGCCCGCACGATCGCGACCGCGCTGGCGGACCTGGCGCCGGAGGACCTGCTCAAGGCCGTGGTCGGCGCGCAGACCCCCAACCAGCTCACCGCGCCCGAGGTGACCTGGGAGTACTACGACGGCATCCGCTGGCGGGCGATCGGCGCGGCCGGCGCGCCCGCCGTACTGGCCCTGCAACGCTCGGGAGCGTTGCACTTCACCGTGCCGAGCGACTGGGCGGCGGCCTCGGTGACCGGCGACGAACGCCGCTGGCTGCGCGCGCGGTTGGAACGCGGCAGCTTCTCCTTCCTGCGCCAGGTGAGTTGGACCGACAAGTCCGGCGTGCTCAACTTCCTGCCCGTGGTGGAGCCCCGGCCACCGGTGCTGGACCGCTTCGAGGTGTTCTACCGGCACGTCGCCGGACCCGACGACCCGCGACACACGCTCGCGCTCGACGACCACGCGTGGGCCGACCTGACCGCCGACCTCGCCTTCCCCGGACCCGGCGCCACGCCGTTTCGCCCGATGGCCGAGACCGCCCCGACGTTGTACCTGGGCTTCGACGGCGAACTGCCCGCCGACCGCCTGGGCCTGTACGTCGAGCCCGCCGGCGAGGACCCCGACGCGGTCCCGGTACGACCCACCTGGGAGGGCTACGACGGCACCGGCTGGGTCGCCCTGGCCGGCGACGACGGCACCGAGGGCTTCACCCGAGGCGGCGTGGTCGGCCTGCTCTGGCCCGGCGCCGGCGGCCCGCCCGGGGCACCCGTCGCGGGCGCCGCGGACCGTACGGTGACCCTGCTCGGGCGCGGCGCCGCCGCCCGATTCGGGCCCGGAGACCGGCTGTTGCTCACCGACGCGCGCGGTGGCGAACCGGTGCTCGTGGCCGGTGCCGAGGGCGAGACACTCACCGTGCGCGACCGGCTCTCCCGGGCCTACGCGGGCGGCGAACTGCGCGACGCGCCACCCGCCCGATTCGGCACACCCCGCACCTGGATCCGGGCCCGTTTCCCCGGCGAGGCCGAACCCCCGCGACCGGTGCTGAGCGCGCTGGTGCCCAACGCGGCCGGGGTGCGGCAGGTCCAGACGATCAGCGACGAACTGCTCGGCTCGGCCGACGGCAGCGCCGGACAGGTCTTCCAGGCCATGCGCGCCCCGGTTTTGGACGGCGCGGTGCTGGAGGTGCGCGAGCTGGACGGCGAGCGCGCCTTTGTCGATCTTCCGCTGCTGCGCCGGGAGTTGGCCGAGCGTGCGGGTGCGGCGCTGCGCACGGTGGCCGATCCGCGCACGGGCCGGGTGAGCGAGGTCTGGGTGCGCTGGGACGAAGTTCCCTCCCTGGGGCTGGCCGGTCCGGCCGATCGGGTCTTCGTGTGCGACCACGCCACCGGGCGGGTGTTGTTCGGCGGGAACGGACACGGGCGGGTTCCGCCGGTGGGGCCGGACAACGTGCGGCTGCGCTCGTACCGTTCCGGCGGCGGCGCGGTCGGCAATGTGCCCGCCGGCGCGATCACCCAGGCGATCGGCGCGGTCGCGGTCGGCGCGGTGAGCAACCCCCGGGGCGCGAGCGGCGGCACCGACGCGGAACCGTTCCCGGACGTCCTGCGCCGCGGCCCCGCGCTGCTGCGACACCGCCGGCTCGCGCTGACCGAGAGCGACGTGGCGGCGCTGGCCCGGGAGACCGTCCCGGCGATCGCGGCGGCCCGCGCGCTGGGCGCGCGCGACCGGCACGGTCGGGTGCTGCCGGGCGTGATCCGACTGGTCGTGGTGCCGCGCGACGGTACGGACCGGCCGGAGCCGACCGGCGAACTGCTGCGCCGGGTACGGGACGCGGTCGGCGCGCGGATGCCGGCGGCGGCCCGCCTGGTGGTCGAGGGCGCGCGCTACTTCCCGATCGGCGTGGCGGCCACCGTACGTCCGACCCGGGCCGGCGACGCGGGCCCGGTGCGCGGCGCGGTGCTCGCCGACCTGGCTCGCTTCCTGCACCCGCTGGACGGCGGCCCGACCGGGACCGGCTGGCCGTTCGGCCGGGGCGTGTACCTGTCCGATCTGGCCCGGCGCCTGGAGGCGGTGCCCGGTGTGGACGTGGTGACCGCGCTGGACCTGACCGTGGACGGTGTACCCGCCGGCGACGCGGTACCGGTCGCCGCGGACGCCGTGGTGTGCGCCGGACCGCTCGTGGTGCGGCTCGCCGGGCCGGGGAAGACCGGAACGGGGCCGGGGGTGGCGCGGTCCGTCGGGTCCCCACGGTCCCCACAGGCCCCGGGGACGCCGGAATCCGCCGGGTGTTCGCGATCCTCGCGATCCCCGGGAAGGGAGTACTGAACCATGCCCCTGTTCCCTCCGAGTCTGGACACCCGGCGGTGGCCCGACCTGGTCGCCGAGGCGCGGGCGTTGTTGCCGCTGGAGAGCCCGCGCTGGACCGACCACAACCACTCCGATCCCGGCATCGCGGTGATCGAGATGCTCGCGTGGCTCGTGGACACGGACGTCTACCGGGCCTCGCGGGTGACCGACCGGCACCGGCGCAAACTGCTCGCGCTGCTCGGCGTGCACCCGGCCGCGCCGAGCCCGGCACGGGTGGTCCTGGCGATCCGGCCCGGGCCCGGCGCACCGCCCGAACTGCCCGCCCGACTGGGCTTTCTCGCGCACGGGGCGGACGCTCCGACCGGCCTGGAAACGGTCGAGGCGCTGCCGTTGACCGGCGCGTCGGTGACGGCGGCAGGCACCGACGACGGCACCGCGCGGGAGTCGGCGTACACCCTCGGCTGGACCGACCACACCCCCACGCTGCTCGGCGGCGCCGCGGTGGACGCGTTGGGCCCCGATCCGGGAGTCGGCGCCGCGCTGCTCCTGGGGCTGGACCGGGCTTTGCCCCCGGGTGCCGCGCTCGCGCTCCACCTGGACGCGAGCGGGAGCGACGTGGCCGACGTGGCCCATGCCGTGGACTCGGTCCGGGACCCGGGCACCTCGGCGCACCACGGCGCGCACACCGTGTGGGAGGCCCGCGTGGACGGCGGGTGGCAGCCGCTCGGCGACGTCGAGGACCGCACTCGGGCGCTGACCCGATCCGGCGCGGTGCGGCTGCGGATCGGGCCCGGTGGCCTGCCGGTCGAATCGCTCGGCGCGGCCGGGACCCGCGCGTGGCTGCGCTGCCGGCTCGACCGGGGTCGGCACGACGCGCCGCCCCGGTTGCGTCGGGTGGTCGCCGACGCGGTCGAGGCGAGCTTGGCGGTCGCGGCGGTGGGCGCCTACGACGTCGCGTCGACGGCCGTGGTCACCGGGGGAGCGGCGCTGGTGGAGGGCGCGGTCGTGCCGCTGGCGATCACCGTGGACACCGCGCGCGTGGTGCGGACCGTGCGCGCGGACGACCCGGCCGCGCCGCCGGTACGGATCCTGCGCTGGATCGCGCCGACAGCCGGCGCCCCCGGCCGGCTGGCGGCCGAACTCGTCGCAGCCGGCGTCGGCGACGGCGCGCCGGAACAGACGTTCACCCTGCCGGGCGGCGCGGTGGCCCCGGACGCGCCGACACCCGGCCCGGACCGGGTGTGGCTGGCCGACCCGGGCGGCGGCGTCGAACCGGTCCGGCTGGTCCCGGACCTGGACGCGGCCGGCCGCACCGACCTGCACGCGGTGCTGGACGCCGCGACCGGGACGCTGACCTTCGGCGACGGCCGCGCGGGCCGGGTCCCGGAGGCCGGCCGTACCGTGCTCGCCGCCTATCGGACCACCTCCGGAGCCCGGGGCGGCACGTTGGCCCCGCCCGCACCCGTGGTCGTCGCGCCCGACGTGCGCACCCGCGTGCTCCTGGGCGGCCCGCCCGCCCCCGACGCGTTCACCGCCGCCCTGGTCGACCCGGCGACGGGCGGCACCGACGCCGAGGACACCGCCGCGGCGGCGGCCCGCGCCGAACGCGCGCTGTGGGCCCACGAACGCCTCGTGGACGCGCTCGCCGCCGCCGACGCGCACTCGCTCGACGACCTGCCCCACACCGCCGTACTGCGGCTGGCCGCGCCCGAACGCGCGGTGACCCTGGCCGGGATCGAGCGCTGCGCGCTGGACACTCCGGGCACCCGGATCGCCCGGGTCCGCGCGTTCGCCGAGACCGACCCGCGACTGCCGGGCCTGGTCGCGTCGGGCTGCGTCACCGCGGTCGTGGTGCCCGCGCTCCCGCGTGGGCGACCCGAGCCCACACCGGGTCTGCTGCGTGCCGTGCGCCGACACCTGGCCGCACTGCGCACGGCGGGCACCCGGCTGTTCGTCACCGGGCCGCGCTATGTGGTGGTGAGCGCGGATACGACCGTGGCCCTGTTTCCGGGCGTCGACCCGATCGCGGCGACCGCGGCGGTGCGCGCCGCGCTCGACACGTTCCTGCACCCGATCACCGGCGGACCGCGTGGCACGGGCTGGCCGTTCGGCCGCGACGTGCACCGCAGCGAAGTGTTGCGGGTGCTGGACGAGGTCCCCGGCGTGGACCACGTCACCGCGCTCGCCCTGCGCGCCGACGGCGGGCCGCCCGGCTGCGGCGGGTTGTGCGTACCGCCGACGGCGCTGGTGGTGCCGGGCGAGCACTCCGTGCTCGCGGTCCGCGGGGAGGAGCGGAGGTGGGTGTGACACCCGATCGTGTCGTCGAGGTATCCGGTGTCCGGTCGGATGCCGCGGATTCGCGCGATCTCACGGCGAACGAGGCGTGGCGCCCGGCCCGGCACACGCGTGCCGCGCATCGCACGTGGGGTGTCGCGGTGGGTTTGGCGGTGTGGATGTTCGACATCGGGCGGGTTCCGGTCGAGCCGGGCGTGGTCCTCACCCGCGAGGGCGACTTGCTGGTGCCGGGCGCCGACGATGTGTTGGTTCCGCCGGGGGAGCGCTTCGTGTGCGTGGTCCGGGGGGAGGAGCGGCGATGAGTGCGACACCCGACCGCATCGTCGAGGAAGTCGGTGTCCGGCTGGACGCCGTCGACCTGCGCGATCTGACCGCGAACGAGGCGTGGTATCTGGCCCGGCACACGCGTGCCGCGCATCGCACGTGGGGTGTCGCGGTGGGCCTGGCGGTGTCGACGTTCGACATCGGGCGGGTTCTGGTCGAGCCGGGCGTGGCTCTCACCCGCGACGGCGACCTGCTCGTGCTGGGCGCCGACGACGTGCTCGTGGTGCCGGGGGAGGCGGTCGGGCCGCAGACCGTGGTGCTGCGCCGTGCGGGCGCCGGACCGCGCGGTCGGGTCCGGCGGCTGGAGCCCGGTGATGTCGTGGGCCTCGGGGACGTGCCGCTCGCGGTCTATCACCCCGACTCGGGGCGGCTGGACGTCGGCGACGGCGCCCGGAGCACCGCGCGTGGACCCGGGCCGACCGTGCTGCTCGCGGGCCGGGTGCCCCGGGGCGGGGCCGCCGCCGAGGGCTCGCGCGTGCGGTGGTCGGCGCGGATCGACTTCGCCCGCCCGTTCGCCGAGGTGCCGCAGGTGTTCGTCGGCGCCGAGGGGCCGCCGCCGGCCGGTACCGGTGCCGGCACCGCGCAGGTCACCGACGTCGACACGACCGGGTTCGCGCTCACCGTGCGGCACGCGCTGCCGGAGAGCGGCGACATCGACGAGCAGCCGAAGGTCTCGGCGGTGCCGATGGCGTTCGCGTGGACGGCCGTGCTGAGTGCGCGGCGGGTGCCGGCGCTGCCCGGGCCGGTCGACCCGCCGTGCCCGGTGCCGTGCACCCGGCCGGTGGTGTACGTGCCACGCGATCTTCGCGACGCGACGGGGCCCGAGGACCGGGGCGGGCCCGGCCCGGATGCCGGACCCGGTCGTCGGGGCGCCGACACGCCAGGCCCGGATGCCGGAGCCGGTCGCCGAGCCGGCGCGCGGCCCGGCCCGGATGCCCGAGCCGGTCGCCGAGCCGGCGAGCCACCCGGGGCCCGACCGGGTCCTCGACGAAGGGGAGAGTCCGCATGACCGGCCCGACCACGAGCGGGGCGGCATTGCCGCCGACGCATCGCCCGAGCTTCTTCGCCGGACAGGTGCTTGCCGCCGCCGACCTCGACGACGCGGTCTCGGTGGAACGTTCGCGCCGTCGGCTGCACAACCGGGTCCTGCACGGATGGGGCATCGCACTCGGCCTGGAGGTGACCGGTGCCCGGGGTGCCAAGCGCGTCGCGATCGGCGCGGGGTACGCGCTCGACGCGCTCGGTCGCGACCTGATCCTGGTGGACGGCGCCGAGTCGGATGTGCCGGCGGTGGCCGCCGGGCCGGACGGCGGTGACGTGGTGTTCTGCCTGACGCTGCGCTGGACCGAGGACGACGAGGCGGCGGTGCGGACCCGGGACGGGGCCTGCGGCGTGGTCGGCGCGGTGCGGCTCGCGGACGGTCCGACGGTCGGCTGGTGTACCCCGGCGGAACTGCGGGACGGGCTGGACGTGTTGCTCGCGACGGTGTCCGTGCGCGGTTGTGCGCTGACCGCGCCGCCCGATCCGGCCGGGCGCCGGATCCTGGCGGTGCTCCCCACGCCGTACGTGGCCACCGGCGCCACGAGCGCGTTCGGCACCGTGTGGTCGGCGGTCGAGGATCCGGCCTCCGGGGTGGTGATCGGGCTGCGCACCGTCGTCGACACCGGCGCGGCGGGCTTCGGCGACATCCCCGCCTACACGGTCCGGCTCGACGGCGATCGGGAGTTGAGCGCGTCGGCCGCGCCGGGTGGCCAGGCCTGCGTGCTCGACGGCACGCCCTACGTGGACAGCGCGGAGCCCGGCCGGATGACCGTGGTGGTGCCGCTGCCCGCCGGGCGGATCGGCGGGGCCGCCGGCGGCACCACGACGCTGCCGCTGAATCCGGCGGTGGTGCTCGCCGATCTGGAGACCCCGAACCTGGTGCGCACCGAACTGGGCTGGCACATCTCGTGGATGGGGGTGGAGGGCGGGTGAGCGGCGCGATCGACTACCGCTGGGTCAACACGCTGGGACGCTGGCCGGGGGCCCGCTTCGCGGGGGTGCGCGCGGACGGCGAGCGGCTGGTGCTGGGCCCGGGGACGGCGACACCGGAAACGATCGCGTGCGTGGACCTGGACCCGGCGGGCGGGCCGCTGGGGCTGGTCGTGCTCGGCGACGGCACGATCGTGGTCGCCGATCCGGGCCACGGTCGGGTGCTGCGCGTGGACGGTTGCGACCACATGGTGTGCGTGCTGGGCTGCCTCGACGTGGCCACGGGGGATCCCGCCGCGCTGCGCGCGCCGCGCGGACTGTGGTTGCTCGACCGCGGGCGGCTGTTGATCGTCGGCGACGAGCCGAATCGATCGGCGCACCACCGGCGTCCCCGGGCCATGGTCGTGCTCGCCGACACCGGCGAGTACCTCGCGCCGTGGACCGACCCGCCGCCCGCGGAGGACCCCGCGCTGCGCGCGGCCCGGGTACGGGTCGGCGGCCTCGCGGCCGTCCGGGTGCCGGACGGGGTACTCGTGGCGGGCGGCGCCGGACAGGTGCCGGGCCCGGGCGTCGTGTCGGTTCCGGACGACGGCTCACCGGTGCGGGTCCTGGCCGGCGGCGACTTCGCCGGGATCGCCGTCGACCGGTGCGGGCGCGTGTTCGTGGCCGGCCCCGCCGGGATCTCCCGGTTGGGCGCGCGGCGCACCGGCACGCGCGGCGTCGCGGTACTGCCCGCGCCGATCGAGCCGCCCGGCGTCGAACACTGGGACCGGGTCCGAATCCTCCTCGCCGAGCCCGCGCCGTCCGGCACGCACGTGCGGGTGTGGACGATGCTCGCGCCGAAGGGGGTCACCCCCGACCCGCCGGATCCGGCGAGCGCCGACGCCGACGACGCGCCCGTGCCGACCCCCACGGGCCGTTGGCGGGCCGGCCCCCTGGACGGCCTGGACGTGCGGGTCCTGGCCGGCCCGACCACCCCCGGCGCCCGACTGTGGATCGCGATCGAACTGCTCGGCGACGGACGCGGAACCCCGCGCGTGGACGACGTACGCGTCGAACACGTGGGCCGGGGCCTGCTCGACGCGCTGCCCGCCGCCTACACCGGCGATGACGACGGCTCGGGCACGCTCGGCCGATTGCTGGGCCTGCTCGCCTGCGCGCACGAGGCGTCGGTGCGCGAACTGGAGGACCTGCCCGCCTTGCTCGACCCGGGCTCGGCCCCGGACCGCCCGGACGATCCGTGGCTGGACCGGCTCGCCCGCTGGGTCGACGCCGCACCGTCCCGCTCCGCCGACCCCGCCACGCGGCGCGCGGACATCGCCGGGGCGTACACCGCGCACGGCCGCCGCGGCACGCCCGCGGGGCTGGTCGAGGCCGTCGCCCGCGAGACCGGGGTCGCGGTCCGGCTGTCCGAACCGCTGCTTCGCGCCGGGGTCTGGCGACTGGGCAGCGGCGGACTGGGCCGGGACACCGCGACGCACGTCGCGGACCCGGGGCCGCCGGTCCTGGACGCCACGGCCGTGCTCGACGGCGCCCACCTGATCCCGGCGCAGGACCGGGGGCTGCCGCTGTACGCCGCGTTCGCGCACCGGGTGTGCGTACATGTCCCGCCGGAACACGCCGACGCGTTGCCGGAGATCGCCCGCGTGGTCGAACGCGAGCGCCCGGCACACGTGTTCGCGCGGGTGCGGGCCGCCCGGCACGGCGCGATCCCGGGACAGGTCGGCATCGACACCTACGTGGCCGGCCCGCCGCCGGACCGGGCCGCGGGTGCCGGACCCGCGCTCGGCACCGGGATCCGACTGCCGGGATCGGCCGCGGCGCATGTCGGCGGTCCCGTCGAGACACGCCTCGACACGACGCTTCCCACACCAGGCGGTCGCGGGTCGACCACCCGACCATCTCCAAGGGGTTGAGCACAAGTGAGTCAGCACGGTCAGGACCACGCGGCGGACACGGGATGCGGCTGCGACGGGGGCGAGGACGCGTCCCCCGCCCCGCCGGTCCGCAACCGCTTCTACCCGGGCAAGCTGATGGACGTCCGGCACTGGCAGCTCGAACAGTCCTACCACCGAAGCACCTCCGCCACCCTGGCCCGGCTGGGCCTGGGCCCCGGCGTGTTGTGCGGACTGGACGTGGAGGCGGACACGGACGGCGGGTTGACCGTCTGCCCCGGCGTCGCGGTGGACGGCCGCGGCCGGCTGATCGTGGTGGACCGCCCGGTCCGAGTCGAGGAGCCGTACCAACCCACCGACTGCGCGGGCGAACCCGAGGGCGACCCGGTTCACGACGGCACGGTCGCGATCGTGTTGTGCCGGCACGAGTGCGGCACCGAGTTCGTCCGCAGCCCGGTGGTCGACTGCGAGGTCCGCGAGGAGTGCGTCCCGTCGCTGACCCTGGAACGGTTCCTGATCCGGGTCACCGCCTGCGAACCGGACCCGGTCGGCCTGAGCGAGGAACAGTGCGCGGCGATCTTCCCGGACCGGCGCGGCGCGGACTTCGACCGCCGCGAGCGGGTCGCCGACACCGTCGAGCACGAGTGCGACCGCGCCGACGACTGCGTGGTCCTGGCGACGATCACCTACGCGCCGGAGCGCGAGCCGGACCTGGACACGGTGACCGCGCGGCCGGTCGTCTACTCCAACCGGGTCCTGTTCGACCTGCTGATGTGCCTGGCCGAACGGGTGGACGCGTGCTGTGCGGGCCGCATCCTGCCGCCCCGGATCACCGGGCTGTGGCCGCAGGTCGGCACCGACGCGACGCCCGCGACGTGGCGCGCCTTCGTTGCCGAGAAGCGCCTGGAGATCGCCTTCGACCGGCAACTCGCCGACGCCGCATTCGATGCCCCGGACCCGTGGGTGGGCGTGTGGCAACTCGACCACACGGGCGCGCAACGGCTGAAGCTGACCCGGGCCGGCGGCGCCTTCACCCACGTGAGTGTGCCGGCCGACGGCGAGGGCGTGGCGTACACGGTCGGGCTCGAGAGCGAGGGCCTGCTGACCCAGACGATCTTCGTGGTGGCCTCGCGGGTGCCCGGCGCCGGGCCGCCGCGCGCTCAGGACCCGGACGGCCTGGCGCTGGACCCCGACCTGGTCGGCACCGGGCTCACCGCCGCCGACCGCGACACGCTGTGGGCGATGGCTCCCGGCGCCCCCAAGGACACCGCCCTGGCCGACCTCGTCGAGCGGGCGCCGCTCGCGGCGGTACCGCCGTTCCCGTCCGGGAACGGGACCCAGGGCGGCGAGTTGCATGTGTTCGCGCCGCCGCCCCCGCCGACCGAGCAGGTGGAGAACGGGCCCAGGCTGCTGCGGGTGTGGCCGGACGGCGCCGCGC
Organism: Embleya sp. NPDC050154; assembly: GCF_044460165.1. Lineage (NCBI taxonomy): Bacteria > Bacillati > Actinomycetota > Actinomycetes > Kitasatosporales > Streptomycetaceae > Embleya > Embleya sp. NPDC050154. The sequence goes on from NZ_JBITJP010000034.1 coordinate 116,029, forward strand.
GACTGGATCCGGCCGGTCCGCTGCGCCGGGACTGGACGCGCTTCACCCGCCGACCGCACGTCGAACTCACCGTGGACCGGGCCCTGGTCGACCCCGCGTCGGCCGAACCGCAGGGCTGGGTAGAGCTGTTCCAGGCCCTGCGGGATGGGGACAAGCTCGCCGGCTTCCGGCACCTGGACCTGGGCCCGGGCGCCCGCGGCGATTCGCGGGGGGAGAGGGTGACGTACACGTTCGGCGTGGACGGGGTGCGGCTTCCGGACGCCGGCGAACCGGCCGCCGTATTCCTGCTCCAGGTGCGGTCCTCGGCCGCGGCCCCGGTGCCGCCGGTGGGCGCGGACGAGCCGGCGCTGCCGCTGGACGCGGACTTCCTCGGGACCGCCCTGGACAACCACACGCTCTTCTCGATCTGGTCCGGGCAGCAGGTCCTGTCCCCGGCCCGGCCGGTGTCCGCCCTCGGCGCCCGGTCGAGCGTCGACGTCGAACTCTTCGACGGGGACCCCGGCGGGTTCGTGCACCTCGTCTTCGAGGTGGCGCCGGAGTGAGTGCCGCAACCGGCGCGCTGCGCCGGCCGACGGGATCGCACGGGTGCCGCCCGCCCGGAAAACGGGACGCCGGGCGCCACCGAGACGACGCATACCGAGGAGCTGAGAGACGTTGACGGTGCACGAACGAACGATCCGGCCCGCCGCAGTGGCCGGACACGGCGGCTGCGGCTGCGGCTGCGACGGCGGGAGCGAGACCTCCTCCGCGTGCGGATGCGGTGACTGCCTGGGCCGGAACGCCACCGGGCGGCTGCGCCCACGCTGGTTCGGCGGCCAACTCGTCGGCCCGGAGGACCTCGCCCAGACCGGTGTCTGGCTGCTGGAACGCATGCGCCGACACAACCGGCTGCTGCACGGGTGGGGTGTGGTGTGCGGGGTGACCGTACGTACGGTCCGCTACGGCGACGGCGGCCGGTTGCCCTGGCTGCTGGACGTCTCGCCCGGCTACCTGCTGGGCCCGTACGGGGACGAGATCGTGGTCGACCACCGGATCAGGGTGGACGTACGCGACTCGCTGCCCGGCGCCACCGACGGATGCCCGCCGCCCGACGACCCTTGGTGCGCGCCGGTGCGCGAGCGGCGCGAACCCGGGCGCACCTACTACCTCGCGGTGCGCTACGACGAGTGCCTCACCGCGCCGGTGGCGGCGGCCGGTTGCGGCTGCGAGGACACGGCGTGCGAGTACAGCCGGGTTCGGGAGGGCTTCGCCCTCGGCGTGCTGGACACCCTGCCGGACGTGTACGTCAACGGCGAGGACGACAGCCGCCAGGAGACCACGGGGTGTTCGTCCCGGATCTCGGAGACCGGCACCCGCCCGTGCCCGCCGTGCCCCACCCAACCCTGGGTGGTGCTGGCCGACTTCACCGTCGCGGCGGACGGCAGGCTGTCCGTCGACCAGTTGCGCAACCGTCGCTTCACCGCGTCCTTCGGCGGTTACGGCTTCTACTGCGGGCAGCCCGGCCAGGACCGGCTCACCGGCTGGACCGAGGTGACCCGACAGGCCCTCGCGCACGCCTTCTCCTCGTCGCACGCCCAGGAGGTCATGACCGCGGACGACCCCGAGGCCGTCCGCGCCATGCCCGCGCGCACGCTCCTGGGCGTCGCCCGCACCGCCCGACTGGCCGACCTGCTCGGCGACCGCACGGTGGCCGACCTGGCCCGCGCCGATCCCGAGACCCTGGCCGAGGAGGCCCACGCCGCCGAGGTCCCACCCGGACCCGTCCTGGAAGCCATCGACCGAGCCAACCTGGTGCTCCGCCTGACCAGCGGCTGACCCCCACGGGACGACCCATCCCGCACAACCCGCACGGACACCCACGACCGCGCCCGGGACGGAGCACTCCGGGCGGGTCGCGGACGCGCCCACGCACCGACGCGCCGATCCATCGAGGCATCGACCGAGACCGAGACCGAAGCCGAGAGTGGGAGTCGGCGGGCGCGACGACATCGGGCAGTGCGGGCGTCGGAACGGGCGGCCCGATCGTGGCCGGATCGCGGCCTGCGGTGGTCCGGGGCCCGGCGTTACCCTGAGAGACAGCCGAGGCGGTCCGCTGTGCGGGAAGGGATGCCGATGGCCGGCGTGTATGTGTACGACTTCAGTGAAGGCTCCCGGGAACAGGCCGCGCTGCTCGGGGGCAAGGGCGCGAATCTCGCCGAGATGACCCGGTTGGGACTGCCGGTGCCGCCCGGTTTCACGATCGGCACCGACGCCTGCCGGGTCTTTCTGCGTACGGGCGCGCCGCCTGCCGAACTGGAAGGCGAGATCGCCGACCACCTGGCCCGCTTGGAGGCGTCGATCGGGCGACGTCTGGGCCGGCCCGACGACCCGTTGCTGGTGTCGGTGCGATCGGGTGCCCGGTTCTCGATGCCCGGCATGATGGACACGATCCTCGACGTCGGCCTCAACGACGCCTCCGTGCTCGGCCTCGCCAAGGCCCGCGGCCGGGAACGCTTCGCGTGGGACTCGTATCGCCGACTCGTGCAGATGTACGGCACCACCGTGCTCGGCGTGGACCCGGCCCGCTTCGAGGACGTGCTCACCCGGCGCAGGCTGCGCCTGGGCGCGGCGGACGATCTGGGGCTGGACGTAAGCGAGTTGACCGGGATCGTCGACGAGTTCCGGGCGATCGTGCGCGAGGACGCGGGCGAGGAGTTCCCGCAGGATCCGCGCGAGCAGCTCGCGGGCGCAGTGCTCGCGGTCTTCCGATCCTGGAACGGCGAGCGGGCGCGGGTCTATCGGCGGCGCGAGCACATCCCGGACGACCTGGGTACCGCGGTGACCGTGCAGGCGATGGTGTTCGGCAACTCCGGACCGGACTCCGGCACCGGCGTCGCGTTCACCCGCGACCCCGGCACCGGGCGCGCCGGCGTCTACGGCGACTACCTGCCCGACGCCCAGGGCGAGGACGTGGTCTCCGGCGTCCGGGACGCGCTGCCGCTCCAAGCCCTGGAGGGGTTGGACCCGGCCGCCTACGCCCGCCTGACCGATTACCTGCGGCAGCTCGAATCGCACTATCGCGATCTGTGCGACGTCGAGTTCACCATCGAGCGCGGCCGGTTGTGGATCCTGCAGACCCGGGTCGGCAAACGCACCGCCGAGGCCGCCTTCCGGATCGGCTGCGCGCTGGTGGACGAGGGGACGATCACCTGGTCGGAGGCACTCTCCCGGGTCGACGGCGGGCAACTCGACCAGCTCACCTTCCCGCGCTTCGACGCGCACGGCGACGCCGCGCCGTTGGCGCACGGCATCCCGGCCTCGCCGGGGGCCGCGGTCGGCGCGGTGGTGTTCGACGTCGCCGAGGCGACCCGGCGGGCCGCGGCCGGCGAGCGGGTCGTGCTGGTCCGCCACGAGACCAGCCCGGACGACCTGCCCGGGATGATCGCGGCCGAGGCCGTGGTGACCGGGCGGGGCGGCAAGACCAGCCACGCGGCGGTGGTCGCCCGAGGCATGGGCAAGGTCTGCGTGTGCGGCGCGGCCGACCTGGACATCGACATCGAGGGCGGGCGCTGCACCGGAGCCGACGGAACCGTCGTCGAGGCCGGCGACGTGGTCTCGGTGGATGGTACGGCCGGCGCCGTGTACCCGGGCGCGCTGCCGCTCGTGCCCTCGGCGGTCACCCGCTACCTGGAGACCGGCGCCCGTTCCGCCGGCGTGGTCGAGGCGGTCGCCCGCTTCCTGGACCGAGCCGACGAGGTACGGCGGTTGCAGGTCATGGCGAACGCCGACACGGCCGAGGACGCGGCCCGGGCCCGGCGTTTCGGCGCCCGGGGAATCGGCCTGTGCCGTACCGAGCACATGTTCCTCGGCGCGCGACGCCCGCTGGTCGAGGACCTGATCCTGGCCCGCACCGACGCCGACCGGCGGCATGCGCTGGACGCGCTGCTGCCGCTCCAGCGCGAGGACTTCACCGACATCCTCGCGGCGATGGACGGCCTGCCCGTGACCATCCGGCTGCTCGACCCGCCGCTGCACGAGTTCCTGCCCGACCACACCGACTCGGCGGTCCGGCTGGCCCGAACGCGGGCGATGGGCCGGGAGCCGGCGCCGCACGACGTGCATGTGCACGAGGCGATCGAGCGGCTGCACGAGGCCAATCCGATGTTGGGCCTGCGCGGGGTACGCCTGGCGCTCACGGTTCCCGGCCTGGTCGCCACCCAGGTACGCGCGATCGGCGAAGCGGTGGTTGCTCGGCTGCGCGCGGGCGGTGATCCGCGGGCGGAGATCATGATTCCGCTGGTCGCCACGGTCGAGGAACTGCGTGTGGTGCGCGAGGAGGTGGAACGGATGCTCGACGAGGTCGGCCGGGCCGCCGGGCTGCCGGTGCGCTGCCCGGTGGGCACGATGATCGAGCTGCCCAGGGCCGCGCTCACCGCCGGGAGCATCGCGCCGACGGCGGACTTCTTCTCGTTCGGCACCAACGACCTGACCCAGACCACATGGGGCCTGTCCCGCGACGACGCCGAGGCGTCCTTCCTCGCCGCCTATCTGGAGCGCGGCATCATGGCCGTCTCGCCGTTCGAGAGCATCGACCGGGACGGGGTCGGCCGCCTGGTCCGACTGGCCGTCGACGAGGGTCGGCGGGCCAGGCCCGATCTGCGCATCGGGGTGTGCGGCGAACACGCCGGAGACCCCGCGTCCATCCACTTCTTCCACGAGGTCGGCGTCGACTACCTGTCGTGCTCACCGTTCCGCCTGCCGAGCGCCCGCCTGGAGGCGGCCCGCGCGGCGGCGGGCACCCACGCCGAGGCGGACTCGCGCTGAACCTCCGGCCGGAGCCCACGCGAAATGGCCGCGCGCGTGCGTGGTCTCCGTGCTTTCATGTGCCGCATGGTGTCCATTGACCGGCTGGCGGCGTTCGCGGCCATGTCGTTCCTGCTGATCGTGATACCCGGTCCCAGCGTGCTGTTCGTGGTCGGACGGGCGCTGGCGCAGGGCCGCCGGGCGGCGCTGACCACGGTGGTGGGCAACACGATCGGGGCGTACGTACTGGTCGTGGCGGTGGCACTCGGGGTGGGCTCCGTCGTCGAGCGGTCGGTACTGGTCTTCACGGCGCTGAAGCTGGTGGGCGCCGCCTACCTGGTGTACCTCGGCGTCAAGGCGGTGCGGGAGCGCGGGTTTCTGCACGCCTCGATCAACGGTGCGGTTCCCGCGCGGGGCGGGCTGCGCACGTTGTGGGAGGGGTTCGCGGTCGGCGTGGCCAACCCCAAGACCATCGTGTTCTTCGCCGCCGTACTGCCCCAGTTCGTGGACCGCGACCAGGGGCACGTGATGGCGCAGATGTTGCTGCTCGGCCTGGTGTTCAACGTGATCGCGGTGGCCTGCGACAGCGTCTGGGGCCTGGTTGCCGCCTCCACCCGGACCTGGTTCGCGAGTTCCCCGACACGCCTGGCCCGGGTCGGTGGGATCGGCGGCCTCACCATGATCGGCCTCGGCGTCACCGTCGCGGTCACGGGCCGCAAGGACTGACCCGGGTCGGGGCACCCGCGGGGCCCGGGACGGCGAGTCGGCGTCGGGGGATCGGCCGTGGGCGGCCGCGGTCAGGTGAGCGGGATGCGGGCGCGGACCCGTTTGCCCGCGGCGTTCGGTTCGACCGCGAAGCCCGCGCACAGGGCGCGCACGATCTCCAGGCCGTGCCGACCGATGCGATCGACGTCCGGGGTGTGCGGTACGGGCAGGGTCGGCGTGCCGTCGGACACCGTGACGTGCAGGTCGTGGCCGGTGATCTCCAGTTCCAGCAGGCACGGCCCCGGCGCGTACCGGGTGGCGTTGGCGATCAACTCGTCGACGACCAGCGGGACCACCTCCGCGGCCCGCGTGGTGATCGAGACGTCCCCGATCGCCCGGGCCCGCTCCAGGAAGCGCCCGGCGAAGGCGCGTGCCCGGCGGGTCGTTCCGGGCGCGCCGTCGTAGGCGATCGACTCACGCATCGGGTACCGGCCCCGGACGCCGCCGGATTCCGGAAACGCAGGTCCTCATCATGCGCACCCGCCCTGCCTCGACGCCGTGAACTGCCCGGGACCCGAGCCGGGTTCCGGTCGATCGGGCGGATGCCTGCCCTGCCCTGGAGGACCCACTCCCGGCGTGGCCGGAGGAAGTGGTGCGGAGGCGATTCGTGCCGGACGCGGCGGTGACCGTGGCGATTCGGCCATGGGCTGGTGTCCGGGATCGACGGGGTGGAGGGTCGCATTCCGGCCTCGACGCGAGACCGCGGGCGGACCCGCCGCGTTCCTCGGGAGGCCGAGTTTCCGGGCCTCACCGCCCGTAGTCGAATGATTACCTTCCTGTTCGCGGCGGGTGTCGACGGTTGGTGACACGGCCGAAACAACACGGGTCGCCACTGTCCGTAAATGGGGTTTCACGCACCGCTGTCGATGCGAGAGCGTTGCCTGCGTCGACGCCCGCCGATCAACCGGCGGAAAACCGACGCATAACCGTTCGGACCCATCGAGGAGTGAGGACACTCGCATGATTCGTAAACTCGCCACCACGGCCGCTGCCGCCGCCGCGGCCATCGTCCTGGGCGCGCTCACGCTCGCCCCGACCGCACGGGCGGACGTCGCGGACACCGTCTCCTGCCCCACGGGCAGTCTCTGCGTCTACAGCGGACAGAACCTGACCGGCACGCGGACCGTCGTGCCCGCGCGGATGATCGAGGAACGCCGGGACGCCGGCTACACGATCACCGCTCCGGTGTTGTCGATCGCCAACCGCACCGGGTTCGATGTGCTCCACGGCGTGAGTCATCCGGTGGTCTGTATCCGCTTCCCCTGTTATCAGTACACGGTGCACGGTCGCGTCGACGCCGGTCGCGATCTGGCGAGCGCGGACGCCGCCGGACAGCCTCTGGTCGTGGGCCGGGACTACGGCCGCTAGACCCGGGATGGCCTGCCGGCCGGCGCGGGGGGGGCGCCCCCCCCCCCCCCCCCCCCCCCGGGGGCGGGGGGGGGGGGGGGGGGGGGGGGGCGGGGGGGGGTGGGGGCGGTGTGCGCGGCGCGGCGACCGC
>NZ_JBITJP010000035.1:0-108571 GCF_044460165.1 Embleya sp. NPDC050154
CGCCCCTGACCGTAGGTCGCCAACAACGCCTGCGCCTCGATCGGATCACCCAACCGCGTACCCGTACCATGCGCCTCGACCACATCGACCTCGTCCGCCACCAGAGCGGCATTCGCCAGGGCCCGCCGAATGACGCGCTGCTGCGCGGGCCCGCTGGGGGCGGTCAGACCGTTGCTGGCACCGTCCTGGTTGATCGCCGAGCCGCGCACGAGGGCGAGTACCTCGTGGCCGTTGCGACGGGCATCGCTCAACCGCTCCAGGAGCAGTACGCCCACGCCTTCGGCCCAGCCCGTGCCGTCCGCGCCCTCGGCGAACGCCTTGCAACGGCCGTCCTGTGAGAGCCCGCGTTGGCGGCTGAACTCCACGAACATGCCGGGGCTGGACATCACCGTGACGCCGCCCGCCACGGCCAGCTCGCAATCGCCCACGCGCAGTGCCTGCGCGGCCAGGTGCAGGGCGACCAGGGACGAGGAGCAGGCGGTGTCCACGGTGACGGCGGGGCCGCGCAGACCGAACGTGTAGGGGACACGGCCGGAGAGCACCGAGATGAAGTTGCCGGTCAGCAGATATCCGCCGGCCTTCTCGTCCGCCTCGTGCAGTCGCGGCCCGTAGTCCTGGGCGAGCGCGCCGAGGTAGACCCCCGTGCTGCTCTCGCGCAGCGCGGCCGGATCGATCCCGGCCCGCTCCAGGGATTCCCACACGGTCTCGAGAATCAGGCGCTGCTGCGGGTCCATGGCGAGGGCCTCGCGCGGACTGATACCGAAGAACTCGGCGTCGAACCCATCCGCGTCGTGCAGGAATCCGCCCTGGCGGGTGTACGAGCGGCCCGCGCGGGACGGGTCGTCGTCGAAGAGGGTGTCCAGGGGCCATCCCCGGTTGACGGGGAAGCCGGAGACGGCGTCCTTCTCGTCCAGGACGAGCCGCCACAGGTCTTCCGGTGAGGCCACGTCACCGGGGAAGCGGCAGGCCATGGAAACGATGGCGATCGGCTCGTCCGGCGCGGCAGCGGTGATCACCGGTTCGGCGGGCGCCGCCTCGGCGGCGGTGCCGGTCAGTTGCGCCGCGAGGTGGCGGGCGAGTTCCGCCGGCGTCGGGTGGTCGAAGAGCAGGGTTACCGGGAGCCGCAAGCCGGTGGCCTCGACGAGGCGGTTGCGCAGTTCCACCGCGCGGGCGGAGTCGAGGCCCAGGTCCCGGAACGACTCCGCGCCGTCGACGCCGCCGTTGGGGTCGAGCCCGACGACCAGGGCGGTCTCGGCACGCACCAACTCCAGGAGACCGTCCGTGACCTCATCCGAGACGCGCGCGCCCGCCGTGGCCGCGGCCTGCTCGTCCGCGACCCCGCCTCGCGACGGGGCCGGGCGCGCGGGCAGTTCGGTGAGCGCGGAGTCCGGGCCGAACGCCGGCCGCCAGTCCACGGTGACGCCGCCGGTGTGCAGCCGCGCGAGCGAGGCGAGGAAGCGGCGTGCTCCGGGTTGGTTGCGGCGCAGCGACTCCACCAGGATTGCGTCGGACCCCAGGTCGTCCAGGGTCTGCTGGAGCGCCATGGTGATGACCGGGTGCGGGCTGACCTCGATGAAGACCTGGTGGTCCGCGTCGAGTGCGCGCACGGAGCGCTCGAAGCGCACGGTGTTGCGCAGGTTGGCGTACCAGTAGGCGGCGTTCAGCGCGGTGGTGTCGAGGAAGTCGCCGGTCACGGTCGAGTGGAACGGCACGGTGGCGGTGTGGGGCTCGATCGGCGCCAGTCCGGTGAGCATCTCCTCGCGCAGTGCCTCGATGTGCGGGGAGTGGGCCGCGAGGTCCACCGGGATCCGCTTGGCCGCGATGCCCTCGGCGGGGAGTTCTTCGAGCAGCCGGTCGATGACGTCGCGGTCGCCGGACAGGATCACCGCCTGCGGTCCGTTGACCGCGGCGACGGCGAGTCGGTCGCCCCACTCGACGAGTTTCGGCTCCAGCGAGGCGAGCGACGCCGCCACGGAGATCATCGCGCCCCGGCCCGCGAGTCGTGCCTGGGCCTTGCTCCACAGTGAGACGACCCGCGCCCCGTCCTCCAGGGACAGGCCGCCTGCGACGACGGCGGCGGCGATCTCGCCGTTGCTGTGTCCGAGCACGGCCGCGGGCCGCACCCCGAAGGACTTCCACAGCTCGGCGAGGGCCACCATCACCGCGAACAGGGCGGGTTGCACGACGTCGTCACGGTCGAGGGACGCGGCGCCGGGTGTTCCGCGCAGCACGTCCTCCAGCGACCAGTCGATGTGCGGGGCGAGTGCCCGGGCGCCGGCCCGGATGCAATCGCGGAACACGTCGGAGTCGTCGAGGAGTCCGGCAGCCATGCCGATCCACTGGGAGCCCTGACCGGGGAAGACGAAGACGACCCGGTTTCGCGCCTCGGCGTTGCCGCTGATCCGGGTGGCGCTGCGCTCGCCGTGGGCGAGCGCGGTCAGTTCGTCGGTGAGTTGCCGGCCGTCGTCGGCCCAGGCGACGGTCCGGTGGCGCACGGCGGAGGGTTCGGAGTCGGCGTGCGCGGCCGCGAGGGACAGGGCGAGGTCGCGTGGCGCGGACCGGTTCTCCTCCCGGTGCGCGAGCAGGTGACGTGCCCGCTCCCGTACGTCGTCCTGGGTCGCTCCGGAGACGATCAGGGGCAGTGTGGCGGTGCGAAAGCCCGGGCGTCCGGTGGCGAAGTCCCCTTCCGCGGCGGCCTCGACGAGGATTCGGCAGCCCGCGCCGCTCGTGCTCGACGAGGACCGGCCGTGCCGGACCGACAGCACGGCCTCCAGCAGCGCCGCCATGCCGGATGCCGGGCCCGACTCGCGTGGCGCCCCGTCCGGTCCGTCCGTCGCGTCGGTGTCGTCGGCGTGCAGTACCGCGTGTACGTGATCGCGGTCGGCTCGGGCCCGGGTGAGCGTCTTGAGCACCAGCACGACGCCGGCGGTGCTTTCGGGGCCGTCGACCCCGCCCGCGAGCGCCACGTCGGTCCGGCCCTCGCGCAGGCTCCGCGCGGCCAGGAGTACGGCCCGCGGCGCGGACGCGGCGCCGGTGGTAACGGTCGGCGCGAGTCCGCGCGGGCCGACGGTGCGGCCGGTGTCCGGCACCGCGAGGAACAGTTCGTCCCCGCCGCCGCGGAGGTCTTCCGGCGCGATGCCGGCGGTCGCCAGTGCCTTGCGGACCAGGGTGCGGAGCCGTCTGCCGGCGCCGGCGGTGGAGCCGGGCTTCGGGGCCGGCACCCGCCCCTGGGTGAGCAGCTTCCAGTAGGACTCGGGGTCACGGGCACCGGGGAGGCTGCAGGACATCCCGACCACGGCCACGGGGTCCCCGGCAAGTCCTGCCGCGCTGCGGGTGTCGTCAACAGACATGCCATTCCTCACTGGTGGTCAAGTGGTGTCCGGGGAGGGCCCGCGGCGGGCGGTTCGCGGCCGGCGGGGCGGACGGGTGTGTTCCGTCCGTGCGGCGCGGACCGGGTTCCGCACCGCGGCCCGCGTCGGCTCCGGGTGCTCCCCGTCGGCATCGACGACCGCGGCCCCCGGGATGTCCCGGTGTCCGCCCCGGTGGACCCATCGGGTTCGGTGGGCCCACCGAGGGGCGGGGCCGCGCGGTGTGCCGCGCGGCCGGACGACTCCGGTCGTTGCGCCGCGGGCGGCGGACGAGCCGGTTGCGGGGCGGCTGCTGGGTGCAGCGGCCGCCCCGGGTTCGAGGGCGACGACGGCGGGGACTCCCGCACCGTCGTCGCCGGAGCGGGCCAACCCGTCGCGGGCGTCGAGGAACGAATCCGAGGTCGCGGTTGCCGACAGGGACCGGAATTCATCCGGGTCGTGCGCGCCGGGGGCATCGCACGACATCGCGATGTCGGTGCTGTCGGTGGCCGTGGCACACATGCGAACCCCCTTCCGGTTCCCTCGACGTACGGCTCTCACGGGTTGCGCTGTGGTCACCGCCGGGAGGCCAACAGCTTCAGCAATGCGTCCGGCGCGTGCATGAAGTCGTGGTGGCCGCCGTCGACGACCCGGATGTCGACCGAGTCCGAGTACGCCCGCCATCCCTCGAGTTGGTCGAGGCTGACGTCGGGGTCGTCCCGCCAGTGCAGTACGACGATGGGACAGTGCAGCACGACCGGCTCCACCCGCCGGTACTCGCGCGCCGCGGCGAGGTCGCGCAACAGCACGGCCATGCCCAGGTCGACCATGTCCGGCCGCGGCTCGATCCCCCGGCCGCGCACGACCGACTCCAACTCGGCGCGCAATCGGGTCTCGCTCATGGTGAGCATCCGGTCGTTCGAGGCGTCGTGCGGTGCCGGCTGGCCCGACACGAACAGGCACTCCGGCCCCGGCAGGCAGCGTTCGGCGAGCCGGATCACGGTCTCGAACGCGGGCAGCGCGCCCGCGCAGTGCCCGAAGAACGCAAACGGCCGGTCGAGCCGCGGCACCAGGGATTCGGTCAGGTCGGCGGCGAGGTTCTCGTAGGTGTCGTAGTGGGGTTCGGCCAACCGATTCTCCCGGCCGGGGAACTGCACCGGGCAGACCTCGACGTCGTCGATGGCGGCCGGCCAGGCGCTGAAGGCCGAGGCTCCGGACCCGGAGTAGGGGAAGCAGAAGATCCGGGCGCGGTGGTCGCCGGTCTGCGGTCGGACGAACCACGGCGACGGGGCGGCGGAACCGGAGGTCATGGCGTCGTTCGTTTCTGGGCGACGATGGGGAGGTGGGTCATCCCGGCGATGAAGTACGAGCGCAAGTGCTGCGGTTCACCGCCGAGTTCGATCGATCCGAACCGTCGGAACAGTTCCTCGAAGAAGATCCGCAGGGTCATCCGGGCCAGCGGTCCACCGATGCAGTAGTGCGGGCCGAAGCCGAACGCGACCTGACGGCTCGCGTTCCGCGTCACGTCGAAGGTGTGTGGGTCGGTGAACCGGGTCTCGTCCCGGTTGGCCGACCCGATCCACGCGACGGTTGCCCCACCGGCCGGGATCGTGCCCTCGCCGATCCGGGTGTCGCGCACCGCGTACCGCATGAAATTACAGGCGGCCGAGGTCCAGCGCAGCCCTTCCTCGACCAGGTTCGGTACCAGCGACGGGTCGGCCCGGACCTTGTCGAACTGTTCGGGCCGCTCGATCAGCGCGAGCACCGTGCCCGAGACGGTGTGCGGCGTCGTCACGTTGGCGCCCAGGAGGATGCTGTAGCCGTCGAGGGCGATCTCTTCGTCGGTCAGCGGCGCGCCCCCCGCCCGCACGCTCATGAGGTGGTCGAGCAGGCTCCCGTCCTCACCCCCGGTGGATCGCCGCCGTTTGACCCGGTCCGTGACGTAGGTGACCAGTTCGTGGTGGGAGATGGCCAGGGTCGCGGCTTCGCTGCCGTGCTTGAAGTGCGGATCCGAGGGCGCCGTCACCATCGCGGTGAGCTGCACGAGCTCGTCCCAGTCCCGCTCCGGGATGCCGAGGAGCGGCCCCGTGACGATCGCCGGGAGGCGCAGCGCCTGTTCGGCCAGGTCCCAGGTGTCGCCGTCGAGCGCGGGTTCGAGGAAACGCGCGACCGACTGCCGGATCCGGTCCTCCCAGGGCGCCACCGCGCGCGCGGTGAGCTTGGCACCGATCGCCCTGCGGACCTGGGTGTGTCGGGGCGGGTCGGTGGAGGTCAGCAGTTTGCCTGCCGCGACGTCGTCCACCCCGAGGTGGGTGACCACCGTGCCGCGCTCCGAGGTGAACTCCCGGTGGTCGCCGAGCACGCGGCAGACATCGTCGTAGCGGGTCACCGACCAGAACTCGCGCCCGTCCGGCAGGACTTGGTGGTGCAGGGGGGCCTTGGCCCGCATCACGTCCCAGATCGGGTGCGGATCGCCCGAGGTGTACAGGTCCAGGTCGAACAGGTCGACCCGGTCGAGGTCGACGTCGCGTGCTGCACCCGGCGTCAGCCTCACGTCCCTCCCCTCCCCCGCTCGATCAGCGCGGCGACCCGGGAAGGGGTCTGCGCCAGGTAGAACTCGCGCACGGACAGTGCGACGCCGTAGTCCTCGGACACCCGGTCGATGATCTTGATCCCGATGAGCGAATTGCCGCCGATCGCGAAGAAGTCGTCATCCGCCGCGACTTCGCGACCGTCGAGATATTCGCTCCACAACGCGGAGATCTCCCGCACGAGTGACTCCGGTGCGCTCGAAGGCGCGGCTTGCCCGTCCGATGCCTCGTCCTGCCCACCTCGCCGATGGACCTGCGGCGACGATTCCATTGCCAGCCTTTCCTTTCTCCGCCGAACCGGAGTGCCCACCCATGCCATTACCGGCACCATCCATCGGACCGTCACCGCCTTCGCGGCCGCCGGGGGTCCCTTTTCCCTGTCGGCCCGGCGAGACGAATTCTCTTGAACAGCCGGGCGAATGTCTTGCGAATGTCTTCCGCGCACGCCGTGCCGGTGGTGTTCGGCGGTCGGATCACGCCGCGGTTTCATCGGTGCGAGTTTTCGACCGCGCACCGGGGTCATCGTGCGGCCAACGTATTTGGCCGGGAAAGCCAGGGCAAGAGACGTCGGTACGGACCCTGCTCCGGACACCTCTTGTCCCGCCGACGGGACATGCCACGTGGCACCGATCCCCGACCCGCCGTGAAGTCGGCACGAATCACCCGGGTATCGAATCCGACACCGGCGCCTCGATCCGTCCTCCGGCCGGAGCGGTGCCGTAATCCGTCCGGAAATTCACGATGTCGCGCCGATGGCGGGAATCGGGGTGTCACGCATACAGTCGGAGCGGATGGCGCAGGAAGAAGGCGCCTAGCGGGCCGTCTCCCGGGCCGTGGCGGAGAGGCCCCGGACGGTGCCGGAGATGAGGTCGGTGACCTCCCGGCTGTGCTCGTCGAGGTAGAAGTGGCCGCCCTGGAAGACGTGCAGGGCGAACTCGCCGGTGGTGTGCTCCCGCCAGGCTTCGGCCTCGGCGATCGTGGTGTGCGGGTCGTCGGTGCCGACCGACATCGTGATGGGACAGTCGAGCCGGACATCGACGACCCGGGGGTGGGTCTCGATGGCCGCGTAGTCGCCGCGGACGGCGTACAGGATCGAGGCCATCATGTGTTTGTTCTCCAACCAGACGGGGTCGGTGCCCCCGACGGAGCGCAGTTCCTCGAGGATGCCGGCGTCGTCACGACGGTGGACCGTTCCGCCGCGCAGTCGCGAGGGGGCGGGGTAGCCGGAGGCGAACAGCCAGGCGGGCGGAGCACCGGTGTCCTCCTGGAGGCGGCGGGCCACCTCGAAGGCAAGGGTCGAGCCCATGCTGTGGCCGAAGAAGACGGTGGGCCGACCGTCCTCGCAGCGGCGCAGCGCCGCGTAGGTGAGGTCGGCGAGTTCGGCCACGCTGTCCACGCAGCCCTCGGCACGCCGGTCCTGCCGTCCGGGGTATTGGATGGCGAGCACGTCCAGTTCCGGCGAGAGGGCTTTCGAGAGTGTGTAGTAGTAGCTCGCCGAACCCCCGGCGTGCGGAAAGCAGACGACTCGGAACTCGCTGTCGTCGCGGGGATGGAAGCGTTGGATCCACTCCCCTGTGAATTTCGCCGATCCCGTCATGCCCAACCCTTCCGTGAGTCTGCCGATTTCGCTGTGCGGCCCCGCCTGTCGGCGGCGGCTTCAGGAGGCCCGGTCGGCCGAACGGGCGGCCTGCTCGTCCAGCAGGGACGCCACCAGGCGTGGCTCGACGTTGCCGCCCGAGACCAGTACTCCGATGTCTCGGGCGCGCCCGTCGGCGGCGAGACGCAGGGCCCCGGCCACGGCCGTGGCGGCGGCGGGCTCGATCAGCAGTCGGGCACGCAGAAGCACCAGGCGCATCGCCTCGGCGATGGCGCTCTCCTCGATCGTGAAGACCCCGGCGACCGTGTCGTGGACCAGGTCGTAGGGCAGTCGGCCGATCCGGTCGGGGCGCAGTCCGTCGGCGATCGTGGGCTTCGCGTCCACGGTGACCGGTCCCCCGGCGCGCAACGCCTCGGTCAGGGCCGGTACGGCGCCGGGCTCGGCACCGTAGACGTCGATGCCTCGGCCGGCGGTGGCCAGGCAGGCGCCGGCCACCGCGCTGCCGCCTCCGACGGGCACCACCACCGCGTCCAGGCGGCCGTCGGCCGCGGCCACCTGGTGGATCAGTTCCGCGGTGGCGGTTCCCTGGCCGACCACCACGTCCGGGTTCTGGTAGGGGTCGATCTCGTCGTAGCCGCGGGTGTGCCCGAGTTCCTCGACCACCGCGATCCGCTCGGCCAGGGTGGTGCCGGCCAGGAGCACCTCGGCGCCGGTCTCACGAATGCGCCGCACCTTGGTCGGCGCGGCGTCGGTGGGCAGTACCAGCACGGCCGGCAGTCGGCATCGGGCGGCGGCCAGGGCCACGGCTATGGCGTGGTTGCCGGTGGACTGCGCGACCACGCCGACGCTGCCGGCTCCCGTCAAGCGATCCATGGCCAGGAGCGCGCCGCGTATCTTGAAGGAGCCTCCACGCTGGAGGTTCTCCGCCTTCAGCCAGAGCCGGGCCCCGGTCGGCCGCTCCAGTTCCTCGCTGCGGACGACGGGCGTCCGCGTCACGCGGCCGGCGATTCGCCGCCGAGCGTCCTGCACGCCTTCGAAGCTCAGCAGCGGTGGCTGGTCGGTGACGGCCACGGCGTCCCGGCCGATCGGCATCACGCGTCTCCGTTTCGCCGCGACGTCGAGGTGTCCTTCGCGGATCCGACGGAAACGACCCGGTGATCGCGGGCGGATTCCGCCGCTATCACCTCCAGCACCTCGCGGCCGAGATCGACCAGGTACATGTGGTCGCCCGGGAACTCCACATAGCTGAACGCGCCCGTGGTGGCGTCCCGCCACTGGCGGGCCTCTTCGGCGGTGACCAGGCCGTCGGAGTCGCCTCGCAGCGAGCAGATCGGCACCGACACGGGCTCGTCGACGCTCGGGACGTAGTTCTCGTGCATCTCGCAGTCGGCCTGCAGCACCGGCAGGATCAGTTCACGCATCTCCGGGTGGTCGAGGGCCTCGTGCCTGAACCCCGCGAACTCCTCCACCCGGGCCAGGAATTCCTCGTCGGGGAGCCCGGTCGCCCGCCGCTCCCGCTGTGTCCACGGGCCCGGCGAACCGCTGACGACCAGCCGCTCGACGTGCACGTCGCGCTTGCTCAGCAGATGCACCAGCTCGTACGCGAGCACCGCGCCCAGGCTGTGCCCGAACAGCACCACCCGCGCCCCTTCGCCGAGGTCCGCGACGATGCCCTCGATCTCGTTCTCGGCCGCCTCGACGACGTTCCGGTACGGCGTCTCCAGGATCCGTCGCTCCCTGCCGGGCAGTTCGACCGAGAGCACGCGCCACCGGTCCGCGGCCGGCGCCCGCCACGGGTGGAAGAACGACGGTCCCGCTCCCGCGAACGGCACGCACAGCAGCGCGGTCCGGTCCCCGTTGTCCGCGGACATGCCGGGTTCTTTCACCCCGACCAACCCCAATCATGCATTCGATGGTTCGGCGAATCGGTTCCGGGAAATCGTTGTCCGGTCATTCCGCCAGCTTGCGGACGATGACCTCCATGGCTTCGGCCACGGGTGCGGGCATATTCATTTCGTGGTGCGAGGCGTGCACGTCGTGCACCTCGATGGAACCGAGGACGTACGGCCGCCACAGGTGCGCGTACGAACCTTCCTGATCCGTCGCGCTGAAGAACAGCACATCGCCGCGGTAGACCGGCGATTGGAAATCCATCATCAGGTTCGTGTTGTTGGCCAGCACCTTCGACATGGTGTCCAGGGCGGATTGCAGATTGTCGGTGCCGATGTATTGGCCGAAGTATTCCTCGAGTTCCGCCCGGTAGTCGGAGAGGGTTTTGCCGGCGTGGATCTCGGTGAACCCGTGCCCTCCCGGTTGGGAGTCCAGGATGGCCGTGAGAGCGACTCGGTGCCCACGCCGGTCGAGCCCCTCCGCGACGGCTTGCACGAGTGTGCCGCCGTAGGACCAGCCGACGAGGTGGAAGGGCCCTTCGGGCTGGATCTTCAGCATCTCGGCGATGTAGTCGTCGACCATCTCCTCCACGGACCCCACCGGCGTGTCCACGCCGTCGGAACCGCGGGACTGCAGGGCGTAGGCCGCCCGGTCCCGCACGTACGGCACGAAACCGAAGAACGCCCAGCCCAGCCCGCCGCCCCCGTGGAAGAACCACAGCGGCGGCTTGCCCGTGCCGGGATCGTTGTTCAACGGCAGCACCACCGCGAACGGGTCGGGGTTGTCCACGGGTATGCCGCCGATCACCACCAGCGAGGCCAACTCGGCCACCGTGGGGTACTTGAGGATCGTCCTGAGCGGCATGTCGACGTCGAATCGACTGCGGATGCGGTCGCTGAGCCGGGTGGCCAGGAGCGAGTGCCCGCCGAGCGCGAAGAAGTCGTCGTCGATCCCGACCTTCTCGATGCCGAGCAACTCGGCGAAGAGGGAGCACAGTTCCTCTTCGTGGGCGTTGCGCGGCTCGCGACCGACCTCGGTGTTCGCATCCTCGGCCGGCAATGCCTCGCGGTCGAGTTTCCCGTTCGGGGTCAGCGGGATCTCCGAGAGCGGAATCACCGTGGCGGGCACCATGTACTCCGGGAGGCGCCCCCGCAAGTACTCGGGCAGCTCGGCGAGCAGCGCCTGCACGCCGTCGTCGGCCTCGGCCGGCTCGGGCATCACATAACCCACGATGCGCTTGTCGCCGTCCTGGTTCTCCCGCACCACGGCCGCCGCCTGGGCCACGCCCGGATGTCCGGTCAGCACATGTTCGATCTCGCCCAGCTCGATCCGGAAGCCCCGGATCTTCACCTGGAAATCGGTGCGCTCGATGTAGTCCAGCAGACCGTTGCCGTCCCAGCGCACCACGTCCCCGGTCCGGTACATCCTCGCGCCGGCCGGGCCGAACGGGCACGCCACGAACCGCTCCGAGGTCAGCTCGGGCCGACCCTGGTACCCGCGGGCCATTCCGGCACCGGCGATGTACAGCTCACCCCGCACCCCGGGCGGCACCGGATGCAGCCGCGAATCGAGCACGTACACCTGGGTGTTCCCGACCGGCAGTCCGATCGGCACACCGTCCCCCACCTTCAGGCGCGCCTCGGTGCACCACGTCACCGTCTCGGTCGGGCCGTACATGTTGAACACCTCGGCGGCCTGGGCCGCCAGGGTCTCGGCCAGGCGCAGCGGCACGGCTTCCGCGCCGATGATGATCCGCAGGCCCTTCGCGGCGGTCGGCTCGTGCATCAACAACATCTGCCAGAACGCGGGCGTGGCCTGCACCGCGGTGACCTCGTGCCGGCGCAGCATCGCCAGCACGGCCGACGGATCGGTGACGGTGTCCTTCCCCGCCATCACCATGGTCGCGCCCGCGATGAACGGGAGGTACAACTCGGTGTTCGCCATGTCGAACGCCACCGTCGTGCTGAACAACATCCGGTCCGCGGCCGACAACGGGAACCGCCGCTGGGTCGTGGCCAGGTAGTTCGCCACCGCGCCGCGCGGGATCGCCACCCCCTTCGGTTTGCCCGTCGACCCCGACGTGTAGATCACGTACTGGGCGTTCTCCGGGCGCACGACCACCTCCGGTGGCGCGTCCGGATACCCCGAACAATCCGCGCCGGCCAACGCGTCGGCGTCGAGCACCAGCAGCGGGTCCGCGTGCTCGAGGATGAAGTCGATCCGGGAACGCGGGTGATCCGGATCGATCGGCACGTAGGCGCCACCGGACTTGAGCACCGCCAGCAGCGCCACCACCAGATTCACCGTCCGGGGCAGGAGGACGGCGACCCGCGACTCCGCCCGCACACCGCGCTCGACCAGCCAGTGCGCCAGCCTGTCGGATCGCGCGTCCATCTCCCGGTAGCTGAGCGACTCCTCTTCGCCGATGATCGCGAGTGCCTCCGGGGTCGCCTCCACCTGCCTGCGCACCGCCGCGATCAGGCCGTGCTCCAGGGTCGGTTCGGCAGTGTCGTTGACCTCCGTCACCAGCCGCTGCCGCTCGCCCGCACTCAGTACGTCGACATCCCCGACGCACATGCCCGGATCGGCGACCGCCTGCTCCAGGACACGCACGAACCGGGCGGCGATGGCCTCGACCGTCTCCCGCTCGAACAGGTCGGTCGCGTACAGGATGTTGCCCCGCAGCGCCCCCGATTCGTCCGCGATCACGTTGAAGAACAGGTCGACCTTGGAGGTCGACGGGAGGGCCTGCTCGGCCTCCAGGGTGAGCCCGGCCAGTTCCAGGTCGGGCCGCTCGTAGTTCTGTAGGCCGAGCATCACCTGGAACAGCGGCTGGTAGGCCGCGGAGCGTTCGGGGTTGATCGCCTCGACCACCATGTCGAACGGCACGTCCTGGTGCTCGTAGGCGGTCAGCGCCTTGTCCCGCACCTGCGCGAGCAGGTCGATGAACGACGGGTCGCCGGAGAGGTCCACCCGCAGTACCTGGGTGTTGACGAAGAACCCGATCAGATCGGCCAGCGCTTCGTCGGTCCGTCCGGCGATCGAGCTGCCGATCGTCACGTCGTCCCCGCCGCCGAGCTTGCGCAGCAGCACCGCCAACGCGGCGTGCAGGACCATCGACATGCTCGTCCCGCGCTCGTCGGCCAGCTTCTGCAGCCCCTTCGCCACCTCCGGCTCCACCACGAGGTCGACCATGGCGCCGCGCCCACTCGTCTCCGCGGGTCGCGGGCGGTCCAGCGGCAGGTTCAACGGCTGTGGCACTCCGGCCAGTTCCCTGCGCCAGTACTCGACCTGTGTCGCGGCGAGACTGTTCGGGTCCGTGACGTCGCCGAGTACCTCCCGCTGCCACATCGTGTAGTCCTTGTACTGCACGGGCAACGGCTCCCAGCGCGGCGCCTCGCCGTCGCGGCGGGCTGTGTAGGCCGTGGCCAGGTCCCGGGCCAGCGGCGCGCCCGAGCTGCCGTCCGAGGCGATGTGGTGAAGCACCAGGACCAGCACGTGTTCCTCCGGCGCGCAGCGGAACAGGCGTACCTGAAGCGGAAGTTCGGCGGTCAGGTCGAAGCGGTACGCGATCGCCTCCTCGATCGCGCCGGCCATGTCCTCCGCCGCCACCTCGACCACCGACACCTGCGGCGAGGCCGCGGCGGTCGGGAGGATCCGTTGCCCGAGCTCACCGTCGTCGTCCGTCACGTAGATGGTGCGCAGGATCTCGTGCCGCTCGACCACGTCGCGGATCGCCGCGGCGAGGGCGGCATGGTCCAGGGGTCCGGTCAGCCGGAAGGCCGCCGGCATGTTCCAGTTCTCCGACCCGCCCTCCATCTGGTGCAGAATCCACATGCGGCGCTGGGCGAATGACAGCGGAATCATGGCTTTTACTCCTCTACGAACATCTTGCGCAGCCCGGGGCGACGGGGAGCGGCCGATTCCTCCGACCACGCGGCGAGCGCGGACACGGTCGGCAGGTCGAAGATCTTGCGGATGGGGATCTCGATCCCCAGTTCGGCGCGGGCGCGGCTGATCAGCCGGGTGGCGAGCAGGGAGTGCCCGCCCAGGTCGAAGAAGCCGTCGTCGAGGCCGACCCGGTCCACGCCGAGCACCTCGGCGAACAGCGCGGCCAGGGCTTGTTCCCGGGCGGTGCGGGGGGCCCGGTAGGCGGCACCGGTGTACTCCGGCTCGGGCAGCGCGGCCCGGTCCAGCTTGCCGTTCGGGGCCAGTGGCCACCGGTCGAGGACGACGAAGGCGGACGGCACCATGAAGTCCGGCAGCCGCTCCGAGACGAAAGCGTGCAGGTCCCTGGGATCCGGGCCCAAGGGGGCCTCGGACGTCGTGCCGTCGTCGGTGACCGAGGGCACGACATACGCGACCAGTCGCCTGCCGGTGTTGCCGCCGCGCCCGTCACGGGCGATCACGGCGGCCTGTGCGACGGCGGGGTGTGCGGTGAGCGCGGCCTCGACCTCGGCGGGCTCGACGCGGAAGCCGCGCACCTTGACCTGGGTGTCGCCGCGACCCACGTATTCCAATTCGCCGTTGCCGTTGACCCGGGCCAGGTCACCGGTGCGGTACATGCGTGTGCCGGCCGGACCGAACGGGTCGGCGACGAAGCGTTCGGCGGTCGGCGCGCCGCGGCCGTGGTAGCCGCGGCCCACGTTCCCGCCGACGTACAGCTCGCCGATCGCCCCCGGCGGCACCGGAGCCAGGCCGGGGCCCAGGACGTAGGTGCGCATGTTGCCGAGGGGGGTGCCCACCGGCGCGCTGCCCGACCGGCCCCGGGGATCCGCGTCGACGGCGCAGGTGGTGGCGTAGAACGACTCGCTCTGCCCGTAGGCGTTGACGATCCGTACTCCCGGGAAGGCGGCCCGGGTCCTCTCCACGAGCGACGAGGGCAGGGCCTCGCCGGCGAAGACGACCGTCTCCACGGCGGTGCGATCGGAGATCTCGTCGACGAGTTCGGCGAAGGCGGACGGCACGGTGGAGATGACGCTGCCGCTCCAGCCCTCGCGGTCGCCCAGGACCAGGACGTCCTGGACGACGTCGACGACGCCGCCGGTGGCGAGGGTCGTAAAGATCTCGAAGGCCGAGACGTCGAAGTTGATCGACGTGCCCGCGAGAAGCCGCTTGCCCGGCCCCATGCCCACACGCGCGGCGAGCCGCAGCACGCCGTTGACCACGTTCGCGTGCGTGATGGCGACGCCCTTGGGCTTGCCGGTGGAGCCGGAGGTGTACATCACGTATGCCAACTGCTCGGCGTGGATCCGACGTTCGAGATCCGGGGCGTCCTGGGAAGGCTCGAGTGTGTCGAGGAGCAGATCCGGGGCGTCGTGCTCGGGCAGCACCGCGACCGTCGCGGAGTGCGCCACGACCAGGTGCGGCCGCGCCTCCTCGAGGATCGCGACGAGGCGGTGGCCGGGATACCTGGGATCGACCGGCAGATACGCGCCGCCCGCCTTCAGGACCGCGAGCAGTGCGATCACCAGGTCCGCCGTCCGCGGCAGCGACACCGCGACCAACGCTTCCGGGCCCACGCCGCGGTCGACCAGTTCGCGCGCCAGGCGGTCGGCCCGGGCGTTCACCTCGCGGTACGTGAGCGACTCGCCCCCGGCGACCACGGCGACCTCGTCCGGGGTCCGCGTCGCCTGTGCTTCCACGAGCCCGGCGATCGTGACGTCCGGGGTCGGGACGGCCGTGTCGTTGAACTCGACGAGGAGTCGGTGGCGTTCGGCCGGGTCCAGGACGTCGAGCTGCGCGATCCTCAGCTCGGGCGTGGCCGCGAGTTGTTCCAGGACGCGCACGAATCGGTCCGCGTACACCTGCACCGTGTCCCGGTCGAAGACACCGGGCGCGTACTGGAGGAGGAACTCCAGGCCCGGATCGGCCGCCGCCATCAGCGCCAGGGGGTAGTGGGTGCCGTTGGACGGGCGCATGCCGAGGAAGGCGATCCCGTCCGCGGCCTCGGTGGCGGCGCCGATGCCCTCCCGGTCGACCGGATAGGACTCGAAGACGACCAGCGTGTCGAAGAGGGTCTGCAACCCCACCACACCCTGGATCTGGGTGAGGCTGTAGTGGTGGTGCTCCAGGAGGCCGGCCTGCCGGTGTTGAAGGCGGGTGACGACCTCGGCGAGGGTGTCGCCGGGCGCGTACTCCACACGCACGGGCAGGGTGTTGATGAACATCCCGACCATCGACTCGACCCCGGTCACCTCGGCCGGGCGCCCGGAGACGGTCGCGCCGAACACCAGATCCCGGCGGCCGGTGAGTTGGCCGAGCAACAACGCCCAGGCGGCCTGGACCACGGTGTTGATGGTCACGCCCAACTCGGACGCGCGCCGGTTGAGTCGGCTCGACAAGTCGAGGGGGAGTGCGAACTCGACCTGGTCGAGGCCGTCTTCGCTCGCGCCCTTGGAGCCGGGAGCCAGCAGGGTCGGCTCCTGGACCCCATCGAACTCGGCCGCCCACGCCCTTGCCGCCTCGTCCTGGTCCTGCCGTGCGCGCCAGGCCAGGAACTCGCCGTAGCTCCGCGTTTCGGGCAGCTCGACGCGGTCGCCGTCGGCCGCGTAGAACAGCAGCAGTTCGCGCATCAGCAAGGGCGTGGACCAGCCGTCGTAGAGCGCGTGGTGGGTGGTCAGCACGAGTTCGGCCCGATCGGGCCCGAGCACGACCAGCGCCAGCCGCGTCAGCGGCGGGTTCTCCACGTCGAAGTGGGCGGCCCGATCCCGGACGAGGAACTGCTCCAACGCCTCGGTTCGCTCCGCCTCGCCGCGCCCGGTCAGGTCGAGGTGCTGCCACGGCAGGGTCACCCCGGCCGCCGGCACCACCTGCACGAAGTCGCCGTCGGATCGGTTGACGAACGCCGCACGGAGGTTGGCGTGACGCTCCAGCAGTGCCTGCCCGGCCCGGCGCATCCGCTCCGGGTCCACCGCACCGGCCAGGTGGAACGCCATTTGCACGTGATAGGCGTCGAACGAGGATCCGGCCAGCATCGAGTGGAAGAGGATCCCGGACTGCGCCGGGGTCACCGGCCACACCTCGGCCAGCCGGCCGAATCGGGCCTCCCAGGCGTCGATCTCCCCCTGGCTCACCCCGACCAGGGGCGCGTCCGTCGGGGTCATCCCGCCCGCGTCGGGGCTCGCGGCGTGCCGGGCCAGGGCGGTCAGTGCCTCGACCCACAGCCCGGCCAACTCGGTCGCCTCCTCGCGGGAGAGCACACCGGTGGGGAAGGCGAACCAGGCGGTCAAACGCTCGCCGTCGGGGGCGCCGGCGGCCACCGCGTTGATCTCCAGCGCCGACAGCACCGGCATGTCCGCGTCCGGCGCGGCGATCAGGTCCGGCTGTGTGGTGTCCGGTGCCCAACCCAGGCCCCGCAGTTCCTCGGGGATGTCCGCGCCGGAAGTCCGACCGAGGTAGTTGAACCCGATCTGCGGTTCCCGTTCCGCGGCCAGCGCGGCGGCGGTCTCCGGGTTGAGCCGGCGCAGCAGGCCGAAGCCGATCCCGTTGTCCGGAACCGCCCGCAGTTGCTCCTTGACCGCCTTGATCGCCCGACCGGCGGCCGGACCGCCGGCGAAGGCTTCCGCCACGTCGACGCCGGCCAGGTCCAGCCGCACCGGATACATCGCGGTGAACCACCCGATCGTGCGCGAGAGGTCCGCGCCGGGCACCACCTGCTCCTCCCGGCCGTGCCCTTCCAGGCGGACCAGCGTCGAGGAGGCGGGCACGCCCCGCGTGCGACGCCAGTGGGCCAGCGCGAGCGCCAGAGCGGCCAGCAGCCCGTCGTCGACGCCGCCCCCGAAGATCGCGGGCACCGTGTTCAGCACTGCCTCGGTGACCTGTGCCGGTACCTGGACGCGCACCGTGTCCACGGTGGCGGCGACATCCCGCGCCGGATCCGGCTTCCGTGCGCCGAGCACCGGCTCGTCATCGCGCAGGATCCGCTGCCACAGGGGCAGTTCCGCCACCCGCTCCGGGTTGTTCGCCTCGTCGGCCAGCGCGTGTGCCCAGCGGCGCAACGAGGTCCCCACCTCGGCGAGTTCCGGCACACGACCGTCGCGGACCCGCTCCCATGCCGCGACCAGATCCGGTAGCAGGATCCGCCACGAGACCCCGTCGACCACCAGATGGTGCAGCACGATCAACAACCGGCCCGCGTCCGTGGGCGAGGTGAACCACACGAACTGCGCCATCACCCCCGCGTCCGGATCCAGCCGACCCGCCGCCGCGTGCAGCTCGGCGAGGGCCGCGTCCGCGGCGGTGCCGGTGTCGCCCACGGCGACCTCCCGCAGCAGCGTGTCGGCGTGCACTCGGCCGGGCGATTCGATCCACAGGCCCGACCGCGCCCGATCGAGCCGCGAACGCAACACGTCGTGCCGGTCCAGCACGGCCTGCACCGTCGCCACCAGGCCGGCCCGATCGATGTCCTCGGGCAGGGTCAGCATCGCGGTCATGCAGAGCCGGGACAGGCCACCGCCGAGCGCGAGCACGTGCTCCGCCGTCGGGGGCAGCGGAGCCCACCCCGTGCCGCCACCCGGCAGTTCCGCCAAGGTGAGGCGTTCCTCTTCGCGTCCTTCGACCAGTTCCGCGAGCCGAGCGACCGTGCGGTGCTCGAAGATCTCCCGTGTGTTGATGTCGATGCCTCGGGCCCTGGCCCGCGCGACGATCTGGATGGAGCGAATGCTGTCCCCGCCACTGGCGAAGAAGTCGTTGTCGACGCCGACGCGCTCGACGCCGAGCACTTCCGCGAACAGCGCGCCGAGGGCCTCCTCGTGTTGACCGCGCGGTGCCCGGCCGGTCGATACCCGCGCGTATTCCGGCGCGGGCAGAGCCCGGTGGTTCAGTTTTCCGCTCGGAGTCAGCGGTAGCGCCGAGAGCGGCACGATCGCGGTCGGCAGCATGTAGTCGGGGAGACGCCCACGCAGGTATTCGGGCAGTTCGACGAGCAACGCACCGATCGATCTGGCCAGTGCGGGGGCGTTCGCCCACATGCGCCCGCCCGCACCGGTGGGAACGAACGAGCCGGAGACGGTGCGCGGTCGGATCTGCCGCTCGGGCAGCAGCACCGCTTCGAAGCAGCGCGCGTCCTCGCCCGACCAGGTGAGAATCGCGTCCCGACCGTTCTCGCGTGCCCACCGGAGCAGATCCTGCGGATCCACCGGTGCTCCCGGCGGGGACGCCGAGTCCAGGAGACCGGCCGCGACGGTCACGGCGACCTCCTCGACCAGACGCGCGTTGGGTATCCCGCTGACCCGTACCGGGCCCTGTGCCGGGTCCGCGTGGCGGGCCAGGTCGGCCAGGTCGGCCGACTGCCCACCCCACGGCACCGACCGCACGCCGGCCAGGTCGAGGACGTCGGCCGGTTGCTTGTGCAGGACGACCTCGTAGCGGTGCCGGGTCAGCTCGTTCTGCGCCCGCCCGGGCTTCAACCGGATGTCGACCGCGACCGGATCGCCTCCCGCCCACTCGGTGAACCACTCCGGAGCGATCACCAACTCCTGCTCGGCGAGCAACGCCTTCTCCACCAGCCGGCGCAGCTCCTCATGGGAGGCGTGGGGGTTTTCGGCGTATTGCACGGCGGTCAGCAGCAGGCGGCGGGTCGTGGCGTTGCGGACGTCGCCGACGATGACGCGGCCGCCGGGCACGAGGAGTTCCATCACCTGGCGGAGCACCTGGTCCAGGTACTCGATGCTCGGGAAGTACTGCACCACCGAGTTGAGCACGACGGTGTCGAACCGACCCCGGGGCAGCCCGGAGACGTCGTCGGCCGGTTGGGCGCTCAACCGGACCCGGTCGCCGTATCCGGCCTGTTCGGCCTGCGCCCGGACCCGGTCCACCACCGTGGCCGAGATATCGGTGCCCCAGTACTCCTCGACTTCACCGACGATCTTCCCCAGGAGCAGACCGGAACCCACGCCGATCTCCAGCACCCGCCGCGGCGCGTACCGCAACACCTGTGCGACCGCCGCGTCCTGCCACTCCAGCATCTGCTCGAGCGGGATCGGCTCACCGGTGTAGCTGGAGTTCCAGCCTCCGAAGTCCTCGCCCAACACCTCGTCACCGGAACCGGCGTAATTGTCGTCGTAGAGGTGACGCCACTCGTCCACCTGGGCGCCGGCATCGGCCGGCGCGGCATCCGGCCTGGGCACCACGTATCCCACGAGCTGCTTTTCGCCCTGCTCGTTCTCCCGCAGCACGACCGCCGCCTGCGCCACACCGGGATGGCCCGCCAGCGCGTGCTCGATCTCCCCCGGCTCGATCCGGAAACCACGGATCTTGACCTGGAAGTCGGTGCGGCCGAGGTATTCGACCTGGCCGTCCCGGTTCCATCGCACCAGGTCCCCGGTGCGGTACATCCTGCTTCCCGGTACACCGTAGGGGCACGCGACGAACCGATGCGCGGTCAGATCCGGTTGCCCGAGGTAGCCCCGGGCGAGCCCGACGCCGGCCAGGTACAGCTCACCGGCGACCCCGGGCGCGACCGGGCGCAGCTCCGTGTCCAGCACGTACACCCGGGTGTTCCAGATCGGCGCGCCGATCGGCAGCCGGTCCGAACCCGGTACGTGCTCTCGCGCGGTGACCTCGACCGCCACCTCGGTGGGGCCGTAGAGGTTGTGCACGGCACAACCCGGCAGCAGGTCGGCGACCTTGTCGGCCAACTCGGCGGGGAACGCCTCACCTCCCGCCTCCACCCAGCGCAGCCCGGAGCACCGCGCCGCCGAGGGCTCGGCGACGAACACTTCCAGCAGCGAGGGAACGAAGAAGGCGCCGGTCACCCCCTCCCGCCGGATCAACTCGGCCAGATACGCCGGATCCCGGCGCCCGTCCGGTCGCGCGATGACCACGGCCGCACCGGCCAGCAACGGCGTGAACGACTCCGGCACCGAGGCGTCGAAGCTCGCCGACGAGCTCACCAGCACCCGGTCCCGGACGCCGATCCCGAAGTAGGCCAGGCGCCACGCCATCAGGTTCATGATCGACCGATGCGAGACCTGCACACCCTTGGGAGCACCGGTGGACCCGGAGGTGTAGATGACATACGCGGGGTTGTCCGGCGACAACGACCGCTGCGGGTTGGCCTCCGAGTACCCGGACACCTCCGGAAGCTCTTCCTCGAGCACCAGCAGCGGCCTCGCGGTGTCCAGCAGATACCGCACCCGGTCCTCGGGCAGTTCGGTGTCCACCGGCAGATAGGCCGCGCCCGTCTTGATCACCGCGTAGATCGCCACCAGCAGATCCACCGAACGCGGGATCCGCACCACCACCAGCCGCTCCGGACCCGCGCCCTGCTCGACCAGCCAATGCGCGAGTTGATTGGCGCGCCGGTTGAACTCCCGGTAGGACAGCGTCTCGTGCTCGCCGATCAGCGCCACCCGGTCGGGCTCGCGCGCCACCTGGGCCTCGAACACGCCCGGCAGGGTGTCCGCGACCACCGGATGTGCCGTGTCGTTGACCTCCCCTATCAACCAGTCCCGTTCCTGTGTCGACAGCACCTCGATGGCGCCGACCGGCAGCGTCGGGTCCTCGAGCACCTGCTCGAGGATGCGCACGAACCGGTCGACGATCCGCACGGCCGTGCCGTGCTCGAACAGGTCCGTCGCGTACTCCAGGAGCCCGAGCGCGCCCCCGGACGCCTTCGGGACGATGTTGAAGAACAGGTCGAACTTCGCGGTACCGGTGCCCGCCCCGACCGGGGTGACCCGCAGACCCGGCATCTCGATCTCCGGCCACACGAACTGCCAGCCCAGCACCGTCTGGAACAACGGCTGGTACGCGGTGGAGCGATCCGGGTTGAGCAGCTCCACCAACCGTTCGAACGGAATGTCCTGGTTGTCGTACGCGGCGAGGGCCTTGTCCCGTACCTGCTCCAACAGCTCGCCGAACGTCGGGTTCCGCGACAGATCGGCGCGCAGTACCCAGGTGTTGACGAAAAACCCGATCAGGTCGTCGAGTTGCTCATCGGCGCGCCCCTCGATCGGACTGCCGATCGTCACATCCTCCCCCGCGCCCAGCTTGTGCAGCAGCACCGCCAGCGCGGCCTGGGCCACCATCGGCGCCGTGCCACCGTGGTCCACGGCCAGCTTCTGCAACCCGGACAACACCTCGGGTGCCAGCTCGAAGTGCACTTCGCCGCCGCGATAGCTCGCCACCGTCGGCCGCGGCCGATCCAGCGGAAGTTGCATGGGCTGCGGAACTGCGGCCAACTCGTCTTTCCAGTAAGCGAGTTGCGCTGCGGCTACGCTCTCCGGGTCGGCTTCGTCACCCAGCACCTGCCGCTGCCACAGCGTGTAGTCCTTGTACTGCACCGCCAGCGGTGCCCACTCCGGCGGCCTCCCCCGATGGCGGGCCTCGTACGCCGACATCAGGTCCCGCAGGAACGGCGCCATCGACGCCCCGTCCGCGGCGATGTGGTGGAACACGAACACCAGGACGTGCTCCTGCGGAGTGATCCGGAACACACTGGTTCGCAACGGAAGTTCGGTGACCAGGTCGAACGGCTCGCGCGCGAACTCGTGCAGCGCGGCATCCACCGCGTCCGCGGCCACGTCGACCACCCGAAAGGGCAGGGTGGCCTCCTCCGGAGACAGGATCCGCTGCTCCGGCGTACCGTCCGCGTCCTCGACGACCAGGGTGCGCAGGCTCTCGTGCCGGGTTGCGACATCCGTCACGGCCGCGGCCAGGATCGTGGTGTCCAGCCGTCCTTCCAGGCGCAGCGCGAACGGCACGTTATAGGTCGCGGAGGGGCCTTCCAGGCGGTGGAGGAACCACATCCGACCCTGGGCAAAGGACAACGGGATCATCGACGCTTCTCCTCTATGGTCATCTGTCGCAGCTGGGGGCGCTTCGATGTGGCCAACTTCTCGATCTGCTCCGCCAGCTGGGCAACGGTCGGATTGCGGAACACCGTCGTGACCTTCACGTCGACGTTGAGCTCGCCGCGGATGCGGCCGGTGAGCCGGGTGGCCAGCAGCGAGTGCCCACCGTGCTCGAAGAAGTTGATGTCGATGCCGACCTCGTCCACCCCGAGCAGCTCGGCGAACAGTCGGCACAGGACTTCCTCGGTGTGGTTGCGCGGCCCTCGCCCGGCGGCGACCTCGGCGTGGTCGGGTGCCGGCAGCGCCTTGCGGTCGAGCTTCCCGCTCGATGTCACGGGGAACTCGGCGAGCGGCACGATCACCGAGGGGACCATGTACTCCGGCAACCGCTCCCGGGCCAGCTCCGCCAGGCCGATGAGGTCCGGCTCGAACGGTTCCGCCTTGCCGTTGCCCGGCACCACGTACGCGACCAACCGCTGGTCGCCGGAGCGCTCCTCGCGCACCACGACCACCGCGTGCTCGACGTCCGGGTGCGCGGTCAGCGCCGCCTCCACTTCGCTCAGCTCGATCCGGAAGCCGCGGACCTTGACCTGGAAGTCGGTACGGCCGAGGTACTCGACCCGGTCGTCCTCGTTCCACCGCACCAGGTCCCCGGTGCGGTACATCCGGGTTCCCGGTGCTCCGTACGGGCAGGCGACGAAGCGGTGTGCGGTCAGGCCCGGTTGCCCGAGGTAGCCCCGGGCGAGTCCGGCACCGGCCAGGTACAACTCGCCGGCGACCCCGGGCGGGACCGGGCGCAGCGCCGCGTCCAGCACGTACACCCGGGTGTTCCAGACCGGTGCGCCGATCGGCACCCGGTCCGCGCCGGGCACGTGCTGCCACGCGGTGACCTCCACCGCCGCCTCGGTGGGCCCGTAGAGGTTGTGCACACCACACTCCGGCAGCAGTTCCGCCGCCCTGTTCGCCAGCGCGGCCGGGAACGCCTCGCCCGCGACCTCGATCCAGCGCAGGCTCGTGCACTGCTTGGCCGAGGGCTCGGCGACGAACGCCTCCAGCAGGGAGGGCACGAAGTCCGCGCCGGTCACCCGCTCCCGGTGGATCAACTCGGCCAGATAGGCCGGATCCCGGCGGCCGTCCGGGCGCGCGATCACCACGGCCGCCCCGATCTGCAGGGGGGCGAACAATTCGGGCACCGAGACGTCGAAGCTCGCCGAGGTGCTGAGCAGCACCCGGTCCTCGGCGCCGACGTCGAAGTGCGCCAATCCCCACTTCAATCGGTTCATGATCGAGCGGTGCGACACCAGCACACCCTTGGGGCCGCCGGTGGAGCCGGAGGTGTAGATGACGTACGCGGCGTTGTCCGGCGACAACGTCCGCTCCGGATTCACCACCGGGTAGCCGGACACGTCCGGGAGCGCCCCGTCGAGCACCAGCAGCGGCTCGGCGCTGTCCAGCACGTGCCGCACCCGGTCCTCGGGCAGGTCGACGTCCACCGGCAGGTAGGCCGCACCCGCCTTGACCACCGCGTAGAGCGCCACCAGCAGGTCCACCGAGCGAGGGATCCGCACCGCGACCGCGCGTTCCGGACCGGCGCCCTGCACGACCAGCCAATGCGCGAGTTGATTGGCGCGCCGGTTGAACTCCCGGTACGTCAGCGTCTCGTGCTCGCCGATCAGCGCCACCCGGTCGGGCTCGCGCGCCACCTGGGCCTCGAACGCGCCCGGCAGGGTGTCCGCGGCCACCGGATGCGCCGTGTCGTTGACCCGCCGCACCAGCCGGTCCCGCTCGTCCCGCACCAGCACCTCGAGGGCGCCGACCGGCGCCGTCGGGTCCTCGAGCACCTGCTCCAGCACACGAACGAGCCGAGCCGCGATGAGCTGGGCCGCTTCCCGGTCGTAGAGGTTGTTGCGGTAGTCGAGGGAGAGCCTCAGGTAGGGGTCGGACGCGTTGAGGGTCAGGGCGTAGTGCGAGCCCGCGAACGGCCGGATGGCGTCGATCGTGAACCCCGCCGCGGTGTTCGCGTCGACGATGCCCTCGCGGTCGACCGGGTAGTTCTCGAACACGACGATCGTGTCGAACAGGGCGGGCAGTCCGACGCCGCGTTGGATGTCGGCCAGCCCGTAGTAGTGGTGGTCGAGCAGCGCGGTCTGCCGCTCCTGCAATGCGGTGACGATGTCGCCCACGCTGTGGTCCGGCGGGCAGAACACCCTGGTCGGCAGGGTGTTGATGAACAGGCCGACCATCTCTTCCGAGCCGGGGAGATCCGCCGGGCGGCCGTTGACCGCGGCGCCGAACACCACGTCCCGCCGCCCGGTCAGCTTCGAGAGCAGGATCGCCCACGCGCCCTGCAGGAGCGTGTTCAGCGTGACCCCGAGTTCCGCGGCGCGCCCGGCGAGTTCACGTCCCTGGTCGATCGACAGCGGTACCTCGACCCGCCCCAGGGCCGCCGCCTTCTCCTGGAGGGGAGCATCCGGGGCCATCAGGGTCGGCTGGTCGAATCCGGCGAGCTCGGCCCTCCACCGCTCGGCCGAGGCCGCCCGGTCTCGTGTGGACAGCCAGGCCAGGTAGTCACCGTAGCTCCGGACCGGAGCAAGTTCGTGGGTCCCGGAGTACAGCCGAATCAGATCCTTGAACACCAACGGCGACGACCAGCCGTCGAACACGGTGTGATGCGCGGTGATGACGAGTTTGCCCCGCTGCGCCCCGCAGGTGAGCAGTGCCAGGCGGAACAACGGCGGCCGGGTGGGGTCCAGCCGGTCGGCCCGATCCTCGGCGAGGACGTTGTCGAGCACCGCGTCCTGCTCGGCCACGCTGCGATCGCCCAGCTCGATGTGCCGCCAGGGCAAGGCGACGTGTTCCGCCACGACCTGCACCGGATCGCCGCCGGCCCTGATCAGGAACGCGGAGCGCAGGTTCGGATACCGCTCGAGCAGCGCCTGCCCGGCCGACCGCATGCGCTCCGGGTCCACGTGCCCGGACAGGTGCAGCACGAACTGCATGTGGTAGACGTCGAAGGAGCCGTCGGCGATCGCGGCCTGGAACTGGATCCCGGACTGGCCCGGCGCCTGCGGCCACACCTGGGTCAGTCGGCCGTAGCGCTCTTCCCACGCCTCGATCTCGTCCTGCCGCACCGGAACCAGCGGGGCGTCCGACGGCGTGAGCCCGCCCGTCCGCGGCTGTGCGGCGTGCCCGGCCATGCCGTGCAGCACCTCGACCCACAGGTCGACCAGTTCGCGGACACGCTCGCGGGAGAGCAACCCGGTGGGGAACATGAAGGCCGCCTGCAACCGGGTGCCGTCGGCGGTGTCCGTGGCGACCGAGCCGACCTCCAGCACGGACAGCGCGGGCAGGTCCGGGTCGGGAGCCGGGATCAACTCGGTGGACCACGACGCCGGTCCCCATCCGTGCGCGCGCAGGTGTTCGGGCACATCGGCGTCGGAGATCCGGCCGAGGTAGTTGAATCCGATCTGCGGCGCCGGGTGCTCGGCGAGTTGCGGGGCGGTCTCCGGGTTCAGATAGCGCAGCAGTTGGTAACCCACGCCCTTGTCCGGGATCCCACGCAGTTGCTCCTTGACCAGCTTGATCGCCTTCCCGGCCGCGGGTCCGCCCGCGAGCACGTCGGCCGCGTCCACCCCGCGCACGTCGATCCGGGCCGGGTACATGCTGGTGAACCACCCGACGGTCCGGGAGAGGTCGGCCCCGGGAACGAGGTCCTCCGCGCGACCGTGCCCCTCCATTCGGACCAGGGTCGAGTCCTCCTTGCCGCGCCACCGGTTCACCGCCAGAGCGAGCGCGGCGAGCAGCACGTCGGTCCCGGTGCCCCTGTACGCCGCGGGAAGCCTGGTCAGCACCGCGTCGGTGACATCGGCGGGCAACTGCACGCGCACGCTGTCCACCGTGGACATCACATCCACCGCCGGATCGAACGCCCGCGTGCCCAGCGGGGGGTTCGGCGCGGCAAGCAGGTCGCGCCAGTACGCCACTTCCACCTCGCGCTCGGGGGCGAGCGCCTCGCTCTGCAGCGCCGACGCCCAGCGCCGGGCGGAGGTCCCCACCGCGGGCAACTCGGGCGTCCGGCCGGACCGGACCTGCTGCCACGCCTCGGCGAAGTCCGACATGAGGATGCGCAGGGAGACGCCGTCCACGACCAGGTGGTGCAGGACCACGAGCAGCCGGCCCGCACCCGACTCGGGGGCGAACCAGACGAAGTCCGCCATGGTCCCGGCTTCCGGGTCGAGTCGCCCGGTCGCCTCGTCCAGTTCCGCCTTCGCCGCCTCCACCGAGGACGGCTCGTCCCACCGGCCGGCACAGGAAACCCGGCGGATCAGATCCGCGGCCCGTACGGCGCCCACCGGGCGTACGACGAGCGAGGGTTCGTCGCCGCGCACGAGTCGCGCGCGCAGCAGGTCGTGCCGCTCGAGCACGGCGTCCAGCGTCGCGGCCAGACCGCTCGCGTCGATGCCCGCCGGCAGTTCCAGAGCCATCGCCATGGCGAACCGGTTCGTCCCGCCGCCGTTTTCGAACACCTGGCGCGCCACCGGCTGCAATGGCATCGGGCCGATGCCGCCACCCTCGTCCTCGGCGAGCGCGGGCGTGCGGTCCCGGCGGGCCGAGGCCACTTCGGCCAGCCGGCCCGCCGTGCGGCACTCGAAGATCTCCCGCGTGGTGAGGTCCAGGCCCCGGGCCCGGGTCCGCGCGACCACTTGCAGCGACCGCAGACTGTCCCCACCGACCGCGAAGAAGTCGTCGTCGACCCCGACCCGGTCCACACCGAGCACGTCCGCGTACGCCGCGGTGATGATCGCCTCGGCCTCGGTGCGCGGCTCCACGTAGGTCTCGCCCACGAACTCCGGTTCGGGCAGCGCCGAGCGGTCCAGCTTGCCGGTCGGCCCATACGGCATGCGGCCAAGCGTCACGAACGCCGACGGCACCATGTAGTCGGGCAGCCGTGCCGCGACGAACCTGCGCAGTTCGGCGGCCGAGGCGCCGGCCAGGAGTTCCACATCGCCGATCCCACCGGCGCCGTCGTCACCGACGGCTCCGTCGCCGGCGTGCACCACGTACGCGACGAGCCGACGCCCGCCCGAGGGCACCTCCCGGCTGATCACCACCGCCTCGCTGATCCCGGGGTACAGCGCGCACGCCGCCTCGACCTCCGCGGTTTCGATCCGGAAGCCGCGCACCTTCACCTGGCCGTCGACCCGGCCGACGCACTCCAGTTGCCCACGGGCGTTCCAGCGGGCCAGGTCGCCCGTGCGGTACATCCGCTCGCCCGAGGGGCCGAACGGGTTCGCCACGAACCGCTCGGCGGTCAGGCCCGGAAGGCCGTGATAGCCGCGGCCCAGGCAGATCCCGACCACGTACAGCTCACCGATCACGCCCTGCGGCACCGGGGCGAGTCCCGGGCCCAGCACGTAGGCGCGCATGTTCCCCAGGGGGGTACCGATCGGCACAACGTCGTTCTCCGCCCATTCCTCGGACCCCGCGAGGGAGAACGTGGTGGCGTAGAAGCTCTCGCTCTGCCCGTAGGAATTCACCACCTGCACCCCGGGCAGCGCCTCGCGCACCTGGCGCACCAGCCGGGCCGGGAGCAGGTCGCCCGCGAATACCACCGTGCGCACGTCGGGCGTCTTGCCCAGGTGACCCACGAGTTCCCCGAGCACCGAGGGAACCGCGCTGATCACGTGACCGTCCCAGCCGTCCCGTTCGCCGAGCGCCAGTGCGTTCGGCACCACCTCGGCCGTGCCGCCGGTGGACAGCGTGGACAGCAGTTCGAAGACCGAGACGTCGAAGTTCACCGAGGTACCGGCGAGCATCCGCCACCCGGGCGGCGCGTCCAGCACGCGCACCAGTTCCCGCACTCCGTTGACGACGTTGCGATGCGTGATCGCGGCGCCCTTCGGCTTGCCCGTGGAGCCGGAGGTGTACATCACGTACGCCAGGTTGTCCGGACCCAACGGCGAGATCCGGCTCGCGTCGTCCGGCGCCCCCTCGGGCGAGTCCCATTCCGCGCGCAGGTCGAGGTCGACGGTCGAGATGTCGTTGCGCGGCAGGTTCCGCCATGTCCCGGTGTCGGTGACCGCGAAACGCGGAGCCGCCTCGGCCAGCACGCTCTCCGCCCGCCCGCCGAGATACTGCGGGTCCATCGGCAGGTAGGCGGCACCGGACTTGAGGATCCCGAGCAGGCCGACCACCAGGTCCTCGGTGCGCGGCAACGCCAGCACCACCAGGTCCTCCGGACCGGCACCACGCCGGATCAGTTCCCACGCGACGCCGTTGGCCCGGTCGTCGAGTTCCCGGTAGGTCAGCGTGCGGTCGGCGCAGACGATCGCCGGGGCATCCGGCGTCCCGGCCGCCCGGCGTTCGAACAGTTCCGGGATGGTTGATTCGGACACCGTCGCGGCGGTGTCGTTGTAGCGGGTGAGCAACCGGTCCCGCTCGGCGTTGTCGAGCACGTCGAGGCCGCCGATCCCGCGTTCCGAGTCGGCGACGAGCCGGCTCAGCACGCGGACGAACCGGTTCGCGATGCCCTCGACCGTCTCCCGGTCGAACAGGTCGGTGGCGTACTCCAGACGGCACGCCGCCCCGCCCGAGCCGTTCGGGATCATGTCGAAGAACAGGTCGAACTTGGCGGTTCCCGTCTCGAGCCGCTCGGCCCGGACCTCGAAGCCCGGCAGTTCCAGATCCGGTACGGGCGGCTGCCAGGAGAGCATCACCTGGAAGAACGGGTCGTAGGCGGTGGACCGGTCCGGGTTCAGCAGCTCCACCAACCGCTCGAACGGCATGTCCTGGTTGTCGTACGCGGCGAGGGACCGGTCCCGCACCCGCCGGAGCAGTTCGCGGAAGGTCGGGTTCCCGGAGAGGTCGACGCGCAGTACCCAGGTGTTGACGAAGAACCCGACGAGGTCCCGCAGTTCCTCGTCCGTCCGCCCCGCGATCGGCGCGCCGATGGGGACGTCGTCCCCACAGCCGAGGTGGTACAGGAGGACACCCAACGCGGAATGCATGACCATCGAGACCGTGGTGTCCGCTTGCGCCGCCACCTTTTCCACGGACCGGAGCAGGTCGGGGTCGATCGAGAACGGGACCCGATCGCCGCGGCGGCTCATCGCCTTCGGACGCGGGCGATCGGTGGGTATCGCCAGCGGCTGTGCCAGGTCGGCCAACGCTTCGCGCCAGTAGGCCAGTTGCCTGGCCGCCAGGCTGTCCGGATCGGACTCGTCACCGAGCACGTCCCGCTGCCACAGCGTGTAGTCCGCGTACTGCACCGCGAGCGGCTCCCACGCCGGGGCCCTGCCCTCCCGGCGGGCCGCGTAGGCCGTGGCGAGATCGCGGAACAGCGGTCCGAAGGACTCCCCGTCCACGGCGATGTGGTGCACCACCAGCACCAGGGTGTGGTCACGCGGTCCGCACCGGATCAGCCGGGCACAAATCGGCGCGTCGGCGGCCAGATCGAAGGTCGCGGTGGCCACCTCGTCGATCGCCGCCGCCCGTTGCTCCTCCGCCGCGACCTCGACGACCGGCAGGTCGAACGGCTTGCGACCGGATGGCAGCACCTGTTGGTGCGGAACGCCGTCGTCGTCCTCGACGATCACCGTGCGAAGGGCCTCGTGCCTGTCGATGACATCGTGGAGCGCCGACTCCAGCGCACCCACGCTCAATTCACCGGTCAGTCGCAGGGCGGACGCGCCGTTGTAGGTCGGCGAAGGGCCTTCGAACCGGTCCACGAACCACAGCCGACGCTGCGCGAACGACAACGGGATCATTGTTTCTCCAAATCGGCAGGACCACGAGGGAGCGAGCCGTCACTCAGCTCTGATCGAGCACCGTCAAGAGGTCGGTGTTGTAGAAGTCGTCGATGGAAATGGCACCCGACAGCGTCGAGAAGTACCGATCGATCAGCTCCTGGTGACCGACCAGGTTGCGCAGCAACTCGGCCCGCCCCTCGGGCTTCAACTCGGCCACGTTGAGCGCGCCCTGGTAGAAGCCGGAGAAGGTCTCGTCCAGGTCTTCCTCGTAACGCTCCAGCGCCTGTTCGAGCGCCGCGTCGTCGTGCAACCGCTGACCGATGTGGTCGGTGAGCGACTGGGCCTGGACGAAGGCGTCGGTGATGCCGCGGGCGGTGATGGAGTCCTTGTGGTGCACCGCGTCCCCGAGCAGCGCCCAACCGGGCCCGAACGCCTTCCGGAAGAAGTTCTCCTGATGGCCGGTGCCGTACAACTGCTCCACCCGCCGGCCCGCCGACATCCGCTCGGACAACCGGGGAGCCGTCGAACGCACGGCTTCGAGGTAGGCGGGCTCCACCGCGGTTCGGACGTCGGAGAACTCGTCCTGCGGGAAGTAGGTCATGATCAGCGTGAGGTCGTCGTTGGTGGGGATGACACCGATCCAGCGCCCCTGCCGTTCGTACAGCTCGAAGTGCGCGGGAACGTCCGCCCAGTAGCTGTAGTAGGTGCAGGTCATCCGGGGGTGCTCGACGACGTTCGGTGCGCCGACCTTGCGGGCCACCAGCGAGCGCATGCCGTCCGCGCCGACGACCAGCCGCGCCCGCTCGCTCGCCTCGGCGCCGCCGGGCGTCGTGTACCGCACCCCGACGACCCGATCGTCGGCGAACACCAGATCGGTGACCGAGCAGGACTCCCGGAACTCCACGCCGGCCGCCACGGCGGCGCCGGCGAGGATCGGGTCGAGCACATACCGCCTCGGGGCGTACGTGGTCCGTTGGCCGTCGACCGGCAGGGAGAAGCCGTCCAGCCGCACACCGGGCGCCTCGTAGCTCTGGTGGTCGATCGGCCGGCAGCCCGCGTCGCGGAGTGCGTCGAGCAGCCCCCATCGTTCCAGCAGCGCCACGCCCGGCTGGTGGATGTAGTGCGAGGACAGCGTGTCCTGTGGGAAGCGCGCTTTCTCCAGGAGCAGGACGCGATAGCCCTGCCGGGCGAACAACATGGCCGCCGGCGAACCCGCACAACGGGCACCGATGACAATGACGTCGTACATGGCGCCTCTCTTACCGATTGGTAATTGGATCACAATGCGGCAGCGGTCGGATAATTCGCGGTGATCGAGCGCGCCGGCGACGCAGCGGGCGGAAAACCGCTGCCGAGCACGAATGTGATGCTAACCGTCCGGGCCCACGGGAGAAACGACCCGGCAGCGCGGGCCCATTCTCGCGACTCGAAAAGGAAATTGTCGGGATGGCCGTCACGAAGTGACTTCGAATTGGAAATCGTCGGCCCGGGCGACGCCATAACCCGTCACGCGGCGACTCGGAATCGGAAATCTCCGGCCGGGTGCGAGGCTCGCCGTTCGACGTCGTCCCGTCGACGGGACACCCGGCATCCACAGCCGGCCCGGAATGCCGACGCCACCGTAGGACTCGACCGCCGAGGGTCACAAGGGCGACAGGATCGCCGACTTCCCGGCCGAACGCCGTCCCCCGGGCCCCTGATCCCGGCACGAGTGGGCGACGGCCTGTCGTCGTCCGCGCGACCGCCCGCATGCACCCCACGCGCGACACGGGTGATCTACGCTGCCGCCGACGGACCGCGCGGGTACGGCACACGGCCGAGTACGGACGACTCCCAGGAGCGCGCAATGACGTTACGCAAGAGATCCAGGGCCGCCGCGATCGGCGTGGCGGCGGTCCTGATGGCGGCCACCGCCTTCACCGGTTCCGCCCAGGCGTCGCGGGACGCGTCCTGCCCGCCCGGCGACCACCGGGCGACGCAGCGCGCGATGGACGCGGCCGTGCGGGCCGGTGTTCCCGGCATCACCGCCCAGGCGCGAGACGGCGACCGGGTCTGGAAGGCGACATCGGGCGTGGGCAACCTGAGGACGGGTGCGCCGCGCGGCAGGAACGACCGGTTCCGCATCGGCAACATCACCGACACCTTCGTGGCGACCGTCCTGCTCCAGATGGAGGCGGAGCGAAGACTCGCTCTCGACGACGCCGTGGAGCGCCATCTACCCGGCTTGGTGCGAGGCAACGGCAACGACGGCCGCACGATCACCGTTCGGCAGCTTCTCAACCACACCACCGGCCTGTTCGACTACCTTGCCGACAAGGAGTACGGCGAGACGTACCTGGAGGGCGACGGCTTCCTCCGGCACCGCTATGACACCCTGACGCCCGAGAAGCGCGTGGCGGTGGCCTTCTCCCACGCACCGCTGTTCGCGCCCGGCGCCAGACACTCGTTCTCCGGCACGAACGACGTCCTGGCCGCGCTGATCGTCGAGAGGGTCGGCGGCAGGTCGTACGAGGACGAGGTGCGCGATCGCATCATCGAACCACTGGGGCTGAGGGCGACGTCCCACCCCGGCGACAGCGTCCACCTGCCCCGGCCGAGCAGCCGCGCCTACTCCAAACTCTTCAGGTCGCAGCCGGATCGGATCGAGGACGTCACCGCGATGAACGGGTCCCAGACCTGGGGCAACGGCGACATCATCGCCGACGCCGAGGATCTGAACGTGTTCTACCGGGCCCTGATGCGCGGGAGACTGCTGCCGTCGCGGCAGCTCGAGGCGATGATGACCACCGTCGACAATCCCGACTTCCCCGGCGCGTCCTACGGACTGGGCATCGAACGGTTCACGCTGGGCTGCGGTACGACCCTGTGGTACCACGACGGAGGCACCGCGGGGTCGACCTCCCTGGTCGCCACCACCGAGGACGGCCGCCGGCAGATCGCGATCAACTACAACAGTGACTGGGGAGGAGAGACCGGCCTGGCGATTCTGAGCGCCGAATACTGCCCGTCCTGACCACCGGGCACCCGAGACCGCGTGCTTGCGCTCGCTGTACGCGAATGCCACGGTGCCATGATGGCGCCATCACCGTCGACCATGGCCACAGGCCACTCGAACCACCCTCATCCGGCGGCCCGCAGAAATGCGAACGATGACCACCGGCCCATCGAAACGCCGTGTTCACCCGGACGCGAGGGCCGCGGAAAACTACCGGGCCAGGCAGGCGCCGCGCGGCGCAATCAACGTGCCATCATGATTCCATGGAACTACGGGAGTACGTCGAGGCGCTGCGCGACGAGCTGGTCACGGCCTCCGCGGCAGGGGATGCCGAGACCCGCGCGGTTGCCGAGCGACTCGTCGCTCCGCTGGAGTCGGCCGTCCGGCTCACGTTGCTCAAGGTTTTGTCGGCCGCGGCCGACGAGATCACCCGCGACCTGGCGCCCGGCTCGGTGGACCTGCGCCTGCGGGGGATGGAACCCAGTTTCGTGGTGACGGCGCCCTCGGGCAACGGCGCGGGGGAAGGCGCCGCGGAGGAGACCGACGACGCGGCGGGCGACTGGTCGACCGGTACGGCCAGGGGCGGCGCCACGGCCCGGATCAATTTTCGGCCTCCGCAGGAGATGAAGGACGAGATCGAGAAGGCGGCGTCCCGGCAGGGCATCTCGGTCAACACGTGGATGGTCCGAGCCTCCGCCGCGGCCCTGTCCAACAGCAGGCGATCCCACCGCGGCAAGCAGCAGTTCAGCGGCTGGGTGCAGTAGCCGCCGCGAACGAGCACCAACCGAACCCGGCCGGCCGACCGCGCACCCACCCGTTACCGACGGGATGCGTGTGCGGTCCGCATCCCGTCGACGGCCGGGGAAGACTTGACGAAGGGCCGCCCCGTCCCGCGCGTCGCGTCGTACCCGCCGTCCCTTCGACGAGAGTCGTTCGTCAGGCGCGGTGGATCGTGATGTCTCCGTAGGAGGAGTGCGCCCGCACCTCGATGCCTTCCTCGGACGACGCGGCGACCTGCTCCAGCATGTTGTTCACCCGCCCGTATCCGGTGGCCACATCCAGCTTCGCCGGGCGGTCCCCGCCGATGCCGACCTCCAGGTCACCGGAACCGGTCTTGAGCACGACCTCGCCGCGACTGACCTCCGCGATACGGATGTTGCCGTTGGAGGTCTTGGCGTCGGTCCTGGACCCCGAGGCGTGGTCGATGGAGATGTCGCCGTTGGAGTTGCGGACCTGGACGTCGCCGGTGACCGTGCCGATCTCGGTGTCGCCGTTGGAGTTCTTGGCCTTGATCGAACCGTCGATCTCGCCGATCCGGATCCGTCCGATGGAGGTGCCGACCTCGGCGTCGCCGTCGACCCGGCCGACGGTGATGTGGCCCGCCGAGTTCAGGCGCAACGGGCCGACGTGGTCGAGGTGGACGATCGCGGTGGAGGTCTTGTACGCGCACTCCCCCAGGCGACCGGAGGAGCGCAACTCTCCCAGTGCCGCCTTGCCGTGTACGTGCGAGCCGACGGGCAGCGCGATCGTGACGTCCACCGAACGGGTCTTCCGGGAGAGGTCCAGTCCCGCGAGCGGCTTCGGGCCCTTGACCACCAGTACGCCGTCCGCGTACTCGACGGTCGTCTCCTTGGCGGCCTTCACATCCGAGGCATCGCTCACGTCGCTCGGCCGTACCTCGACGACGGTGTCGGTCCGGTCTTCGGCGGTGATCTGCACGTCGCCGACGTGGAGTTCGATCGTGACCGAGATCGACTTGGGCGTATCGAAAACAGGCATGGCTGTCCTTCTCATCACGAACGGGCCGACATCGATGGCGCCATCATGGCGCACATGATGTGCCATGGCAAGCTGCAATGACCCCGATGGCGCCATCACAGTACTCGTGCGTACGCCCTGCGGAACACTCCCCGTACGCTACTCGGCCCGACACAGCCGGCGTGTCCGCCAGTCGCACCGCCTCCTCCCCACGACCGGTCCGCCCGGTGTGGTCACCCGACGCTACTGGGATATCGCACCCAGGGATTCGATGTACGCGGAGATCGACGCCACCGTCGGGTTGAGGTACATCCGGTCCGCCGGGACCTCGACGCCCAGTTCCTCGATGAAGGCTCCCTGGATCCTGGCCATGATCACCGACTGGCCGCCCAGGGCGAAGAAATCGTCGTCGACGGATATGTCGTCGCGCCGGAGTTCCCGGCACCAGATGGCGTGCACCCGCTCGGCAATCATCACAGTCCTCTCCGTTGTGTCATCAAGGTCCGTCGACTATGCCGAAGTGCCGCTGTCGGCGTACCGGTTCCGGCACGCGTCGAGCAGCGCCGCCCGGTCCACTTTCCCGTGCGGACTGAGCGGGATCCGCGGGATGTTGACGAACCCGACCGGAACCATGTTCCGCGGCAGCGTCTCCAGCAGGCGGGCGCGCACGTCGTTCTCGGCGAGATCGTCGCCCGTCGGAACGATGAACGCGATCAACTCGGCCTCGCCGGAGTCGGTATACCTGGTCACCACCGCCGCCTGCCGGACCCCGGCCAGCCGACCGAGCGCGCGCTCGATGTCGGTGGGGTCGATACGCATGCCCCGCACCTTCACCTGCGCGTCCATCCGGCCGGCGACGACCAGGTCCCCGGCCTCGTTCACCCGACCGCGGTCGCCGGTGCGGTACAGCCTGCGCGGCTCGCCGTCGACCACGATCGTGGTGAATCGCTCGGATTCGGGACCCGTGCCGTTGAGGTAGCCGGCGCCGACGCTGGTTCCCGAAATGCAGATCTCGCCGTACTCCCCCGCCCCGACACCGCGCATGTCCTCGTCGACGAGGTGGAGATCGGTGTTGTACGCCGGTCTGCCCACCGGTGCGATCTCGTGTTCGCCGGGCCGGTAGTCGGCGAGGTCGTACGACGACGCGACGTCCGTGCACTCGGCGACGCCGTACTGGTGCAGGAGGGTGCACGTGTTCCCGGCGCGCCCCGCCCAGTCGGTGAGCCGTTCCGCGTGCAGCGGCTCGCCGCCGAAGAGCACGTAGTCCAGCCGGGTGAGCGCGTCGCCGCCGCGTGCGGTCTCCCAGTCCACCAGCAGGTACAGCGTGCTGGAGGCGCAGTGCACCGTGCGGATCTCGTGCCGGTTCAGCATGCCGTAGGCCATCGCGGCGTCGAAGTTGCGGCTCGCCATCAGGTACTGGGTGGCACCACAGAACAGCGGCATCATCAGGCTGCGTTGCGAGAGGTCGAACCCGAACGCGCTGACGACCAGGTTGTTCGACCCGGAGTGCAGACCGTACTCGATCATCAGCCAGTTCAGCAGGTTGAACCAGCCCTCGTGCCGCACCGCGGTCAGCTTCGGCGTACCGGTCGACCCGGACGTGAAGACCGCGTAACACACGTCGTCCCCGGTGACCGGGACGTCGGGACCGGTCGTGGGAAGCGTGTCGAGGTGCTCGGACAACTCCTCGAGGACGAGCACCTCGACGGCCGCCGACTCGACCAGTTCGGCCGTGGCCGGGGAGGCCACGATCAAGGCGAGGTCGGGGACCTGCCCCAGCAACAGTCGCAACCGCGCCGCCGGGTACGCCGGGTCGAACGGAACGTAGGCCGCGCCCGCCTTCAGCGTGCCGAGGATGGCGACCACGATGTCGATCGAGTAGTCCAGGCAGACGCCGACCTTCGCACCCGGGCCGTGTCCGCGCGCGGTGAGGAAGTGCGCGAACCGGTTGGCCTTCGCGTCCAGTTCCGCGTACGTCACCTGCCGTCCGGCGCAGAAGACGGCGACCTCGTCCGGCGTGGCCCGCGCGTGCGCCTCGAACCGCCTGTGCACGACGGGCACCGCGGGCAGGGCGACCCGCTTTCCCTGAAGGATCATCAACTGACTCCGATGTGACGGGTGTCCGGTCGACCAGGGCGCGCCGGCACACCACGGGGAACGGGCTGGTCCGGCGCTCGGCGGGCGGCGCGCCGCTCGGCGTCTCCTCGACGGGCTCGGTCGGTCCTCCGCCGTCAGTCCGCCGCCATCGCCTCCTGCAGGCTCTTCGGGCGCATGTCGGTCCAGTTCCGCTCGACGTACTCCAGGCAGTCGGCCCTGGACGCCTCGCCGAAGACCACGCGCCAGCCCGCGGGCACGTCGGCGAACACCGGCCACAGGGAGTGCTGCTCCTCGTCGTTGACCACGACGTGGAAGCGGCCGTCCTCGTCATCGAAGGGGTTCGTGCTCACGGGCACCGTCCTTAATCGTCACGACGCGACTGTGGATTGAAAAACGCGGGACCGAGCGGCATTCGATCGGCAGCGGGAAATCAGGATTGCAATTCGCCGCGCTCCGGGCGACCCCCGACCGTCACGGGGCGAATCGGGTACGCGCGATTCCGGAATCGGGCGCGGGTTCGCCTTTTCCGTGTCGTCCTGTCGACAGGACACCCGGCATCCGCAGCCGAACTCGGCCTGCCGACACCACACGGTAGGGCGCGACCACCGACGCCACAATGCCGAATGCTCGCCCATCTCCCGGTGTTCCATCCGAACCCGTACCGCACCGAATTCCGTGCCA
This sequence comes from Embleya sp. NPDC050154, assembly GCF_044460165.1. NCBI lineage: Bacteria > Bacillati > Actinomycetota > Actinomycetes > Kitasatosporales > Streptomycetaceae > Embleya > Embleya sp. NPDC050154. The sequence continues at coordinate 37,502 of NZ_JBITJP010000035.1, forward strand.
CCATGACCGGGCATCGGGCCCGGGCCCCGTCATGGCTGCGCCCGAGTCGTGCGATCGCCGTGTACGTGGGCGCGTACCCCCTGCATGTCGAACAGGACGAGGAGTTCCACCGCTCCGCCGTCCGCGCTTCCCAGCCAGTGCGGCAGTGAGGTGTCGAATTCGGCCGCGTTGTCGGCCTTGACCGTCAGATCGCGCTCTCCGACCACCAGTCGCAGCGTGCCACTGAGCACGTACAGCCATTCGAAGCCCTCGTGCGTCTGCAAGGTCGGTTCGAGTGGCTCCGCCCGCGCCGGAATGATCATCTTGAAGGCCTGCGTTCCGCCCGGCCGCCGGGACAGGGGTACGAACGTCATCCCGAATCGCCGAATCGGCTTCAGATGCATCCGCGGGTCGCCGGTGCGCGGCGCACCCACGAGATCGTCCAGCGGGACGTCATAGACCTGGGACAGATGCAACAACAACTCCAGAGTCGCCCGGCGCTGACCGCTCTCCAGACGGGACAGCGTGCTTTCCGACACCCCGGTGCTCGCGGACAGATCGGCGAGGGTGATCCCGCGGGCACGGCGCAGCGCCCGCAGCCGCGGACCGACCGCGTCGAGCACGTCTTCCATTGCAGAGTCCATGGGACCAGCTTGCCGAAACGGCAAGGATCCGCGCCACTTCGTGACCCACCGGCCGAGACTGGCCGCACGGAAACCGAGTGGAAGGAACCCTCATGGAGCGCTCCGACGCGGCCGAATACTGGGACGACGTCTACGCGGAGCGGCCCGCGTCCGCCGACCCGCGGCCGAACGACCGTCTCGTCGAGACGGTGACCCCGCTGCCGCCGGGCGACGCGCTCGACCTCGGATGCGGTGGTGGCGGCGACGCGCTGTGGCTCGCCCACCGGGGCTGGCGGGTCACCGCCCTCGACGTCTCGGCCGTGGCGACGACGCGACTCGCCCGGCAGGCCGAAGCGCGCGGCCTGAGCGACCGGATCAGCGCCAGGCAACACGACGCACGCGACTCCCTGCCCGAAGGCCCGTTCGATCTGGTCACCGCCCACTACTTCCACACCCCGTACGCACAGGACAGAACCGCCATCCTCCGCTCTGCCGCCCACCTGCTGCGTCCGGGCGGACGACTCCTGGTCGTGGACCACGGATCGACGGCGCCGTGGTCATGGAATCAGGACCCCGACGTGCGGTATCCGACCCCCCGAGAGGTCGCCGCACCCATGCGCCTGTCCCCCGATCGGTGGACGGTCGAACGCGCCGACACGCCGCGCCGAGTCGCGGTCGGCCCCAACGGGCACACGGCCGAAGTCGTCGACCACGTCCTGCTCATCCGCCGAACCGGCTGACACCACCCCACACGGAACCAAGCACCAACCCAGGAGAACCGCCGTGCCCACCGCCTCCCGCCGCCGCGACACCCCGCCGCCCCGCACCGCGAACAGCGAAGCCGACGTCCTGCGCGGATTCCTCGACTACCTGCGCGCCTCGATCGCCAAGAAGGTCGACGGAGCCCCGGAGCCTCGAGTCCGGACGCCGGCAGTCTCCTCGGGCACGAATCTGCTCGGCCTCCTCAACCACCTGATCGCCGTCGAAAAGGCAACGTTCCTCGGCGAAACGGTCACCGACTGGCCTGCGACATTCCACCCCACCCCGCAGGACAGCGTCACCGACCTCGTCGCCCGCTACCGGGCAACCGTCGACCGCGCGAACAAGGTCCTCGACGCATGCGGCGACCTCGCCGCCCCTCTCCCCCGACCCGGACGCTCCGGCTCCGCCCCCAGCATCCGCTGGGCCCTCACCCACATGATCGAGGAAACCGGCCGCCACACCGGCCACGCCGACATCCTCCGCGAACTCATCGACAACACCACAGGCCGCTGAACCCCGCCTCTTCGCCGACGTGGCGTCACCGGGAGGGATGATTCGCACGACGAAGCCGGGCGGATCGGCCCCCCGCCGGCGGTACTTCCCGCGCCCGGTCACAGCCCGGACCACGTGGGGCGGCTTCTCCCGGCACGAGATGATCCGCTCGTTCCCGCGCGGCCGCGACCGCGGCCGAGAGAGCGGGCGTGGCGGTGTCGATCACCGGTTCGTCGGCCGGACAACCACGGCGGCCACTGCGGTTCGTACCGTACGCGTCCTCACAGGGCTCTCCCTCTCGCCGGAGATACCCCATGACGTCCCATCACATGACCCTCAGTGAATACTTCACCACTCTTGGTGGTTGTCCGACACCATCGGACTCGCGAAAGCGGTGAGCCGGTCGGCCGCGTCGGCGACCCGACGGACCGCATCGGCCGCGCCCGCCCCAATGCCGCGGAGTTCACCAACGGCCCGGCAGGTGCCCCCGGTTGCGGAGGCGGCCGGTCGGGTGTGCGGGTTCAGGCGTACGGGTGGGGGTGTTGGGCCCGCCAGGTGTCGGTGGCCACTCCGGACATGACGATCATCACGATGTCCTCGGCCAGGGAGTCGGTAATCGGGAGGTGGCCGAAGAGGGCGCGGTAGTAGGTGGTGGACGCCAAGAGGTCGAGCAGGAGATCGAGATCGGTGTCGGGCCGGATGTCGCCGCGGTCGATGCCCCGGCGCAGGGCGGTGGCGGTGGCGGCGCGTCGGGGGTCGAAGAGGCGGGCGAAGAAGGTTTCGGCCGGCGCCGGATCGGCGGCGATGTCGGCCACCAGGGCGGGCCACACGCGGCGGGTGCCGGGGCCGGCGAAGGCGGTGGTGAGGGTGGCGATGCCGGCGATGAGGTCGCAGTGGGTGCAGCCGGTGTCGGGCGTGGGGGCGTCGCCCATCGCGGCCGCGAGGGCGTCGACGACGAGGGTGCGTCAGGGCCGGCGGCGACGGCCCTGACGCACCACCACGGCGCGGGTATGGGAACCGCGCTCGGCGTGACGTTCGGGCTGACGGCGCTGCTTGCCTTGACGGCCGTGGTGGTGTCCGGCCGGATCAAGGCACCGGCCGAAGTCTGAGAACTCGGCGAGTGACCAAGGTCGAATCCCGGGCGCCGGACGTACGCGTCGCCGAGCATGGCGGGTGGATACGCACATGCTCGGCGACGAGTGACGATTCCGCGGGCCGGGCCGTTGGCCGTGCGACTCTCCTCGGGTTACCCGCTACCGGATCCGACGCGCGTCACGACGGCCCGCCGGGCCCGTGGACTCAGCGGGACGGCAGGTCGAAGTTCCAGCCCTTGGCCTTGTATTCGATGATGAGTCGATCGACCGCGTCCACGGTTTGTTGGCGGTCGCCGCCCGCGTCGTGCAGGGTGACCACGCCGGTCGGGGTGATGCCGTCGCGAAGCCGCTGGAGGAGGACGTCCACGCCGGGCAGTTCCCAGTCGCCGGGCATCAGCGTCCAACTCAGTGGACGCAGGCCGAGGTTGGCGGCAACGGCGGGCGACTGGCCCCAATTGCCGTACGGCGCACGGAAGTAAGGGATCTCGACACCCGGTACGGCGGCGCGGATCCGGGCGTCGGTCTGCTTGATGTCCGCTTCGATCTCCGCCGGGGAGACGGTGGTCAGGTCGCGGTGGCGGTAGGTGTGGTTGCACAGCGTGTGACCGTCGGCGACGATCGCGCGGACCGTCGCCTCCTGCCACTCGACCTGCTCGCCGACGACGCAGAACACCGCCTTGACCTGGTGCTTCTTGAGGACTTGGAGCAGTTGCGGGGTGTACTGCGGACTGGGCCCGTCGTCGAAGGTGAGCGCGACCTGGTTGCCCGGGTGGGCGGTCGTGGTGATCAGCGCGGGACTCACCGGGCCGCCGGCGGGGGTGGTCGTCGCGGCCGTTGAGGCGGTGGTCGGCGTGGGCGATGCGGTGGCGGTGGGAGAACCGACCCACGCGGTCGCGGCGCAGGCGAGCACGGCGGCCAGGGTTGCCATCCGGCGGCGGCGCGGCTGGGGGTGGGAGCGGGACTGGGTGCTGCGGGTGGGTGACATCGGGGTGGTTCCCTTTCCATGGAGCGTCGGTCGTGGTGCTGTTCTGCGACCGGGGTCGAGGCGCGACGGACTCCGGGCCTCGGTGGCATCGCCCGTACGCCGGAGCGACCCTCGCAGGGGCGCGCGGGCATACCGCAGTGGCGGCGGGAGCCGGGGTCGGCTCGGCCGTCGCTGTTCGGTTGATTCCTGGTTGGAATTGGATATCGGCCGTACATCTTTTGGACTACCGGCCGACACCGTTACGCGAGACAGGCCGAACTTTTATCGCCCGCACGTCGTGCCGCCTCGACCCCGATTGCGCGCGGCGCATCGGGTTCGACCGGCGGATCCGAGCCCGAGAATGAACCGTCCGTAAACGGAACCCTTCCGGAACGCGCACACACCAGAGCCTTTCGGTTCTTTTGCCACCGGTCTAGACCTATCGTAGCTGTATGTGTCCTTCATCTGACTGTGTGGAATTGCACCTGGTCATTGGCTTGACCTGGCGAACCAATCTCGATCATAATCGAGCATGTTCGCAACCTTTTGATCAATGAAGTGCATTGAAGAAACGTTTCGGCACCCCATTAATACACGTTTCCGTCACGCCACAAGCGGCGCGCAGTCGATTGGCAGCCTTCACGAAAATCAAGCCAAGCTCCCAATATCCAGCCAAGGCATAAATCAGTGCACCGAATATCGGTGCATCCCGGGAAATTGGTCCGATAAAAGAGCCCCGCCTCCCCGACCACGAAGTGGCGGAGAGGCGGGGCGCCGGATTGCGGCTTTCCCGGCACGCCGCGTGGCGGCCGCGCGGGATCCGCTCAGCCGCGGATCAGATGCCGAAGGCGGGCGCGGCGCCGCCGGGCGCGGCCGCGTGGTGCGAGTCGCGGTCGCGTCCGGCGGCGAGGTGGGATCACCTCGTCATGATCTTGTTGCTGGTGCCGTTGTCGACGATGTCGGGCTTGCTGCCGTCGGACTTGACGCCGTAGAACAGCAGGCTGTTCGAGCCGGTCACCCGCACCGATCGGTCGGGGCGGTTGACGACGGCGGTGCCCGCGTCGTTCGGCGACCTTGCGCGCTATGCCAAGAGGTCCGGCGCGGCCCGCAGTTCCTCGCGCACCGCCGACTCCCAATAGCCGACGAAGCCGTTGCCGTCGCTGCGGAGAGTGCGTTCGAGCCAGTGCGCGGGCAGGGGGCTGGTGCGACGTCCGTCGGCGGCGCGGACCATCCAGGCGTTGCGGCAGCGGATCTCGAGGGCGACCGCGCGCTGATGGACGGCGCGTGTGCTGACGCCGACGACGAACACCCCGTGACCGGCGAGCAGCGCGAGGTCGGCGTCGCCCATCGCCGCGATCGCCTTGCGCGCGGCCTCGGAGTTGTTCACCGCGCCGTCGTACTCGTCGACCAGCGTCAGTTCTCCGCCGCCGAGGGTGGAACTCTGGTCGTACGCGGGCGGCACCTCGCCCATGTCGGCCCACACCGTGCCGAACCGCGGGTGGTTGTGCATCGCGACCCGGACGTTCGGGCGGGCCCTGTGCAGTTCGAGGTGCAGGGGGATGCCGAGCGGCACCGGCCAATCACCCTCGACGACGTTGCCGTCCAGGTCGATGCGGATGATGTCCCGCGGGCGGATCTCGTTCCACGTCAGCAACCAGGGGTTGCACAGCAGCGTGCCGTCTCCGAGGTTGTAGGTGATGTGGCCGGCGAGGTGGTCGTCGTAGCCCTCGCGCCACAACGTGCGCGCCAGCAGCACGATCTCCTGCGCGGGGCTCAGGTCGGGGGCGAGCTTGTCCGGCGTCGGGGTGAATGTCATCGAAGGCCTTTCGCGGAAGGGGAATCGACGGGCAGGAAGGCGCGCGGGAATCGACGGGACGGGGCGCGGAGTCGACGGACGGGGAGGCGCGCGACCGGCGACGACCTCGTCAGGCGTCCAGCGGCAGGACCACGTCGGGCAGCGGGTGCCGGTACAGCTTCGCGGCGTTCTCGCTGCACATCATCCGCAGCTCGTGCGCGGGGATGTCCCCCCAGTGGCGCGCGACGACGTCCTGGGTGTGTGGCCAGGTGCCGTCGCCGTGCGGGTAGTCGGTCTCGAGCATGATGTGGTCGACGCCGATGACATGCCGCAGCGCGATGGTGGAGGGGTCGTCGAGGGTGCAGAACCAGAAGTTGCGGCGCAGCACGTCGGCGGGGCGTTCGTCCCAACCCAGGCCGTAGCCGGAACGGTCGATGATGTTGTCGAGCCGGTCGATGAGCATGGGCACCCAGCCGATGCCGCCCTCGCTCATGGCGATCTTCAGGTTCGGGTGCCGGAGCGGGTAGCCGGACCACAACCATTCGCTGCACGCCCCCAGCGACAGTTGGCCGAACATCGTCGCACCGAGCTGGAGCGCGGGGCCGCCGGGCGGTACGGGGTGCATGCCGGAGCTGCCGACGTGCAGCGAGATGACGGTGCCGGTCTCGTCGCACGCGCGGATGATGGGGTCCCAATGGTCGCGGTTCCACAGCGACGGCAGGCCGATCGCGTGCGGGCGCTCGGGGAAGGTCACCGAGGTGAAGCCGCGGTCCGCGTTGCGCTCGATCTCGGTCACGGCCTCGACCGGGTCGGCGAGGTAGGTGATCCCTCCGGGGATGATCCGATCGGGGTAGGCGCGGTGCCATTCCTCGTACATCCAGTCGTTCCACGCGCGCACGCACGCCTTCCCGACCTCGACGTCCCGGGCGTGCGCGAACACCCGGCCGCAGAACCCGGTGATCTGGGACGGGAAGTTGAGCATGGCCCAGATGCCGCCGAGGTCCATGTCCTTGACCCGGGCGTGCACGTCGTAGCAGCCGGGGCGCATCTGGTCGAAGCGCGCGGGTTCCAGGGTGAAGCTCTCGGGTCGACGACCGGCGACGGCGTTCATGCCCACCTGTGAGTAGCGCTCGCCCTCGAACTCCCAGACGTGCGCGCCGTTCGCGTTCTCGACGATGCGCGGGCCGCGTTCGCGGAGCGACGCCGGCAGGTGGGTGTCGAACAGGTGCGGCGGTTCGACGACGTGGTCGTCGACCGAGATGACGGTGTAGCGCACGTCGGCGGGCTCGGGGTCGGGGAGGAACAGTTCGGGATCGAGGGTCGTCACGACAGCTCCCTGGAGAACTTGTGTATCGCTATGTGACACGCTATGTTGCTCAGTGATTCGCAATGTACCGGAGGGCGCGTCATGGCCGTCAAGCCCCTACAGAGCCTCGCCCGCGCCCTGGAAGTGCTCGAGGTCATCGCCGCGCACGAGCCGATCGGGGTCGCGGAGCTCGCTCGGATCACCGGCGTGGACAAGAGCGCCCTGCAGCGGATCCTGGTGACGCTGCACACGTGCGGATGGCTGCGGCCCACCGCCGAACCGTCCACCCGGTGGAAGTTGACCACCCGCCCCCTGGTCCTGGCGGCCCAGGCGCGACGCCGTGACGACCTGCTGACCCGCGCCCGTCCCGTCCTGGCGGACCTTCGCGAGGAGACCGGCGAGACGGTGACGCTCGCGGTGCCCGACGCCGGTCGCATCGTCGCCGTCGACGTCGCGGAGAGCCGGCAACTCGTACGCACCGTCCCGCGCATCGGACTGGTGTTCCCTGCGGCCACCAGCGCGGCCGGGCAGGCCCTGTGCGCGGCCACTCCCCCCGACGAATGGGACCTGTCCGGGATCGATCCGAGCGACACGGCCTTCCAACGGGAGGTGGCGGGCACCCGCGAACGCGGCTGGTCGCTCAGCATGGGCGCGGTGGACGCGGACATCACCAGCGTCGGGGCGGCCGTCCTGGACTCCACCGGCCGACCGGTGGCCGCACTGATCGTCAGCGCCCCGTCCGGCCGACTCGACCAAGTCGCGTGCAGGCGCGTCGGGATGATGGTCGCCCGGGCGGCCGACAGCCTGGGCGAGCACGGCCGGCCCTTCTGAACCCCCGCCACAACCCACGCCGCCGGCCGCACCCCCCATCCCGCACCCGCATCCCGCGTCCCGCATCCCGCGCCGAGTGAGCGGACGGTGGGGCGGGCGAGTTCCCCATCCCGCCGCCGCGTCCCGCATCCCGAAACCGAAATCCCGTGACCCGGACGGGCGAAGCGGGGAGTGGGCCGGTCCCGGTCGGGGACTCGTACTCCGTGTTCGGGTCCCCCTTCCCCCGCAAGAGCCGGCGTCCGCGCACCGTGGCGGCGGTACTGGCGGCGATCCTGCTGCTCCTCGGTGCCTGCACGTCGCACGACCGCGAGGACCGCGACGCGGACCGGGCCGCCGAGCCCACCGCGTGGGAGAAGGTCATGGCGATGACCGGGCCCGACGGTACGGTCTCCACGCAGATGGCCTTGTCGGCCTTCGCCACCGCCTTCGGGCCGATCCCCGGCGCGCAGGCCCAGACCGGGAGCCGCGCGGACCTGAGATCGGGTTCGGCGGCACTGCGCTGGATCTCGGGCCACTGGGCGGATCTGGCCGACGATCAGCGCGCCGCGGTGCGTGACCTCTCCGGTTGGGGCGACCTGCCCATCGGGTCGGGCGGGGGCACTCCGGCGGCCGGCCACACCGCCGGCCGGTCCGCTTCGCTCCCGCAGGCGCGGGCCACCTGCGCTCCGGGCGCGAGTGCCGACACGGTGTTCGCATCCAGGATCCGGGACTGGTGGACGAAGCTGGCCGCGAAATTCGGCGTCCCCGCCTCCACGGTGATCGCCGCGTGTCGGACCGAGAGCCTGTTCACCCCCAGCCCGGGGGCACCGGGCATTGCCACCGTGCCGGCGAGCGCCGGCGGGTGGAACGACGTGACCGGTCCGCAATGCCGCATCGTGATGTATCCCGCTTTCCGGGCGTCCAACATGCCCGACCCACTGCGCGACGAGGTACTGGTCCACGAACTGACGCACTGTGTCGAGGGCATCATCATCAACAACCCCTCCGCGTTCGACGCCATGCCCGGCTGGGTGGCCGAGGGTCTCGCCGACTGGGCGGCCGGCAAGCTCACCGGTCACTACTCCAGCCCCGGAATCTGGCAAAACTACCTGGTCCGGAAGGACCCGGTGTTGACCAAACTGTCCTACTCGGCCATGGGCTTCTGGTGGGAACTGGACTACCGGGGAGTGGACGTATGGTCGACCTCCCGGGCCGCCATCGCCGCCTCGGCCAACGGCACGACCCCCATGAGCCAGGCCGCTTTCGCCGCCGCGCTCGGCGGCAAACGGCAACAGGTCCTGGAGGGCTGGCCGGCGAGCTTCCTGCGCGACCTGGCCCGGGAACTCGCCTGGGACATCAACGGGGTCGGCATCACCGGCGACAAGGTCAAGCTGAGTCCCCCGCTCGTGGTGGCGAGTTCCAAGCAGACCGTCCGCGTCACCAGTCCCGCCTTCAATCCGAACCTGACCCCCCTCGACATCTCGGCGGAAGTGTTGCGCCTGGCGCCGAACGGACCGGTCTTCGGACGGTTCGGCCCGGGCCCGGGCGACTACCCGCTCGGCGCCCACATGGGCGACATCTTCTGCACTCTCGGCTCGAAGTGCGAGTGCCCCGAGGACACCCCGGGCGCCGGGACAAGGTTCGAAATCATCAAGCCGGGCCGCGGATTCGTCGCGGTGAGCGGCGGTGAGGTCGACGCGTCCCTGGGGCTCACCGGCCAGACGCTCAAGAGCTTCTGCGGTGAGCCCAAGGACAAGCCCAAGCCGCGTCCGTCGGCTCCGAAATGCCTCGCCCAGTGCCCGGACGGTCCGCACGGCGGCAGCAACGGCGACCCGCACCTGACGACGTTCGACCGGCTCTACTACGACTTCCAGGCGGCCGGCGAATTCACCCTCGTCGCCTCCACCGACGACGATCTGCGCGTGCAGGCCCGGCAGGTGCCGTACCCCGACGTGGGCGACGTCAGCGTCAACTCGGCGGTCGCGGCCAGAGTCGCCGGGGCGCGGGTCACCTTCGCCCTCGATCCGAAGCGCGGCATGACCACGGTCCGCCTCGACGGCCGGCCGCTCGCCCCCGGGGCGCAGACGCCGCTCCCCGGCGGGGGCACGCTGGCCCGCACCGGCGACGGGGCCGACGCCCGATACGCGCTCTTCTGGCCGGACACGACCACGCTGTACATCACGCCGATCGGCGCGTACGGCCTCAAGGTCGACATGGCCCTGCCGCAAAGCCGCAAGCGGCATGTCCAGGGCCTGCTCGGCAACGCCGACGGCACCGCCACCAACGACCTCGACCTGGGCGGCGGACGCGTGCTCGCCAGACCGTCCGGCGGCACACCGCCATCGTTCGACGACCTCTACCACGTGTACGCCGACCACTGGCGGATCCGCCAGGAGGAGTCGCTGTTCGACTACGAGCCCGGCCAGTCGACCGCGACGTTCACCAACCGCTCGTTCCCACGACGCCCGACCCAGGTGGCGACCGCGCCCAACGCCGACGCCGCCCGCACGCAGTGCACCGCCGCCGGCGTCACCATCCCGGAGATCCTGGACGGCTGCGTCCTGGACGTCGCTCTCACCGGCCGCGCCGAATTCGCCGAAGCCGCCGCTGCCCAACAGGAGTTCCTGGCGGGCACACCGCAAACCGGGATGCCCGACGAGTCCGACGAACCCGTCGAACCGCCGGAGTCCGTGACACGGCTGGGCCCGTTCTCCGGGGACGCCACGTGCACCATCACCGGGGGCTGGGTGGCCGGCTGCTCGGGCACCCTCGCCGCGACCCGGCCGAGCGCCACGATCCGCTTCGCCGTGGAGGGCTTCCAGAAGCTGCTGCTCGTCGCCGAGACGTGGGCGGATTGCCGGGTGCGGTTCGCCTTCTTCAAGGACGGCGACAACACGCCGCTCCTGGGCGACCGCTCGATCTGCGAGCTCCAGGCCACCCCGGTCGAGATCGGTCAACCCGACCACACCATCCGCCTGAGTTCCGCAGACCCGGCGGTGACGCTGGAGTACGCGTTCCTGATGGGCGGGATCCGCTAGCGGATCGAAGGCACGCCCCGGCGAACCGTGGTCGCGCGGCCTCCGGTCACTCCGCCTGGCGGGCGGCGGCGATGCCGTGCAGGAACTCCAGTACGTCGCCGACGCTTTGCTCGGCGAGTTCGTGGAAGTTCAAGTCCTTGAGATCGTAGACGAACCCGAGGCGGTCCTCGATCATGGTCAGCCACTCGACCGTCTGGAGCGAATCCATCTTCAGCGTCCCGAACGCGACGTCCGCGTCGGGCACGGGGGTGCCGAGGACCTCGGCCAGCATGTCGAGCGCTTCCGGTGCGGACACGGTTTCCATGACAGCTCCTCTCACGTGCGTACGGGCGAAGCCGCCGTGCGCACCTTCGACGAATCGGCGGGCGGACTCGGGTCGGGGTGCCGCACCCGGCGATGCGATCCGAAACACCGGGCGGATCGGGTGAATCGAGCGAAGTGCGTGGATCGAGGCGCCGGGGTGCGTCGAGTTGCGTAGGCGTGATCCGTGCCGGCTCCGTCGACGACCCGGTCTTCGGCCCGCGGCGAGATCGCGACGGCACGGACAAGGCGTTCCGTCGAGTCCGCGGAGTCATCCAACTACGCGTGATAGGCGACGCCTTCCCCGTGCGCCGCGCGTCGGTGCCGACTATCGCACGGGAGCAGGGTCGGATCAATCGGGTCGCCGCCGCGTCACCGCGCGCGGGCCTGGGCCGGGAGCGGTGCTCGGGTCGCCTGGTCGGGCGACCGGTCCACCGGTTGCCACTCGACCACGAGCCGGGCCAGGCCGCGCGTGGCCAGGCCGTCCTTCCAACGCACCGCGTCGGGCCCGTCGGCCAGCCTCAGGTCCGGGAATCGAGTGAGCAGCCGGCCCAGCACGACGTGGAGTTGGAGTCTGGCGAGCGGAGCGCCCAGGCAGCGGTGGATACCGTGCCCGAACGCGAGGTGGGTCGGCCCCCGACCGTCCGCACGGAGCAGATCGGGTTCCGCGAAGACCTGCTCGTCGCGGTTGCCGTGCATCAGCGAGACGATCACGGCCTCTCCGGCGCGGACGTCGACGTCGCCCAGCCGTACCGCTTCCGTGGCCACGCGCGGGAAGCTCAGCGGCGACGCGGAGTCCAGGCGCAGCAGTTCCTCGACCACCGCCGGCAGTGAATCCGGGTCGTCGAGCAGTGCGCGGTGGGCGTCGGGTCGGGTGAGCAGGGTCAGTACGGACATGCCGATCTGGCCGATCGTGGTCTCGTAGCCGGCCATCAGCAACGCGAGTGCCATCGCGAGCATTTCCTGCTTGGTCATCCCGTCCCGGTCGCGGGCGGCGATCAGCATGCCGAGCAGGTCGTCGTCCCCGCCGCCGGTCTTGCGTGCCAGCAAGTCGGCCATGTACCTGACCAGTTCGAGTCGCCGCCGGGACATCTCCGCCGGTCCCGAGGTGATGTCGAACAGCACCTCCACCGAATCGCCGAACACCTCGGCGTCGGCGAGCGGGACGCCGAGCAGGCCGCACAGCACGGCGATCGGCAGCGGCGCCGCGAGACCCGCGATCAGGTCCGCCGGTGGCCCGGCGGCGGCCAGTCGGTCCAGGTGTTCGTCGGCCAATCGGGCCACGGTCGGCTCGGTGGCGGCGATCCGCTGTGCGGAGAAGGCCCCGGCGACGATACGGCGCAGTCGCGCGTGGTCGTACCCGTCCATGCTCATCATCGACTGCGGGATGGGTTGCACCTCGGCGAACCGCGGCGCATGCGCGGTGGTCGCCTCGGACCTGCTGAATCGCGGGTCGGACAACACCTGGCGGGCGAGGGTGTAATCGCGCACCATCCACATGCGATCGCCGGCCGGCGTCCGGATCGATTCGACGGCTTCCTTCGGGGACCGCAGGACGTCGGGGAGTGGCCCCGAGAGATCCCTGCCGTGTGGGCTCACCATTGGTTCCTGCCTTCTTCGCTCGTCTCGGCACAGATGTGCGGCCCCGGCCGCGCGGGGGTCGCCGGGGTGCGCGACCGGGACGACAAGCACTCGAACATCCCTTCCGACCTGCGTTCAACTGCCGCGACAGCACAGTTGAACACGCGTCCACGGAGCTGCCGGAGCGAGCATTGATCGGGCCTCGGGCCGTGTGTCATCGTGAGCCGCGTCGGCGTCGAACATACGGAATACCATTCGAAAATGGGCTCGTGTTCCGAAGGATTGGAACGATGCCCGGATTTCGATACTTCCCCCTCCCGCGATCATGTGGCGGCTTTGGGATATCGGCGGCGCGCATGGTGCTCCCGGAAACGTCGACGACCCGGTGAATCCGCGAATTCGTCGCGGCATTGCGGACCGCTCGAAGGGCCAGTGACCATGAACACGGATGACACCCGCGTCGTCGTGACCGGACTGGGCGCGACCACCCCGGTCGGCGGTGAACTGGCGTCCACGTGGGCCGCGTTGCTGGCCGGGCGGTCGGGTGTGCGCCGGCTGGCGGACGGCTGGCCGGACGACATTCCCATCCGCGTCGGCGCGCCCGCCGCCGTCGATCCGGCCTCGGTGGTCAGCCGCACCGAGTTGCGGACCATGGATCGCAGCACGCACCTGGCGATGACCGCCGCCCGCGAGGCGTGGCGGGACGCCGGCGCGCCCGAGGTGGCACCGGAGCGGCTCGGCGTCTCGATCGGTACCGCGCTGGGCGGACACCTCACCTACCTCGCCGCCTACGACACCCTGCGCGAGCGGGGTTGGCGACGGATGTCGCCGTACACCGCGCCCAGGGTGATGCCGAACAGCGCGGCGGGCTGGCTGAGCATCGAGCTGGGCGCGCGGGCGGGTGCGCACACCGCCGCGGGCGCGTGCGCCTCCGGCGCGGAGGCGATCGGCTACGGGATCGAGATGATCCGTTCGGGCCGGGCCGACGTCGTGGTGGCCGGTGGCACCGAGACGCCGATCACGCCGATGTGGGCGGCGATGTTCGCGGCGCTCCAGGCGCTGTCCCTTGCCGAGGACGAACCGCTGCGCGCGTCCCGGCCGTTCGACAAGGCCAGGGACGGTTTGGTGCTGGGTGAGGGTTCCGGGATGCTCGTCCTGGAATCGGCCGCGCACGCGGCGCGCCGAGGCGCGGCGGTACACGCGATTGCCGCGGGGGTGGGCTATTCGGCCGACGCGCATCACATCGCGGTACCCGAACCTGACGGTGCCGGACTGGCGTTGGCGATGACCCATGCCCTGGCGGACGCCCGTCTCACCCCGGAGCAGGTCGTACACATCAACGCGCACGCCACCTCGACCAAGGCCGGGGACAGCGCCGAGGCCCGGGCGATCCGTCAGGTCCTGGGCGCGGCCACGGCCGGCGCGGTGGTCTCGGCGACCAAGTCGATGACCGGGCACCTGATCGGCGGCGCGGGAGCGGTCGAGGCGGTCGCGGCGATCTGTGCCCTGCGCGAGTCGACCGCGCCGCCGACGCTGAATCTGGACGACCCCGACGACGAGGTCACCGCGACCGGGATCACCATCGCGCCCGAGGCGCGCGAACTGCGTGGCGGCCCGGGCGTACGAGCCGCGCTGAGCAACTCGTCGGCCTTCGGCGGCCACAACGTGACACTCGCGTTCACGGCGGTCTGAGCGGTCCGAGGCCCGCGGGCTCCACGAAGTCCACCAGGTCCACCGGGTCCACACCGCCGGGTCCACCGGGTCCGCGCAGTCCGCGCAGTCCATGAAGCGCGTCACCGTCCCGGTGTTACCGGTAGGCCACCGCCGCCGCCCACGGCTCGGGGCCACGAGAGGCCACGAGCGGGTGGGCGGCGCCGGCCGGTCGCCTCAGGTGCTTGCCGCGCTCGCCTCCATGGCCTCGATCAGGCTCTTCGGGCGCATGTCGGTCCACGATTCCTCGATGTAGTCGAGGCATTCCTGACGGCCCGCCTCGCCGAAGGCGGTCGTCCACCCGGCGGGTACCTCGGCGAAGACCGGCCAGAGCGAATGTTGTCCCTCCTCGTTGACCAGCACCAGGAATCTCGCCTCGGTGTCGTCGAAAGGATTCGTCACCATGCCGTCCTTTCCCAGGAATCAGCCATGCCTCATGGCTCTTCGGGTCACTCTGGCCGACCCGTCCCGGCGCATCAATAGGGCGACTTCGCCGCCCTGCGACCGTGTGCCGTTCAACTGCGTCACGGCCCCGGTTGAACACTCGACATCGCATCGGTTCGACGAATTCCGAACTGTGCCGCGGAGTTGGCGTCGCACCCGCCGATCCGCGGCTGTCCCCGTCCCGATTCCCGCGGGACGCGCCGTCCGAATCCCGGTTCTGTTTCCCGGATCTTGTGGCCCGGCGCGTCTTGGTACACGCTGTCCGGTGTGGTGGGGCGAGGGGATCTGACCAATGCCGAATGGGCGCTTCTCGAGCCCCTGTTGCCGGCCGGCGGGCGACGCGGCGGCCGGTGGGGCGAGCATCGCCGGGTGATCGACGGGGTGTTGTTCCACACCCGGACCGGGGTGCCCTGGCGCGATCTGCCCGCGCGGTTCGGCCCATGGCAAACCGTCTACAAACGTGATCGGCGCTGGTCGGCGGATGGCACATGGGAGCGCTTGGCGCGATATTTGCAAGTAGCGAACCGTGAAACGGGGGCGGGCGACCGGCATCGCCGCGATCTGTCGGCCCGGTTGGCGGAGGTCGCCCGGGCGGGTCGGGCGCCGGCCGTCGCCGCACCCGGGCGCAGGGCCCGCGCCGCCTCGCCGGCCGCCGTACCGCCTCCTCGGCCGGGCCCGAATCGGGCCGGTCGAACCGTCGATTCCGAGCCTGCTCACGGCCCCGACTCCGCACGCGTGGACGGCCGTTCGCAAGGTCCGGCGGATGATCCGGGAAACGGGACCTCACCCGATCCGGCGCCGCCGAGGAGCACCCGCCGGATTCCGGTCAAGCCTGCCGATGATCCCTCGTCGAGTCTCGACAGCGCTCTCTCGAACAGTGACCATGA
This sequence comes from Embleya sp. NPDC050154, assembly GCF_044460165.1. NCBI lineage: Bacteria > Bacillati > Actinomycetota > Actinomycetes > Kitasatosporales > Streptomycetaceae > Embleya > Embleya sp. NPDC050154. Next base: position 53,287 of record NZ_JBITJP010000035.1, read on the forward strand.
GTGAGTATGCGACGACCAAGGGAGGCGTACGGAAGCGACTGACGAACTCGATACGGCCGAACCGATAACGGGTGCGTCGATCGGTGAACACCGACGGCGTCGGTCCGGCGTCACTTCCTGGACATTTCGGGAAGCAGCGGTTTCGCGACCATCGGAACCCGGGCGGTGCCGGGTTCGCGGACGATGGTCGGTGATCGCGGATCGAACCGTGATCACTGTCGCGCGTCGCGACGCGAAACGCCACAGGTGACGGCTCCCGCCGCGTCGAATGCGGGACGTCGAACGTACGGAGCGTGGCTCGTACGTGCGACGGACGCGGGCGGTCCCGCACGTGTGGGCGCCGGAACACATGGCACACGATCGGTGTCGATGGCTCGATCCATTGCAAATCTCACGAGAATCGGATCCTGGATATTCATCCAACGGGGGAGATTGAGATGCAACATTCGGACGCCAGAGCACTTGAGGTCGCGCGTCACGAAGGGGCGCCCGATCTCGTTGTCGAGCAGGCCCTGAACAAACACCGCGTCAAGGAGATTCTGACCGTCCCGATCGCCTCGCTCGTGCCGGGCGAATCACCGCGCTCGGAAGGTCAGGACCAGGAACACATCTCCCGACTCGCGGAAATCGACGAACCGCTTCCACCCATCCTCGTGAACCGGAACACGGGGCAGGTGATCGACGGGATCCATCGCCTGATGGCGGCCCTGTCGAAAGGGCGGGAGGTCATCGATGTCGAGCTTTTCGACGGCACCGACGAAGACGCATTTCTGCACGCGGTCAAGGCGAATGTAGGGCATGGCCTTCCGCTGTCACAGGCGGATCGCCGGGCCGCCGCCACCAGGATCATCGCGTCGCATCCGCACATGTCCGATCGGGCGATCGCCCGGATCGCGGGCCTGGGCGCGAAGACCGTGGGGGCGATCCGACGCCGTTCAGCCGGCGCGCTGCCGCAGTTGAACGCCCGGATCGGCCGCGACGGCCGGATCCGCCCGCTCAACAGCGTGGAGGGTCGGCAACGGGCCGCCGAGGTGATCGCGGCGCATCCCAAGGCATCCCTTCGGGAGATCGCCCGGCTCGCGGGCATCTCGCCCGCCACCGCGAGTGATGTCCGCAAGCGCCTGGAATCCGGCGAGGGACCCGTGGGCGTACTGCCGGTCGAGGTCGACACCCACGACGACACCGAGGTCGGCCGTTCCGCCGGTTCACGGGTCGAACGCAAGGTGCGCACGCTCCAACCGGATCCGGGCTCGGTGGTCGAGAAATTACTCAGGGACCCGTCCTTGCGGCACAAGGAGGAGGGACGGCACCTGCTGCGGATACTGCGGCAGAATGCGATCGGCATGGAGGAGTGGGCCGAATTGACCGCGGCGGTACCACCGCATTGCGGGGCCCTGGTGGTGCATCTCGCGCGCCAGTACGCGGAGACGTGGCTGGGATTCGCGCAGGAACTGGACGAGCGTGTCCGCTCCGTGAGCAGCGGGGCCGTCGGCATGTGAGCTACTGCCGGCCAAGGGTATCGGGGATTTCCTGGCCAGGAGCAATGATGGGCATCAGAGCCCGATCATGCTCGCCGGAAGGGTTTCGGCGGGCAGACCGGGCTCCGATCGATCGGTAGTCCCATGAGGGGCCACCCGACGGCGGCTTCGCCCGCTCGGGTGACCCCTCACGTCGGTTCCCGTGCGGGAACCGACGGCGTATTCATCGCTGTCGCCGTCGACGACGGCCACTGCCGTCGGCCACGACCGGGGCCGGGTCGGCTGCATGCCGTGTCGTCTGGGCACGCCGCGCGAACGGCGTACGACCCGAGCCCGACGTCGCGGTCCGCCGTCGCCCTCGGCCCTCCGAGGGCGGCCGTATCCGTCATCGGTGTACATGCCCGTGATCGGCTCGCGGGGTGCCATACTCCGGGAACGGTGCGGGGTACGCGTCACCGATCCCACCGGCCTCACCGGCCTCACCGCCGGAGGGCGGGAGGGACGGCCGTGCGATCGGTGGATCGGCCCGACGGCCCGGTCGGCCACCTCGATCGGCACTGCCGGCGACCGTCCCGCGGCACCCGCCGACGCGACGCGACAACCGCGAAGGCGCAACGGATTTCCCGTGCACGCCCGCGTCCCGTGACGCCCCCCGGCGTGACCGTCGTTCGTACCCGACTGCCCTTTGCGGGAGGTACCTCCATGACCGTGTCAACGAGCACCGGCCTCGCGTCGCCCGGCCCGCCCGAACGCGTCACCGGCTCGGGAACCGTCGCCGACCCCGGCCCGCGACCGGTCCTCGGATGAACGACGGCATCGGCGACGGCCTCGTCACCGACTTCGGCAACGGCACCACCGAGCCCTCGCCGCCCGACCCGGTCGTCGCCCACCTGTCGAGGAAGCAGCTCCACGGCAGCGTCTGCGATCCGGTGCTGGACACGATGAACTTCCTCAACGAGATCACCCATCGCCATCCCGAGGCGATCTCGTTCGCGCCGGGCCGCCCGTACGACGGCTTCTTCGACACCGAGCAGATCTTCACGCACATCCGGCGTTACCTCGATCACCTCGCCGACAGCGGATACTCGCCCGCCCGCGTACGGGACACGATGTTCCAGTACGGCCCCACCGCCGGGCTGATCCGCGACCTGATCGCCGACTCGTTGCGGCGGGACGAACACATCGACGTACCGCCGGAGTCCGTCGTGGTCACCGCCGGCTGCCAGGAGGCGATGTTCCTCGCCGTGCGGGCGCTGATCTCCGGCCCCGGGGACGTGCTGCTGGTCTCCAGCCCCTGCTACGTCGGGATCACCGGTGCCGCCCGGTTGTTGGACGTCGCGTTGACCGCCGTCGACGAGCGACCGGACGGCTTCCGCTGCGCCGATCTGGCCGCGGCGATTCGCGCGGAGCGCTCGCGCGGACGCCGGTGTCGGGCGTTCTATCTCGTCCCCGACCACTCGAATCCCTCCGGCAACACCGTGTCGACGGCCGAGCGGCACGCGCTGCTCGACCTGGCCGAGCGCGAGGACTTCCTCATCCTCGAGGACAGCCCCTACCGAATGGTCAGCCCCGGGGCGCAGTTGCCCACCCTCAAGTCACTCGACCGCAACCGTCGGGTGGTCCACCTGGGCTCGTTCGCCAAGACCCTCTTCCCGGGTGCCCGAGTGGGCTTCGTCGTCGCGGACCAGGTCGTCGCCGACGAGGCGGGTGGCACCGGACTGTTGGCGGACGAACTCACCAGGATCAAGAGCATGGTGACGGTGAACACGTCGCCGCTGGGCCAGGCGGCGGTGGCGGGCATGCTGCTCGCGGCCGAAGGTCGGACCTCGGCCCTGAACGTCGACACCTCCGCCTACTACGGGCGCGCCATGCGCGCCACCCTCGAACGCCTCGACGCGTGCTTCCCGGGCGGCGGACTCGGTCCCCACGACGGCTCCCGCGATCCCGGCAATCCCGGGGGTCCCGGTGCCCCGACCGTGCACTGGAACCGGCCCGACGGCGGCTTCTTCCTCGCCGTCGACGTCCCGTTCCGCGCGGACAACGCCGCGCTGGACCGCTCGGCGCGGGACTTCGGCGTCATCTGGACGCCGATGTCCTACTTCCATCCGCAGGGTGGCGGCGAGCACCGACTCCGACTGTCCGTCAGCTATCTCACCGAGGCCGAGATCACCGAAGGTATCGCCCGGCTGGCCCGGTTCATTCGGGCCGAGAGCCGATCCGCACCCGACGCCCACGCACACTGACCGATCCACCCGCCCCTCGATCCACCTCGGACCGATCCACCCTCCGACCGATCCACTCCCACCGAAAGGACGATCGAAGTGTCCACAGCGGTACGTCGCACTCGAAGCAAGCCCCGCATGTGGGGATGGACCTTCCAATGACCCTCGCGCTGAACCCCTCGAACGTCGCCTCGGTCGCCGCGCTCACCTCGACCCTCGCGCCCGCCTCGCCCACGTCCACGTTCGCGCCCGAGCGCAAGGACATCCCCGGCGTGCCCCGGATCCTCGGCGTCGGCACGGCCGTCACCGAACACTCCTACTCGCAGCGCGAACTCCTCGACCTGTTCCGGATCTCCGATCCGAAGGTGCGCTCCGTCTTCCTCAACAGCGCGATCGAACGACGCTTCCTGTCCGTGCCCGCACGGGACGCCACCGGAGCGGCGACCATCGAGACCCAGGGCGAACTCCTGGCCAAGCACAAGCGCTTGGCCATCGAGATGGCCGCCCGGGCGATCCACGCCTGTCTCAAGGACGCCGGCATCGAACTCGCGGACGTCGGCTACCTGTGCTGCGTCACCACCACCGGCCTGCTCACCCCCGGTCTGAGCGCGCTGCTCATCCGGGAATTGGGCATGGATCCGCGCTGCAGCCGCGTCGACGTGGTCGGCATGGGCTGCAACGCCGGCCTCAACGCGCTGAACGCGACGGTCGGCTGGACCGTGGCCCACCCCGGGCGGATCGCCGTCATGGTGTGCGCGGAAGCCTGCTCGGCCGCCTACGTCCTCGACGCCACGATGCGCACCTCCGTCGTCAACAGCCTCTTCGGCGACGGCGCGGCGGCTGTCGCACTGGCCGCCGACACCCCCGACGCGGCCGGCCCGCCCGACGCGCCGAGCGGCTACGCCGGACTCGGCGTCGACGTCGACTCGCCTCCCGCCGGCAGCCCGCGCGTACTGTCCTTCGCCAGTTGCCTGATCACCGACGCGATCGACGCGATGCGCTACGACTGGGACGACGAGCAGGGCAAGTTCAGCTTCTACCTCGACCCGGACGTGCCCTACGTGGTCGGCGCGCACGCGGAGTCGGTGGTCGATCGACTGTTGTCCGGCGCCGGATTGCGCCGCAGCGACATCGCGCACTGGCTGGTGCACTCCGGCGGCAAGAAGGTGATCGACGCGGTCCGGGTCAACCTCGGCCTGACCCGGCACGACGTGCGGCACACCACCGGAGTGCTGCGCGACTACGGCAACGTGTCGAGCGGTTCGTTCCTGTTCTCCTACGAACGGCTGCTCCGCGAGGGTGTGGTCCGGGCCGGCGACCACGGCGTGCTGATGACCATGGGGCCCGGCTCGACCATCGAGACGGCACTGGTCCAGTGGTGATGGGGGAACGCATGAACGACGACCTGGAACTGCGGGTGGACGGCGCCCGACCGCTGACCGTCGAGGCGATCGCGGCGGTCGGCGCGGTCTGCGACACGGCCGAGGATCGGGGTGGCCGGGGCAGGGTGGTGGTGTACGTGTCCGGCGCCCCGGACGGCCCCAGACCCGCCGGGCTGACCGTGGCCGTGGTGAGCAAGTGGGAACGCGCCCTGCGGCGCCTGGAGCGACTGCCCGCGGCCACCGTGGCCGTCGCCGACGGCGACTGCGGCGGCCTGGCCCTGGACGCGCTCCTGGCCACCGACCACCGCATCGCCACCGAGTCGGTGCGCCTGGTCGTGCCGGTGGAAGGCGGCGCCACCTGGCCGGGCATGGCCGTCTACCGCCTCGCCCACCGGGCCGGCAGCACGGCGGTGGCGATCCGCCGGGCGGTGCTCTTCGGCACTCCCCTGCCGGCCCGTGACGCGCTCGCCCTGCAACTCCTCGACGAGGTGACCGACGACGTGTCCGCGGCCCTGGCGGCGGCCGAACCACTCGGTGAACTGTCCGGCCCCGAACTGGCCATCCGGCGGCAGTTGTTGTTCGACGCGAGCACCGCCGGCTTCGAGGAGGCCCTGGGCGTGCATCTGGCCGCGTGCGACCGGGACCTGCGCCGGACCGGCAGCGGAGCCGTGTCGTGATCCGCGAACGGGCCCGGCCCGAGTGGCACGAGGACCTCGCCCTCGTCCGCGCCGAACTGGAGCCGGCCCGCTCGACGCTGGCCCGGGCCGCCGCGCACACCGACGACCTGCTGGCCGTCCTGCCCGCGCCCGAACACCGGTCGATCGCCCAGCACATCGCCGCGACCGCGGCCAAGGACGGTACCCGCGCGTTGCGCCGCGCCTTCCTGGCGCGGCATGCCGACGCCGTGTACGACGAGCTCACCGCGTGCCGGACCCGAGCACTGCGACTCGCCGAGCTGTCCCGGGCGGCCGCGAGCGCCTTTCCCGGACTGGTGCCCGGCCCGGAACAGTTCGTCCTCGAACGCGGTCGTCCGCAGGCCCACAAGGAGGGCCACGAGATCGACCAGGGCATCTTCTTCGCCGGCATCCTCGGCGCGGAGCAATCCGGTCGGCACCTGCTCGACGTACTGTTGCGGCCCACACCGCGGGCGCTCGCGCTGCTGCCCGAGTTCACCGCGACCGGCCTGATCGAACTGGGTTCGGTACGGCTGGAGCGCGTCGCCGGCACCGCCCGGCTCACCCTGTGTCGGGACGACTGCCTGAACGCGGAGGACAACCGTCAGGTCGACGACATGGAGACCGCAGTCGACCTGGCCCTGCTCGATCCGGCGGTGCGCGTCGGCCTGGTGCGCGGCGGCGTGATGACCCACCCCCGCTACCGCGGCCGTCGGGTGTTCAGCGCCGGCATCAACCTCAAAGCGCTCAACGCCGGCGACATCTCCCTGGTCGACTTCCTGCTTCGCCGCGAACTCGGCTACATCCACAAGCTGTTGCGCGGCATCCGGGTCGAGGACGACGCCGCCTGGCACAGCCCCACGATCGACAAACCCTGGGTCGCGGCGGTCGACACGTTCGCGATCGGCGGCGGCATGCAGCTCCTGCTCGTCTTCGATCACGTCCTGGCCGCGTCCGACGCCTACCTCAGCCTGCCGGCCGCGCGCGAGGGCATCATCCCGGGTGCCGCCAACTTCCGCCTGACCAGGCACGTCGGGCCGCGCATGGCTCGGCAGATCATCCTCGAAGGCCGGCGAATCCCGGCGCAGGGACCCGAGGCCCGACTCCTGGTCGACGAGGTGCACGATCCGGAACGACTGGACCGGGCCGTCGAGGACTGCCTGGACCGGCTGAAGCAGCCCGCGGTGGGGGCCAATCGGCGGATGCTCAATCTCGCCGAGGAGTCGCCGGACCGGTTCCGGCACTACATGGCCGAGTTCGCACTCCAGCAGGCGCTGCGGATGTACAGCGCGGACGTGCTCGACAAGGTCGACCGGTTCTCCGCCCGGCAGGGGGTGCCGTCACGATGAGCGCCGCCGAGCAGCCCCGGGTGCGGTACGAGAAGAAGGATCACGTCGCCCGGATCACCCTGGATCGACCCGCCGTGCTCAACGCGATGGACCTGCGCACGCACGAGGAACTGGCCACGATCTGGGACGACGTCGAGGCCGACGACCAGGTGCGCGTCGCGGTGCTGACCGGAGCGGGCGAGCGCTCGTTCACGGTCGGCCAGGATCTGCGCGAGCGTGCCCGGCTCGACCGCGCGGGCGTTCCCCGGTCCACGTTCGGCAGTCGCGGCCAACCCGGTTGGCCCCGGCTGACCGAGCGGTTCGAGCTGTCCAAGCCGGTGATCGCCCGGGTGAACGGCTATGCCCTGGGCGGCGGCTTCGAACTCGCGCTGGCCTGCGACCTGATCGTCGCGGCCGACCACGCGGTGTTCGCGTTGCCGGAGGCTCGGTTGGGCCTGGTCCCCGGCGCGGGCGGCGCGTTTCGGCTCGCCCGCCAGCTACCGCTGAAGATGGCCATGGGCCATCTGCTCACCGGCCGCCGGATGAGCGCGCAGTCGGCGCTCCGCCTGGGACTGGTCAACCAGGTCGTCCCGCTCGACGACCTGGACGCGTGCGTCGACGAGTGGACCGACGACCTCCTGCGCAGCGCGCCCTTGGCCGTGCGGGCGATCAAGGAGGCGGTCATGCGGTCCGTGGACATGCCGCTGGAGCAGGCCTTCTCGACGCCGTTCGCATGGGAGCAGCGGCGAAGGCACAGCGAGGACGCCGTCGAGGGTCCGCGCGCGTTCGCCGAACAGCGCGAACCTCGGTGGCAGGGGCGCTGAGCCCACCGGCCCCCGGAACCGACGAGACCTCACCGCAGCGTGGCCCCGAGTCCTGATGATGGGCTCGGGGCCACGCTGCGTCGATCTCCGGCGCTCGCGCCTCCGCGGCGTAGGGCGGGCCCGCTTTCGGGCCCGCCCTACCTCGTTCACCGCGGGTCCGCGCCCGGCCGTTCCGCCACGGCCGACCAGATCCGGTCGAGCATCTCCGGGAGAACCAACTCCGCGTGGGCGCAGGGCAACCGCACCTCGGTGATCTCACCGCTCACGTGCGGTCGCCAGCTGTCCGCGCCGACGAACCCGGCAGGCTTGTCCTGCTCGGCGACCACCAGCACCACGTTCCCGTCGAACCGGCCGTACTCGTGGTCGGCGCCGATGTTGCCGTTGTTGCGCCGGATCCGGGCCAGCATCAGCAACTCGTCGTCGGAGACGGCGCCTTCGAAGCCCGCCTCCCGTCGCACGGCCCGCATGCGCTCGGTCGGTTCGGCGCGATCGTCGTCGGCCTCGTCCGCGGAGCCGCTCCCGGGGCTCTCGACCTCTTCGTCGCGCGCCTTCGGGTCGGTCAAGGCGGTCGCCGGATAGGTGTCCATGATCACGAGTGCGGCGACCTCTTCGCCCGCGGCTCGCAGCCGGACCGCGATCTCGTGTCCGAGCATGCCGCCGAAGGACCATCCCAGCAGGTGGTAGGGGCCCTTGGGCTGGATGCCGCGGATCTGCTCCAGGTAGACGTCCGCCATTTCGCCGACCGACCGGGACATCTCGCGGACACCGTCCAGGCCCGGGGCCTGGAGTCCGTACAGCGGGACGTCCGCGTCGATGTGCCGGGCCAACGGCGTGTAGCACCAACTCAAGCCGGCGCCGGGAGGCAGCGCGAAGAAGGGCAGCCCTTCCCCCTGGGCCTTGATCGGCAACAGCACGCCCAGCGCGTCCCGGACCGCGCCCAGATTCATCCGCCGCACCAACTCGGCCGGGGTCGGCGCCGCGAACACCGTCCGGACCGGCACCGACACGCCGCGCGCGGCCAGTTCGGCGACCAGGGTGACCGCGAGCAGGGAGTGTCCGCCCAGCTCGAAGAAGTTGTCGTCCGCTCCCACCGAGTCCACGCCCAGGGTCGCGGCGAACACCTCGCACGCCAGCACCTCCAACGACGTGACCGGAGTTCGGCCGGAGCCCGTACCGGAAGCCCCTCCGCCGCCGCGCCCCGGATCGGGCAGGGCCTTGCGGTCGAGCTTGCCGTTCGCGGTCAGCGGGAGCGCCTCGAGGACCGCCACGGCCGACGGGACCATGTACGCGGGCAGTCGCCGAGCCGCGAACTCGCGCAGGCGCTCGGCGAGTCCACTCTCGTACTCGCCGTCGTCGTCCCCGACATCCATGGTGCGTGGGTCGCTCGGGACGACGTAGGCAACGAGCCGAAGCTCGCCGGGCGCGTCCTCGTGGGCGATCACCGCGGCGCGGGCGACGTCGGGGTGTGCTTCGATGGCGCTCTGTATCTCACCGGGCTCGATCCGGAAGCCCCGGATCTTGACCTGGTCGTCGACCCGCCCGACGAATACCAGTCGGCCGTCGGCGGTCCAGCGGGCCCGGTCGCCGGTGCGATACATGCGCTCGCCACCGCCCCCGAACGGGCAGGCCACGAACCGCTCGGCCGTCAACCCCGACCGGCCCAGATAGCCCCGGGCCAGACCCGCACCCGCCACATACAACTCGCCCACCACCCCGGGCGGAACCGGAGCAAGCCGACCGTCCAGCACATACGCCCGGGTGTTCACGATCGGCGTGCCCACCACCGGTTCACCACCCGCCGCCAACGGCGCCGACATCGTCGCGCACACCGTCGTCTCCGTCGGCCCGTACGCGTTGATCAACCGCCGACCCACAGCCCACCGCGCCACCAGATCCGCACCCAACGCCTCACCGGCACAAACGAGGGTCCGCACACCGGCCAGGTCCCGTTCGTCCATCACGCTCACGACCGCCGGCGGCAACGTGACGTGCGTGACGCCGTCCCGGGCGATCACCTCGGCCAGGCCTGCCCCGGGCAGGAGTTCGTCGGCGGGAGCCAGCACGAGCGTCGCCCCACCACACAACGCCACCCACATCTCGGCCGACGCCGCATCGAACCCGATCGACGCGAACTGCAACACCCGATCCCCCGCACCCAGAGCAAACCGCTCCACCTGCGACGCCACCAGACCCGACAACCCACGATGCGACACCGCAACACCCTTGGGCCGACCCGTCGAACCCGACGTATAGATCACATACGCCAAACCCTCCAACACCTCGACCACCGGCACAGCCAACGGACAAGCCGCCACCGCACCCCGCACAGCCGGATCGTCCAACGCCACCGACACCACACCACGCACCGGCAACTCGTCCAACACATCCTCGGAACTCAACAACACCGAGGCACGACTGTCCCCCACCATGAACGCAACCCGATCCACCGGCGCACCCGGATCGATCGGCAGATACGCCGCACCCGCCTTCAACACCGCCAACAACGCCACGACCAGGTCGACACCACGCTCCAACGCCACCGCAACCACCGACTCGCGGCCCACCCCCAAACCGGTCAGGTAGCCCGCCAACCGACCCGACCGCGCATCCAACTCCCCGAACGACACCTCCTCCCCACCGCACACCAGCGCCACCGCATCCGGAGACCCCTCCACCCACCGGCCCAACAACCCCACCACCGACGCCCGAGCCACCTCGGCAGACGTGTCGTTCCACTCCACCAACACACGCGCACGCTCGTCCGCGTCCAGCACGTCGAGCGTGCCCATTCGGGTGCTCGGCTCTGCGGTCAGTTCGGCCAGGGCCCGGACCCATCGATCGGTGATCGACCGGACGGTGTCCGCGTCGAACAGGTCCGCGGTGCCGGTCACCCAACCCAGCAGGCCGGCACGCCGGCCATGCCGGTCGAACGCCTCGGCGACGGTGACGTCCAGGTCGAACTTGGCCACCGAGGGCAGGTCCGAGGCGGCGTCCGTGGTCGGCGCGTCGGTGCGTACGCCGGGCAGGTCCAGCGCGGCGCGCGCGTTGTTCTGCACCGTGAGCATGACCTGGAAGAGCGGGTGCCGGGCGAGCGAACGGGCGGGCGCGAGTTCCTCCACCAATCGCTCGAACGGCACGTCCTGGTTGCCGAACGCGCCCAGTCCGGCGTCGCGGACCCGGCCCAGCAGTTCGCGGAACGTGGGGTCTCCGGAGAGGTCGGTGCGCATCACCAGGCTGTTCACGAAACACCCGACCGAGTCGTCCAGTGCCTCGTCGGTGCGTCCGGCGACGGCCGCGCCGATCGGGATGTCGGAACCGGCGCCCAGCTTCGACAACAGCACCGCCAGCGCGGCCTGGAGGACCATGAACACGGTCACGCCCTCGGCCCGCGCCAGTTCGACCACACGAGTGTGCGTCTCGGCCGGGATCTCCAACGGCACGCTGTGGCCGACGTGAGTGGCGACCGGCGGACGCGAGTGGTCGACCGGCAAGGGGAGTTCCTCGGGCACTCCGGCCAGGGTCTCGCGCCAGTAGGCGACCTGGGCCGACAACACACTGTTCGGGTCGCCCTCGCCGCCCAGCAACTCGCGCTGCCACAGCGCGTAGTCGGCGTACTGCACCGGCAGCGGCTCCCACGCCGGCTCCTCGCCCGCGCGGCGGGCCGTGTACGCCTGGGCGATGTCCCGGCCCAGCGGTTCCCACGACCATCCGTCGCCCGCGATGTGATGCACCACCGCGACCAGAACGCACTCCTCCTCGGAGCGGAACAGCCATGCACGGATCGGTATTTCGGTGGACAGGTCGAAGGCGTACTCGCTCGCCCGAGCGACCGCCGGCGCCAGTTCGTCGGCTGCGACGCGGCGCACCCGCAGCTCCCACTCGAACCCGGCCGGGTCGAGGATGTGCTGGTACGGCTCGCCGTCCGCGACCGGGAACACGGTACGCAGCACCTCGTGCCGTGCGATCACGTCCCGCAGCGCGTCCGCCAGCGCTTCTTCGTCCAGGTCGCCCGACAGGCCCACCACCACCGGGATGTTGTACGTCGGGTTCGGGCCCTCCAACTGTTCGATGAACCACAACCGCCGCTGGGCGAAGGACAACGGCAGCGGCTCGGGTCGCTTGCGCACGGTCAGCGCCGGGCGTACCGCACCCGTCCCCGACTCGGCGATCCGCGCCGCGAGCGTGGCCGCGGTGGGCGCCTCGAACAGCTCCCGGATCGCGATCTCCGCGCCCAGCACCGCACGCACCCTGGACACCAACCGGGTCGCCAGCAGCGAGTGCCCGCCGAGGTCGAAGAAGTCGTCGTCGACGCCGACCGTCTCCAGACCCAGAACCTGGGCGAACACCCCGCACAGGATTTCCTCCCGGGCATCGGTCGCGGCCCGGCCCGCGTCGCCGGCTCCGGTGTACTCCGGCGCGGGCAGTGCCTTGCGGTCCAGCTTCCCGTTCGGCGTCATCGGCAGCACGGACAGCACGACCACGGCAGCGGGCACCATGTACTCGGGCATCTTCTCCGCCGCGAATCGGCGCAGCAGCTCGGGGAGTTCGTGATCGAGCACGGCGGCCTGGCCGCTTGCGGCGGCGGCCACGACGTAGGCGACGAGCCGCTTGTCGCCCGGCACGTCCTCACGGGCGATCACCGCGGCCCGGGCCACCCGCGGATGAGCGACCAACAGCGCCTCGATCTCCCCCGGTTCGATCCGGAAGCCGCGGATCTTGATCTGGTCGTCGGCCCGCCCGGCGAACCTCAACCGCCCGTCGTCGGTCCACCCGACCCGGTCCCCGGTCCGGTACATCCGCGAGCCGTCGGCGGCGAACCGGTCCGGGACGAAGCGCAGGCCGGTGAGCCCGGGACGGCCCAGGTAGCCCCGCGCGACGCCCGCGCCGGCCACGTACAGCTCGCCGACCACTCCCGGCGGCACCGGGTTGAGGTACTCGTCGAGCACGTAGGCGCGGGTGTTGACGATCGGCGCGCCGATCACCGGTTCGTCGCCCGGCCGCAGCGGCTCGGACATGGTCGCCACCACCGACATCTCCGTCGGCCCGTAGGCGTTGATCAATCGCCGACCCGGCGCCCATCCGGCCACCAGTTCGGCGTCCAGCGCCTCGCCGCCGGACAGGAGTGTGGAGACCGACGGAAGATCGTCGGGGTCGAGGAGGCCCAGCACGGTGGGCGGCAGCAGCAGGTGGGTCACCCGGTGCCGATCGACGAGGTCGATCATGCCCGCGCCGGGCAGGAGTTCTTCCGCCGGCGCCACCACGAGACGTGCTCCCGAGCACAGTGCCATCAGCAGCTCCCAGGTCGCGGCGTCGAAGCCCACCGAGGCGAACTGGAGCACCCGGCTGTTCCCGTCCAGGTCGAGTCCGCGTGCCGCGACCAGGTTCACCGCGCCGGCGTGCGACACCAGGACGGCCTTGGGCGTGCCCGTCGAGCCCGAGGTGTAGATCACGTAGGCGAGGCCCTCGGGCCGGGCCGCGGCGACCGTTGCGGGTCCGGTCACGGGCGCCGCGAGGGCGCCCCGCACCCGGTCGTCGTCCAGCGCGATCGTCAGGATGTGCCCGAGCGGCAGGTCCTCCAGGAGCTCTTCCGTGCCCACCAGCGCCATCGCCCGGCTGTCGGTGAGCATGAACATGATCCGGTCGGTCGGCTGCTTGGGGTCGATCGGCAGGTAGGCCGCGCCGGCCTTCCAGACCGCGAGCAGCGCCACCACCAGTTCGACGCCACGCTCCAGCAGCACGGCGACGACCGACTCCGGCCCGACCCCCGACCCGGCCAGGTACCGCGCCAGCCGATCGGCCCGGGCGTGCAACTCCGCGTAGCTCAGCTCGAACCCGTCACCGGCCACGGCCACCGCGTGCGGTGCCCGGGCCACCTGGGCCGCGAACAACTCCGGAACCGTGGCCGTGGGAACGTCCAGCGCGGTGTCGTTCCAGTCCAGCAGCAGCCGGGACCGCTCGGCGTCGTCCAGTACGTCCACGCTGCCCAGCGGAACGTCGCCGGCGGCCGTGTTCGGGAGGCCCACGCCGTCCGCGCCGACCGTACGCGCGGTGGCGTCGGCCAGGACGGTGAGGAAGTTCTCGATCGTGGTGTGCAACATCCGCGTGACCACATGCGGATCGACCGGCGCCGCCGCGTCCACGGTCAACCCGAAGCCCTCGGCGCCGAGGTCATCCACGGACACCACCAGCGGGAAGTTGGTCAGGTCCTCCATGAAGACCGTACGAACGCCCATCGTGTCGTCGTCGGTGCGACCGTCGGGCGCGCCCGGGCCCGGCCGCGGGTCGGCCTCGCGCCCATTCTCCGGCTCGCCGCTGTAGCGGTAGTTGAAGAAGGCGGTGAACAGCGGTGCGTCGCCGGTGATCCCGCTCGCCTGCTGCGCGAGCGAGAGCGGTGCGTGCTCGTGTTCGAGCAACGCGGCGAGTTGGTCCCGCATCGCGGCCACTGCCGCCAAGGCGCCCACGCCCTCGGTACGCGCCCGCACCGGCAACGTGTTCATGAACAGACCCAACGCACGATCGGCACCGGCACCCGCGTTCATCCGACCGAACAACACCGTCCCGAACACGACATCGTCCCGCCCCGCCAATACCGACAACACCCGCGCCCAGGCCACATGCAGCAACGTCGCGGGACTCACACCCAGCCCCCGCGCCACCTCCCGAATCCGCACGGCCACCACATCCGCCACCGGCAACTCGGCCCGCCGCACACCGGTCCCGTCACCACGCACATCCAACAACCCGAACGGAGCCGTCGTCTCGGTCACATCACCCAACAACTCCGCGAAGAACTCCTCGTGACCACCGTTCCGCAGACTCTCCCGCGCCTGCACCACGAAATCCCGGAACGGCAACGCCGGCGCCAGTTCATCGCCGCGACCGGCGAGGAACGCCCGCACCTCCTGGAGCAGGACCTCCATGCCGACGTGGTCCTGGATGATGTGGTGCACCCGCAGGAGGCACAACAGCCGGGTCCCGTCGGGCAGGCGCGTGCTGTGCGCGTCGATCAGCGGTGCCCGGCCGATGTTCATGCTCAGCCCGCCTGCGGCAACCAACGCGGCCACCGGATCGCCGCTTTCCGGACCGAGGTCGATCTCCCGCACATTCAGTGGTGCGTGCCGCTGGACCACCTGGACCGGCTCGGGCACGCCCTCCCACACGATCGCGGTCCGGTAGATGTCGTGCCGGTCGATCACCTGCCGGAGCGCCCACAGGAAGGCGTCGAGCCGAGCCGCCGTGTCGAACTCCAGAACGAACGGCGAGACGTAGACGTCGCGTTCGTCGTCACCGGCCATCAGGTGATGGAAAAGGATGCCCTCCTGGAGCGGCGCCAACGGGTACACGTCGGCGATGTTCGCGGCACCGCCCTCGATCGACCCGACCAGCCGCCCGACCTCGACGGCCGACAGGTCGACGAGCGGCAACATCTCCGGCGTCAGTGCGGTGGCGTCGGCCGGGATTCGGTTCACCGGCACGCGCACCGGGATCGGCCCCGCGGCAGACGCCAGTCCGGCCACCGTGGGCGACTGGAACAGGGCCCGAACCGACACCGAGACGCCCCGCGCCCGCAACCGCTCCACCAGCGTGATGGCCAGCAGCGAATGCCCGCCCAGCGTGAAGAAGTTGTCGTCCACCCCCACCGACGGCACGCCCAACACCTCGGCGAAGACCGCGCACAACACCTCCTCGCGCACCGAGGAGGGACCACGGCCGCCGAGGCCGGAGGCATACTCCGGCGCGGGCAGTGCGTTGCGATCCAACTTGCCGTTGACGGTCAGCGGAAGCGCGTCGAGCACCACGACGGCCGCGGGAACCATGTGGTCGGGCAGCCGGATCGCGGTGAACCGGAGCAGTTCCCCCGGCAGTTCGCCGTCCGCCGCGGCACCGGCCTCGACGGGCACGACATAGCCGACCAGCCGCTTGTCCCCCGGGGAGTCCTCACGCGCGACCACCACCGCACGGGCGACCAGCGGATGCGCGGCGAGTGTGCTCTCGATCTCACCGGGCTCGACCCGGAATCCACGAATCTTGACCTGCTCGTCACCGCGACCGAGGTACACGAGCCGGCCGCCGTCGGTCCACATCACCCGGTCCCCGGTGCGGTACATCCGCTCGCCCACGGCGAACGGGCACGCCACGAACCTGTCCGCCGTCAACCCCGGCCGCGAAACGTAACCCCGAGCCAGCCCGGCACCCGCGATATACAGCTCGCCGATCACACCCACCGGAACCGGAGCAAGATCCCCACCCAGCACGAACAACCGCGTATTCGCGATCGCCCGACCGATCGGCACCGGACCCGACGACACCTCGTCACCCGCACGAACCTCGAAGACACAACAACCCACCACCGTCTCGGTCGGCCCGTACTCGTTCACCACCACCGAACCCGGCGACCGCGCCAACCACCCCGCCACATCCGCCCCGAACAACGCCTCACCACCGACCACCACACACCGCGCGGAACCGGCAGCCTCGTCGGCGGAGAGGATCTCCCCCAGCAGCGGCAGATGGGCGGGCACCACCTTCACCAGGTCGAAGCCGGGACCGGAGCGCAGCAGATCCGCCAGGCCATCCGCGCCGCCCTCACCACTCACCGTCACCGGCGACCCGGACACCAGCGGCAACAACACACTCGTCACCGTCAGGTCGAACGCCAACGACGAGTGCAACGGCGCACCACCCGAGGCCCCCATCCCGTACGCCTCGACAGCCCACGCCACATAGTTCGCCAACCCGCCGTGCGTGACCGCCACACCCTTCGGCCGACCCGTCGAACCCGACGTATAGATCACATACGCCAACTCCGCGGGCTGCACGGAGGCCCACGGCTCGGTGGCCGCGTCCTCGGGACGCGAGGCCGGGTCGTCGACCGCGATCGTGGACAGTTGATGCGCGGGAAGGTCGTCGCGCAGTGCGGCGAGGCGTTCTTCGAGCAGTGCGGTGGTGCTGATCAGGGTGCTTGCCCGACTGTCCGCCAGCATGAACGTGATCCGGTCCGACGGGTACGCCGGGTCGATCGGCAGATACGCGGCACCGACCCGCCACGCCGCCAGGATCGCCACCACCGCATCGACACCACGCGGCAGACACAGACCCACCACCGAGCCGATACCGACCCCGTGCTCGCGCAACAACCGCGCCAGGCCGCCCGCACGCGCGTCCAACGCGGCGTACGAGGTCTCGACACCGTCGCACAACACCGCTATCGCGTCCGGTGAATCGATCACTCGAGCCGCGAACATCGCCGGCACCGCATCGGTCGGCAGCTCCACCGCCGT
Source organism: Embleya sp. NPDC050154 (assembly GCF_044460165.1). NCBI lineage: Bacteria > Bacillati > Actinomycetota > Actinomycetes > Kitasatosporales > Streptomycetaceae > Embleya > Embleya sp. NPDC050154. The sequence goes on from NZ_JBITJP010000035.1 coordinate 70,476, forward strand.
GTCGTTCCACTCCACCAGCAGGCGGGCCCGCTCGGCGTCGTCCAGCACCGCGACCGAGTTCAGGGGGACGTCCGGTCCATCGCGGTCGGCATCGTTCGCGAGGGCGCCGAGGAGGTTCTCGATCGTCGTGTGCAGCAGACGCGTGACCACGTGCGGATCACCGGGAGTGGTTGCATCCACGGTCAACGCGAAGCCGTCCGCACCGAGGTCGTCGACCGAGACCGCGAGCGGGAAGTTCGTCAACTCCAACGCGAACACCGTACGGATTCCCGCGGGACCGTCGTCGCCCGGACCGACCCCTCGCGGGTCTTGGCCGTCCTGGTCGGTTGTGGGGCTCCGGTCACCTTGGTCGCCGCCGTAGCGGTAGTTGAAGAAGGCGGTGAACAGCGGCATGTCTCCGCTGATCCCGCTCGCCTGCTGGGCGACCACCAGCGGGGCGTGTTCGTGCTCCATCAGCGCGGCAAGCTGGTCCCGCATCGCGGCGACGGCCGCCGACGCGCCCACCCTGTCGGTACGTACCCGTACCGGCAGCGTGTTCATGAACAGACCCGACGCGCGATCGGCACCGGCACCCGCGTTCATCCGACCGAACAACACCGTTCCGAACACGACGTCGTCCCGTCCGGAGAGCACCGACAACACGCGTGCCCAGGCCACATGCAGGAGCGTCGCGGGCGTGACCCCGAGGTCTCGCGCCACCTTCCGGATCCGCACGGCCACGTCGTCCGCCACCGGCAACTCGGCCCGCCGCACACCGCTGCCGTCACCGCGCACATTCAACAGCCCGAACGGCGCCGTGGTCTCGGTGACATCGCCCAACAGCTCCGCGAAGAACTCCTCGTGACCACCGTGCCGCAGACTCTCCCGCGCCTGCACCACGAAGTCCCGGAACGGCAGTGCCGGCGCCAGTTCACCGCCGCGACCGGCGAGGAAGGCGCGCACCTCCTGGAGCAGGACCTCCATCCCGGTGTGGTCCTGAATCATGTGGTGCACGCGCAACATGCCGTACCAGCGACCGGCTTCGGGCGCGGGTGTGACATGTGCGTCGATCAACGGTGCACGACCGACGTCCATGGTCGGCCCACCGGCGGCCAGCAGTCGCGCGACGGCGTCGTCTCCACCCTCGGCCGGCGCGATCTCCCGCACCGGCAGCGGAGCATGCCGCTGCACCACCTGCAGCGGATCCGGGACGCCGTCCCACAGGATCGCCGTGCGGTAGATGTCGTGCCGGTCGATCACCTCTTGAAGGGCCCGCAGGAATGCGTCGAGGCGCTCCCGTGTGTCGAATTCCAGCACGAACGGGGATATGTACACGTCGCGCTCTTCGTCACCCGCCATCAGGTGGTGGAAGAGGATGCCCTGCTGGAGCGGTGCGAGCGGGTAGACGTCGGCGATGTTGGCGGCTCCGCCGTCGATCGACGCGGCGACGCGGGCGACCTCGGCCTCGGACAGATCCACCAGTGGCAACATGTCCGGCGTCAACGTCGTCGCGTCGGCCGGGATCCGGTTCGCCGGGACGGACACCGGTTCCGCACCGGCCGACGCGGCCAGCCCGGCCACCGTCGGCGCCTCGAACAGGGCCCGCACCGACACCGAGACCCCTCGCGCCCGCAACCGCTCGACCAACGTCACCGCGAGCAGCGAATGCCCGCCCAGAGCGAAGAAATTGTCGTCCACCCTGACCGACGGCAGACCCAGCACCTCGGCGAACGCCGCGCACAGCACCTCCTCACGCAGCGAGGACGGGCCACGACCATTCGTCCCGGTCGGATATTCGGGAGCGGGCAACGCCTTGCGGTCCAACTTCCCGTTCGCGGTCAGCGGGATGGCGTCCAGCACGACGACCGCAGACGGAACCATGTACTCCGGCAACCGAGCGGCAGCGAACCTCCGAAGCGCCTCGGGCAGTTGCTCGGGCAGCTCACGATCGCGCGGCACGACGTAGGCAACCAGGCGCCGGTCCCCGGACACGCCCTGGGCAGTGTCGGCACGCACGACCACGGCAACCCGTGCGACCCGGGGGTGTGCGGCCAATGCGGCCTCGATCTCGCCGGGTTCGATCCGGAACCCCCGGATCTTCACCTGATCGTCCGCCCGCCCGGCGAAGACCAACTCGCCGGCCGCCGTCCACCGCGCCCGGTCGCCCGTCCGGTACATCCGCTCACCCGAGCCGAAGGGCGACGCCACGAACCGCTCACCGGTCAACGCCGCCCGACCGAGATAGCCCCGGGCCAGACCCACACCGGCCACATACAACTCACCCGTCACCCCCGGCGGCACGGGCGCGAGACGCTCGTCCAGCACATACGCCCGAGCATTCGCGATCGGCCTCCCGATCGGAACCTCGCCCACCCCGGGCCGGCAGCGCCACACCGTGGCGTCCACGGTCGTCTCGGTCGGCCCGTACGTGTTGAACATGACCCGACCGGGCGCCCAACGAGCCGCCAGTTCCGGCGGGCATGCCTCGCCGCCCACCTCCAGGACCAGGTCCGACCGCATCGCCTCGACGGCCAGTCCGGCCAAGACGGCGGGCGGCAACGTCGCGTGTGTGATCGCCTCGTCGACGAAGAACCCGGCCAACTCCGCACCGAGCCGACGCTCGTCGGGCACCACCACCAGTGCCGCACCCGACGACAGCGCCACCGACCACTCCAGGCAGAAGTTGTCGAACCCCACCGACGCGAACTGCGCCATCCGCGAACCCGCCCCGATCGCGAACCGCACACGCCCCGCCGCAGCGGTGTTCGCAAACCCCGCCTGCGAAACCACCACGCCCTTCGGCCGACCCGTCGAACCCGACGTGTAGACCACATAAGCCGGATGCGAACCCCACAACGGAGACGAACGATCGGCGTCACCCACGGGCGACGACGGCAGGCTCTCCAACGCCGCGACCACCGCAGGCTCGTCGAGAACCAGCACCGCGGCCCCGACCCACGTGGACGGCACCCGCCCGGCGTTCGCGGTGTCCGTGACCACCAGGACCGGCGCCGCATCATCCAGCACGTAGCCGATCCGCTCGGCCGGCTGCGTCGGATCGATGGCCAGATACGCGCCACCGGCAGCCGACACACCCAACAACGCCGTCATCAACCCGTGGCCGCGCCCCAACACCACGGCCACCACCGACTCGGGACCGACATCCAACCCCACCAAATACCGCGCCAGACGACCGACCCGACCACCCAACTCCCCATACGACAGCGCCGAACCCCCGGCCACCACCGCCACCGCGTCCGCGGCCTCCACCACTCGGGTCAGGAATCCGTCGATCACGGTCGGCGCCGGAACCTCGACCGCCGAAGCCGCCGTGTCGTTCCACGCGACCAGGATCCGGGCGCGCTCGTCGTCGTCCAGCACGTCCGCCGCGCCGAGCCGCAGGCTCGGATCCGCGACCAACGTCCCCAGCACGCGAATCCACCGATCGGCCATCGTCTCGATCGAACCCGGGTCGAACAGGTCGGCCGAGGCCACGATCGACCCTCGGATCCCGGCGGGCCTGCCCTGCTCGTCGTAGGTCTCCTCGGCGGTCACGTCGAGGTCGAACTTCGCCGCGGCGGCCGGTGACAGCGGTGCCACACCGACCTCGGGCGGCGCGCCCGCCCGTACCCCCGACAGGTCCAGCGCCGCGCGTGCGGTGTTCTGGAGCGTCAACATCACCTGGAACAGCGGATGCCGATTCAGCGACCGGGTCGGCGCGAGTTCCTCCACCAACCGCTCGAACGGCACGTCCTGGTGCTCGTACGCGCCCAGGCCCGCCTCACGGACCCGACCCAGGACCTCGCGGAAGGTCGGATCCCCGGTGAGGTCGGTCCGCAACACCAGCGTGTTCACGAAGAACCCGACCAGGTCGTCCAGGCCCTCGTCGGTACGTCCGGCCACCGTCGTCCCGATCGGGATGTCGGTCCCCGCGCCCAGCCGGGACAGCAGCACCGCCAACGCGGCCTGCAACACCATGAACACGGTCACACCCTCGGCCCGGGCGACCCGCACCAGCTCGTCGTGCAATTCGGCGGGTATCGCCAACCGGGTGACGTGGGCGTCGTGCCCGGCGGTGGTCGAGCGCGGGCGGTCGACGGGCAGGTCGAGTTCCTCGGGAAGCCCCGCGAGGGCTGTTCGCCAATACGCCACCTGCCCGGACATCAGACCGGCCGGATCGTCGTCCTCGCCCAGCAACTCCCGCTGCCAGAGCGCGTAGTCCGCGTACTGCACCGGCAACGGCGCCCACTCCGGTGCGCGTCCCGCGCAACGGGCCGCATAGGCGGCCGAGATGTCCCGACCCAACGGACCCATCGACCAACCGTCGCCCGCGATGTGATGCACCACCAGGACCAGCACATGCTCTTCGTCGCACCGGAAGAGCCAGGCCCGAATGGGAATCTCGTCCGCGAAATCGAACGCGTGGTCCGTTGCCGTCGCGACGGCGTGCGGCAGTTCCTCGGCGGTGACCTCCTCGTACTCCAGGTCCCAGTTCAGTTCGGCGGGATCCAGGACACGCTGGTACGGCTCGCCGTCGACCATCGGGAAGACGGTCCGCAACACCTCGTGCCGACCCACCACATCCCGCAAGGCTGCCGACAGCGCGGCACGGTCGAGATCACCCGACAGCCGCAACACCTCCGGCATGTTGTAGCCCGGGTTGGGGCCGTCCAACCGCCCGAGGAACCACAACCGCCGCTGCGCGAACGACAACGGCAGTCGCTCCGGGCGAGGCCGCTCGCGCAGCGGCGCCCGCACCGCGCCCACTCGCGCGTCCGCCGGCCGAGCGGCCAGCCCCGAGACCGTGGGCGTCTCGAACAGGGCCCGGATCTCCAACTCCACACCCAGCACGGCCCGCACGCGCGAAACCAACCGCGTCGCGAGCAGGGAGTGGCCGCCGAGTTCGAAGAAGCTCTCATGCACCCCGACCGAGTCGAGCCCGAGCACTTGGGCGAACATCCCGCACAGGATCTCCTCCCGCGGCGTCGACACGACCTCCTCCGCCACCGTCCCGCCCGACCGATCGGCGCTGGGCAACGCTGCCCGATCGAGCTTGCCGTTGGCCGTCAGCGGCAGCGCGTCAAGCACCACGATCGCGCTCGGCAACATGTACTCCGGGAGCCGACGCGCGGCGAACTCCCGTAACGAACGCGGAAGATCCTCGCCGACATCACCGGGATCGGTGGGCACCACATAGGCGGACAGAACCAGCTCGCCTTGCGATTCCGCGCGCGCGATCACCGCGGCCTGACCCACCTGCGGATGAGCCGCCAACACTGCCTGGATCTCCGCCGGTTCGATCCGGAACCCGCGAAGCTTCACCTGGTCGTCGGCGCGCCCGACGAATACCAGTCGGCCGTCGGCGGTCCAGCGGGCCCGGTCGCCGGTGCGATACATGCGCTCGCCACCGCCCCCGAACGGGCAGGCCACGAACCGCTCGGCCGTCAACCCCGACCGGCCCAGATAGCCCCGGGCCAGACCCGCACCCGCCACATACAACTCGCCCACCACGCCGGGCGGAACCGGCGCAAGCCGACCGTCCAGCACATACGCCCGGGTGTTCACGATCGGCGTGCCCACCACCGGCTCACCACCCGCCGCCAACGGCGCCGACATCGTCGCGCACACCGTCGTCTCCGTCGGCCCGTACGCGTTGATCAACCGCCGACCCGCAGCCCACCGCGCCACCAGATCCGCACCCAACGCCTCACCGGCGGACACCAACGTGCGCACGGTGTCCAGGTCGTGCTCGTCCAGGACGCTCAGCACGGCGGGTGGCAGGGTCACGTGGGTGACCTCGTTGCGCCTGATCACGTCGACCAGGCCGGGGCCGGGCAGGAGTTCGTCGGCGGGAGCCAGCACGAGCGTCGCCCCACCACACAACGCCACCCACATCTCCGCCGACGCCGCATCGAACCCGATCGACGCGAACTGGAGGACCCGATCCCCCGCGCCCAGAGCAAACCGCTCCACCTGCGACGCCACCAGACCCGACAACCCACGATGCGACACCGCAACACCCTTGGGCCGACCCGTCGAACCCGACGTATAGATCACATACGCCAAACCCTCCAACACCTCGACCACCGGCACAGCCACCGGACAAGCCGCCACCACACCCCGCACAGCCGCGTCGTCCAACGCCACCGACACCACACCACGCACCGGCAACTCGTCCAACACATCCTCGGAACTCAACAACACCGAGGCACGACTGTCCCCCACCATGAACGCAACCCGATCCACCGGCGCACCCGGATCGATCGGCAGATACGCCGCACCCGCCTTCAACACCGCCAACAACGCCACGACCAGATCGACACCACGCTCCAACGCCACCGCAACCACCGACTCCCGACCCACCCCCAAACCGGTCAGGTAGCCCGCCAACCGACCCGACCGCGCATCCAACTCCCCGAACGACACCTCCTCCCCACCACACACCAGCGCCACCGCATCCGGAGACCCCTCCACCCACCGGCCCAACAACCCCGCCACCGACGCCCGAGCCACCTCGGCAGACGTGTCGTTCCACTCCACCAACAGCCGGCCGAGATCGTCCGCGCCCAGGACCGCCACGGTGTCGAGGGGGACGTCGGGGGCGTCTTCGTGGTCCAGGCCGTCTTCCAGGGCCACGAGCAGGTTCTCGATGGTGGTGTGCAACATCCGGGTGACCACATGCGGGTCGCCGGGGGCCACCACGTCCACGGTCAGCGCGAAGCCGTCCGTGCCCAGGTCGTCCACGGAGACGGCCAGCGGGAAGTTGGTGAGGTCCAGCATGAAGACCGTGCGGATTCCGGACACGATCGCATCGCCTCGGGGCCCGTCGGAATCCGCGTTCGCCGTCCGACCACCGCTGTGCCGGTAGTTGAACAAAGCGGTGAACAGCGGTGTGTCCTCGGCAATCCCGGCGGCTCGCTGAGCGGCGGCCAAAGGCGCGTGTTCGTGCTCCAGCAACGCGGCCAACCGGTCGCGCATGGCCGAAACCGCCGCTCGCGCACCGATGTTCCGCAGATCGGCCCGAACGGGAAGGGTGTTCATGAAAAGCCCGAGCGCCCGATCGCCGTCGGCACCGGCGTGCATTCGACCGGACAACACCGTCCCGAACACGACGTCGTCGCGACCGGAGAGCGCCGACAACACCTGGGCCCAGGCCACATGCAAAACGGTGGCCGGGCTGACTCCGAGCCGACGGGCCACCTCGCGAATCCGCGTGCCGACCTCGTCCCGGACCGGGAGATCGGCGCGCTGCACACCGTCGCCGTCGCCGCGCACGTCCAACAGGCCGAAGGGCGCGGTCGGTTCGGTGACGTCACCGAGCAGGTCGGCGAAGAACGCCTCGTGCCCGCCGTCCCGCAGACGTTCACGCGCCTGCACCATAAAATCGCGGAACGGCAGTGCCGGCGCCAGGTCGTCACCGTGACCGGAGAGGAACGCCCGCACCTCCCGAAGCAGGACCTCCATGCCGGTGTGGTCCTGAATCATGTGGTGCACGCGCAACATGCCGTACCAGCGGCCGGCTTCGGCCGCAGGCGTGATGTGTGCGTCGATCAGCGGTGCACGACCGATGTCCATGGTCAGCCCACCGGCGGCCAGAAGGTGCGCGGCCGGATCTCCATCGGCGGCGACAGGCGCCGCCTCGCGCACCGTAAGCGGAGCGTGTCGCTGCACCACCTGCACCGGGTCGGGGAGCCCGTCCCAGACGATCGCGGTCCGGTAGATGTCGTGCCGATCGATCACCTGCTGAAGGGCGCGAAGGAAGCCGTCCAGCCGTTCACGGGCGTCGAATTCCAGCACGAACGAGGTCACGTAGACGTCGCGTTCGCGCTCACCCGCCATCAGGTGGTGGAAGAGGATGCCTTCCTGCAGCGGTGCAAGCGGGTAGACGTCGGCGATGTTGGCGGCCCCGCCGTCGATCGACGCGGCGACGCGGGCGACCTCGGCCTCGGACAGATCCACCAGTGGCAACATGTCCGGCGTCAACGCCGTCGCGTCGGCAGGGATGCGATTCGCGGGGACGGCGACCAGGTCCGCACCGGCCGAGACGGCCAGCCCGGCCACCGTCGGCGACTCGAACAGGGCCCGCACCGACACCGAGAGCCCGCGTACCCGCAACCGCTCGACCAAAGTCACCGCGAGCAGCGAATGCCCGCCCAGAGCGAAGAAGTTGTCGTCCACCCCGACCGAGGTCAGGCCCAACACCTCGGCGAAGGCCGCACACAGCACCTCCTCGCGCACCGACGAGGGACCACGACCGGTACGCGCGGTCACGTAGTCGGGCGTCGGCAGCGCGGCATGGTCCACCTTGCCATTGGCGGTCAGCGGCAGCTCGTCCAGGACGACGATCGCCGACGGGACCATGTACTCCGGCAGGCGGGCCGCAGTGAACGCGCGCAGGGTCGCCGTAAGGTCTTCGTCGGTTTCGGCGACAACGGGGCCGACCGCGACGACGTATGCGACGAGTCGCTCGTCACCGGCGCGAGCCGCGGGGCTTCCGGGCCGGGTGCGTACCACCGCCTGGCCAACCCGGGGGTGTGCGGTCAGCGCGGCCTCGATCTCGCCGGGTTCGATCCGGAACCCCCGGATCTTCACCTGATCGTCCGCCCGCCCGGCGAACACCAGCTCACCGGCCGCCGTCCACCGCGCCCGGTCACCGGTCCGGTACATCCGCTCACCCGAGCCGAAGGGCGACGCCACGAACCGCTCACCGGTCAACGCCGCCCGACCGAGATAGCCCCGGGCCAGACCCACACCGGCCACATACAACTCACCCGTCACCCCCGGCGGCACGGGCGCGAGACGCTCGTCCAGCACATACGCCCGAGCATTCGCGATCGGCCTCCCGATCGCGACCTCGCCCGCCTCCGGCCGGCAGCGCCAAGCCACCGCGTCCACCGTGGTCTCGGTCGGCCCGTACGTGTTGAACAACACCCGACCCGAGGCCCACCGGGCCATCAGCTCGGGTGGGCATGCCTCGCCGCCCACCTCCAGCACGACGTCCGACGAAATCAGCGCGGACGGCATACCGGCCAACACCGCCGGCGGCAACGTCGCGTGTGTGATCGCCTCGTCGACGAAGAACCCGGCCAACTCCGCACCGAGCCGACGCTCGTCGGGCACCACCACCAGTGCCGCACCCGACGACAGCGCCACCGACCACTCCAGGCAGAAGTTGTCGAACCCCACCGACGCGAACTGCGCCATCCGCGAACCCGCCCCGATCGCGAACCGCACACGCCCCGCCGCAGCGGTGTTCGCAAACCCCGCCTGCGAAACCACCACGCCCTTCGGCCGACCCGTCGAACCCGACGTGTAGACCACATAAGCCGGATGCGAACCCCACAACGGAGACGAACGATCGGCGTCACCCACGGGCGACGACGGCAGGCTCTCCAACGCCGCGACCACCGCAGGCTCGTCGAGAACCAGCACCGCGGCCCCGACCCCGGCCCCGGACCACGTGGACGGCACCCGCGACGCGTGCAGGCTGTCCGTGACCACCAACACAGGTGCGGCGTCATCGAGCAGGTAGCCGATCCGCTCGGCCGGCTGCATCGGATCGATGGCCAGATACGCGCCACCGGCAGCCGACACACCCAACAACGCCGTCATCAACCCGTGGCCGCGCCCCAACACCACAGCGACCACCGACTCGGGACCGACACCCAACCCCACCAAATACCGCGCCAGACGACCGACCCGACCACCCAACTCCCCATACGACAGCGCCGAACCCCCGGCCACCACCGCCACCGCGTCCGCGGCCTCCACCACCCGAGCCGCGAACGACTCGGCCACCGGCACCGCCGGCACTTCCACCGCCGTGTCATTCCACGCGACCAACACTCGCGAGCGCTCGTCGGTGTCGAAGAGGTCGACGTCATGCACTCGCCGCTGTGGATCGGCGGTTACCGCTTCGAGGACACGGACCCAGCGATCCGCCATCGTCGCGACCGACTCGGCATCGAACAGGTCGGCGACACCGAGGAAGCCGCCCCGCAGGCCCGCGGGCCGTCCCTGGTCGTCGAAGACCTCCTCGACGGTCACATCCAGATCGAACTTCGCGGGTGTGGACAGACCGGCCGTGAGCTCGGCCGTCGGCGCGTCGATCCGGACGGTCCGGAGGTCGAGGGTTGCCCGCGCCGTGTTCTGGACGGTCAGCATGACCTGGAACAGCGGGTGCCGGGCGAGCGATCGGCTCGGCGCGAGTTCCTCCACCAAGCGCTCGAAGGGCACGTCCTGGTGATCGAAGGCATCGAGTCCGGCTTCGCGCACCCGGCTCAGCACCTGCCGGAAGGTCGGCTCTCCGGACAGGTCGGTCCGCAACACCAGCGTGTTCACGAAGAACCCGACCAGGTCGTCCAGATCCTCGTCGGTGCGTCCGGCCACCGTCGTCCCGATCGGGATGTCCGTGCCGGCGCCCGACCGGGACAACAACACCGCCAACGCGGCCTGCAACACCATGAACACGGTCACGCCCTCGGCCCGCGCCAACTGCGCCAACCGGTCGTGCAGCTCGGCGGGTACGGTCAACGGGGCGGCATGTCCCCGGTATCCGACCACCGCCGGCCGCGGACGATCGACGGGCAGATCCAGCTGGTCGGGAATCCCGGCCAGCGCGGTGCGCCAGTACGCCACCTGCGCCGCCAACACGCTGTCCGGGTCGTCATCGGATCCCAGCAACTCCCGCTGCCAGAGCGCGTAGTCCGCGTACTGCACCGGCAACGGCGCCCATGCGGGCGCGCGTCCCGCGCAGCGAGCCGCGTAGGCGGCCGAGATATCCCGACCCAACGGACCCATAGACCAACCGTCACCGGCGATGTGATGCACCACCAGGACCAGCACATGCTCGTCGTCGCCGGACGAGAACAGCCACGCCTTGATCGGCATCTCCTCGGCGAGGTCGATCGGGTACTCGGTGGCCCGCAGGATCGCCTGAGCCAGTCCCCCGGGCTCGACCTCCTCCTGCTCGATCTCCCAGGTCGATTCGCCGGAATCGAGCACCCGCTGATACGGCTCGCCGTCCACCATCGGGAAGACGGTCCGCAACACCTCGTGCCGACCCACCACATCCCGCAACGCGGCCGACAACGCGTCCCGGTTCAGATCACCGGACAGGCGCAGGACCACGGGAATGTTGTAGCTCGCGTTCGGTCCGTCCAGTCGCCCGAGGAACCACAACCTCCGCTGCGCGAACGACAGCGGCGGACGCTCCGGACGAACTCCCCGGGCCAGGGCCACCCGTCGTTCGCCCACCCGCCCGTTCGCCAGGCGAGCCGCCAGTCCCGAGACGGTCGGCGTCTCGAAAACGGCTCGGATCTCCAGTTCCACGCCGAGCACGGCGCGCACGCGGGAGAGCAGCCGCGTCGCGAGCAACGAGTGGCCGCCCAGTTCGAAGAAGCTCTCATGCACCCCGACCGAGTCGAGCCCGAGCACCTGGGCGAACATCCCGCACAGGATCTCCTCCTGCGGCGACGGCGCGATCCCGCCGATTGCCACGGCCTCCGGCCGCTCGGGGTCGGGCAGGGCTGCCCGATCCAGCTTGCCGTTGGCGGTCAGCGGAAGCGCGTCAAGCACCACGATCGCGCTCGGCAACATGTACTCCGGCAGGCGCCGCGCGGCGAACTCCCGCAGCGTGCCCGGCAGGTCCTCGTCGACTGCGTCGGCGTCGTCGGGCACGACGTAGGCCAACAGGCGGATATCGCCCGAGGCTTCCGCGCGAGCGATCACGGCGACCCGGCCCACCCCCGGATGTGCCGCCAAGACCTCCTCGATCTCCGCCGGTTCGATCCGGTAGCCGCGGACCTTCACCTGATCGTCGACCCGACCGACGAACACCAACCGGCCGTCAAGGGTCCAGCGCACTCGGTCGCCCGTGCGATACATCCGCTCGCCATCGCCCGAGAACGGGCAGGCCACGAACCGCTCCGCCGTCAGCCCGGGTCGGGAGATGTACCCCCGGGCCAATCCGGCGCCCGCCACGTACAGCTCGCCGATCGTGCCCACCGGGACCGGGGTCAAGTCCTCGCCCAGCACGTACAGGCGCGTGTTCGCGATCGGGCGGCCGATCGGCACCGGCCCGGACGGTACGTCATCGCCCGCGCGGACCTCGAAGACGCAGCAGCCGACCACGGTCTCGGTCGGCCCGTACTCGTTCACGACCACCGAGCCCGGCGACCGCGCCAACCACGCGGACACGTCGGCTCCGAACAGCGCCTCACCGCCGACCACCACGCAGCGCGCGGCGCCGGCCGCCTCGTCGTCCGTCAACAACTCGCCCAGCAAGGGCAGATGCGCGGGGACGACCTTCACCAGGTCGAATCCCGACCTCGAACGCACCAGCCCGGCCAGCCCATCGGCGCCGCCCTCGGGGCTGACCACCACCGGCGATCCGGACACCAGCGGCAACAACACACTCGTCACCGTCAGGTCGAACGCCAACGACGAGTGCAACGGCGCACCACCCGAGGCCCCCACGTCATACGCCTCGCCGGCCCACGCGACATAGTTCGCCAGCCCGCCGTGCGTAACCGCCACACCCTTCGGCCGACCCGTCGAACCCGACGTATAGATCACATACGCCAACTCCGCAGGTCGCACGGAGGCCCACGGCTCGGTGGCCGCGTCCTCGGGACGCGAGGCCAGGTCATCGACCGCGATCGTGGGCAACCGGCCTGCCGGCAACTCCTCCAACAGATCCTCGGTGCTGATCAACATCGCGGCGCGACTGTCCGCCACCATGAACGCGACCCGGTCCGAGGGGTACTCCGGGTCGATCGGCAGATACGCCGCTCCGGCCCGCCATACGCCCAGGATCGCCACCACCGCGTCGACACCACGCGGTAGGCACAGACCCACGACCGACCCGGCACCCACCCCACGCTCGCGCAGCACTCGCGCCAACTGCCCCGCGCGGGCATCCAACTCCGCGTACGAGACGCCCGTCCCGCCGCACATCACCGCGACCGCGTCCGGCGAGTCCACCACCCGAGCCGCGAACGACTCCGGCACCGACGGGCGCGGCGAGTCCACCGCGGTGTCGTTCCACGTGACCAACACCCGCGTGCGCTCTTCGTGTCCGAGCACGTCCACCGTTGCGAGCCGCGCGCCCGGGTCGGTGACCAGTGCCCGCAGCACCCGCAGCCAGCGTTCGGCCAACGCGTCTACCGAACCCTGATCGAACAGGTCCGCCGAACCGGTGATCGAGCCGCGGATCCCCGCCGGCCCGCCCTGGGCGTCGAAGCGTTCCTCAGCGGCCACGTCGAGGTCGAACTTCGCCGCGGCGGCGGCCGACAACTGGGCCGCGATGCCGTCGAGCGGGGTGCCCGCCCGCACACCGGACAGGTCCAACGCCGCGCGCGCGGTGTTCTGCAGCGTCAGCATCACCTGGAACAACGGATGACGAGCCAATGACCGTGCCGGGGCAAGCTCCTCCACCAGCCGCTCGAACGGCACGTCCTGGTTGTCGAAGGCGCCGAGTCCGGAGGTAAGCACCCGGGCCAACACCTCACGGAAGGTGGGGTCTCCGGACAGATCGGTGCGCATCACCAAGGTGTTCACGAAGAAGCCGACCATGTCCCGCATCGCGGAATCGGAACGCCCGGCCACCGCGGCCCCGATCGGGATGTCCGTACCCGCCCCGAGTCGGGACAACAGCACGGCCAGGCCGGCCTGGAGGACCATGAACACGGTCACCCGCTCGGCCTTGGCCAACTCCACCAGTTCGCGGTGCAACTCGGCCGGGATCTCCACCGACGCCACGTGTCCGCGGTGTCCGGCCAGCGCCGGGCGACTGCGGTCGGCCGGCAGTTCCAGCTCGGTCGGGATGCCGGCGAGCGCGGAGCGCCAGTACGCCAGTTGGGCGTGCAGGACACTGCTCGGATCGTCGTCGCTGCCGAGCAACTCCCGCTGCCAGAGCGCGTAGTCGGCGTACTGGACCGGCAGCGGGTCCCACTTCGGCGGATGACCCGCGCAGCGTGCCGCGTAGGCGGCGGAGATGTCCCGTCCCAACGGCCGCATCGACCAACCATCTCCGGCGATGTGGTGCATCACCAGCACGAGCACATGCTCTCCGTCGCACCGGAAGAGCCAGGCTCGGATCGGTATCTCCCGCGCGAGATCGAACGCGTGCTCGGTGGCCGTCGCCACCGCCCGGGACAGCCGCTCGGCGTCGAGCTCCGTGTAGGCGAGCTCCCATTCCAGGGTGTCGGCGTCGAGGATCTCCTGGTGCGGTTCACCGTCGACCACGGCGTATACCGTGCGCAGCACCTCGTGCCGGCCGATGACGTCGCGGAGTGCCGCCCCCAACGCGTCCCGGTCCAGGTCCCCCGACAGACGCAGTACCACCGGGCTGTTGTAGGTCGGGCTCGGGCCATCCATCTGGCCGAGGAACCACAGCCGCCGCTGCGCGAACGACAAGGGAATCATCAGTGCTCCTCAGTTCCGCGCATCGGCCGCAGCGCCGGCCTGGCTGACTTCTGCTCTCCCGCGTGCCCGGCGAGTTCGGCCACGGTGGGTGCTTCGAACACGTCCCTGATCCGCAGCTCGATGCCGAGCACTTCCCGGATCCGGGTGAGCAATTGCATGGCGAGCAGGGAATGCCCGCCCAGGTGGAAGAAGTTGTCGTCGACTCCCACGGCATCCAGGCCGAGGACTTCGGCGAACACGCCGCAGAGCGCCTCTTCCCGGGCGGTCTCCGGCTTTCGGCCGTCGGCATCTCCGTAGCGGGGAGCGGGCAGAGCGGCCCGGTCGAGTTTGCCGTTGGCGGTGAGCGGGATGCCGTCGAGCATCACGATCGCGGCGGGGAGCATATGCCCCGGCAGCCGCTGCGCCGCAAACCGGCGAAGCTCCAAAGGCAGTTGTGTGCTCCCGGAGCCACCTGCATCGACCGGGACGACATACGCCACCAGTCGAATGTCGCCCGGGGACTGCGCCCGGGTGACCACGGCCGCCCAGTGCACTTCGGGGTGAGCGGTCAGCGTGGCCTCGATCTCGCCGGGCTCGATCCGGAACCCCCGGATCTTCACCTGATCGTCGGTCCGACCGGCGAACATCAACTCTCCCGCGGCCGTCCACCGCGCGCGGTCGCCTGTGCGATACATCCGCTCACCCGAACCGAACGGGCAGGCCACGAACCGTTCACCGGTGAGCGCGGCCCTGCCCAGGTAGCCCCGGGCCAGGCCCGTGCCGGCCACATGAAGCTCGCCGATCACCCCGGGCGCGACCGGACGCAGGAAGTCGTCCAGGACGTAGGCACGGGTGTTGGCGATCGGGCTCCCGATCGGGATCTCGTCGACCTCCGACCGGCAGTGCCAGACGGTGGCGTCCACCGTCGTCTCGGTGGGCCCGTAAGTGTTGAACATGACCCGCCCAGGTGCCCAACGGTCCATCAATTCCGGTGGGCACGCCTCGCCACCCACCTCCAGGACCACGTGCGGCGGGATCGCCCCGACCGGCACCCCGGCCAACACGGCGGGGGGCAAGGACACATGCGTGATCGCCTGCTCGACGAGGAACCGGGCCAACTCGTCGCCCAATCGCCGCTCGTCGGGAACAACCACCAAAGCCGCCCCCGACACCAGCGCCAACGCCCATTCCAAACAGAACACATCGAAACCGATCGAGGTGAACTGCGCGATCCGGGAGTTCTCTTCGGGTCGGAACCGGCCCCGTCCCGCAGCCACGGTGTTCGCGAATCCGGCCTGCGAGACGACCACCCCCTTGGGTTGCCCGGTCGAACCCGACGTGTAGACCACATAGGCCGGGTGCGAACCCGACAGCGGCACCAAACGGTCGGCGTCACCGACGGGGGACGACGGCAGGCTCTCCAGCGCGGTGACCACCGCAGGCTCGTCGAGAACCAGGACCGCACCCCTTTCTCCGCACCACGCGGCCGGGATGTGCGACGCGTTCACGCTGTCCGTGACCACCAGGACCGGCGCCGCGTCATCGAGCATGTAGGCGATCCGCTCGACCGGCTGCGTCGGATCGATGGCCAGATACGCAGCACCGGCAGCCGAGACACCCAACAACGCTGTCATCAAGCCCGAGTCGCGACCCAACACCACCGCGACCACCGCCTCGGGGCCGACCCCGAGCCCGATCAGCCGCCGCGCCAAACGGTGAACTCGACCACCCAACTCGCCGTACGAAAGCTCCGAATCCCCGGACACCACCGCAATCGCTGCCGGCGCCTCCGCCACCCGAGCCGCGAACAGCTCCGCGACCGGCACCGCCGGCACCTCCACCGCCGTGTCGTTCCAGGTGACCAACACCCGCGAGCGCTCGTCGTCGTCCAGCACGTCCACGGCGTCGAGTCGAACACCCGGATTTGCGACCAGCGTTCCCAGCACCCGTACCCAGCGGGCGGCGATGGTTTCGACCGTATCCGGGTCGAACAGATCGGCCGACGCCACGACCACGCCGCGAAGCCCGGCGGGACGGTCCTGCTCGTCGAAGACTTCGGTCAGCGCCAGATCCAGGTCGAATCTCGCCGGTTGTGCGACGGACACGCCCGCTGCGGCGCCCGACGTACCGACCCCAAGCCCCGGCAAATCCAGCGCCGCCCGGCCGGTGTTCTGCAGCGTCAACATCACCTGGAACAGCGGATGCCGCGCCAACGACCGCGCCGGCGCCAACTCCTCCACCAACCGCTCGAACGGCACATCCTGATTCCCGAACGCACCCAGCCCGGTCTCCCGAACCCGACCCAGCACCTCCCGGAACGTCGGATCCCCCGACAGGTCCGTCCGCATCACCAACGTGTTCACGAAGAACCCGACCAGATCGTCCAGACCCTCGTCCGTACGACCCGCCACCGCCGCACCGATCGGCACATCCGTACCGGCACCCAACCGCGACAACAACACCGCCAACCCGGCCTGCAACACCATGAACACCGTCACACCCTCGGACCGCGCGACCCGCACCAGCTCGGCGTGAATCTCGGCGGGGACCACGAGCGGGACGCTGTGACCACGGTCGCTCGCGACGAGGGGCCGGGGGCGATCGAAGGGCAACTCCAGCTCCTCCGGACCTCCGGCAAGCGCCTCCCGCCAGTACGCGACCTGGCGCGACAGCACGCTGTCGGGGTCGTCCGCGTCGCCGAGCAACTCCCTCTGCCACAGCGCATAGTCGGCGTACTGCGCCGGAAGCGGCGTCCACTCGGGCGCATCGCCGGCGCACCGGGCCGCATAGGCGGTGGAGATGTCCCGGCCCAACGGGCCCATCGACCAACCGTCACCCGCGATGTGATGCACCACGAGCACCAACGCGTGCTGCTCGGGCCCGGACGATAGCAACCACGCCTTGATCGGCACCTCCGTCGCCAGGTCGAACTCGTGGCTAACAGCGCGTGCCACCGCACCGGGCAGCTCGGCCGCGGACACCCGACCGACCGCCGGCTCCCACGCGAGTTCGTCGAGACTCAGGATTCGTTGGTACGGCTCACCGTCGGCGACCGCAACCACCGTCCGCAACACTTCGTGCCGACCCACCACATCCCGCAACGCAGCCGACAACGCGGCCACGTCCACACGACCGGACAAGCCCACCACCACCGGCAGGTTGTACGTCGCGCCGCCACCCTCCAACTGCCCCAGGAACCACAACCGGCGCTGCGCGAACGACAACGGCACCCGCTCCGGACGCTCCCTGACCGTCAGCGCGGGCCGCGCCGCGTCGGCGTGGTCCAGCGCGACCGCCAACCCTGCGACGGTCGGCGTCTCGAACAACGTCCGCAGGTCCAACTCGACGCCCAGCACGCCCCGGACACGCGACGCCAGCCGCGTCGCCAGCAGCGAGTGTCCGCCCAACTCGAAGAAACTGTCGTCGACCCCCACCCGATCCCGACCCAACACCTGGGCGAACGCCCCACACAACAACTCTTCACGCAGACCGACCGGCTCCCGGCCGGGTTCGGTGTGGTGGTCGGGTGCGGGGAGGGCTTTGCGGTCGAGTTTGCCGTTGCTCGTGAGCGGGAGTGCGTCGAGGGCGACGACGGCGGCGGGGACCATGTACTCGGGCAGACGGGCGGCGGCGAACCGCCGGAGGGTGTCGGGCAGGGCCGCCGGGGGTGTGGCGGCGTCTCGGGCGGGGACGACGTAGGCGACCAGATGGGTGCCCGAGGTCTCGTCGGCGCGGGCGACGACCGCGGCCTGCGCGACGTCGGGGTGCGCGGCGAGCGCGGCCTGCACCTCGGCGGGTTCGATCCGGAAGCCCCGGATCTTGACCTGATCGTCGACCCGGCCGGCGAACAGCACCTGACCGTCGTGGGTCCACCGGGCCCGGTCACCGGTGCGATACATCCGCTCGCCGGAACCGAACGGGCAGGCCACGAAACGCTCGCTCGTCAACCCGCTGCGACCGACGTAACCCCGGGCGAGCTGGACACCGGCCAGGTACAACTCACCCGTCACACCCGGCGGCACCGGCGCGAGGTTGTCGTCGAGGACGAAGACCCGGGTGTTGGCGATCGGTGCGCCGATCGGGACGGACGATCCGTCCCAGCCGGGGGTGCAGTGCCAGGCCGTGACGTCCACGGACGCCTCGGTCGGGCCGTACAGGTTGTGCAACTCCACACTCTCGAACAGCGCGTGGAAGCGGGCCTGGGTCTCCACCGACAGGGCCTCCCCACTGCACACCACCAGACGCAGATCTTCGGCACAGGCGGCAGCGGTCGGCTCCTCCAGGAACGCGTCCAGCATCGAGGGCACGAAATGCATCACCCCCACCCGCTGCTCACGCACCAACGCGGCGACGTACGCCGGATCCCGATGACCACCCGGCCGGGCCACCACCATCGCCGCACCCGACAACAGCGTCGCGAACAACTCCCACACCGACACGTCGAACACGAACGGCGTCTTGTGCATCACCCGATCACCGACACCCAACCCATACCGATCCCACATCCACACCAGGCGATTCACCACACCCGCATGCGGCACCACGACACCCTTGGGCACCCCCGTCGAACCCGACGTATAGATCACATACGCCGCGTTGCCGCCGGTCAGCGCACCACCACGCTCGAAATCACTCAACTTGCCACCGTCGAACCCGGCCACCCGCGCCACAACCTCGGCGTCATCGACGATCAGCACCGGCGCCGGTCCAGAGGTGGTCGACACCGACGACGCCGACGTCCCATCCGTGACGACCAGCGCCGGGCCCGCGTCCCGCAGGAGGAGTTCGACGCGCTCGGTCGGGTACTGCGGATCGATCGGCAAATAGGCGCCGCCCGCCTTCAACACCGCCAACAACGACACGACCAGGTCGATCCCGCGCTCCAACACCACCGCGACAACCGACTCCGGACCCACCCCCAACCCCACCAGACACCGCGCCAAACGATTCGCCCGCACATCCAACTCCGCGAACGACACCTCCACACCCTCGAACACCACCGCCACCGCACCCGGCGACGCCACCACCCGAGCCTCGAACAACCCCACAACCGAAACCGAATCCCGATCCACAGCGGTGTCGTTCCACCCCACCAACACCCGAGACCGTTCGGCCCCGTCAAGCACGTCCACCGCGCCCAGACGCGACGCCGGTTCGGCGGTCACCGCCCGCAGTACCCGTGCCAACCGCTCGGCCATCTGCAGGACGAAATCCGGATCGAACAGGTCGGCGGCGACGGTCACCAGGCCGCGGAGCCCGGCTGGGCGGCCCTGATCGTCGACGACTTCGCCGACGGTCACCTCGATGTCCACCCTCGCGGCCGGCGAGAGATCCGCAGCGTCGGCGGCCGACGCCGCACCCACCTCGATGTCGGGCAGTTCGAGCGCCGCCCGGCCGGCGTTCTGCAGGGTCAACATCACCTGGAACAGCGGATGCCGCGCCAACGACCGCGCCGGCGCCAACTCCTCCACCAACCGCTCGAACGGCACATCCTGATTCCCGAACGCCGCCAGGCCCGTCTCCCGAACCCGACCCAGCACCTCCCGGAACGTCGGATCCCCCGACAGGTCCGTCCGCATCACCAACGTGTTCACGAAGAACCCGACCAGATCGTCCAGACCCTCGTCCGTACGACCCGCCACCGCCGCACCGATCGGCACATCCGTACCGGCACCCAACCGCGACAACAACACCGCCAACCCGGCCTGCAACACCATGAACACCGTCACACCCTCGGACCGGGCCAACTCCACGATGTCGCCGTGGAGATCGCCTGGGATCTCGAGCCGAGCGCTGTGCCCACGGTGACCGGCGACCGGCGGACGGGGTCGGTCGATCGGCAGTTCCAGCTCCTCCGGCGCTCCGGCCAGAGCCGAACGCCAGTAGGCCACCTGGGCCGACAACACGCTTTCGGGGTCGTCCTCCTCACCCAGGATCTCGCGCTGCCAGAGCGTGTAGTCGGCGTACTGCACCGGCAACGGAGCCCACTCGGGTGCGTGTCCCGCACACCGGGCCGCATACGCCGTGGAGACGTCACGACCCAACGGACCCATCGACCAACCGTCACCCGCGATGTGATGCACCACGAGCACGAACACGTGCTCCCGCGGCCCGGACGAGAACAGCCACGCCTTGATCGGTACCTCGGCCGCGAGGTCGAACACATGGCCTGTCGCCCGCGCGATCGCACCCGGCATCTCCGCCGGCGCCACGGACTCGGCTACCGGCTCCCACTCGACGTGGTCGAGACTCAACACCCTCTGGTACGGCTCACCGTCCGCGACGGCGAATACCGTCCGCAGCACCTCGTGCCGACCTATCACATCCCGCAACGCGGCGGAGAGAGCCGCATTGTCCACCGGTCCCGACAGCCGAACGACCGTCGAAGCGTTGTACTTGGCGCTACGGCCCTCCAACTGCCCCAGGAACCACAACCGGCGCTGCGCGAACGACAACGGCACCCGCTCCGGACGCTCCCGAACCGCCAACGCCGTGCGCGCCGCACCGGACCGGGTCAGTTCTCCGGCCAGCCCGGCTGCCGTCGGTGACTCGAAGAGGGAGCGAATGTCCAACTCGACGCCCAGCACCGCCCGTACGCGCGATACGAGCCGCGTCGCGAGCAGGGAGTGGCCGCCCAGCTCGAAGAAGTTCTCGTGCGCTCCGACCGATTCCAGGCCGAGCACCTGGGCGAACATCCCGCACAGGATCTCCTCCTGGGGCGACGGCGCGAACCCGCCGGACTCCGCACCATCCAAGCGATCGGGACTGGGCAGGGCGGCCCGATCGAGTTTGCCGTTGGCGGTCAGCGGAAGCGCGGCCAGCACCACGATCGCGCCGGGCAGCATGTACTCCGGCAGGCGACGCGCGGCGAACTCGCGCAACGCGACCGGCAGGTCATCGCTCCCACCATCGCCGAATCCGCCATCGGCGTCGGCCGGCACGACATACGCCAGCAGACGGGTGTCACCCGAGGATTCCGTCCGGGCGACCACCGCGACCCGAGCCACGCCCGGGTGGGCCGCCAACACCTCCTCGATCTCGGCCGGTTCGATCCGGAAGCCGCGCACCTTCACCTGATCGTCGGCCCGACCGACGAACACCAACCGACCCTCGGCAGTCCACCGAACCCGGTCCCCGGTGCGGTACATCCGCTCCCCGACCGCGAAGGGGCACGCCACGAACCGATCCGCCGTCAACCCCGGCCGCGAAACGTAACCCCGGGCCAGCCCGGCACCCGCGATATACAGCTCGCCGATCACACCCACCGGAACCGGAGCAAGATCCCCACCCAGCACGAACAACCGCGTATTCGCGATCGCCCGACCGATCGGCACCGGACCCGACGACACCTCGTCACCCGCACGAACCTCGAAGACACAACAACCCACCACCGTCTCGGTCGGCCCGTACTCGTTCACCACCACCGAACCCGGCGACCGCACCAACCACCCCGCCACATCCGCCCCGAACAACGCCTCACCACCGACCACCACACACCGCGCGGAACCGGCAGCCTCCTCCTCCGTCAACAACTCGCCCAGCAACGGCAGGTGCGCGGGCACCACCTTCACCAGGTCGAACCCGGCCCCGGAACGCAACAACCCCGCAAGGCCATCGGCACCACCCTCGGGACTCACCGTCACCGGCGACCCCGACACCAGCGGCAACAACACACTCGTCACCGTCAGGTCGAACGCCAACGACGAGTGCAACGGCGCACCACCCGACGCCCCCACCCCGTACGCCTCGACAGCCCACGCCACATAGTTCGCCAACCCGCCGTGCGTGACCGCCACACCCTTCGGCCGACCCGTCGAACCCGACGTATAGATCACATACGCCAACTCCTCCGAGTGCACCGCGACACCCGACTCCGTCTCGGCCGCCGCCTCCGGAGGCGCGCCGAGCGTGTCGATCGCGATCGTGGGCAAGCGGCCGGCCGGCAACTCCTCCAACAGGTCCTCGGTACTGATCAACGTCACGGCACGGCTGTCCGTGAGCATGAACGCGATGCGATCCGACGGGTACTCCGGGTCGATCGGCAGATACGCGGCACCGACCCGCCACACCGCCAGGATCGCCACCACCGCATCGACACCACGCGGCAGACACAGACCCACCACCGAGCCGGCGCCGACCCCGTACCGGCGCAACAACCGCGCCAGGCCGCCCGCACGCGCGTCCAACGCGGCGTACGAGGTCTCGACCCCGTCGCACAGCACCGCCACGGCGTCCGGCGACTCCGCCACCCGCGCCGCGATCAACTCCGGCACCGACACACCCGCTACATCCACGGCGGTGTCGTTCCACTCCACCAACACCCGCGACCGCTCGGCATCGTCCAACACCGCCACGGAGCCCAACGCAACGTCGGCTGCGGCCTCGCCCTCGACACCGTCCGCCAGAACAGCGGTCAGGTTCTCGATCGTCGTGTGCAACATCCGGGTGACCACGTGCGGATCGGCGGGAGCGACGGCGTCCACGGTCATCACGAAGCCGTCGGTGCCCAGGTCGTCCACCGACACGGCCAGCGGGAAGTTCGTGAGGTCCAGCATGTAGACCGTGCGGATGCCCTCCATCTCGCCGCTTCCGTGGCGACCATCGACATCCGTGGCGGTTCCCTGTTCGCCGCTGTAGCGGTAGTTGAAGAAGGCGGTGAACAGCGGTGCGTCGCCGGTGATCCCGCTCGCCTGCTGAGCGAGCGAGAGCGGTGCGTGCTCGTGTTCGAGCAACGCGGCGAGTTGGTCCCGCATCGCGGCAACTGCCGCCAAGGCGCCCACGCCCTCGGTACGCGCCCGCACCGGCAACGTGTTCATGAACAGACCCAGCGCACGATCGGCACCGGCACCCGCGTTCATCCGACCGAACAACACCGTCCCGAACACGACATCGTCCCGCCCCGCCAACACCGACAACACCCGCGCCCAGGCCACATGCAGCAACGTCGCGGGACTCACACCCAGCCCCCGCGCCACCTCCCGAATCCGCACGGCCACCACATCCGCCACCGGCAACTCGGCCCGCCGCACACCGGTCCCGTCACCACGCACATCCAACAACCCGAACGGAGCCGTCGTCTCGGTCACATCACCCAACAACTCCGCGAAGAACTCCTCGTGACCACCGTTCCGCAGACTCTCCCGCGCCTGCACCACGAAATCCCGGAACGGGCGCGGGGTGGGCAGCTCGTGCCCGTCGCCCGCCAGGAACGTCCGGACCTCCTGGAGCAGGACCTCCATGCCGACGTGGTCCTGAAGCATGTGATGCACCCGGATAAGCGCGAGCCATCGAGGGCCGCCGGGCGCGGCGGTGATGTGCGTGTCGATGAGCGGCGCGCGACCGATGTCCATGCTCAATCCGCCGGAGGCGGCCAACTCCGCCACCGAGTCGCGGCTTTCGGGTCCGAGGCGCACCTCCCGCACCGGCAGCGGGGCCCGTCGCTGGACCACCTGGACCGGCTCGGGCACGCCTTCCCACACGATCGCGGTCCGGTAGATGTCGTGCCGGTCGATCACCTGCTGGAGCGCCCACAGGAAACCGTCGAGCCGCTCCCGGGTATCGAACTCCAACACGAACGGCGCAACGTAGACGTCACGTTCGTGCTCGCCGGCCATCAGGTGGTGGAAGAGAATGCCCTCCTGGAGCGGCGCCAGCGGGTACACGTCGGCGATGTTCGCGGCACCACCCTCGATCGACCCGACCAGCCCCTCGACCTCGGCTTCCGACAGATCCACCAGCGGCAACATGTCCGGCGTCAGAGCCGTGGCGTCGGCCGGGATGCGGTTCGCCGGGACCATCACCGGCACCGGCCCGGCGATCTCCGCGAGCCCGGCCACGGTCGGCGACCGGAACAGGGCCCGAACCGACACCGAGACGCCCCGCGCCCGCAACCGCTCCACCAGCGTGATGGCCAGCAGCGAATGCCCGCCCAGCGTGAAGAAGTTGTCGTCCACCCCCACCGACGGCACGCCCAACACCTCGGCGAAGACCGCGCACAACACCTCCTCGCGCACGGTCGCGGGGCCCCTGCCATGCGTCCCGCCCGGCCCGTATTCGGGGGCGGGGAGCGCGTCGCGGTCCAGCTTCCCGTTGGCGGTCAGCGGAATGGCGTCCAGCACGACGATCGCCGACGGCACCATGTATTCCGGCAACCGTCCGACGACGAAACCACGCAGCGCCTCGACCAGTTGCTCGCCCGCCTCCCCATCGCGGGCCACGACATAGGCAACCAGGCGCGTCTCACCGGGTCGGGTAGCGGAAGAGGCGTCCGTACGGCCCATGCTCTCCTCGCGGGCGACGACGGCCGCCTGGGCGACGTCGGGGTGGGTCTCCAGCACGGTCCGGATCTCGCCTGGCTCGATCCGGAAGCCACGGATTTTCACCTGGTCGTCCGCACGACCGGCGAAGACCAACTCCCCCTCGGTCGTCCACCACGCCCGGTCTCCCGTGCGATACATCCGCTCACCGAAGCCGAACGGGCAGGCCACGAACCGTTCGCCCGTCAACGCGGGACGACCGAGATAGCCCCGAGCCAGGCCCGCACCCGCCACGTGGAGCTCACCCGTCACGCCCGGTGCCACCGGGCGCAGGGCTTCGTCCAGGACGTACATGCGGGTGTTGGCGATCGGCGCGCCGAAGGGAATCGGCACCCGTAGCGGGAGGTCGAGATGGGTCGAGGTGACCATGACCGTGGCCTCGGTGGGCCCATACGTGTTGATCAGTCGTCGGCCCGACGCCCATGTCCGCGCCAGGTGTTCGCCGACGGCCTCCGCGCCGATCAGCAGTGTCGCCACCCCGGCGAGGTCGTCCGGCTCCAGGACGGCCAGCAGGGACGGCACGAGGCTGGCGGCCCGTACTCCGTTCTCGTCCACCAGTCGCCGCAACAACTCCGGTTGGCTGCGTTCGTCAGGGTTCGCCACCACCAGCGTTCCGCCGTGCGACAGCGTCACCGCGACATCCAGCACCGACGCGTCGAAGCCGAAGGACGCGAACTGCAGGACCCCGACGCCGGTTGCCACACCCATCATCGGCGCGAACACCGAGACGAGGTTGCGCAGTCCGGCGTGGGTGGCCGCCACGGCCTTCGGCGTGCCGGTGGAGCCCGACGTGTAGATCACGTACGCCAGTCCGGTCGGCGACACACTCACCGGGGCGACCTGGGGAGTGGTCGTCGCGAGGATGTCCGAGGCCGCGGGATCGTCGAGCGCGATCACCGACAGGCCCGCCGTCGGCAGGTCCGCGAGCGTCTCCCGGATCCCGATCAGCGTGCCGATTCCGCTGTCCGCGAGCACGAACTCCGCTCGCTCCCGCGGATAGTCCGGATCGATCGGCACATACGCCGCGCCCGCCCGCCACACACCCAGAATCGCCGCGACCATGTCCACTCCGCGCGGCAGGCACAGCCCCACCAAGGACTCCGCCCCGACACCCGAACCGCGCAGGTATCCGGCCAGCCGACCGGCCCGGGCCGCCAACTCTGCGTAAGTAAGCGCAACACCGTCACACAGCACGGCCGGCGCATCCGGCGTCCGCACGGCCTGTACGGCGAACAACTCCGGCATCAGCGGCCCGGGCACGTCAGTCGTCGTGTCGTTCCACTCCACCAACACCCGCGACCGCTCGCCGCCGTCGAGCACGTCCACCGCGCTCAGCGACAGACCCGGATCCGCAACCAATTCCGTGAGCACTCGAATCCAGCGACCACCGAAGCCCTCGACCGATTCCCGGTCGAACAGATCCGCCGCACCCACCAGGCCACCACGAAGTCCCGCCGGACGACCCTCGTCGTCGAAGAGCTCGGTGAGTGAGACGTCCAGGTCGAACTTGGCGACCTGCGCGGCGAATACCCTCGCCGCCGCCGCGGCGCCCGGTGTGCCGACCTCGATGCCGGGCAACTCCAAGCCCGCCCGCCCGGTGTTCTGCACGGTCAACATCACCTGGAACAACGGGTGTCGGGCCAGCGATCGGGCCGGCGCCAGTTCCTCCACCAGCCGCTCGAACGGCACGTCCTGATGTCCGAACGCGCCGAGCCCGCTGTCGCGGACCCGGCCCAACACGTCCCGGAACGACGGGTCTCCCGATAGATCCGTTCGCGTCACCAGGGTGTTCACGAAGAAGCCGACCAGGTCGTCGAGGCTCTCGTCGGTGCGGCCGGCCACCGCCGCGCCGATCGGGATGTCCGTACCGGCGCCCAGCTTCGACAACACCACCGCGAGCCCGGCCTGCAACACCATGAACACCGTCACACCCTCGGCCCGCGCCACCTCCCGCAACCGCGCATGCACATCCGCGGACACCTCGAGCCCGACCCGATGCCCACGATGCGAAGCGACCACCGGACGCGGCCGATCCACCGGAAGCTTCAACTCCTCCGGCGCACCCGCCAAAACCTCCCGCCAATACGTCACCTGACCCGACAACACACTCGCCGAATCACCCTCGTCACCCAACAACTCCCGCTGCCACAACGCGTAATCCACGTACTGCACCGGCAACGCGGTCCACCCCGGTGCCCGATCCGCACACCGGGCCGCGTACGCGGTGGAGATGTCCCGGCCCAACGGGCCCATCGACCAGCCGTCCCCCGCGATGTGATGCACCACCACCACGAAGACATGCTCGTCCGGCCCGGTCGAGAGCAGCCACGCCTTGATCGGTATGTCCGTCGCGAGGTCGAACTCGTGGCCCACGGCCCGCGCCACCGCACCGGGCACCTCGCCGGGCGCGACCTCCTCGACCGCCAACTCCCAGGTCCACTCGTCCAGGTCCAACACCCGCTGGTACGGCTCCCCGTCCGCCACCGCGAACACCGTCCGCAACACCTCGTGCCGACCCACCACATCCCGCAACGCCGCCGACAACGCGGGCACGTCCACACGACCGGACAAGCCCACCACCACCGGCAGGTTGTATGTCGCGCCGCCACCCTCCAACTGCCCCAGGAACCACAACCGGCGCTGCGCGAACGACAACGGCACCCGCTCCGGACGCACGCGCTCCCCGACCGAGGCCCGGGCCCGCCGTACCCGGCCGTCCTCCAGTCCGGCCGCCAGTCCGGCCACCGTGGGCGTCTCGAACAGAGCCCGGATCTCCAGTTCCACGCCCAGCACCGCGCGCACCCGCGACACCAGCCGCGTCGCCAGCAGCGAATGTCCGCCCAACTCGAAGAAGTTGTCGTCGACGCCCACCCGATCCAGACCCAACACGTGGGCGAACGCCCCACACAACAACTCTTCACGCAGACCGGCCGGGCCCCGACCGGCGTCCGTGTGGTAGTCGGGAACGGGCAGCGCCCCGCGATCGAGCTTGCCGTTGGGTGTCAGCGGCAGCTCGTCCAGCACGACGACGGCCGAGGGCACCATGTAGTCGGGCAACCACTGTGCCGCAAACCGTCGGAGCTCCTCGGGCAGGCGCGCGAACTCGGCGGTGCCGCCTTCCGCCGCGACGACGTAGCCGACCAGTCGTTTGTCACCGGTCCGGCCTGCCGTGTCGGCGTCCTCGCGGACGACGACGGCGGCCTGGGCGACGTCGGGGTGGGTCTCCAGTACGGTCTGGACCTCGCCGGGCTCGATCCGGAACCCGCGGATCTTGACCTGGTCGTCCGCGCGGCCGGCGAACACCAACTCACCGGACGCCGTCCACCGTGCCCGGTCGCCCGTGCGATACATGCGCTCACCGGAGCCGAACGGGCAGGCCACGAACCGCTCACCGGTCAGCGTCGCACGACCGAGATAGCCCCGGGCCAGGCCCGCGCCGGCGATGTACAGGTCACCGCTCACGCCCGGGGGCACCGGGCGAAGGAAGTCGTCGAGCACATAGGTGCGCGTGTTCGCGATCGGCGCGCCGAACGGGATGGGGCTGCGCAGCGGCGGGTCGAGGTGGGTGGCGGTGATCATCACGGTCGCCTCGGTGGGCCCGTAGGTGTTGATCAGTCGCCGATCCGCCGACCAGGTCCGGGCCAGGTGTTCGCTGATCGGCTCGGCGCCCACCAGCAGCGTGCCGACGCCGGCCAGGTCCTTGGGTTCCAGAACGCCCAGCAGGGAGGGAACGAGGCTGGCGGCGCGGACCGCGTTGTCGTCGACGAGTCGGCGCAGCAACTCCGGTTGGCTGCGTTCGTCGGTGTTCGCCACCACCAGCGTTCCGCCGTGGGACAAGGTCACGGCGACGTCCAGCACCGACGCGTCGAAGCTGAACGACGCGTACTGCAGGACTCCGACGCCGGGTGCGACTCCCATCATCGGCGCGAACACCGAAACCAGGTTCGCCAGCCCGGCCCGCGTGGCCACCACGGCTTTCGGGGTCCCGGTCGAGCCGGAGGTGTAGATCACGTAGGCGGCCCCGGACGGTACCTGGTCGGCCACGGGTTCGACGGGGGCGGTCGTCGCGAGGGTGACCGAGGTCGTGGGATCGTCCAGCGCGATCACCGACAGGCCCGCCGTCGGCAGGTCCGCGAGGGTCTCCCGGGTCCCGATCAGCGTGCCGATACCGCTGTCCGCGAGCATGAACTCCGCTCGCTCCCGCGGATACTCCGGATCGATCGGCACATACGCCGCACCGGCCCACCACACGCCCAGAATCGCCGCGACCATATCCACGCCACGCGGCAGGCACAGCCCCACCAACGATTCCGTGCCCGCACCCGACCGGCACAGGTACCCGGCCAATCGGCCTGCGTAGAACGCCAGTTCCGCGTACGAGATTGCGGCTCCGTCGCACACCACGGCCGGGGCGTCCGGTGTGCGTACGGCCTGCACGGCGATCGACTCCGCCACCGTCGTGGTCGACGACGCGACCGCCGTGTCGTTCCAGTCGAGCACCACGCGTGACCGCTCTGCCGCGTCGAGCACGTCCACCGCGCTCAACCGCAGCCCCGGATCGGCTGCCAGATCCGCCAACGCGCGAACCCAGCGGCCTGCCAGGCCCTCCACCGAGTCCCGGTCGAACAGGTCGGCCGCGCCCACCAACGCACCGCGTAGCCCCGCCGGTCGCCCTTCGTCGTCGAAGAGTTCCGCCAGCGACACGTCCAGGTCGAACTTCGCCACTCCCGAGAGTTCGGCCGCGATCTCCTCGGTCGGGGCGCCGACCCGCACGCCGGGCAGTTCCAGGGCCGCTCGTCCCGTGTTCTGGAGGGTCGTCATCACCTGGAACAGCGGATGCCGCGCCAACGAGCGCGCCGGCGCCAGCTCCTCCACCAGCCGCTCGAACGGCACATCCTGATGTTCGAAGGCGCCGAGTCCGGTCTCCCGGACCCGGCCCAGTACCTCGCGGAACGTCGGGTCCCCGGACAGGTCCGTGCGCAGCACCAGGGTGTTCACGAACAGGCCGACCAGGTCGTCGAGGCTCTCGTCGGTGCGGCCGGCCACCGCCGCGCCGATCGGGATGTCCGTACCGGCGCCCAGCTTCGACAACACCACCGCGAGCCCGGCCTGCAACACCATGAACACCGTCACACCCTCGGCCCGCGCCACCTCCCGCAACCGCGCGTGCACATCCGCGGACACCTCGAGCCCGACCCGATGCCCACGATGCGAAGCGACCACCGGACGCGGCCGATCCACCGGAAGCTCCAACTCCTCCGGCGCACCCGCCAAAACTTCCCGCCAATACGCCACCTGACCCGACAACACACTCGCCGAATCACCCTCGTCACCCAACAACTCCCGCTGCCACAACGCGTAATCCGCGTACTGCACGGGCAGTCGTGTCCACTCCGGTGCCTGCCCCGCGCACCGGGCCGCGTAGGCCGTCGAGACGTCCCGGCCCAACGGGCCCATCGACCAGCCGTCACTCGCGATGTGATGCACCACGAGCACCAACACGTGTTCTTCGACTCCGGTCGACAACAGCCGTGCGTGCAGCGGGACTTCCGTCGCCAGGTCGAATGCGTGGCCCACGGCCCGCGCCACCGCACCGGGCACCTCACCGGGCGCGACCTCCTCGACCGCCAACTCCCAGGCCCACTCGTCCAGGTCCAACACCCGCTGGTACGGCTCCCCGTCCGCCACCGCGAACACCGTCCGCAACACCTCGTGCCGACCCACCACATCCCGCAACGCCGCCGACAACGCGAGCACGTCCACCTGCCCCGACAGCCGCACCACCGTCGACGCGTTGTACGTGGCGCTGCGGCCATCCAACTGCCCCAGGAACCACAACCGCCGCTGCGCGAACGACAACGGCACCCGCTCCGGGCGCTCCCGAACCGCCAACGCCGTCCGCGCCGCGCCGGCGTCGGCCAGCGCCGCCGCGAGTCCGGCCACCGTCGGCGCCTCGAACAGCGTGCGAATATCCACCTCGACGCCCAGCACCGCCCGCACCCGCGACACCAGTCGGGTGGCCAGCAGCGAGTGGCCGCCCAGGTCGAAGAAGCCGTCGTCGACGCCGACCTCGTCCAGCCCGAGCACCTGCGCGAAGACACCGCACAGAAGTTCCTCGCGGAGTCCTGTCGGACCTCGGTCGCTGCCCGGGGTGTAGTGCGGGGCGGGCAGCGCCTTGCGGTCGAGTTTCCCGTTCGGAGTCATCGGCAGCGCGTCGAGCACGACGATCGCCGACGGCACCATGTAGTCCGGCAGCCGGGTGGCCACGAAACGTCGCAGTTCCTCGGCCAGGCGCGCCTCGCCGGCGGACGCGCCATCCTCGGTGCCGACCACGTAGCCGACCAGGAGCCGATCCTCGGGCCCGCCGCCGGGGACCGCGTCCGCGCGGGCGAGCACGGCCGCCTGGGCGACCAACGGGTGGGCGACGAGCGCGGCCTCGACCTCGCCGGGCTCGATCCGGAAGCCCCGGATCTTGACCTGGTCGTCGGCGCGACCGGCGAACACCAGCCGCCCGTCCGCGGTCCACCGCACCCGGTCCCCGGTCCGGTACATGCGCTCGCCCGGAGCGAACGGGCAGGCCACGAACCGCTCACCGGTGAGCGCCGGCCGCCCGAGGTAGCCCCGGGCCAGGCCCGCGCCGGCCACGTAGAGTTCGCCGACCACCTCGGCCGGCACGGGGCCGAGGCGATCGTCCAGGACGTAGGCGTGCGCGTTGCGGATCGGCCCGCCGATGTCGGGTTCGCCGCCCGGCTCCAGGGGCGTGGACATGGTGGCGCAGACCGTGGTCTCGGTCGGCCCGTACGCGTTGATCAGCCGCCGTCCGACGGCCCAGCGCCCGGCCAGGTCGGTGCCGAGCGCCTCGCCCGCGGACACCAGTGTCCGCACCGACGGCAGGTCGTCGGCGTCCAGGACCCGCAACACGGCGGGCGGCAGCGTGGCGTGGGTGACCGCGTGCCGGGCGATCACCTCGGCCAGGCCCTCGCCGGGCAGCAGTTCCGCCGCCGGCGCCACCACGAGGCAGGCGCCGCTGCCCAGCGCCATCATCAGCTCCCACGACGCCGCGTCGAAGCCGGCGGACGCGAACTGGAGCACCCGGCTGTCCCGGTCCACGCCCAGCCGCTCGATCTGGGTGGTGACCAGACTGGCCACGCCGGCGTGCGAGAGGGCCACGCCCTTGGGCCGACCGGTGGAGCCCGAGGTGTAGATCACGTACGCCAACCCGGTGGCGGGCGTGGAAACCGTCGGCGCTTCGCCGGGACGGGCCGCGATGGCGGCCGCGACGTGCGGGTCGTCCGAGGCGATGCTCAGCACGCCGCGCACGGGCGGCAGATCGTCCAGGATCGCCTCGGTGCCCAGCAGCACGACGGCTCGGCTGTCGGCGAGCAGGTAGGCGATCCGCTCCTGCGGGTAGCGCGGGTCGATCGGCAGATACGCGGCGCCTGCTTCGAGCACCGCGAGCAGGGCCACGACCAGGTCCACGCCGCGCTCCTGCACGACGGCGACCACCGACTCGGGACCCACACCCAGGTCGATCAGATGCCGGGCGAGCCGGTTCGCACGCTCGTCGAGGCGTGCGTAGGACAGTTCGACACCGTCGGCCCGGACCGCCACGGCATCCGGGGTGCTTCGCACATGGGACCGGAACAGCTCCGGCAGCGTCGCGGCCGAGCCCACGTCGGCGGCCGTTTCGGCCCAGTCCGCCACCAGGCGCGACCACGCTTCGTCGTCCAGGACCGACACGGCCCGCAGCGGGGTGTCCGGGCCGTACGCATCCTCGGGAACGGGGTTCGGGGCGGACCCCGGGGCAAACTCCGCAGCGGACTCCGCAGCCGTTTCCAACGCCGCGACCAGGTTCTCGATCGTCGTGTGCAGCAGGCGCGCGACGGCCTCCGGGTCGGCCGGCGCCATCGCGTCCACGCTCAACGCGAAGCCATCGTCGGCCAGGTCGTCCACGGACACGGCCAGCGGGAAGTTGCTGCGGTCGTGCGTGGCCAGCGAGCGGATGCCGGCAAAGCCCGACTCTTCGTCGGAGTCCGGGCCATCCGCGCCATCCGCGCCACCCTTCCGTCGGGAGCCGCTGTGCCGGTAGTTGAACAGGGCGCTGAACAGCGGGACGTCGCCGTCCAGCCCCGCCGCCTGCTGCGCCACCGCCAACGGCGCGTGCTCGTGTTCGAGCAGCGCGGCGAGTTGGGCACGCATCGCCAGGACCGCCGCCCGCACCCCGACGTCGCCCAGCCGGACCCGGACCGGCAGGGTGTTCATGAACAGGCCCAGTGCCCGGTCGGCCCCGGCACCCGCGTTCATCCGCCCGAACAGCACGGTGCCGAAGACCACGTCGTCGCGTCCGGACAACGCGGCCAGCGCCCGGGCCCAGGCCACGTGCAGCAGGGTCGCGGGGCTGACTCCCAGTCCTCGGGCCACGTCGCGGATACGCCGGCCGACGTCCGCGCGGACCGGGAGGCCGGCCCGTCGTACGGCGGTGCCGTCGCCGCGCACGTCCACCAGGCCGTAGGGGTGGGTGGGTTCGGTGACGTCGCCGAGCAGGTCGGCGAAGTATCGCTCGTGGCCGCCCCGGCGCAGGCTTTCCCTGGCCTGGACCACGAAGTCGCGGAACGGCAGCGGCGGGGCGAGTTCGGCGCCGCGTCCGGTGCGGAACGCCTGCACCTCCTGGAGCAGCACCTCCATCCCGGTGTGGTCCTGAACCATGTGGTGCACGCGCAGCATGGCCAGCCAACGGGTGCCGTCGGCGGCCGGTGTGACATGCGCGTCGATCAGCGGAGCGCGGGTGACGTCCATGCTCGTCGCGCCCGCGACAAGCAGCGCGGCGACCGGATCCTCGGCACCGCCGCACTCGCCCGGGCCGAACTCCTGTACGGTCAGCGGCGCCCGACGGTGCACCACCTGCACCGGGTCGGCCACGCCCTCCCACACGATCGCGGTGCGGTAGATGTCGTGCCGGTCGATCACCCGGCCGAGGGCGCTCAGGAAGCCGTCCAGCCGCTCGCGGGTGTCGAACTCCAGCACGAACGGCGTGACGTAGACGTCGCGTTCGTGTTCGCCCGCGATCAGGTGGTGGAAGAGGATGCCTTCCTGCAACGGCGCCAACGGGTAGATGTCGGCGATGTTCGCGGCGCCGCCCTCGACGGTCGCGACGATGCGCGCGAGGTCGGCGTCCGACAGGTCCACCAGCGGCAGCAGGTCCGGGGTGAGTTCGGTGCAGTCGGCCGGGATCGGGTTCGCCGGGACCGGCACCGGTTCGGGGCCGGCGAGTGCGGCCAGGCCGGCCGGGGTCGGTGTCTCGAACAGGGCCCGGATCTCGACCGAGACGCCCTGCACCCGCAGCCGTTCCACCAGCGTGACCGCCAGCAGCGAGTGCCCGCCGGACTCGAAGAAGTTGTCGTCCACGCCCACCGTGTCCAGGCCGAGCGCCTCGGCGAACGCGGCACACAGGATCTCCTCGCGCACCGTGCTCGGTCCTCGGCCGACGCTGCCCGCGTGCTGCGGCGCGGGAAGGGCCTTGCGGTCGAGCTTCCCGTTGGTGGTCAGCGGCAGCGCGTCCAGGGTCACGATCGCCGCCGGCACCATCTGCTCGGGGAGCCGTTGCGCGACGAACTTCTTGACCGATTCCGCGAGTTCCTCGTCGTCCCCGGTCTCGGGGTCGGCCGGGACCAGGTAGGCGACGAGGCTGAGGTCGCCGGCGGCGGTGTCCCGACCGACGACGACCGCCTGGGCCACCCGAGGATGCGTGAGCAGCGCGGTCCGGATCTCGTCGGGCTCGATCCGAAAGCCGCGGATCTTGATCTGGTCGTCGACCCGACCGGCGAAGACCAGGTTGCCGTCCGAGTTCCACCTGACCCGGTCTCCGGTGCGGTACATCCGCTCGCCGGCGACGAACGGGCAGGCCACGAACCGCTCACCGGTCAAGGCCGGGCGATGGAGATAGCCGCGCGCGACACCCGCTCCGGCGACGTACAGTTCACCGGTCACCCCGGGCGGTACCGGGGCCAGTCGTTCGTCGAGCACATAGGCGCGGGTGTTGCCGATGGGCGTGCCGATCGGGACCGCGCCGTGCCGGAGCAGATGCGGGGTCAACGGCGTGGTGGTGACCCCGATCGTGGTCTCGGTGGGGCCGTAGTGGTTGAACACCGGGCGCTCGCCGGCCGCGCGCAGCAGGTCGCGCACCCACTCGGCCGAGGCCGCCTCGCCGCCGAGCACCAGCGACCCGGCCGGCAGCACCGCGGCCGTACCGCGCACGCTCGCCAGCGCGGCCAGGTGCGAGGGCACCACCTTGACGTGCTCGATCCGGTGCCGGACCAGGTACTCGGCCACGGCCGACGGGTCGAGCGCGGCGTCGGCGTCCAGGATGTGCAGTCGGCCACCGCTGACCAGGCTGCCGAACACCACGGTGTTGCCCAGGTCGGTGACCTGCGACTGGAGCAACGCGTAGCGCGCCCCGGGTGCGCCCAGTCCCACCCGCGCGGGCGCCGAGGCCACGTAGTTCGCTAGCCCGCCGTGCGTGACGGCGACCCCCTTCGGCCGTCCGGTCGACCCGGACGTGTGGATCACATAGGCCAGTTCGTCGGGATGCGGGCGCGCAATCGGGGTCGTGTGCGCCCCCTCCGGGTCGGTGCCGACCGGGTCCGAGTCGTCGACCCCGTCCGGGTCGTCGATCGCGACGGTGGGCAGCCGACCGGCCGGCAGGTCCTCCAGCAGGTCCTCGGTCCCGACCAGGATGACCGCGCGACCGTCCGCGAGCAGGAAGGCGATCCGATCCGCGGGATGGCTCGGATCGATGGGCAGGTACGCCGCGCCCGCCCGCCACACGCCGAGGATCGCGGCGATCATGTCCGACCCTCGGGGCAGACACAGCGCCACCACCGAACCGCGGCCGACCCCGCGCCCGCGCAGCACCCGGGCCAACCGCGCTGCGCGCGCCGCCAGTTCGGCGTACGAGATCTCGACGCCGGCGCA
This sequence comes from Embleya sp. NPDC050154, assembly GCF_044460165.1. Lineage (NCBI taxonomy): Bacteria > Bacillati > Actinomycetota > Actinomycetes > Kitasatosporales > Streptomycetaceae > Embleya > Embleya sp. NPDC050154. The sequence continues at coordinate 106,148 of NZ_JBITJP010000035.1, forward strand.
CTCGACCGCGATCGCGTCCGGGGTCCGCGCCGCCTGCGCGGCGAACGACTCGGGCACCGACGGCGTCGGCGGGTCGACCCGCGTATCGTTCCACTCCACCAGCACCCGGGCGCGCTCGTCCTCGTCGAGCACGTCCACCGCGCCCACCCGCACGCCCGGATCGGCGAGCACCGTCTCCAGCACCCGCACCCACCGCGCACCCATCGCGCGCACCGAATCCGGATCGAACAGGTCCGCCGCCGCGGTCAACCCGCCGCGCAGTCCGGCCGGCCGACCCAGCTCGTCGAACACCTGGGCGATCATCACGTCGAGATCGAACTTCACCCCCGGCCGCGGCCCGGGCCGGACCTCGACCGCCAGACCGGGCAGGGCGACACTCGCGTCGAGGGTGTTCTGCATGGTCAGAACCACCTGGAAGAGCGGATGGCGAGCCGACGATCGAGCGGGCGCCAGCTCCTCCACGAGCCGTTCGAACGGCACGTCCTGATGCCCCAGCGCCCCCAGCCCCGCCTCCCGCACCCGGGCCAGGACGGTGGTGAAGGTGGGATCGGCGGACAGGTCGGTACGGATGACCAGGGTGTTGACGAAGCACCCGATCAGCGGGTCCAGGCTCTCGTCGGTGCGCCCCGCGACCGCCGACCCGATCGGGATGTCCGTACCCGCGCCCAGCTTCGCCAACAACACCGCCAGCGCGGCCTGGAGGACCATGAACACCGTCACGCCCTCGGCCCGCGCCACCTCCACGAGCCGCGCGTGCAGGTCCGCCGACAGTTCCAGGGGCACGGTGTGCCCGAGGTGACTGGCGACCGCCGGGCGCGGGCGCTCCACGGGCAGCGCGAGTTCCTCCGGCGCATCGGCCAGCGCGTCCCGCCAGTACGCCACCTGACGCGACAACACGCTGTCCGGGTCCTGGTCGCCGCCCAGCAACTCGCGTTGCCACAGCGCGTAGTCCGCGTACTGCACCGGCAGCGGCGCCCAGTCCGGCTCCCGGCCCGCCCGCCGGGCCGCGTAGGCGATCGAGAGGTCCTGTCCCAGCGGCGCCATCGACCAGCCGTCGGCGGCGATGTGATGGACCACCACGACCAGGACGTGCTCCTCCGGCCCGACCGTGATCAACGACGCCCGCAGCGGAGGCTCCGCCGACAGATCGAAGGCGTACCCACTGGCCCGCGCCACCGCGCCGGCCGACTCGTCCGCGTCGGCCGCCTCCACCCGGCACAACTCCCACGCCACCTCATCCGGGCGCAGGATCCGCTGGTACGGCTCACCGTCGGCGACCGCGAGCACCGTCCGCAGCACCTCGTGCCGGGCGATCACGTCCCGGAACGCCGCCGCCAGCGCGTCGACGTCGGGTCTGCCGACCAGCCGAAGCACGTTCGGGGCGTTGTACGTCGCGCTGCGCCCCTCCAGTTGCTCCAGGAACCAGAGCCGGTACTGGGCGAACGACAGCGGGATCCGCTCCGGCCGCTCCCGCACCGTCACCGCGGCCCGCGCCGTGTCCGCGTCGTCCAACACGGCCGCCACCCCGGCGACGGTGGGCGTCCGGAAAAGCTCGCGAATCTCCAGTTCGACGCCGAGCGTGCTGCGAATCCGGGACGCGAGCCGGGTGGCGAGCAACGAATGGCCGCCGAGTTCGAAGAAGTTGTCGTCGATCCCGACGGCATCGCGCCCGAGCACCTGCGCGAACACACCGCACAGGATCTCCTCGCGCACGGTGCGCGGCTCCCGGCCGGGTTCGGTGTGGTGGTCGGGTGCGGGGAGGGCTTTGCGGTCGAGTTTGCCGTTGCTCGTGAGCGGGAGCGCGTCGAGGACGACGACGGCGGCGGGGACCATGTACTCGGGCAGACGGGCGGCGGCGAACCGCCGGAGGGTGTCGGGCAGGGCCGCCGGGGGTGTGGCGGCGTCTCGGGCGGGGACGACGTAGGCGACCAGATGGGTGCCCGAGGTCTCGTCGGCGCGGGCGACGACCGCGGCCTGCGCGACGTCGGGGTGCGCGGCGAGCGCGGCCTGCACCTCGGCGGGTTCGATCCGGAAGCCCCGGATCTTGACCTGATCGTCCACCCGGCCGGCGAACAGCACCTGACCGTCGTGGGTCCACCGGGCCCGGTCACCGGTGCGATACATCCGCTCACCGGAACCGAACGGGCAGGCCACGAAACGCTCGCTCGTCAACCCGCTGCGACCGACGTAACCCCGGGCGAGCTGGACACCGGCCAGGTACAACTCACCCGTCACACCCGGCGGCACCGGCGCGAGGTTGTCGTCGAGGACGAAGACCCGGGTGTTGGCGATCGGTGCGCCGATCGGGACGGACGATCCGTCCCAGCCGGGAGCGCAGTGCCAGGCCGTGACGTCCACGGACGCCTCGGTCGGGCCGTACAGGTTGTGCAGTTCCACTCCGTCGAACAGCGCGTGGAAGCGGGC
>NZ_JBITJP010000036.1:0-107098 GCF_044460165.1 Embleya sp. NPDC050154
CGCCCGGGATGCACGTCCGCTACGCGCCCGCCACCCCCACACCACCAACCGGCCCCGTAGGGACCGAGCAACCCAGCGCGGAGCGACCGGCGGACGCGCACCCGGCCCCGTAGGGGCCGAGCCACCCCGCGTGCGGGGTGGCTCAGGCTCGGGCCACCGCCTTGGCCAGCACCTGTTCGGCCAGTTGCTCCGGGTCGGTCACCGGGGCGTCGCAGGTGAAGTGCCGACACACGTACGCCGCCGGCAGGCCGCCGACCAGCGGCCGGTCGCGCAGCAGCGGTACCGGCGACTCCTCGGCCGGGTCGCCCATCGCGACCACCGCGCCCGGGGCGGTGGACATCAGCGCGGTCAGGTAGAGCGCCCAGGTCGCGTCGTCGTCGCGGGGGCCGACCACGGCGATCTCGCGCGGCCCGTCCAACCACGCCTCGGCGACCGCCAGGCCCCAGCCGATCTGTCGCGGCGCCCGGGCGGCCAGCATCCGTACCAGGCCGAGCGCGCGGCCGGCGGCCTCGCGGTGGTCCTCCGAGCCCAGGTGCGCCGCGTAGCCGAGCAGGGCACCGGCCGCACCGGTCCAGCCGGACGGGGTGACCCCGTCGGTGGGGTCCTGCGGTCGGCGGAAGAGTTTCTCGGCGTCGTCGGCGGTGTCGTAGAACGCGCCGTCCTCGTCCACGAAGTGCCCCAGCACCACGTCCACGAGCACGCCGGCGAAGGTCAGCCACGCGTCGTCCGAGGTCACCGCGTACAGCGCGAGGAAGCCCTCGGCGACGTCCGCGTAGTCCTCCAGGACGCCCGCGTTCGGTCCCGGTCGGCCGTCGCGCGACGTGCGCACGAGCCGGTCGCCGAGCTCGTCGTCCTCGTCGCCGCCCAGGTGCACCGCGAGCAGCAGGTCGGCCGCCGCGAGCGCGGCATCGAGCAGGTCGGGGCGGGAGAACAGGGTGCCGGCCTCGGCCAGCGCCGCGATGGCCAGCCCGTTCCACGCGGCCACCACCTTGTCGTCGCGGCCCGGCCGGGCCCGCTCCTCGCGCGCGGCCAGCAACCTGGCCCGCACGTCGGTCAGTCGCTCGACGTCCTCGGGGTCGTCGAGCAGTTGCAGGACGGACATGCCGTGCTCGAAGGTGCCTTCCTCGGTGACCGCGAACACGCGGGCCGCCCACGTGCCGTCCGCCTCGCCCAGCACCTCGACCAGTTGTGCCGGGGTCCAGGCGTAGAACGCGCCCTCGACCGACCTGCCCTCGGCGTCCGGGCTGTCCGCGTCCAGCGCCGAGGCGAACGCGCCCTCGGGGGTCCGCAGTTCGCGGACCAGGAAGTCGGCCGTCTCCAGCGCGATCCGGCGGGCGAACTCGCTTCCGGTGGCCCGCCACAGGTGGGTGTACACCCGGATCAACTGGGCGTTGTCGTAGAGCATCTTCTCGAAGTGCGGCACCACCCACGCCGCGTCCACCGAGTAGCGCGCGAAGCCGCCGCCGAGTTGGTCGTAGATCCCGCCCCGGGCCATCGCCTCGCAGGTCTCCTGGGCGATCTCCAGGGCCGCCTCGGACTCGGTCCGGGCGTGGTGGCGCAGCAGGAACTCCAGCACCATCGACGGCGGGAACTTGGGCGCGTCGCCGAACCCTCCGTGCACGCGGTCGTACTCGCGCGCGAGCAGGGTCAGCGCGGTGTCCAGGTCCTCGGCGGTGGGCGCGTCGCCTTCCGTGTGCAGGTCGCGCGGGGCGGCCAGGGAGGTGGCGATTTGCAGGCCGGTGCGGCGCACCTCGTCGTTGCGGTCGACCCAGGCCTTGTTGATCTCGTACATCACCTGCCGGAACGAGGGCATGCCCCGGCGCGCCTCGCTCGGGTAGTACGTGCCGCAGTAGAACGGCTCGCCGTCGGGCGTCGCGAAGACGGTCATCGGCCAGCCGCCCTGGCCGTGGTTCATCGCAACGGTGGCCTCCATGTAGACCGCGTCCACGTCCGGGCGTTCCTCGCGGTCCACCTTGATGGCGACGAAGTTCGCGTTGACGATCGCGGCGGTGGCCTCGTCCTCGAAGGACTCGTGGGCCATCACGTGGCACCAGTGGCACGCGCTGTACCCGACGCTGAGCAGGATCGGGACATCACGGCGGCGGGCCTCCGCGAACGCCTCCTCACCCCACGGCCACCAGTCGACGGGGTTGTCGACGTGTTGGAGGAGGTACGGCGATGTGGACCCAGCGAGACGATTCGGCATGGCACCATCCTCGCGCGCCGAACCCCACCGACCCACCAACCGGCCCGCGCCGAGCGAGTCGAGTCCGGCGTCCGCATCGCGCGGCCCTCGCGTCGGCGTGTGCCGGGGGCCTGCGGGGGGCGCACCGCACGGGCCCGGTTCCCGTCGCGGCCGGTACACCCACCCTGCTCCGATACGGAAAGAAGGATCGATGAAGCACGAGTACGAGGCGAAGTTCCTGGCCGTCGACGTCGCCGGCCTCCGGGACAAGCTGATCGGGCTGGGTGCCGTCCAGGCGTTTCCCCGGACTCTCCTCACCCGTTGGATCTTCGAGAGCGAAGCGCTCGACGGCGGTGCGTGGCTGCGTCTGCGGGACGAGGGCACCCGGTCCACGCTCACCCTCAAGCAGGTGACCGACTCCACCAGGATCGACGGCACGACGGAGATCGAGACCGAGATCGCGGACCTGCGCGCGATGGCGGAGATCCTTCGCCGGCTCGGCCACCGGGAGGTCCGCCACCAGGAGAATTATCGCGAGGAGTGGCGTCTGGGCGAGATCGCCTTCGACTTCGACACCTGGCCCGATCTCCCCACCTTCGTGGAGATCGAGGGCCCCGACGAGGCATCCGTCCGCCGGGGCGCGGCGCTGGTGGAACTCGACTACGCCGAGGCCAGGTTCGGCAGCGTGGACGAGATCTACAAGAGCGAGGCGGGGCGCGACATCCTCGCCGAGCCCACCCTCCTCTTCCCGAACGCCGGGTAGCGGAGAGGCCGTCCTTCCCACCGGACGGGACCTGGTGCTCCGCCGGTCGGTCCGGGCGACGGTCACTCACCCGAAATCGACCGGCGGCGGGGTGGTCAGGCCTGGTGAACGCCCGCGATGAACGCGCGGAACTGGTCGTGGCCGAAGGTCAGTACGGGGCTCCGGTCGAGCTTGGAGTCCCGGGTCCCGACGATGGCCGGCAGGATCGCCGCCTCGACACAAGAGCCGCTGGATCCGCTGTGGCTGGACTTGAACCACTCCGCGCCTGCGAGGCTGATTGGGTCGGTGCTCATGTCATCTCCCTTGTCGAGCACGCTCGCGTCCTGGATTGGCCATACCCCGATCCGGTCGTCGGATCGGGGATACGCCCGCGTCCCTTCCGGAGGCCGAACGGCCGGGCACACCCGTCAGGCGTCGAGCCGCAGCGCGTCGGTCAGGGCGGACCACGACGCGGGCGGGAAGGCCAGACGCCCGATGCCGGGATCCTTGCTGTCACGTACATCCGTAGTCGTGTGAGTCGGTGCGACTTCTACGCATTCGCCGGAGTGGTCGCTGTAGCTCGACTTTCGCCACGGCCCGACGTTGCTCTCTATCATGATGATTCCTTGGCTAGTAGCTTGGCCGCGTTTTCAATGAACTCTACCGATTCCGCAGGCGCGAGAGAGATCGACCGCAGTTCGTCGAAAACGAGAGTGAAGTTTCGCGTGTCCGTCATTTCCTCTAGATACAGCGCGCTCGTCAGATTCTCCACGTACACGACGTCCGTGTCACCGACGAGAGGGAATGAGAAAATCACGAATGATCCACTCATTCCCGGATGCGCGCCCCTGGACTCGGGGAGTACCTGGAGTGTGACATTCGGAAGTTGCGTCATGTCCCACAGGTGCCGGAGTTGAGCGGCCATGGTGTCGCGTCCACCGACAGGCAGCCGCAGGGCCGACTCCGCAACGATTCCCCAGAAGCGGACGGGCTGGTCATCCCTGGTCAGAATCGCCTTCCGCTTCTTGCGGACACGCAACAGCGCTTCCACCGCGTCCGGACTCGAATCCGGGTTGGCGTTGACGACAGCACGCGTGTACTCGTCGGTCTGAAGCAGCCCCGGGATCAGAACCATCTGAAATGCTCGGATGTAATTCGCATCCGATTCCGGCCCGAGGTAGCCAACGGATTTGGGCGGCAGCAGAGTGCCGAATTCTTCCCACCACCCACGCTTCTTGCCTTCGCGCGCAAGCCTCTCAAGCGTGGCCCGTAGTTGCGGGTCGGTCACCTCGTAGAGATCCAACAGATCCCGGACATCACGCGCTCTCACGGCCAGGCGACCGTTCTCGATCCTCGACACCTTCGTCTTGTGGCATTCAAGGACTGCGGCAGCGTCATCCAATGACTTCCCCGCTCCCGTTCGAAGTCGGCGCAGGTCCGATCCCAGCTTGCGACGTCGGACGGTCGGCGGCTGCTCTGCGGCCACGTGATCCCCTCTCCCTCCAGCGACAGTGTGCCCGTTCCGCCTGCGCACCTGGTACCGATCCGGACGCGACGCACGTTTCCTACGGAAACGTTGCGTTCCGGTCGTGTTTCCAGCCAGACTGCTGTCAGCGACCCCATGCACACGGAACGTCGCGAACGGAGGTACGGGCATGTCCCAAAAAGGGCATCAGCGCGTGAAATCTGATGCGTTGGAGCCGAGCCCCGAAGGGCGTCGGCTGTTGGACGAGCTGGTGGGAAAACAGGTGTGCGACACCCGATCGGGGGTGTGTGGCGTCCTGGTGGACGTCATCGGGTCCACCGCCTACGCGCGGATGCCGTCCGCGTTGGAGTGGCGGGCGCCCATCGGGTGCATCGCAGCGATTCCGGCCAACACGGCCGAAGGACAGGCGCGTTGAGTGCCGACGGGCGTAGGGGGCGGGGCGGACCTGGACAGCTTGCCCCACCCCCCTCGTGCCCCCAAGTGAAAGGACACTTCCCCACGATGACAGATGATCGCGACGACATTCGCCTCGGCCCGACCGGGATTTCGGCACTCGAACGGGTGCCGGACGCGCGGCTGCGGCTTCCCATTCCGGAGGCGGCCCGCAGTGGGCCCAAGCCGACGAACACATCCACCATCTGGCGGGCCTTCGGTACGTCGACCGCCCTGGTGCGCGCCGAGCCGCCCTACCGGGAGGCACGGCCGAGACTCCGCCCGGAGACGACGGCGCACCGCGTACCGGGTTGGTCGACCGGCGAGGAGATCGACAAGGCCGCCGCCTTCGTCGAGCGCTACCGGGACGCCTGGTGCCGTGACGGCCGCACGGGGCGGGAGGGCACCCTCACCGCCGTCAACGGTCGAAGCGCCTACCTGCGCGCCATGAACGGCGTCGAGTTCACCTGCCGACTGCCGACACTCGTGATCGTCCGGCTGCCGCCCCCGCGCCTGTACCGGCGGGTTCGCTACGTCGGGAAGGAGGACCCGGCCCGCCGCCCACCGGGCGACATCATGGAGACGTGGGCCGTCACCAACGGCACGCTCGCGACCGTGCAACCACGCACCGGCCCGGCCTGGTTCGCCCTGCTCGCCGATCTCGAACGCGACCTCCCGGCCGGCCCCGTGGCCGACTGGGACGATCCCCCGTTCATCCCGCACCACGCCGAGGACGAAGACGCGGGCCCGGACCCGGACAGGTCCCCATCACATCCGTGACCACTGCACCCGCGCACCACACCTGCGCTCCGCACGCGAGGCACGAGGCGCGGGGCGAAAATCGCGGGTGATTCGGTCGGTCAGGCGACGGGCGCGCCCTTGTCCCGCTTGGACTCGGCGGTCCGCTCGGGCTCGGCCGCCCGGTCGGCGGTGGCGCCCGGCTTGCCGTCCTCGTCGAAGTCCACCCGCTTGAGCTGCTTGTTCATCGACTTGAGCAGGAGCCAGGTGGCGACCGCGATCGCGGCGACCACCACGAACCCGAGCAGGCCGGGCGTGACCTTGCTCTCCTCGACCGCGAGCTGGAGCGCGAGCGGTGTCATGACGAACTACCTCCTGGATCGGAACCCCTTGTGAACAAGAGTGACATCCGATCGGCGGGACGTATGCACCGAGGGCCCGGAGAATCGTGCTCCGGGCCCTCGTACGGTCATCCGCGGGTGGTCAGCGCCGCACGCCCACCCGTACGCCCGCGAACAGGTCGTCCTCCGGCAGATCCGTGTCCACCAGCGAACGGACCAGCTCGTAGTCCTCCGTCGGCCACACCTCGCGCTGCACCGAGAGCGGCACCCGGAACCAGAAGCCGTCCGGGTCCACCTGGGTGGCGTGCGCGATCAGCGCCCGGTCGCGCGTCTCGAACCAGTCGGCGCACGGGATGCGCGTGGTGATGTCGCGCTCGTCGCGGTCGCCCCAGCGCTCCAGCCACTCGCCGTACGGCGACTCCAGGCCGCGGCTGAGCATGCCCTCGTGCAGCGCCTCGATCCGCGCGCGCGAGATGCCCTGGTTGTAGTACAGCTTCAGCGGCTGCCACGGCTCGCCGGACTCCGGATACGCGTCCGGGTCGCCCGCCGCGTCGAAGGCCACCATGGTGATCTTGTGCGTCTGGATGTGGTCGGGGTGCGGGTAGCCGCCGTTCTCGTCGTACGTGGTGATCACGTGCGGACGGAACTCGCGGATCAGCCGGACCAGCGGCTCGGCCGCCTTGTCCACGTCCAGCACCGCGAAGCAGCCGTCCGGGAGCGGCGGCAGCGGGTCGCCCTCGGGCAGCCCCGAGTCCTCCCAACCCAGCCACGCCTGCTCCACGCCCAGGATCGCGCGCGCCGCGTCCATCTCCTTGCGGCGCACCTCGTGGATGTTGGCCTCGATCTCCGGGTCGCCCTGGAGAGCGGGGTTGAGCACCGAGCCGCGTTCGCCGCCGGTACAGGTCGCGACGAGGACCTCGGCCCCCTCGGCGACATAGCGCGCCATGGTGGCCGCGCCCTTGCTCGACTCGTCGTCGGGGTGCGCGTGCACCGCCATCAGCCTCAGCCGATCGTCACTCACCGGAACGTCGCTCCTCATCCGTGCCCCGTGTCCCAGCCGCCGGGTCGTACCGCCGGGACCTGTCGAGGGCCGCTCTTGCACCGGACATATAGTGGCCGATAGATCTCGCTCGGGCACAAACCCGGGCCCGTCCCGCAGGAGACCCGGTGAGCGCAACGCCCGTCACCCGTTACGGCAAGGGCGCCACCCGAAGCGATCGAAAATTGCGGATCGCGTTCGCGGTCTTCATGGTCGTGCTCGTGGCCGGGACGGTGTGGATCGGCCTCGATGTGGCGAACCCCGGCGTACGCGGGTCTATTCCGAGCTTCAAGGTCACCTCGGATTCCTCGGTGCAGGTCCAGGTGGAGATCCGTAAGGACAGCGACAAGGAAGCCGTCTGCGTGCTGCGTTCGCGCGACGAGGGCGGCGCCGAGGTGGGTCGCCGCGAACTGCGTTTCGCCAAGGGCGACAAGCACATCGAGCGCACCGAGACGCTGCAGACCATGGGCCGGCCCAACACCGCCGAGCTGGAGGACTGTCACACCGTCGGCTGAGCGGCGGTGCCGATGCCGTCGGCCGATCGTGTCCCGTGTCACCCGGGTGTGCGTGACTGCCCGAGACGTCGGGAGATTGTTACTCTCGAAGCTTCGTCCCCTCACGACCCGAGGTGTTCACACCGCGGACGGTGAGGGGGCGCTGGTATATGTGACCCCCTCCGCCGACCGGGCCCGCCCGGACGGCCGGTCGGACCGCGTGTACCTCATTCGTACGCACCGTGTACGCAACCCCTGTCGCAGACCTACGAGGAGCACCCCGTGACCCAGACCAGCGAAAGCGTCACCTGGCTCACCCAGGAGGCGTACGACCGGCTCAAGGCCGAGCTGGAACACCTGTCGGGTCCCGGCCGTTCCGAGCTCGCCGTGAAGATCGAAGAGGCCCGCCAGGAAGGCGACCTCAAGGAGAACGCGGGCTACCACGCGGCCAAGGAGGAACAGGGCAAGCAGGAGCTGCGGATCCGCCAGCTCATCGGCCTGCTCCAGAACGCCAAGGTGGGCGAGGCCCCCGCGGACGACGGCGTCGTCGAGCCCGGCATGGTCGTCACCGTGATCTTCAACGGCGACAAGGACGACCCCACGACCTTCCTGCTCGGTTCGCGCGAGGACGCGGTGAGCGACGTGGACGTCTACTCGCCGCAGTCGCCGCTGGGCAAGGCGATCAACGGCAGGACGGTCGGCCACAAGGCCACGTTCGCGCTGCCCAACGGCAAGAGCACCAGCGTCGAGGTGTTGGCGGCCAAGCCCTACAAGGGCTGAGCACCGACCCCGAGCGGCCCGCGCTCCCGGTATTCGGGAGCCGGGCCGCTTGCTTTTCCGGGGCACCGGAGTGCGGGACCTGCTCGTGGATTGCGCGGCGAGGTGTCAGCCGGTCGCGCGGAGGTACTTGCGCACCGCGAGCGCGCGGAAGAGCACGATGATCAGGGCCGACCAGATCAGCGACGCCCACACGGGGTGCTGCATGGGCCACGCGTCGGACTGCACGACCCCCGGATTGCCGAACAACACTCGGGCCGCCTGCACCGTCGCACTGAACGGGTTCCACTCGGCGATGTGCCGCACCCAGGGCGTCATCTGGCTGGAGTCCACGAAGGCGTTCGAAATGAACGTCACCGGGAACAGCCAGATGATTCCGCCCGAGGTCGCCGCCTCCGGAGTGCGCACGGACAGGCCGATCAGCGCTCCGATCCAGGTGAAGGCGTATCCCAGCAGGAGCAGCAGGCCGAAGCCGGCCATGATCCGCCCGGCGGTGGTCGGCTCGGCGGAGCCGGTGCGCCAACCCACGAGCAGGGCAACGCTCGCGAGGACGAGCATCGTGATGGCCGTCTGGGCGAGATCTGCGACCGTGCGGCCGGTCAGGACGGCACCTCGCGCCATGGGCAGCGAGCGGAACCGGTCGATGAGCCCCTTCTGCATGTCGTCCGCGATACCGGCGGCCGATCCCGCGGTGGCGAAGGTGACGGTCTGCGCGAAGATGCCCGCCATCAGAAAGTTCTTGTAGACGTCCGAGTCGGTGCTGTCACCGATCTTCATCGAGCCGCCGAAGACGTACGTGAACAGCACCACGAACATCACCGGCTGAATGACCCCGAAGAGGATCATCTCCGGAATCCTGGTCATGCGAATCAGGTTCCTGCGGGCGATGACCAGGGAGTCGCGCAGCGACTGGGCCACGCCGCCGCGGACCACGGGCGCGGCTGTGGAGGTCTTGGTCAGTACGGCCATTACCGCTTCACCGCCTTGTCGAGGCCGCGCTTCGGGCCGTCCTCGGTCGTCTCGTCGGAGTCGCTCTCGCCCGTGCCGTTGCCGGCCTCGGACTCCGCGGCATGGCCGGTGAGCGAGATGAACACGTCGTCCAGGGTGGGTCGGCGCAGCCCGATGTCGTCGATCTCGATCCCGCGCGCGTCGAGCTCGCGGATGATCTCGGCCAGCAGCTTGGCGCCGCCGGTGACCGGGACGGTGATCCGCCGCTGGAGCTTGACCACGCCCAACTCGCCCTTGCCGAACGAGGTCAGCATCTCGCTCGCGTCGGCCATGCGCTCCGCGTCGTGTACGACCACCTCGACCCGTTCGCCGCCGACCTTGGCCTTGAGCTGGTCGGCGGTGCCGCGCGCGATCACCTTGCCGTGGTCGACCACGGCGATGTCGTTCGCGAGGTGGTCGGCCTCCTCCAGATACTGCGTGGTCAGCAGCAACGTGGTGCCGCCCGCGACGAGTTCCTCGATCACCCGCCACAGCGCCATGCGGTTGCGCGGGTCGAGCCCGGTGGTCGGCTCGTCCATGAACATCACCGGCGGGCTGACCACGAGCGCCGCGGCCAGGTCGAGCCGGCGGCGCATGCCGCCCGAATAGGTCTTGGCGGGCCGATCGCTCGCCTCGGACAGGTCGAACTGGGCCAGCAGTTCGTCGGCCCGATGCTTGGCGTCGCGACCGCTGAGCTGATACAACTCGCCGACCATGCGAAGGTTCTCGCGGCCGGTCAGATATTCGTCCACGGCCGCGAACTGGCCGGACAGGCCGATCGAGCGGCGGACCGCGTTGGGATTCTTGAGCACATCGTGACCGGCCACCACGGCTCGCCCGGAATCGGGTTTGAGCAATGTGGTCAGTACTCGCACGCATGTCGTCTTGCCTGCGCCGTTCGGTCCGAGCAGGCCCAGGACGGTGCCGGTGGGCACACTCACGTCCACGCCGTCGAGCGCTCGGACCGAGCCGAAGGTCTTTACCAGACCTTCGGCGACGATCGCTTCCTGCATGTCGGTGGATCACTCCTCGTGCGGATGGGGGCATGGGGGGCCGATCGATTCAGATCTCCACCATGCGCCCAACGCACCGAGCATGCGACCGCTTTTCTCCGGAAGCGTAACTCTTCGTGTCCGGAGACAGCCCACCGGAATCGCCCGGCCGTGCGCCGGCGAACTCCGGATACCTCTCGGCCGCGTCCTCCGTGGACGGACATGGCTTGGCCCAACAGCCAAGCACACGACACCGACATCGCCGACTCGCCCCACCCCGCCGCCCGTTGCGACCTCGCAGCGGCGAGGCGGCGCTTTCACGCTGCGTGGACTCAGCTCTTGCCGACGGTGTATCCCGCGCTGTACAGCGCCTCCACCACCGCCGCGCAGTGGCTGCGGCCCTTGGTCTCCAGTTGCAGGTCCACGTCCGCCTCGCCGACCCGCAGCGTCGCGTCGGTGCGCACGTGCGACACCGCGGCGATGTTGGCGTCGGTCTCGGCCAGGCGAACCAACAGGGTGGCCAGCGCGCCGGGGCTGTCCGGGATCCGCACCCGCAACGACAGATAGCGGCCGGCCGAGGCCAGACCGTGTCGCAGCACCCGGAGCATCAGCAGCGGGTCCACGTTGCCGCCGGACAACACCGCCACCACCGGCCCCTCGATCGGCTCGCCGGCCTCCAGCAGTGCCGCCACCGACGCGGCTCCGGCCGGCTCGACCACCAGCTTGGCCCGCTCCATGCACAGCAGCAGGGCCTGCGACAGGGATTCCTCACCAACCGTACGGATATCGTCCGCGTGCTCCCGGATCAGTGCGAAGGGCACCTCGCCGGGGCGGCCGACCGCGATGCCGTCGGCCATCGTGCCGAACGAGGGCAGCGAGACCGGCGCGCCCGCCGCGAGCGAGGGCGGGTACGCGGCGGCGGACGCCGCCTGTACGCCGATCACCTTGACGTCGGGGCGAAGTGCCTTGACCGCGACCGCGATTCCGGCCAGCAGGCCGCCGCCGCCGGTGCCCACCAGGATGGTCTTGACCTCGGGGCACTGCTCCAGGATCTCCAGGCCGACCGTGCCCTGGCCGGCCACCACGTCCTGGTGGTCGAACGGGTGGATGAACACCGCGCCGGTCCGGTCCGCGTGGGCCCGCGCGGCGGCCAGCGCGTGCTCGACGTTCTCGCCGCCCAGGATCACCTCGGCGCCGTACGAGCGGGTCGCGGCCACCTTGGGCAGCGGCGCGCCGGCCGGCATGAACACCGTGGACGCGACGCCCAGGGTGCGGGCCGCGAGTGCGACGCCCTGCGCGTGGTTGCCGGCGCTCGCCGCCACCACGCCCCGCGCCCGCTCGGACTCGGACAGGCCCGCGATCCGCACGTACGCGCCGCGGATCTTGAACGATCCGGTGCGCTGGAGGTTCTCGCACTTGAGGTGCACGGGCACGCCGATGCGGTCGGTCAACGCCCGACACGACCTCATCGGGGTCTCGCGAACGACGCTCTCCAGCATCTTTCGCGCGATCCGGATGTCGTGCAGGGTCACCGTGGCCGGGGCAGGACTGCTCATACGCCGAGTGTCGCACCAACCGCACGTGCGGATGCGCCGGGTCTCCTCCCGTCCCGGTGGTCACGGGAGTTCGGGACCCGGGTCGGGCCCGGGTCGGGCCCGGGTCGGGCCCGGGTCGGGCCCGGGTCGGGAGCCGGGTCGGGAGCCGGGTCGGGCCCGGGTCGGGCCCGGGTCGGGAGCCGGGTCGGGAGCCGGGTCGGGAGCCGGGTCGGGCCCGGGTCGGGCCCGGGTCGGGAGCCGGGTCGGGAGCCGGGTCGGGAGCCGGGTCGGGAGCCGGGTCGGGCCCGGGTCGGGCCCGGGTCGGGAGCCGGGTCGGGAGCCGGGTCGGGCCCGGGTCGGGAGCCGGGTCAGGAGCCGGGTCGGGAGCCGGGTCGGGAGCCGGGTCAGGAGCCGCCCGGGTTCCGGCTCTGGCGGCGTTCCATCGAGGCGTTGAAGAGGGTCAGCAGTTCGGTGAACCGCTCGCGGTCGTCCATGCTCCAGCCCTCGCAGATCTCCGCCATCAGGCGCCGCCGGGCGTGCCGCACCTGGTGCAGCCGGTCCCGGCCCTCGGCGGAGAGTTCGAGCAGTACGGCGCGGCCGTCGTCGGGATTGGGCACCCGATCCACCAGGCCCTGTTCGACCAACGGGGTGACCTGCCGGGTCACCGTGGACGAATCGATCGTCATCGCCTGCGCGAGCGCCTTGACGCCCATCGGCCCACCGGCTTCGAGCCGGCCGAGCAGCAGATAGGCCGCGCGGTCCATCGAGTTGCGCAGTTCGCCGACGGCACCGAGCCGGGTCTGCTCGGCACGACGCGCGAACAGCGCCACCTCGTGCTGCAGGCGGTCGTAGAGCGGGTCGGCAGAGCCGGTGGGGTCGTCATGAGCCTGGTCCGGTGTCATCGCCGCTCGTTCGTCGATCGGATGTGGTGCTCCGAAGGATATTGCGCGGACCGGGATCACCGGGCCTCGACCGGGTGATTCCACCCCGCATTGCCGTCCCGGTTCTTGCCGCGCCGGCAGCGGGAGGTGTGGTCGCCGTCGCCGGCGGGTGGGATCGCGGTCGTCGGCGGGCGAGGCCGCGGTCGGCGTCGGGTGGGGCACGCGGTCGGCGTCGTGATGTCGAGAACCGATATGTCGCGACTCGCGACTACCCGAACGGGTGCGGGGCAGCCTCACAGTGAGCGGCGACGGCATCGGGCCGGCCGGACATCCGCTCGGCGGATCTGCGGGAGGCACCGTGCACAAGCGCGACGCTCGCGAGTTCGACGTCTTCGTCCACAGCGTCGGCGCGCAACTGCTCCGAGCCGCCGACCTGCTCACCGGCGACCGGCAACGTGCCGAACGCCGGGTCGAGCGCGCGCTGGCGCACACCTGTGTGAACTGGAGCCGGCTACCCGACCAGGATCCGGTACGCATCGCGTGGCGGGCGCTGCTGGCCGGCTACCTGGACCCGTGGCGTCCGGGACCACGCGGGTATCGCGGCGAACACCCCGACGCGGGCGAGCCGTTCACCACCTTGGACCGGCTCGGCCGGGTCGAGCGGGCCACCGTGGTGCTGCGGTTGTACGCGCGCCTGGACGAGTACGACGCGGCGGAGGCGCTGGGGCTGCCGATCGAGACGGTGGCCCGCGCGTGGCGGCGCGGGATGGCCGAGGTACTGGCCGACGGGACGCTCTCGCGCGGCGGGTCCGGGCAGGGAGCGGGCGTGGGGACGGTTCGGACGGAGCCGGTCGGGGCGGAGCCGGTTCGGGTCGAACCGGCTCGGACGCAGACGGTTCGGATGGAACCGGTCCGAGCGGAGCCGGTCCGATGAGCGTGACGGTGTCGCCGCCCGGGTCGGCGGACGCGGAGGAGGTGCCCGAGCCGCCGGAGTTCCCGTATCGGCCGCTGCCCGCGAACCTGGCGCGGCGGGCGCGCCGGCGGGCGTACCGGCGACGGCTGTGGCACGTGCTCGGTTCGTGCGCGCTGGCCGGCGCGCTGGCCGGCGGGTTGTGGTTGGCCACGCCGGGGACCGGCGGCGGGGGCGGCCTGCCACCGGCGCCGACGCCCACACCCGTGGGGCCGATCGAGAACATCGCGCCACTGCGAATTCGCACGGACGTCGGACTGGGCGGCTCGGTGTGGTTCGGCGACGCGGGTCCGGAGCGGGGTTCGTCGTGGTGTCTGGGCGGGGCGGCCGAGGAGGAGCCGTCGACGTGCCGATTCCTGCCCACGCCCGGCCGGCTGGACACGGCGACCCTGGACCCGGGCGTGTACGCGCCCACCGGTCAGCGCCTGGTGGTCGCGATCCTGGTCGGCCAAAGCATGCCCGCCCCGGCGGTGCGCGGCGAACTGCGCGACCCCTCGGGCGCCCGACAGATGCGCCTGATCCGACCGACCGGCCTCCCCGGCGTCGCCTACCTGTGGACCTACGCGACCGACACCCCGATCTCGATCACCGTCTACGACGAAAACGGCAACCTGGTCACCGCCTGCGCCTCCTGCACGGACCCGCTGCGCTGACCCCTTCGGCCGACTTCGCCCGTCTCCGCCGACTCCACCCGTCGATTTCGGGCGGACCGTCGCCGCCCGGACCGACCGGCGGAGCACAAGAGCTTCGCCTCGTATTCGACATCCCGCGAGCAGTCGGCCCCCCAATCTAGACTGCTGAATCCCACCCCCCGTCGAGAGGTACTCATGCGTCCCGTGCGATTTGAGCCCTGGTTGGCCGAGCTGCTCAGGCAGTCCGGCGCGGTCACCGATGTTGCGATCCGCACCGAGGCCGGTGAGCAGAAGGCTCCTCGCCCGGGTCCGTACGGAGTCTCGTTCCGGCTGAGGAACGGGGCCACAGTCGAGTTGAGCATCACCGCGGAGTCCGCACAGGGCGACCAGTACGCCCAACCGGAGACCGAGGTTCAGGGTGAGCCGCCGGCACGCATCGAATCGGTGCCCACGATCGACGGGGCCAAGGTCAAGGTTGCCGACATCGAGGAGTGGCTGGCCGCTCTGGTGGTCAACAGCGGAAGTCCCGAGCTCCTGCAAGTGAGCACGCGCTACTCACAGGAAGACCCGCTGGGTGCGATCCCCTACGGCCTCGAACTCCGCTGGCACAGCGGGGCGAAGATCCGCCTGAACTTCCACGACGCCTACAGCTCTGGTGGTCGCCCCGGCGCGGCCTACCAGTGTCCGGACACCATCTGAATCCAGGAACGGCGCGCCCCTGCACGTACCTGCGTCAGGAAGGCAAACACGTGGCCTCCAGGCAAGCGGTATCCGAGTGGCAATGCACGACCTGCAAACAGCGGGTCGGCGTAGACGGCAACGGCAAGGCCAACAGGCACACTCGTCCGGGCGACGTGAACAACTGGTGTCCCGGTACCGCCGTGCAACCCGCACCGAAGTAGCAACCGTGCCTACTCGGTGAACTCGGCGGCCCGCGAGCCCTGATGTCGGCCCGGCCCGACCACGTCGGGCCGTCCGGCGTTCGGGGGCACGCGGGCCGCAGGATGGCTGCCGGGTTCAGCCCAGGGCTCGTTCCAGGTCCGCCAGGAGGTCGTCGGCGGATTCGATGCCCACAGACAGGCGGACCAGGTCGCCGGGGACTTCCAGGGGGGAGCCGGCCGCGGAGGCGTGGGTCATCCGGCCCGGGTGCTCGATCAGCGACTCGACGCCGCCCAGCGACTCGCCGAGCGTGAACAGTTCGGTCCGGTTGCACACCCGCACGGCGGCCTCCTCGCCACCGTCCACCCGGAACGACACCATGCCGCCGAACGCCTTCATCTGCTTGACCGCGACAT
Organism: Embleya sp. NPDC050154; assembly: GCF_044460165.1. Lineage (NCBI taxonomy): Bacteria > Bacillati > Actinomycetota > Actinomycetes > Kitasatosporales > Streptomycetaceae > Embleya > Embleya sp. NPDC050154. The sequence continues at coordinate 15,527 of NZ_JBITJP010000036.1, forward strand.
CGTGGCCCGAGTGTCCCGGCAGCCCGGGATAGAGCACCTCGCTCACCCGCGGGTGCCGGGACAGCAGGTCCACCACCCGCTCGGCGTTCGCGCAGTGCCGGTCCATCCGGACTCCGAGGGTCTTCAGCCCGCGCAGCGTCAGCCACACGTCGAACGGCCCGGGCACCGCGCCCATCGCGTTCTGGTGGAAGGCCAACTCCTCGGCCAGGCCCGTGTCCCGGACCACGAGGGCACCGCCGATGACGTCGGAGTGTCCGCCCATGTACTTCGTGGTCGAGTGCACCACCACGTCGGCGCCCAGCGTCAGCGGCTGCTGGAGGTAGGGCGAGGCGAACGTGTTGTCCACCACGAACAGCGCGCCCGCGTCGTGCGCGACGGCCGCCAGCGCGGCGATGTCGGCCACCCCCAGCAGCGGGTTGCTCGGCGTCTCGCACCAGACGATCCTCGTGACGCCCGGCCGGATCGCGGCGCGCACCGCGTCGAGGTCGCCGGCGTGCGCGGGGGTGTAGTCGATGCCCCAGCGGGAGGCGACCTTCGCGAACAGCCGATACGTGCCGCCGTAGGCGTCGTCCGGGATCACCGCGTGGGCGCCCGGCGCGCACAGGGCGCGCAACAGGCAGTCCTCGGCGGCCAGACCGGACGCGAAGGTCAGGGCCCTGGTGCCGTCCTCCAGGGCCGCGACGCATTCCTCGAGCGCGGTACGGGTCGGGTTGCCGGAGCGGCTGTACTCGTAACCGCCGCGCAGTCCGCCGACACCGTCCTGCTTGTACGTGGACACCTGGTAGATCGGCGGAACCACGGCCCCGGTCAGCGGGTCGGGTTCCTGCCCGGCGTGGATCGCCAGGGTCTCAAAGCCGTGCGATTGGGTCATGACCGAAACGTTAGTCGCCCCGGCGGCCTCCGGCGCACTTCCACCGCACGGGCGCCGGCCGGGACCGAGGCCGGGGTCCGCCCGACCGTGCGGTGGCGGCGAGTTCCCCGGGCCGGGCCGGGCGCCCGATCAGGACCGCAGCAGGCGGTCGAGCATCAGGCGGCCGGCCTGGCCGGCGCGGGTGCGTACTTCGGGAAGCCGTTCGGCGGTGGGGCCGCTGAAGTAGGAGGACATCACGACGGTGTCCTTGCGCAGGGTCAGCACGACGTACGGGTACGGTCCGCCGCCGGCCTTGGGGTACATCAGGCCCTCCTCGGCGAACACCTCGTCCGCCTCCGGGAACGCGGGCTGTCGGGCGCCCGGGGTGTCCTTTGCCTGAGTGCCGTCCGGGTAGGTGCGGGTCGGGCAACGGTCCTTGACCTGGCGCGCGTTCTGCGCCTGCTCACGCGCGCCGCGCACGTCCTTGTGCACGATCACGGTGGTGCTGCCGCTGGAAAGCTGCGCGGGCCGGCCGGGATCCGGCAGTTGCACCTGGCGTACCCACTGGCCGACGATGCTCGGCGCCAGGGGCACGGTCTGCTGCGTGCAGTCGGCGGCGTAGTCGGTCCAGGTCTCGCCGGAGAACTCGTACGTGCTCTGCCGGACGAAGCCGGTCCCCCAGTCCTCCGGGCCGAGCGCGAGCGACGTGGCCAGCGCCTGTGCCTGCTCGGGGGTACGGCTCGGCGGCGCGGTGGTGGCGACCGGGCGGGTGGCGGAAGCGCTCGGGCGTGAGGGGGAACCGCTCGTCCCCGGGCCCTTGACCATCGGGTCGGCGCTGGTGGGCGCCGCCTCGGGAGCCACCGCGAACGGATCGTCACCACCGTCGGCGCAGCCCGCGAGCAACAGGGCGCCGAATATCGGACCGACCGCGTGAACCGCCACTCTTCTGATGCCGTACATCCCGATGCCCCCCGTGTGCGTGAACCCTCATGGTATTCACCACGCTTGGCGGGGGTCAGCGCAGTTGCACCCGGGTACGCGCGACCATCTTGGCAAGAGCGTCGACGGCCTGGTTCTTGGCCGACTCGAAGGTCTTGTCGCCCCGGTCGACGACGGCCGCGGTGAGCACCATCTGGCCCTGACGGGCCGTCACCCACACGTACTGGAACGGCGCGCCGCCACGTCCGCTGACCCACTGGGCGCGCGCGACGTGTACCTCGTCGATGCCCTCGACGGTCAGGTCGAAGATCTGGATGCCGGTCAGCTTCTCGTCGCCGGCGAGCACCTGGTTCGGGCAGCGCCGCCCGTCGTCGATCCCGATCTTCATGTCGGTCCGGGCCGCCGCCGTGTTGGCGTACACCGTCGCCGAGGAGGTCGCGAGCGTCTTGCTGAGGTTGTCCACGCTCGGTTGGCCGTCCGGGATGTACACGTAGCGCACCATCGTCGCGAGCGCGCCCGGGGTGGTGCCCTGGACCACCTGCTTGCAGTCGGTGCCGGTGACCACCCGGTGCAGCCCGGTGTACTCGTAGTTGCGTTCCTGCGGGACGTAGGTCGGTCCCCAGTCCTTGGGCACCAGTACGACCGCCGCGACCAGCGTCTGCGCCTGCGGGGTGGTGAGCGCGACGTCGGCGCGCGTGGTCGCGGTCGGGCGCGGGGTGATGGACACCGGCGGCGCGGGGGTGACCGGATCCGGCGAGGGAGGGGCCGGCGGCGGGGGCGGATCGGTGTGGTCCCCCTGGCTCGCGCTCGTGGTGGGCGGGTCGCTCTTCAGGCCGAACGAACCCCCCTTGGACGAACCGCCCTGACACCCGACCACGAGCGCGCCGCTCACGATCAGGGCCGCCCCCACAGCCACCACGCGCATCATGGACCGCCCCCGCTTCCGAAACGTTCGCCTCGACAACCATTGAAGCCGGTGGCGACGCCTCGCGTGCGGGAACAGCGCTACTACGAGGGTTACTTCGCCGCCACGGGCAGGCTCGCCACGGTCACCGCACGAGCCCTGGCCGGGGTCTACGCGGGTTTCATGGGAGTTCCGTGTGAGTGCACGCACGAGGCGCCGCCCCACCCCGCGCACGCACTCCTTCGACCGCTTCGTCCCACTGTGAACATCCACTACGAACACGGTCGGGCGAACGGCTCGGCTTTCGACGGGTGAACCGGATCCACGTTCATAGCATCAGCGCTATAAAGCGAGGAGTAAGCGTATGACCGGCCGCAGTGACTGGCAGGAGATCCGCTCGCGGCGCATGGCGGAAGCCGGCGCCGACGAGGCTTACGAGGCGACTCGGATCGCGTTCGAGCTCGGGCGCAGCGTTCGGGAGATGCGCGAGCGACACGGGCTCACGCAGGCCGTCCTCGCCGACGCCGCCGGGATGACCCAGTCGGCCGTGGCTCGCTTCGAGGCAGGTGGGACCGTGCCGACGATCCAGGTGCTGGAGCGGCTGGCGAGAGCGTTGGATGCCAAGCTGATCGTGCGCCTGGCGCCGCACACGGCGGCTTGAACGAGCGGTGGGGGGACTGCTCCGGGTGAGTCCGTGCCGACTCGTGTCTTGTTCGCGGGCCGGGTGCTGTGCCATATATGTCTAGACCAATTTGCTCTCGGTGGAGAGAGGCGTCGTGGCGCGACGAATGGCATGGATCGGCTTGACCGGGTTGGCCGTTGCGCTCGTGGTGACGGGGTGTTCCGAGGACGGGAAGGACACCTCGGCGCCGGCGGTGCCCGGCGAGGTCACCGCACTCGCGTCGAGTTCGGTATCGGTGCACGTGATGTGGCGCGCGGATCCGGACGTCGCGGTGTTCGAGGTCTATCGCGGGGACGCGAAGGTGCTGGACGTGACCGGCGGGCGGCACATGGTCGACGTCGGCGGACTGACCCCCGGGACCGCGTACTCGTTCTCCGTGCGGGCGCGGGACAGGGCCGGGAACGTGTCGCCGGCGAGCGCGGTCGTGCCGGCCACGACCTTGTCCGTGGCCCAGGGCGAGCGCGTACCGCCGACCGCGCCGCGGAACGTGCGGGGGCAGGCCCGGGGCTCAGGCGGAGCCACGCTGTCCTGGGAGGCCGCCACGGACGACGTGGGGGTGACCGCGTACGACGTGTGGCAGGCCGGTGTGCGGGTGCACAGCGTCGCGGGAGACCTGACCACGGCGGTGGTCAGTGGGCTCCGACCGGGCACCGAGTACAGCTTCACGGTCACCGCGCGCGACGCCGCGGACAACAAGTCGCCGGAGAGCAACGCCGCGGCGGTGCTCACCGAGCAGGGCACCGGCGATAGTCGCGACACCGCGCCGACCGGGCTGCGCGCGGTGCCTCGGGTCGCGGTGGACGGCACGTACGTCGACCTGAGCTGGACGCCGCCGGACGTCGACGGGGCGGTCGCGAGCTACGAGGTGTACCTGGACGGGAAGTTCCTGACCACGGTGATGTGGGGGGTGGCGCCGCCGTCCGGTACGGCGCAGTACAGCCTTCCGCTGGGTGATCAGCCGGTGGCCGGGCGGGTGCTGAAGATCCGGGGCCAGTTGCCCGACGGCAAGTGGGGTGCCTTCTCCGCCGACCTGACCCTCACCGACGCGCCGGCCGGCGGCACGGACCCGTCGGTGCCGTCGGCCGCGTCGACCGGCCCTTGAGCGCTTCGCCCGGGGTGGACACCCGAGGACCCGTCGACGCCGTCGGCCACGTCGACCCGCACTTGAGCGCTTCGCCGGGAGTTGTTACCCGGAAGCCGGTCCCCCGGCGGCCGGGAAGCCGTCAGCGCGACCGAGACGCGCGGGTCGCGCGGGTGGACCTGGTGGAGCCCGTCGGGTTCTCCGGGATGGTCGGCATCGCCGAGCGCGGAGTGCGGGCCGCGCGACCGCTCGGCTTGGCGACCGGGCCGATCTCGCGGGTCAGCCACAAACAGATCACGTTGACGACATAGTTGAGTTCGGCCTTGTCGAGCTGCCGTCCCTGCGGGATGGCGTGCAGTTCCTCGAGGCAGCCTCGGCAGCACGTGCCCGTGGCGTGCTGGGCCACGAAGACCGGGTGGCCCCGGTACGGCGTCTGGCGGCCCTCCTTGCTGGGCCGCGCCGGGCCCAGGCGGCGCGCGACCAGATCGTACGCGTACCAGCGCACACCGGATTCACCCAGCGTCTGGGCGACCGTACGCTCCCGACCGGGCAGGTGGAACTTGGCGCGGGAGGGGAGCTTGCCGATCGCGTCCAGGCGGGCGTCGAGCGGCTCGGGCCTGGCGCCCTTGGAGGTCTTGGTTGTCATATCGCCTTCAACGGTAACCGGTCCCGGTCGGCCCGCGTACCTTCGGCCCGTCAGCCCAGTTGCTTGTGAAAGATCGTGGTGGAGCGCAGCACGCCCGAGGGGTCGGCGGCGTAAGCCGGGATGGCGCCCGACTCGATCCAGCCGGCGCGCTTGTACAGGCGCTCCGCGCCGCTGCCGGTCGGGGCGTCCAGGGTGAGCAGACTGCGTCCCGCGGCGGCGGCGAACCGCTCCGCGGTGGCCAGGAGTTCGCGGGCCAGCCCGTTGCCCCGGGCACGGCGGTGGACCAGCAGCCCGGCGACCGCGGCGCGATGTCGGCTGTCGGGCATGCCGGCCAGGCGCAGCCGGATGGTCCCGGTGACGCCCTCGTGGTCCGAGGTGACCCACACGATGGTGCGGTTGCTGCGTATCTCGGCCCCCTGGGCCGCCCACCACTCGGCGGCCGCGTCGATCGGCAGCGGGGCGAGGAAGCCGACCCCGGCCCCGTCCTCGACCGCGTCCACGAGCAGCGCGGCCAGACCGGGGGTGTACGTGACGAGATCGATCGCGGAAAGCCGGACGGGCGTTGTCATACAACCATTCTCCCGCGCCCGCTCCACCCCTCGAACCGCCCCGGGATCCGGCCCCGGGCGGGCGAAAGCCGAGGCCGGCGGGAACGGCGAGCGGCGCGGGACCCGTGGTGGGTGTCCCGCGCCGCTCGGTGACGGTGCCTGGGGTCAGGCCAGGGCCGGCTCGCGTTCCCGGGTCGAGGAGGGCGACGTCGGCTCCGCCGGTGTGAACTGGTTCTCCCGGGCTCGCTTGGGGAGGAGGAAGCCCAGGGCGAAGGCGATCACGGTCAGGCCGAAGGCCAGCAGAGTCGTGCGCTTGACCGCGTCGATCGAGGAGCGGGTGTGCGTCTCGGCGCCCGCCTTCGCGACCGGCTCGGCGGAGGCCGGGGTGATCGGGACGGTCGTGCAGCTCGCCGGGAGCCGGTCCGGGTCGGTCGCGTTCTCCCGGGCGTCCACGCACGCCCGCAGCCCGGCCACGATCGCGTCCTGCGTACTCACCGGCACACCCGCCGCGGTCAGCTCCGTACGCAGCCTCGGTGCCGCGCTCTCGTCGAAGTTGTGCGTGGCCTGGGCCCCGATCACGCCGAAGAACACCGTGCCCAGGATCGCGATGCCCAGCGAGGCACCCAACTGCTGGACGGACTCGAGCACGCCGGAGGCCGAACCGACCTCGTGGTCCTCGACCTCGCCCATGATGATGTCGAAGACCGGCACGAAGATCATCCCCATGCCGAGCCCGAACAGCCCGAGCGGCGCGAGCAGATCGCCGGTGCCGATGTCCGCCCCGGCGTTCGCGAAGACCAGGTACATCCAGGCGATGCCGGCCGCCATCACGGCCAGCCCGATGTGCAGGATGCGCCGGCCCAGCTTGCCCATCACCACGCCGCTGAAGCCGGAGCCGAGGAACGCGCCGAGCGCCCACACGCCCATCGTCAGGCTGGCCCGGGTCGGGCTGTAGCCCAGGCCCAGTTGGAGGAACAGGCCGATCGCCATCGAGATCCCGACGATCGCGCCGAAGAAGACCATCACGAAGCCGACGCCCGAGGCGTACGAGCGACGCCGGAACACGCCCAGCTTGATCAGCGGCACCCTGCCGGCCGCCTCGCGGCGCAACTGGTACACCGCGAACGCGGCAAGCATCGGCAGCGACGCCGCACACTCGACCAACGACCATACCGGCCAACCCAGTTCGCGACCCTGGACGAGCGGGTGCACGAGCATGAAGGTACCGACACCGGCGAGCGCCATGCCCACCACGTCCAGCCGCCCGCCCGCCTCGCTCGGCGCCACGTCGGGCAACATCCGCCACCCCATCAGCAACGCGAACGCGCCCAGCGGAATGTTGATCAGGAAGATCATCCGCCACCCGGTGCCGAACACGTCGCCGTCCACGAGCACGCCCGCGACGATCGGCCCGAGCACCGTGGACAGTCCGATCGCCGGGCCGAACACCGCGAACGCCTTGCCGATCTCGGCCGGCGGGAACAGGTCCCGGATCAGGCCGAACGTCTGCGGGATCATCAGCGCGCCGAGCAGCCCCTGGAGCACCCGCGCGATGATCAGCGTCTCCGGCGACCAGGCGATCGCGCAGGCCACCGAGAGCACCACGAAGCCGACCACGCCGACCATCAGCATGAACTTGCGGCCGTACATGTCGCCGAGCCGCGCGCCGGTGAGCAGGCCCACCGCGAGGGCGAGCGTGTAGCCGGCCGCGATCCACTGCAGGCTCGCGTAGCTCCCGCCCAGATCGCCGCGGATCGCGGGGGCCGCGACGCCCACCACGCTGGAGTCGAGCAGGTTCATCAAGGTGGCGGCCAGCACCGCCAGAAGACCGAGCCAGCGCTGCCGCGGGCCTACCGGGGACTGGGACGTCGGGGTCGCGAGGGTCTTCTCGCCGCTGTTTTCCACAACTCCGAGACTAGATTCGAAACAGGCAATGTTCGTTCCTGATTGATCACCCCGGAGCCGGCAGACTTCGACGCATGCTGGAAACCTCCGCGCGACTCCTGCGCATGCTCTCGCTCATGCAGACGCGGCCCGACTGGACCGGCCCCGAACTCGCCGAACGGCTCGGCGTGAGCGGGCGGACGGTCCGCTACGACATCGAGCGGCTGCGCGGCCTGGGCTATCCGGTGCACGCGCGCCGCGGCGTGGTCGGCGGCTACCGCCTCGGCGCCGGCAAGGCGCTGCCGCCGCTCCTGCTGGACGACGAGGAGGCGGTGAGCATCGTGGTCGGACTGCGGATCGCCGCCGGCAGCGTGGTGGACGGCATGGACGAGGCGATGCTACGCGCCCTCGCCAAGCTCGACCAGGTGTTGCCGTCCCGGCTGCATCGCCGGGTCAAGGCGCTGCAGAAGTACACCGTCCCGGTCCGCCAGACCGGTCCGGCCGTGGACATGGACGTGATGACCGTGTTGGCCGGCGCCTGCCGCGACCACGAGCAACTGCGCTTCCGGTACAGCTCGCACGACGGCAAGGAGACCTCGCGCGTGGTCGAGCCCTATCGGCTCGTGCACCGGATGGGCCGCTGGTACCTGGTGGCGTGGGACGTCAAGCGCGAGGACTGGCGCACCTTCCGGATGGACCGGATCACCCCGCGTCCGCCGCACGGCCCCCGCTTCACCCCGCGCGAACTGCCCGCCGACGGCGACGTGGCGGCCTTCGTGAACCAGGGTGTGCAGAGCGCGCGCGGGCAGTTCCGCGCCCGGGTGCTGGTGCGCGCCCCGATCGGCTCGGTCGCCGAGAAGGTGCCGCCCGCCTTCGGCGCGTTCGCGGTGGTCGACGACGACACCTGCCTGTTCGAGACGAGCGCGTCCAGCATCGAGAACCTGGCCGTCTACATCAGCCTGCTCGACGCCGACTTCGAGATCGAGGACCCGCCGGAACTGGTCGCCTACATCCGCCGGTTGGCCCGACGCTACAGCGGCGCGACCCCGGTCGCCGACGCGGCGGACGCGGCGACGGCCATCGCGGAGGGGACGACCGTGGAGGGAGCGACCACGGAGGGAGCGACCGCGGCGGAGCCGACAGGCCCCGCGGTCACCACCACCGCCGACATCCCCGGCCCCGCACCCGCGCCTGCGCCCGCGCCTGTCGAGGACCCCGAGGACGCCCCCGCCGCTCCCCGCCGATGAACGACAGCGCCCCCGACCCCTTCGGCACGAGGGGATCGGGGGCGCCGGTCGAGCGGGAGCGTCAGACCGAGACCGGTTCGCGCTCCGCCGTCTTCTGGAGCGGGACGTGCGGCGTGGCCGGCTCGTCGGGCGCTTCCAGATCACGCGGGTTGTTGTACTTCTCCAGATCCAGCGTCTTCTCCCGAGCGGAGACCAGGATCGGCACCACGATCTGCCCGGCCACGTTGGTCGCGGTCCGCATCATGTCCAGGATCGGGTCGATCGCCAGCAGCAGCGCGACGCCCGCCAGCGGTAGGTTCACCGTGCTGAGCGTGAGGGTCAGCATGATGATCGCGCCGGTGAGACCGGCGGTGGCCGCCGAGCCGATCACCGAGACGAACGCGATCAGCAGGTATTCCTTGATGCCCAGGTTCACGCCGTAGACCTCGGCGACGAAGATCGCGGCGATCGCCGGGTAGACCGCGGCGCAACCGTCCATCTTCGTGGTGGCGCCGAACGGCACCGCGAACGAGGCGTAGTCCTTCGGGACGCCGAGGCGCTCGGTGACCTTCTGGGTGACCGGCATGGTGCCGACCGACGAGCGCGAGACGAACGCGAGCTGGATGGCCGGCCACGCGCCCTTGAAGTAGTTCAGCGGGTTGACCTTGCCGACCAGCGCGAGCAGCAGCGGGTAGACCACGAACATCACCAGCGCGCAACCGATGTAGATGTCGGCGGTGAAGGTGCCCAGCGGCTTGATCAGGTCCCAGCCGTAGGTGGCGACCGAGGTGCCGATCAGACCGAGCGTGCCCAGCGGGGACAGCTTGATCACCCACCACAGCGCCTTCTGGATGATCTCCAGGACCAGTTCGGCGCCCTTGACCAGCGGTTCGACCTTGGCGCCGACCGACAGGATCGCCGAGCCGAGCACGACCGCCAGGAAGACGATCTGCAGGACCTTGACCTCGGAGAAGGCGGTGACGATGTTGGTCGGCACGATGCCGGTGATGAAGTCGAGCCAGTCACCGTTGGTCTTCGGCGCCTTGCCCGGGTCGGCCGGCAGCTTGAAGCCGTCGCCGGGGTTGGTGACCAGGCCGATGGTGAGGCCGATCGCGACCGCGATCAGCGACGTGATCAGGAACCACAGCAGCGTGCGCGCGGCCAGCCGCGCGGCGTTGTTGACGTTCCGTAGGTTGACGACGCTGACCAGGATCGCGGTGAACACCAGCGGCGGTACGGCCAGCTTGAGCAGCTGGACGAAGATCGTGCCGATCTGGTCGAGCGTCTGGGTCAGCCACGAGACGTTGTATTCCTTGGCGATGAAGCCGAAGGCCACGCCGAGCACGAGGCCGGCGGCTATCTGGGCCCAGAAGGGAGTTCTCTTCAGGGTCTTGAGTGAATCGACAGCAGACAAGGCAGGGCTCCTGAACGGGCACCGTGGGGGACGGGGGTGGCGGTACGGAGCGGCCGTGAACCTGCGCATCAATAGGCACACGTGTGCCCGCAGGAAGGACTACGAAGAAGCGATACTTCGCGCAGAACGGCCGCGGAGGGCCGGCGTGCGGGCGGTCGGGGCGACGAGCGTGGAGACGTCAGCCCGGCAGGGGCACGGCGGCGGTCAGCCGCGACACAGCGCGGTGGCGCAACGGCCCAGGTCGACGTGCCGACGGGACACGAGCGGGAAACCCACCGCCGCGTCCGTCAACTGCGTGTCGCCTGCACCAATCATGGAAATGAGGATAGCGACACTAAACCGATAAACGCAAAGAATTACGGAACGGACACCGCCGGACACCCACGGACACGGCCGGCCACACCTCGCTTAGCCGGCCACACCTCGCTTAAGAGGCTTCCTCGACCGGAAGACGTCCCGTGCCGCACGGCCCCCTCGACCAACAGGCGGCCTAGGAGGCTTCCTTGGTCTTGGCGATCCGGGTGATCGGGGCCACCGCCTCGTCCTCGGCGCGGTTGTCCTCGGCGATGCGCTGCTTGGCCCGCTGCATGCGCTCGTACAGGGCCTCGGACATCGCGTCCCGCTCCGCGTTCAGGAACTTGTAGCTGATCACCGCCGAAGCCGCGGCCGCGATGGCGATCGCGATGAAGACGTTCCCCCGACCGTCCAGGTCGAAGAACCCGAACACGACCATGACCACGCCGAACAACGCGGCGAAGATGCCGAGCCGGTAGAGCGAGTAGCGCAGCGCGGGATTCGACATGGTCACCTTCGGTTCCCCTAGCCAGAGCGGTACGAGTGGCGGCGGGCGCGAGCCGGGCCGTCCCCTCCAGTCAAGCATCCCGTATTCGAGACGCCGAGCCGGGCCCCGACTCGGAACCCGACCGGTCCTCTCACGGGCCGAGGCCGTTGATGCCGTCCAGGATCATGTACTCCCAGTAGCCTCCCGGCTCCGCCCACGCGAGCGGATCGACCGACGACAGCAGGTCGACCACGATCGGCTCCCACACGTCGTGGATGCCGATGCCGAACCGCTCGCCCTGCCGGCGCATCCGCCCGATCACCCACATGGTGAAGGCGAGCGTGGACAGATCGGTGTTGAGCGTGTCCATCGCCGGCTCGTCACCGCCGGTGTACCAGCGCCGGACCACCCCGGTACGGCCGTCCACGAGCAGGTCGCCGTCCTCGCTGACGTAGCCCAGGACGACCAGGTGCTCCGCGTCCGCGGGCGGCTCGGGTTCGTCGTCCCAGTCGGCCCGGCGCTCGGCGATCAACTCGGCCAGGGTCACCAGCGGCTTGTCGTCGCTGCGCATGTCCAGGTAGGCCCACGCGTCGATCAACCCGACGTCGAGCAGGAAGCGCCGGGTCGGCTCGTGCGTGATCGCGGCGGGCAACTGCCGCTCGTCGTAGCCGGAGAACTCGTTCTCGTACACCAGGTCCAGCATCGCCGGCGTGATCCGCACGGCCAGGCCCTCGCCCGGCACCGCCGCCCGGCGCAACTGCCACAGCGCGAAGGACGTGTGCCAGAACGAGTGCCTCGGATCCAACTCGGGTTCGGTCTCGCCGAGCAGGTCGATCAGTTCCTCGCCGGTGCGCACCGGCCCGCGACCGGCCCGGATCGCCTCCACCAGGCCCGCGTTGCGCACCAGGGTGGACACGTCCATCGACATCGGCGTCGGATCGCCGAAGCGCTGCTCGACGAACACCCGACCGGTCGTGCCCTCGAGCAGCACCGCGTACGACGGCGTGTGCGCCGAGCCGTACGTGCCGAGCACGATCAGGTGGTCCCGGGTGCCGCCCGGGTCGAACCGGATCAGCGCGGCCTCGCGCGGCAGACCCACCTCGGCCAGGAAGCGCCGGGTGGGCGCGTGCGCGATCTCCGGCAGATCGCGCCGGACCACGTCGCCGAACCACTCCTCGACCTGCGCCCGGGTGAGCGGGATCCGCAGCGCGTCAGCCATCCGGCAGCCCTCCCGAGCCATCGTCGAACACGTTCGGCCACGACGGGCGGTCCGGACCCGGGCCCGAGTCCGGGCGCACCCGCCGGCGCGACGTCAGAGCTTCATCGGCTGCGGCGTGTCGCGGCGGGCCGGGTCGGGGCCCTCGTACTCGCGCAGCGTCTCGTAACGGGTGTTGCGTTCCACCGGACGGAAGCCCGCGTCCCGGATCAGGTCGAGCAGGTCGTCGCGGGTCATCTTGTTCGGCGTGCCGAAGTCGTCCGCGTCGTGGGTGATCTTGTACTCCACGACCGAGCCGTCCAGGTCGTCCGCGCCGTGGTTGAGCGCGAGTTGCGCGGTGGCCAGGCCGTGCATGACCCAGAAGCACTTCACGTGCGGAACGTTGTCGAACATCAGCCGGGAGACCGCGAACACCTTGAGCGCCTCGGCGCCGGTGGCCATGCTGGTCCGGGCCTGGAGCCGGTTGCGGACGATGCCGTCCTTGCTGTCGTGGAAGTCGTGCTGGTAGCGCAGCGGGATGAAGACCTGGAACCCGCCGGTCTCGTCCTGGAGTTCACGCAGTCGGATGACGTGGTCGACCCGGTGCCGCGGCTCCTCGATGTGGCCGTAGAGCATCGTGCTCGGGGTCTTGAGGCCCTTGGAGTGCGCGAGCCGGTGGATCCGCGACCAGTCCTCCCAGTGCGTGTCGTGGTCGACGATGTGCTGCCGGACCTCCCAGTCGAAGATCTCCGCGCCGCCGCCGGTGAGCGACTCCAGGCCCGCGTCCATCAGCTCGTCGAGGATGTCCGACGCGGACAGGCCGGAGATCTTCTCGAACCAGTGGATCTCGGTCGCGGTGAACGCCTTCAGCGCGACGTTCGGCAGCACCTCCTTGAGCGCGCTGAGCGACCTCGGGTAGTAGCGCCACGGGAGGGTCGGGTGCAGGCCGTTGACGATGTGCAGTTCGGTGATGCCGTCCGGCTCCATCTCCTTCGCGAGCCGCACCGCCTCCTCGATCCGCATCGTGTACGCGTCCTTCTCGCCCGGCTTGCGCTGGAACGAGCAGTAGGCGCACGAGGCGTTGCACACGTTCGTCATGTTGAGGTGACGGTTGACGTTGAAGTGGACCTTGTCGCCGTTCTTCACCGTCCGCACGTGGTGCGCGAGCCCGCCGAGCCACGCCAGGTCGTCGCTCGCGTAGAGCGCGATGCCGTCCTCACGGCTCAAGCGCTCCCCGGCGAAAACCTTGTCCTCGATCTCCTTGCGCAGGCCCGCGTCCATGTGTCGGCACTCCCTCTAGATCTTCTCGTCCGCCGCTGCACGGCTGCTACGAGGTTACGCCCGGTATGCCGAGCCCTCGCTCAGGCCATCACCTCGGCGTACAGCGCGGGATCGACGTTGCCACCGCTGACCACGGCGACGTGCTCGCGGCCGGCGGGCAGCGCGTCCTGGCGGAAGAGGTAGGCCGCGGTGGCCACCGCGCCCGAGGGCTCGGCGACCAGGCGCGCGCGCCGACCCAGGAAGCGCATCGCCTCGCGGATCTGCTCCTCGGTCACCGTGACGATGTCGTCCACGTACGCCTGGATGTGCGCGAACGGCAGTACGCCCACCGAGGTGCTGCGCAGGCCGTCGGCGATCGTGCGGTGGGTGTCGGTGCTGGACCACGTGGTGCGCACGCCGGTACGGAGGGACTCGGCCGCGTCGGCGGCCAGTTCGGGCTCGACGCCGATCACCTTGGTACGCGGGCTGGTCAGCTTGACCGCGGCGGCGATGCCGGAGATCAGGCCGCCGCCGCTGACCGGGACCAGCACGGTGTCCGCGGTGGGCAGGTCCTCGATGATCTCCAGGCCGGCGGTGCCCTGGCCGGCGATGATCCGCGCGTCGTCGTAGGGCGGCACGAACGCGTAGCCGTGCTCGGCGGACAACTCGCCGGCCGCGGTGTCCCGCCGCTCGGGGGTGACGATGACCACCTCGGCGCCCAGCGCGCGGGTGGCCTCGATCTTGACGGTCGGCGTGGTGTCCGGCATCACGATCACCGCCCGGGCACCGAACAGGCGGGCCGCGTAGGCCACCGCCTGCGCGTGGTTGCCGCTGGAGTGTGCGACGACCCCGCGCGAGCGCTCGGCCTCGGTCAACCCCGCGATCGCGTTGTACGCGCCGCGGATCTTGAACGCGCCGATCCCCTGGAGACCCTCCGGCTTGAGCCAGAGGGGTCGGTCGGCGTCACCGTGCAGGGACGGCAGCAACGGGGTGCGTACGGCCGTGCCCGCGATCCGCTTCCGTGCGGCCTCGAGGTCTTCGAGAGTCACCAGGTTCGTCATGTCCGCCACACTACGAGCAGGCGTGGGCGCGACCGCCGATCTTTTCCGGGCACGGCCGGCGCGGCCGCTCGGCGGGTCGGGCACGGCCGTGCGGGGCTCGGCACGGCTATTCCGTGGGTTCGGGCAGTTCGGCCGCGCGGTACTCCCACTTGGTCGAGAGCACCACGGTGGTGCGGGTACGGGCCACCCCGCGGGTGCCGGAGAGGCGGCGGACCACGTTCTCCAGGCCCTCCATGTCCGAGACCCGGACCTTGAGCATGAACGAGTCGTCTCCGGCGATGAACCAGCAGTCCTCGATCTCGTCGAGGTCGCGCAGCCGGCGGCTCACGTCGTCGTGGTCGGCCGCGTCGGAGAGCTGGATCCCGATCAGCGCGGTCACGCCCAGGCCGAGCGAGACCGGGTCGACGGAGGCGCGGTAGCCGGTGATCACGCCGGCCTGTTCGAGCCGGTTGATGCGATCGGTGACGCTCGGCCCGGACAGGCCGACGAGTCGACCCAGCTCCGCGTACGACGCCCGCCCGTTGCCGCGCAGCGCCTGGATCAGCTTGCGGTCGACGGCATCCATGTCCGTTTCCTCCAGGTAATCGATGGTGTCCACCGGGGGGCCGTCAGGGGTCTGCGACATGACAGAGGCGCAAACCCGCATGGGGCCTGTAATTCATTGGACGATTCTGATTCTAACCCTTAGAATCAAAGGCATCGGGAGCTACAAGCCTCCGATGACGACTCGTGGGGAGACAAAACCGTGTACACCCTGGAGATGGCCCGCGCACACATGCAGGAACTGCATGCCATCGCGGAACGCTCACGTGCCACCCAGCCGTCCAGCACGCTCAAGCGTGTGAAGCGTCTGGTCGGCCGCCGCAAGTCCGGGCGCTGATCGCCCGGCGGATCCGGCAAGACCGTCAAGGCTCCCGTCACCGCGGGGGCCTTTTTGGTTCTCCGGCCGCCTCGCGTCGGGCGCCGCCCAGTTCGCCGTCCCAGCGTCGGTAGAGGGTGTGCGCGACGCCGAGCGAGTCCAGCGCCTTGCCCGCGACGAAGTCGACCAGGCGCCGCACGTCCTGGGCACCCGCGTAGAAGGCCGGGGAGGCCGGCAGGATCACCGCGCCGGCGTCGTCGAGCCGGACCAGATGGCGCAGCGTGGTGCCGGTGAGCGGGGTCTCGCGCGGCACCAGCACGAGCGGGCGACGCTCCTTGAGCGTGACGTCCGCGGCGCGTTGGAGCAGGTCCTTGGACAGGCCGATGGCGATGCCCGCGACCGAGGCCGTGCTGGCCGGCACCACGACCATGCCCTTGGCCGGGTACGACCCGCTCGCGGGTCCCGCGCCCAGGTCGCCGGGCGCCCAGTAGCGGACCCGCGCCAGCGTGTCCGGGTCCAGTTCGGTCCACGCGGCCAGGTCGTCGCGCCAGTGCGCGTCGCGGAACGCAATCCCGGTCTCGTCGATCAGGGTCAGCCGGGCGGCCCGGCTGACCACCAGGTCCACGTGCTCACCGGCGTCGAGCAGCCCGCGCAACACCGCCGCGGCGTACGGCGTGCCCGAGGCCCCCGAGACGCCGACGATCCACGGACGTCGTCCCGTACTGTCCCGCTCCTGGTCCATGGCTCCTATTGTGGCTTCGTAGCGGCGGCACCAGCCGCAGGGGAGGGGTGTGCATGTCCCGCATATCCGTGTCGGGGGTCCGCGACGCGGCCCTGATCACCGCAGTGCTGATCGGCGCCGTCTGGGTCGTCCAGCTCGTCAACTACACGACCGACGACTCACTGCTCACCCACGGGATCGCCCCCCGGCGGGCGGACGAACTGCCGGACATCCTCAGCGCGCCGTTCCTGCACTTCGGCACCGGACACATCGTCTCCAACACCTTCCCGCTGATGCTGCTCGGCTTCCTGGCCGCGCTGCGCGGGGTCGCCCGTTTCCTCGCCGTACTGCTCACCATCACCCTGATCGGCGGTCTCGGAGTGTGGCTGACCGCGCCGGACCGATCGAACACGGCGGGCGCGAGCATCCTGGTCTTCGGTCTGTTCGGCTATCTGATCGTGCGCGGGTTCGCCGACCGCCGGGTGCTGGACGTGCTGATCGGCTTCGCCGTATTGGGCCTGTACGGCAGCTCGTTCGCGATGGGGGTCACCCCGCTCGCGGAGGGAGTGTCTTGGCAGGGCCACCTGTTCGGCCTGATCGGCGGCGTGTTGGCGGCGCTGGCCTTCCGCCGCCGACGCGATGTGTCGCAGCTCTCGCCCGCGGACCTGCCCGTCGGGTAATGGGGTGGACATCGCTGCCTACCATTCGGGTAGGCACCCTTGCACGCTTCGCCGTGCCATCGATCGTTTCTCGACCGGGAGTTCAACTGTGCGTTCGCTCCGGATATCCGCCGCGGCCCTGACCGTACCGCTGGTCCTGCTCGCCGCCGGCTGTGGCGAGTCGTCCTCGGGAGACCCCTTCAACAGCCTGGGCGGTGGCGGTGACGCCCTGGACCCCAAGGGCCCGTCGAACGAGGGACTGAGCGTCGAGGCGCTCTCCAAGCAGGCCGAGACCGGTTTCGACGACCTGACGAACCTGCGCGTCCAGGGCACCGGGAAGATCTACGACACCCCGCTCGGCCTGGACGTCAAGATCGGCACCCCCGAGCAGGTCGAGGGCAAGATCACCCTCGGGGACAAGCCGGTGGACCTGATCGGGGTCGACAAGACCGTCTACGTGCGGATCGCGCCCGGCACCGTGCAGACCCTCGTGGACCTGGGCAAGCGGGCCGAGGCCGCGTCCGGTGAGGCCCCGTCCGCCGACGACCTGGAACTGGGCGACGAGTTCACCAAGATGTTCGTCGAGGGCGCCAAGCTGGTCGAGGGCAAGTACATCAAGCTCGGCGACGGGAGCGCGGGCAAGCTCGGCCAGGACCTGCTCAAGGGCGGCAAGAAGCCGTCGCTGGACGGGCTGTTCGGCGGGTCGGACGGCTCGCCGTTCGGTGGCTCGGACAGTTCGCCGTTCGGCTCCGACTCGGACTCGGACTCCGGTTCGGACTCGGACTCGGGCGACAAGCCGAAGCTGACCAAGGGTGAGACCACCGAGATCAACGGGACCAAGGTGATCCCGCTGATCTCCAAGGAGGACGGCGCGACCCTCACCATCTACATCGCGGCCAACGGCAAGCCCTTCCCGGTCCGCGTCACCGCCGACGACAAGAGCGACGGCACCAACGAGGTCTCCCTCGACCTCAAGTACTCCAAGCTCTCCGGTGGCATCTCCCCCAAGGCCCCGCCGGCCGGCGAGACGATCGACCTCAACGGCCTCCTGAAGTCCTTCGGCGGCGGCGGTCTGTTCGGCGAGAACAAGACGGCCTGACCGGGCCGGCGGGCGGCAACGACCCGTTGACCGCCCGGCCTGTCGGCCACCCTCGCTTCGCCATCGGGACGCGGTTCCCGGTGCGTCGGCCCCGACGCCCGTAACGGGAGCCGGGGCCGACGTGTTCCACATGAAACGGCGGCGCGGGTCGGGCGGGTGATCCGCGGCTCGCCGTGGGGTGGCCGGGAGCGGAGCACGCCGACCGACGCCTGTGGGCGAACCGGCGCTACCGGGCCCCACGCACCAGGCGGCCCGGCCTCGCGCCGGTGTCGACGCCCGCTCGCCTCGTGACCTGGCCCGCGACGATCGTGGCCAGGTAGCCGGTCGCGTTCTGGAGCATGCGGCCGCCGCCGGCCGGGAGGTCGTGGACCATCCGGGGGCGGTGCAGGGTGAGGGCGTCCAGGTCGATCACGTTCAGGTCGGCGCGCTTGCCCTCGGCCAGCACGCCCCGGTCGGACAGGCCGTACAGGGCGGCGGTGTCCATCGTCTGCTTGCGGATCAGGAATTCCAGCGGCAGGCGCTCGCCGCGGGTGCGGTCGCGGGCCCAGTGGGTGAGCAGGAAGGTCGGCTGGGAGGCGTCGCAGATCATCGAGCAGTGCGCGCCGCCGTCGGCCAGGCCGAAGACGCTCGCCGGGTGGGTGAGCATCTCTCGGATCGCCTCGTGGTCACCGTCCGAGTAGTTGAACATCGGGACCATCAGCGTGGTCCGCGCGTCGTCCTCCAGTTGCAGGTCGTACAGCGTGGACAGCGGGTCCTCGCCGCGCGCCCGGGCGATGGCGGTCACCGTGCGGTCCGGCAGCGGCTCGTAGTCCGGGACGGTGTCCATCGGGTACATCCGGTCCAGCATGAACTGCATCGCCAGGTTGACCGAGTCGCCCGGGATGTTCGGGTCGCTGGGCAGGTCGGTCTCGGCCAGGATCGCCGCCTTGACCTCGGGCCGGGCCAACTCGGCCGCGAACGCCGCGTCGTCCAGTTCGCCGGCCACCCGCCGGTCGTCGATCGCCCGGAACGTCGGTCGTTTGCTGAACGCGTTGCGGGTGCCGAACCCGGTCAGCATCCCGAACGGGCGGCCCGCGATCTGCGGATGCAGCCGCGCGCCCGCCTCGTTCGCGGCCTGCGACTCGGCCATCAACTCGCGCCACAGCTCCGGCGCCGCGTTGACCTGGAGCAGCGCGAACGACACCGGCATGCCGATCTCGGCGGCGAGTCGACGCATCCAGGCCACCTCGGAGGCGGGCTTGACGATGTCCTCGCCGGACGAGCCGGTCGGGGCCAACTCGAAGACGGCCCGCCCGCCCGCGGCCATCGCCCGGCCCAGGCCGAAGAGTTCGTCCTCCGTGGCGAAGGTGCCGGGTACCGGCTCGCCGCCCATCGCCTTGTGCGCGACCGTGCGCGAGGTGGAGAAGCCCAGCGCTCCGGCCTCGATCGCCTCCTTGACGATCACCGCCATCGCCTCGATGTCCTCGGCCGTGGCCGGCTCGTTGCGCGCGCCCCGGTCGCCCATCGCGTACGCCCGCACCGCGCCGTGCGCGACCTGGACGCCGATGTCGGCGGCGAACGTGCGCTGCTCGAGTACGTCCAGGTACTCAGGGAAGGTCTCCCAGCCCCACGTCATGCCCTCGGCGAGGGCCGTCCCGGGGATGTCCTCGACGCCCTCCATCAACCGGATCAGCCAGTCCTCGCGGCCCGGGCGAACCGGCGCGAAGCCGACTCCGCAGTTCCCCGAGACCACCGTGGTCACGCCGTGCGACGTGGACGGGTCGAGCACCTCGTCCCAGGTGGCCTGGCCGTCGTAGTGGGTGTGGATGTCCACGAAACCCGGCGTGACCAGGTGACCGGTCGCGTCGATCGTCTCGACCGCGTCGCCGTCCAGGGCCGGATCCGGGCCGTCGTGCCGGCGGACCGCGACGATCAGGCCGTCCCGGACACCGATGTCACCGACGAACCGGTCCGCGCCGGTGCCGTCCACGATCGTGGCGTTGATGATCTTGAGGTCGTACATATGAGCCTCCCCGGTAACGTGGGCAGACCGTACGGCTGCGCATTGTGCGAGTCAATATGCGCACTATGCGAAAAGATCCAGTAGGGTGCCGGCCATGGCCCCACGACCGTCCCCGCAGACCGACCGACTCGTCTCGCTGATCGACGCGATCGCCGAACGGCCGGCGGAGGGACTGACCCTGTCCGAGATCGCCCGGCATCTCGCGGTGACGCCCGCGACCTGCCATCCGATGCTCGCGAGCCTGACCTCGCTGGGCTGGTTGATCCGCCATCCGACCCGCCGCACCTACCGGCTCGGCCCGGCGCTGGTCGCGGTGGGCCGGGCCGCCGCGCGCGGGCTGGGCGTGCTCGACGTGGCGCGGCCGATCATGGCGCGGCTGCGCGACGAGACCGGCCTGTCCTGCTTCGCGATGACGCCCGGCGAACACCACGTGGCGATCGCCGAGGTGGTCCGCGCGCCGGGTCCCGAGTCGCACCGGCTGCGGGTCGGCGCCCAGGCGCCGATCACCCCGCCGCTGGGCATCGGCTACGTACCCTGGGCGGACGAGCAGACGATCCGGCGCTGGCTCGACGAGGCGGACGGCCCGGCCGCGCGCGGGCGGATGTCGCGAGCGATCGACAACGCGCGGCACCGCGGGTTCGCGATCGAACTGGTCACCGACGTGGAGACCCGGCTGGGCGAGACGCTCGGCGAACTGGACGAGCACCTGGAGGGGCTGGACACGCTCGGCGCGGGCGCGTCGGCTGCCCGGCTGCGCACGCTCCTGGAGGAGATCGCGGCCGAGATCGGCGGCTCCGACGGCGGACAGATCGACGAGCTGGAACCGGACCGTGACTACCGGGTGGGCGCGATCAGCGCGCCGGTGCACGACCGGGACGGCGACCTGGTCCTGATCCTGAGCCTGCGCGGCTTCGCCCCCCGGACCGACGGACGGACGCTGGAGAAGACCGGCCGGCTGCTCGCGGACGCGGCGGCCGAGGTGGCCGCCGCGACCTGAGCGGCCTAACGCCGCACCCCGCCGCCGGCCGCACGTCCACCACCGCGGTCCTACGGCCGCATCGCGCACACGCCGCCGCCCAAGACCCGGACACACAAAAGCCGGCCGGGCCGCGATACGCGTCCCGACCGGCCGTGCGGCCGAAGCCCGGCTCAGTCCTTGTCCTTCGCGCGCCCTTCCGGGTTGTCCTGGTCGGGACTGCGCAGGTCGTCCTCGCGGTGCTTGAGGTCCTCTTCCCAGCGCTTGAGCATCTCGTCCTCGTCGCTGCTCGACGACGGGTCGCTCGGCTTGCGGTTGTCCTTGCTCAGGGACGACAGGAACTCCGGGTTGTCGTCCGGAGCGAGCTGCCGGCCCTGGGCCCGGCCGCCGAACCCGAAGCCGCCGGAGCTGCCTGGGGTGTACTCGCGCTTGGGGCGTCCGGCGGCGAACCAGCCGATCGGGCCGAGGAAGACCGGCCAGAAGAACAAGATGATGAAGACCCAGGCGATCTTGGGCAGGCTGCGGACCTTCTGCTCATCGGTGGTCAGACAGTCGATGAACGCGTAGATCCCGACGGCCAGGGGCAGCAGAAACAGCAGAACCCTGATCATGTGGCGGTCTCCCAGGCAGGTACTCGGCGCTTGGTACTCGGATGCGTCTCCTGTCCAGCGTAAACGGTCGGCTCCATGAACACCGGACCCCTCACAGCCCGGTGACCTTGCCCGACGCGTGCAGCTCGTACACGAGCGTGATCCGGCGCCGCTCGCCCGCCGTCAATCGCACGTCGTAGCGGACGATTCCCTGCTCGTCGACCGCGTCCGGCGCCGGTTCCGACAGGTCACCGCGCACCTTGACCTCGACCGCCGACACCTCGGACACCGGCACCCGCTCGCGCAACACCACCGTCCCGGGCGACTCGGCCTCCGGCGCGGCGATGTGCGAGAGGAAGACGGTCACCGTACGGGTGACCACCGTGCGCCCGGTGAGCGAGGCCGTCGTGCGCGATTCGGTCACGTCGCGTACCACCCGGAAGTCGTCCTCGCTGCCGAACGGCAACCGGACCTCCTCGCCCGGCGCGGCGAAGTCGAGTTGCCCGCGGCCGGCGTACCCGCTGCCGCGCACCAGTTCCACCGGGCCCGCGAGCAGCGCGTGACCGGCGTCGTTGGCGAAGCGCACCACCTGGCTCACGTACTGCGACAACTCGGGCGCACAGGCCGCCTCGGGCTCGCACGCCGCGGTGAACGTGGTCAGCCGGACCCGATGCGGCCGGCCGTCGGAGGGCACCTCCACCGGCGCGGGCGCGGCCAGCACCCGGACCTCGCCGCCGTCGTCCACCCCGGGCAGCTCGGCCGAGCCGCCTGCGACCCGGCCGACCCTGGCGATCTCCTCCTCGCGCAGGTCCACCTCGACCTGCTTCTTCTCCACCTGGGTGCGCTCGCGCAGGGTCAGCCGATCCTCGACCAGGCTCGGCGGCCGCGCGGCCAGGGTCGGACGCGCGGTGGACAGGGACAGCGCGACGCCGGACCAGTCCTCGCCGGTGCGCTGCCAGACCACCGCGTCGCATTCGAGCTCGATCGACCGGCGGTCCGGCGCGAGCGTCGCGCGGTAGGCGGGTCGCCACAACGCGCACGGAACCAGGTGCACCACCCGCAACTCGGCCGACCCGGTGCGCTCGGCCTCGATCACCACCTCGACGGTCGCGGTCAGCTCCGCGGGTTCCTGCTCGGCCACGTCGAGCGCAGCCCGCGCCTCGCGCAGCCGGCGTTCCACCGAGGACTGCTCGTCGGCCAGGGCGTGCAGTTCGGCGTGCCGGTCCTCGGCCTCGGCCGAGAGCCGATCCAGCTCGGTGGTCCAGCGCTCGGGCTCGGCCGTACCGAAGCCGGTCTGCTCGGCGATGTTGCGGCGCAGCTCGGTCCGGGCCTGCGCGATCAGCGTGAGCCGGGTGTGCAGCCGGTTCGAGTGCCGGGACAGCGCGACGCGCCGCTCGTCCAGGTCGTGCACGAGCCGGCGCAGCTCGGAGGCGTCCGGGCCGGGGCCGGTCGCGGGCCTGGGCGTGTACACCCGCACCACGCGCGCGTCGATCGCGGTCGCGCTGCCGTCGTCGGCGATCACCTCGACCCGCAGCGACCGGTCCACGGCGAGCGGGGTCACCGGGCCGACCAGCACCCGCTGTACGCCCTCGGCCACCTCGATCCGGCCGGATCGGGTCACCTGCGCCCGGTCCTCCAGACAGGTCACCGCCGTGATCGGCAGCGGTTCCGGCTTGCGTTCGGCCGGCGTGCTCTTTTCCAGCGTCGGCTGAGTCATGGTCAGACCCTCCTGTTGCCGCCGACCACGGCCTTCGCTGCCGGGATCCGGATCTCGTAGCCACCGGTCAGGTTCTTCCGCTCGCCCGGGGCGAGTTCGACATGCCACACCCGCGCGCCCGGGACGTGCCGCCCGTCGCGCAGTTCGGTGTCCTGCACCCAGCGCGGCGCGCCGGCGTGCTCCTCGATCTTGACGTCCTTGTCGTCGGTGACCGGAACACGCTCCAGGATGTCCAGCCGGATCGGCCGGGCGAGGTGGTTGACCGCCTCGATCTCGATCCGGTGGTCGAGCACGGCCGTACCGCCGCGCAGACCCGCCGTCGACTCGCGCATGTGCGCGTTCCGCGACACCTGCACGCTCTCCACGACGCCGACGCCGACCCGTTCGCGCGCGCCGGGTGCGAGCGTCGGCAGCGGCACGGTCATCAGGAACTCGCCGGCCACCGAGACGTCCGCCGGGCCGTGGAGCAGCGCGTGCGCCGACGCGTTGGCGAGCACCACCGTGCCGAACACCGCGTCGTCCAGGGCCGGTACGCAGACGAACTCGGGCTCGAGCGAGACCTCGATCTCGCACACCGGGATGGTGTGCCACACCCCGTCGGCGGCCACCTCGGCGGGCGCCGTGGTGTCGAAGCGATAGTCGTACGACCCGGCCGCGTCGCGCGGCGCGAGCGCGTGCTCGGGCAGCGTCAGCCGGGTCACCTCGTCGGCACGCCGGCGGTACTCCATCGCGGTTCCACCCGAACCGTACGGCGCGGCGCGCAGCCGGCCGCGGGCCTCGGCGTCGTCCGCGCCCCGCAGCTCCAGGGCCGCGTAGTCGAGGAGGTCGCTGCCGGGCTCGGGCTGCGCCGGCGGGGCCGGTTCGGCCTTCGGCGAGATCGGGTCCTCGTCGGCCGCCCCGTCGAAACGGGCGAGTTCGAAGGCGCCGCCGGGCGCGGAGCCTTCGAGCGCCGAGTCCTGGGACGCGGCGCCTCGGGCCCGGCGCGCCCTTGCGGCGGGGCGCGGCGCGGGCGGCGGCGCGCCGAAGCCGCCGGCGACCTGCATCGGCGGTGGCATGGCCGCCCCCGGGGCGGCCGGGGTGATCGGCGCGGGCATCGGCGCCGCCCGATACAGGACCCGGTCCTCGGCGGCGAACTCCTCGGCCGGGGCCGCAGCCGCCCCGGCATACGCCGACCGCGCCGCCGGGCGCTTGGCCACCCCCACGTCGTAGCCCGCGAACAGTTCGGCCAGTCCAGCCGGTGGCTCGCGCCAACCCGCGTGCGCGGGCGCGCTCTGCCGGCGGCCCAGGCGCAGCGACTTGAGCTCGGGCAGGTCGGTGCTCCGGGCCAGGTCGGCGGTGGACAGGCCGAGCCGTACGCCGGTCCAGTCCTCACCGGTGCGCTGCGCGACGCAGGCCCGCATCACCAGCGTGCCGCCGGTCATCGCCTCGTCCAGGCGCAGCTGGTACATCGGCGCCCAGCGCGCGCCGGGCACGTGGTACTCCACGGCCAGCTCGACCGGGCCGGCTTCGCCGGAGTGCTCCAGGGTGACCACCGCGGTGCCGGACGCCTGGGTCCGTTCGGTGCGCTGCGCGCCGGACGCCGCGTTCAGCCGAGCCCGGAACAACTCGGTGTCGCGGACCGCCTCGCGCAGTTCGGCGTCGCAGACGCCGACGCGCTCGTACAGCGCCTGGGCCCGCTCGTCCGTGAACGCGGCCAGCTCCAGCAGCGCGGACACCGGTGCGGGGCGCGGCGGATCACCGCGGCGCACGGATGGCAGTACCGCCTGGAGCCCGGCGATCTCGGCCAGCTCGTCGGCCAGCCGCGCGCTTTTCGCGCGCAGCGCCCGGACCCGGGACTCGGCCGCCTCCAGGTCGAGCAGTACGGCGGGCAGGTCCGTTTCCTCGACCATCTCGACGTCGACCACGGGCCGGATGTCGGTGACCCGCACCCCCGTGCCGCCGCCGATCACCCGCGCGCGCAGCCAGTCGCCGTACGCGGTGAGCGGGAATCCGGTCACCCGCACCCGCACCGGACCCGGTGGGCCGGCCGGCAGGTCCACGTCGCAATTCCGCACACACACCGCCCCCACGGCATGGACGACCACCGAACGCAATTCCGAAGCGACCGTGAGCATGTACCCCTCCTGCTCGGCACGAGGGACCAAGGTAGCCCGACCGGCCGGGTGCGCGTGCGGGTCCGGCGAGTCCGTATCGGATACTGGCACGCATGGCATACGGGACCTTGCGCGCTTTCCTGAAGGCACTGGAGAAGCGTGGTGAACTCAAGCGCGTACGCGCGGAGGTCAACCCGCATCTGGAGGTCGGCGAGATCACCGATCGGGTGAACAAGGCCAAGGGTCCGGCGCTGCTGTTCGAGAACGTCAAGGGCAGTTCGATGCCGCTGGCGATGAACGTCTACGGCACCGACGAGCGCATGCTGATGGCGCTCGGGCTGAAGAGCTACGACGAGTTGTCGGAGAAGATCGGCGGCCTGCTCAAGCCGGAACTGCCGCAGGGGTTCACCGGGATCCGCGAGGCGTTCGGCAAGCTCGGCTCGGTCGCGCACATCCCGCCGAAGAAGATCAAGGACGCGCCCTGTCAGCAGGTCGTGCTCAAGGGCGACGACGTCGACCTGGACCGCATCCCGGCGCTTTTCACCTGGCCCGAGGACGGCGGCTCGTTCTACAACCTGGGCCTGACCCACACCAAGGACCCCGACACGGGCGTGCGCAACCTGGGTCTGTACCGGCTCCAGCGGCACGACAAGCGCACCATCGGGATGCACTGGCAGATCCACAAGGACAGCCGCAACCACTACCAGGTGGCCGCCAAGCGCGGTGAGCGGCTGCCGGTGGCGATCGCGTTCGGCTGCCCGCCGGCGGTGACGTACGCGTCCACCGCGCCGCTGCCCGGCGACATCGACGAGTACCTGTTCGCCGGCTTCATCGGCGGTCGGCGGATCGAGATGGTCGACTGCGTGAGCGTGCCGCTCCAGGTCCCGGCCGAGGCCGAGGTGGTCCTCGAAGGCTGGTTGACCCCGGGCGAGATGTTGCCGGAGGGGCCGTTCGGCGACCACACCGGCTTCTACACGCCGCAGGAGCCGTTCCCGGCGCTGACCATCGACTGCGTGACGATGCGGGAGAAGCCGCTGCTGCAGTCGATCGTGGTCGGCCGGCCGCCCACCGAGGACGGGCCGCTGGGCAAGGCCACCGAGCGGTTCTTCCTGCCGCTGCTCAAGATCATCGTGCCGGACATCGTCGACTACGACCTGCCCGAGGCGGGCGGCTTCCACAACTGCGCGATCGTCTCGATCGACAAGAAGTACCCCAAGCACGCGCAGAAGGTGATGAGCGCGATCTGGGGTGCGCACATGATGTCGCTGACCAAGCTGATCGTGGTGGTGGACGCCGACTGCGACGTGCACGACTACCACGAGGTCGCGTGGCGGGCGTTCGGCAACACCGACTACGCGCGCGACCTGTTGTTGACCGAGGGGCCCGTGGACCACCTCGATCACGCGTCGTACCAGCAGTTCTGGGGTGGCAAGGCGGGCATCGACGCGACCCGCAAGCTGCCCGAGGAGGGCTACACGCGCGACGGCGGCTGGCCGGAGATGGTCGTGTCGGATCCCGAGACCGCCGCCAAGGTGACCCGCCGATGGAAGGAATACGGACTGTGACGTCCGCCGCGCTACCCGCACCCGGGGCTCCCTCGGAGGTGGGCCGGGTCAAGGCGTTCCTGCGCCTCGTGTTGATCGAGCACTCGGTCTTCGCGTTGCCGTTCGCCTATATCGCGGCCTTCACCGCGATGTACGAGAGCAACGAACGGCTGCACTACTGGGAGCTGTTCCTGGTCACCGTGGCGATGGTCGGCCTGCGCACCTTCGCGATGGCCTGCAATCGGATCATCGACCGCGAGATCGACGCGCGCAATCCGCGCACCGCGTCGCGCGAGTTGGTCACCGGCGCGGTGTCGGTGCGCACCGCGTGGATCGGCGCGCTGGTCGCGCTGTTCTTCTACCTGGTCGCCGCCGCGCTGCTGAACCCGCTGTGCCTGGCGCTCGCGCCGGTCGCGGTGGTCCCGATGGTGATCTATCCGTACGGCAAGCGGTTCACCAACGTCCCGCACGCGATCCTGGGCGTCGCGCAGGCGATCGGGCCGGTCGGCGCGTGGCTGGCGATCACCGGCGAGTGGTCGTGGCAGGCGGTCGTACTGGGCCTGGCGGTTGGCACCTGGATCGGCGGCTTCGACCTGATCTTCGGCTGCCAGGACGTCGCGGCCGACCGCGCGCACGGCGTCAAGAGCGTGCCCGCCAAGTGGGGCATCGCCGCCGCGCTGAACGCCTCGAAGGTCACCCACGTGGTGACCACGCTGCTGTTCATCTGGTTCGGCGCGCTCACCGGCGCGGGCTTCTTCTGGTGGCTGGGCCTGCTGATCGTCGGCGCGGCATTCGTATACGAACACTCGCTGCTCAAGCCGGACGACCTGTCCAAGCTCAACCGGGCCTTCTTCACCACGAACGGTTTCATCGGCATCGCGCTGTTCGTGTGCGCGCTGCTGGATCTGGGCGTGCGGGGCCTGCGGCCGTAGGCCGGGACGGCCGCCACCGAAAACGCCCGAGGCGCTCACCCGAGCCCGCCACGGCCCCCACGTCGCCCCTGCATCCGGACTTTTTCCGCCCGAGCGCACGCAAACTTTCGACCGCGCCCACTGCTCCGGCATCGGATGTGCCACCGAATGCCCGGGTACATGGGAGGCGCCATCCGCTCGGGGCAAAAAACAGCCCGGGTCGTGCACGGTCTGCCCGCGTATCACCCGTCGGCGGAGCGCGGCCGATGGTCTCGCCATGCGCCGGCGAAGCTTAGAGGTGCGCGGGAATGAGGTGGGACAGCGCTGGTGCACGAGCTGAGGAGGCGGTTGTGGCGAGTGAGCCGAATCTCGGACTCGCGGGGAAGGAGCCGTTGTTTCCCATGCCACCGGTAACCGAGCAGGCGCTGCGGGTGGCAGTGCTCTCGCTCGATCCGGTCGCGGCTGTTCGCTTCGAGCAGGAATTTCACGGTGTCTGGCAGGAGGCCGTGCAGACCGACAGCACCGTGCCCATGCACACATTCCTTCGACGCTGGGCCGTGTTCGTCGCGTTGCGGCGCGTGCCCGCTCCGGGCGCGTCGGCTACGCGAACTCGAACAGACGATCGCCGACGCGGACAGTTTGGCAGCCGCCCGTCCGGCTGCGGCCGAGATGGCCGCGATGTTGGACGAGGCCGCCCGCGAAGCCGCCGCGTGAACGACTGGACCTGAGAATACGAACCCGACGCAGAGCATGTGATCGGCAGGTCGCCCGAACCCGGAACGGGTCCGGTCCCACACCGCGAGTGGTGTGGGACCGGACCCGTTCCGGTTGGTGACGCGTCAGACGCCCGCGTACGAGTGCAGCCCGTTCACGAAGATGTTGACGCCGTAGTAGTTGAACAGGAAGCAGGCGAAGGCGACCAGGGAGACGATCGCGGCCTTGGTGCCCTTCCAGCCGGCCGTGGCGCGGGCGTGCAGGTAGGCCGCGTAGGCGACCCAGGTGATGAAGGACCAGACCTCCTTGGGGTCCCAGCCCCAGTAGCGGCCCCACGCGTTCTCCGCCCAGATCGCGCCGCAGACGATGGCGAAGGTCCACAGCGGGAAGATGATCGCGTTGACGCGGTAGGCGGTCTTGTCCAGGGACGCCGCGCTCGGCAGCCGGGCCAGCTTCTCGTCGAAGCGGCCGAGCTTGTCGCCGCGGGCGACCTTGCCCTCGTACTTCTGCCGGAACAGAAACAGGATCGAGGCGAGCGCGCCGATGTGGAATGCGCCGAACGAGACGATCGCGGACGCGACGTGGATCCACAGCCAGTACGAGTCGAGTGCCGGGACCAGTTGCTCGGAGTCGGTGTACAGGACCGTCACCGCGACGCCGAGCGTGGTGAGCACCGGCAGCGTGACGAACAGGCCCAGCCAGCGCACCGGGTACTTCCACAGCAGCACCAGGAAGGCCGCGACCACCACCAGCGAGACCGAGGTGGAGAACTCGTACATGTTGCCCCACGGGGCCCGCTCGACCGAGATGCCGCGCGTGAGCACGGAACCGGCGTGCAGCAGGAAGCCGAGCACGGTCAGCGAGACCGCGACCCGGCCGATCCGGTCCGCGCGTTCGTCGCCGCCGGCCACGTTGCCCTGGTCGTCGGCGCCGGCACCGTCGTGCCCGCCCTCGCGCAGCACCACGACCGGCCGCTCGGCCAGCGCGACCCCGCCGGCCGCGCCGGCCTTCGCGGCGGGCTCCAGGACCTCGACCGACAGGTCGGCCGAGCGTTTGGCCACCGCGCCGCTGCTGCCGAAGGTCCATTCCATGCAATAGGCGAAGAACGCCATCAGGTAGACGGCGATCGCCGAATACATCAGCACATTGCTGAATTGGGCGAGGTTCTCGTTGACGCCCACGCTCACTCCTTGACCTTGGTGCCGGGTGAGTTCGCCGGCGCGGCCTCGCGCAACGCGTCCACGAACTCCTGTACCTCATCGCCGAGGCCCCCACCCTCGGTGCGGGCGAGCCCGCCGACCTCGACGACCGTGTGGCCGTCGGGACCCTCCACCGCGCGCACCCACATCCGGCGGCGGCGAACGAACAGTGACAGCACGAGGCCGACGATCGCGGCCACCACGCTGAAGAGCGCGAGCCCCTTGCCGGGCTCGCTGGCGACCTGGAAGTTGGCCCAGGTCTTGACGCCGTCGAAGGTGACGGTGCCGGCGCCGTTGGGCAGTTCCACGGTGTCGCCGACCTTGAGCGCCTGGCGCCACACGTCGGAGCCGTTCATGAACTTCGACATCTTGTCGGCCTTGAGCGCGTAGATGTTCTGCGGAACGCCCGAGTCCATACCCAGGTCGCCCTCGTAACCGCTGATCAGCAGCCGGGGGTTGAGCAGCGAGGGGAACACCGAGATCGGACCGCGCCTGGGGTCGACCAGCAGGTTGCCGTCCTGGTCCACCGGCGCGCTCGGCAGGAACTGCCCGTCGAAGCCCAGTTGTTTGAGGCCGGGGCTGACGTCGGGGACCTTGATCACGCCGGTCGAGGTGCGGTTGCCGTCCTGGGGCAGGAACACGGTGGGGCCCTTGTAGGCGATCTTGCCCTTGGCGTCGCGTACGGTCACCTCCGGCGCGTAGCCGGTGGCGATCATGAACACCTTGGTGTCGCCCACCTCCAACGGGTGGTTGACCCTGATCTTCCCGGCCTTGTCCTTGCCCTCGTGCCCGTACCAGGACTCGATGTTCGCGGTGAACGACCTGGGCTCGCCGCGCTTGGCGCCGGTCGGCTGGAACTTCTGCTCGACCGACTCGAGCCGGAACCCGAAGGGCTCCAGGTTGTCCGCGTCCACGAGCGCGCCGAACTGGCGGTCGTCGTACTGGGTGAGCACGTTCGCGAAGCTGCCGCCCTCGACCACGATCTTGCCGCCCTTGACGCTGTACAGGCTGCCCAGGGCGAACGCGACCAGGATGCCGAACAGCGCGATGTGGAACAGCAGGTTGCCGCTCTCCCGGGCGTAGCCCTTCTCCGCCGCGATCGAGTCGGAGCTCGGGTTCAGCCGGAAACGGCGCTTCTTGAGCGCGACGCGCGCCGCGGCGAGCACCGTGTCCGGGTCCGCCGAGGTCTCCCAGCGCGCGTGCGCGGGCAGCCGGGTGAAGTTGCTCGGCGCCTGTGGCGGCTTGGCCCGCAACGTCTTGGCGTGCGCCCAGCAGCGCGGCACGATGCAGCCCGCGAGCGAGACGAACAGCAGGATGTAGATCGAGGCGAACCACCACGACGCGAACACGTCGAAGAGCTGGAACTTGTCCATGATCTTCGCGCGGTCGGGATGGTCCCGGAAGTATTGGCTGACCTTGATCGGGCTGACCGGCCGCTGTGGGATCAGCGTCGGCGGCGTGGCCGCGACCGACAGCAGGAACAGCAGGATCAGCGCGACCCGCATCGAGGTCAGTTGCCGCCAGAGCCAGCGCAGCCAGCCGAGCACGCCCAGCTGCGGTTGGCGGATCTCCTCGTCGCCGTCGTCCTGCGCGGGCGCGGTCGACATCCCGGCATCGGCCCTGGCCTCGGGCTTCGCGATTCCTTCGAGGTCGTCGTCGCGTGCGAGGTCGTCGTCGGTTCGGGTCTCCAGGCTCATCAGAATCCGATCGTGTATTGCCCGGCCCAGGACTGCATCTCACGCATCATCTGGTCCCACGCGCCGGTGAGCATCAGTACGCCGAGCAGCACGAGCATGCCGCCGCCCAGGCGCATCACCCAGACGTAGTGCTTCTTGACCCACCCGAACGCACCGAGCGCCTTGCGGAACGCGAGCGCGGTGACCAGGAAGGGCACGCCCAGACCCAGGCAGTAGGCCACGGTGAGCAGCGCGCCGCGATTGGCGCTCGCCTCGCTCACGGACAGGTTCAGCACCGCGGTCAGGGTCGGGCCGATGCACGGCGTCCAGCCGAGCCCGAACACCATGCCCAGCAGCGGCGCGCCGACCAGCCCTATGGCCGGCCGCTTGTGCACCCGGAACTCGCGCTGCATGCCCGGGAGAACGCCCATGAAGGACAGCCCGAGCACGATGGTGACCGCGCCGAAGACCTTGGTGATGGTCGCCTGGTGTGCCAGGAGCGTCTTGCCGAAGTAGCCGAACGCCGCGCCCATGGAGACGAACACGGCGGTGAAGCCGAGCACGAACAGCAGCGTGCCCAGGAAGAGTCGACCGCGCCGGGCATCCTTCAGATCCGCCCCGGAGACCCCGGTGACGTAGCTGACATAGCCGGGGACCAACGGCAACACGCACGGCGAGAAGAACGAGATCAGCCCCGCGAGCAGGGCGATCGGCAGGGCCGCGAACAACGACCCCGTGTAGACCGTGTTGTTCATCCCCTCGGCTGCGACGAGCACCTCGATCAGGCCTTCTCGTTCGGCACGGGCTCGTTCAGCACCGGGTCGATCATCGAGCGCAGTTCCTCGATGGTGACCGCCCGCAACACCCGCGCCGCGATCCGACCCTCACGGTCGATGATCAGCGTGCTGGGGATCGCGTTGGGGTTCAGGTTGCCGGTGAACTTGAGGATCTCGCGCGCGTCCGGGTCCCACAGGCTCGGGTAGGTGATGCCCTTGCTGTTGGTGAACGCGATCGCGTTGTCCTGGGTGGCGTCGCGGGTGTTGATCCCCAGGAACTGCACACCCTTGTCCGCGGTCTCGGTGTGGGCCTGCTGGAAGTCGGCCGCCTCGGCCCGGCACGGTGGGCACCACGAGCCCCACACGTTCAGCACCACGACCTTGCCCTTGAACTCGGCGAGGCTGATGTCCTTGCCCTCCAGCGTCTTGCCGGAGACCTTCGGAGCCGCGGTACGGTCGCCCGCCTTGGCCCGCACGATGCCGCTGTTGTCGCTGTCGACATAGCCCTTGCCGTCGCCGCTGCTCTTGCCGCCGGCACTCATCCCGCCGCAGCCGGTGAGTGCGAGCAGGGCCGCGGCGGTGAGCAGCGCGGCACGACGAGGCAGGCGGCGTGTGAGCATGTGAAAAGTTTCGCATGCCTCCGCGCCCGCTCCACGCGGGGTCCGTCGTGCCGCTGACACTGCTTCAGTTCATCCCGATTCGTCCTAAATAAATAGGGCACTATGCCCCGAATCCGCGGTTCTTCGTCCCGCCCCGAAACCGCGCCTTCGTGTCATCCCCCGAAGTCGCGGCTTCGTGTCACGCCCCGAAGCTCTTGTTCTGCGTCTTGCCCGCGAGCTTCGCCGGCAGCAGATCCCGAGCCGGTTCGCTGTAGCCGACGGAGACGATCTTGTCCCCCTCGTAGGTGAACGTGGTGAGCGACGCGAGCGAGCACTGCCGGTTGCGCGGGTCGTGCCACAACCTCCGCCGCTCGACGAAGGAGCGGGTCACCCAGATCGGCAACTGGTGGCTCACGCACACCGCCTCGTGCCCACGCGCGGCGTCCCGGGCGGCGCCGAGCGCGCCCATCATCCGCACCACCTGCTCGATGTACGGCTCGCCCCACGACGGCTTGAACGGGTTGGTGAGGTGCTTCCAGTGCGTCGGGTTCTTCAGGGAACCGTCGCCCACTCCGAAGGTCTTGCCCTGGAAGATGTTCTCCGCCTCGATCAGTCGATCGTCGGTGGCGATCTCCAGATTGTGTCGACCGGCGATCGGCGCGGCGGTCTCCTGGGCACGCTCCAGCGGCGAGGACACCACGTGCGTGATGTCGCGCTCGGCGAGGTGGTCGGCGACCCGCTCGGCCATCTTGTTGCCCAGCTCCGACAGGTGGTAGTCGGGCAGGCGGCCGTACAGGATGCCGTGCGGATTGTGCACCTCGCCGTGGCGCATGAGGTGGACGATCGTCACGTCGCGGTTGGTCTGCGGCTTCTGAGCCATCGTCAGTTCTCCTGGGCACTCGCTGCGGCGCGGGCTGCGGCCGGCAGCGCGTCGAGGATACGGTTCACGGCCGCGTCGTCGTGGGCCGCGGACAGGAACCACGCCTCGAACGCGCTCGGCGGCAGGTACACGCCGGCGTCCAGCATCGCGTGGAAGAACGCGGAGAAGCGGAACGCCTCCTGCGTGCGGGCCTGGTCGTAGTCGTGCACCGGGCGATCGGTGAAGAAGACCGAGAACATGTTCCCGGCCGTGGACACCGTGTGCGCGACGCCCTCCTTGGCCAGGGCGGCCGACACCTCGGTGCGCAGCGCGAGGGAGACCGCGTCCAGGTGCTTGTACACCGCGTCGGTGCAGTACCGCAGAGTGGTGACGCCCGCCGCGGTGGCCACCGGGTTCCCGGACAGCGTGCCGGCCTGGTAGACCGGGCCGAGCGGCGCCAGGTGCGACATCACGTCGGAGCGCCCGCCGAACGCGGCGGCCGGGAAGCCGCCGCCCATCACCTTGCCGAAGGTGAGCAGGTCGGGGACCACGCCCTCGATGCCGAACCAACCCGCCTTGGACACCCGGAAGCCGGTCATCACCTCGTCCGAGACGAACAGCGCGCCGTGCCGCTCGCACAGGGCCTTGACGCCCGCGTTGAAGCCCGGACGCGGGGTGACCACACCCATGTTGCCCGGCGCGGCCTCGGTGATCACGCACGCGATGTCGTCGCCGTGGACGGCGAACGCCGACTCGACGGCGGACAGGTCGTTGTACGGCAACACGATCGTGTCGGCGGCCGAGGCCCCGGTGACCCCGGGCGTGTCCGGCAGCGCGAAGGTGGCCAGGCCGGAGCCGGCGGCGGCCAGCAGCGCGTCCACGTGACCGTGGTAACACCCGGCGAACTTCACCACCTTGGCCCGGCCGGTGAAGCCGCGCGCGAGCCGGATCGCGGACATGGTGGCCTCGGTGCCGGAGCTGACCAGGCGGACCTGTTCGACCGGGGCGACCCGGGAGACGATCTCCTCGGCGAGTTCCACCTCGCCGGCGCCGGGTGTGCCGAAGGAGGTGCCGCGCGCGACCGCCTCGCGGACGGCCTCCTGTACGGCGGGGTGCGCGTGGCCGAGGATCATCGGGCCCCAGGAGCACACCAGGTCCACGTATTCACGGCCGTCCGCGTCGGTCAGGTAGGGGCCTCGGCCCGAGACCATGAAGCGCGGCGTGCCGCCGACCGCGCGGAAGGCGCGCACCGGCGAGTTGACCCCGCCGGGGGTGACGGCCCTCGCACGCGCGAACAGGGCGGCGGAGGCGGGTGCGGGGTTCTCGTTGACAGAGCTCACCCGGTCATGCTCTCAAACAAACCGGGCACATCCGTCGCCCGCGGCTCGCCCGACGGGTGGACCAACCACATGGGCGCCGGGGAGGGTGTGCGCGGATTCGCGTTGGTTCCCGGGGATCCGCCAACCGAAACCGGGGGCGGGGAGCAGTATGATCGGGCGACCCGGACCCGTGCCCACGGGTGAGGCATGTCCGGCGGGGTGCAGCACGAAGATCGGGGTGCGCGCGTGGCGGCGAGAACACGTCGGGGTGGGCGGTCCGGGCGACACCACCGGATAGCCGGCGGTCTCGGACCGGTGCTGGCGACGCTGTTGACGCTGGCCGGGACGGCCGCGTGCGGCGGCGGGGACTCGGACGACGACGGCAGGACCGGGCTGCGCGGCGCGCTGGATCGGGTGCGCGACGACGAATCCACCCGGGGCTGGTTCGAGTACGGCGACACGGCCGCGATCAGCAAGGCCAACGGCGGTGGTGACTTCGCCGGACCCTACGGACCGCTGATCGGCACGGGCTACCCCGACCTGGCCGCGATGCGCGATCAGGTGGCGCCGGCCCTGGGCTTCGACCCGACCAAGGCGCACGAGGCCTGGTCCGCCGGCCGACCGCCGTACCAGGGTGGGGTGTTCGTCGGCGGCTTCGACAAGGGCACCGTGCTCGGCAAGCTCCGGGAACTGGGTGGCAAGCCGGAGCCGGCCGAGCCGAGTGTGCAGCGGCTGCGTCCCGACAACGAATTGAGCCTGGACGACACGCTGGCGCAGAAACTTCCGCTGGGCATCAACCACTTCAACGTGATTCGGGTCACCGACAAGCAGATCGGCTACGGCTCCACCGGGCGCGGCGCCGACCTCGGCCGGGGCGGCACGATGCTGGGCGCCGATCCCGTCGTGCGCGCGCTGGCGAACTGCCTGGGCAAGCCGCTGGCCGCGGTGATCACCGATCGCGTCGCCGGTGGCGAGCGGGCGAACGGGCCCAGGATCGCGGTCGGGGTGAGCGGCAAGGCGGGCGTCCCGGGCACCGACGTGATGTGTGTGGCCACCGGTTCGGAGCCGGCCGCCCGGGCCGAGGCCGATCGACTGCGCACGGTGTTCACCGGCGGCGGCAAAACCGCGCAGGGGGTGCCGTGGAGCACGGTGCTGGCCGACGTGCGAGCCGAGGTGGTCGAGACGAACGTGGTGAAGATCACCGCGCGTTCGGCCGGTTCGGTACGAACGGCGGTATTCGTCAAGGCATTGAACGACCTGTCGCTCGGGCAGACTTTCTCGGGCGGGCCGCCTGGCCGGGAGTCCTGACGCATGCCGGGGCGGGACCGGTTCCGAGTGGTGCACACCTGTTACTCAACCGCGGTACGGAATGCCCGGATGACCTGCGACGATCTTCAACGAGTCCCCTCGATCACCGACCAGACCGAGACAAGCGAGCAGGGAGCGATGGCGTCGGGCGCCACGGGTGTGCGCACGTGTCACGGAGCCGACCTCGGTCGGGAGGTGCACACGTGGGCGTGACATATGAGTACTTCGGCGCACCCGATCGCGCGACCGCGGCGCGGGTGCCTCCGCTGATCGATCCGACCGACACGGTGGAACGTCCCAGCAATTCCTATGTGTCGTTCGTGAAGCCGGAGACGGTCAGCGCGATGGTGCTGTCGCTGCTGGGGGACACCCCACAGGACGCGACGCCACCGCTGGAGCTGGTCGTGCTGCATCCCGCGCACGCGGTGATGCAGCTGCCGCCGATGCTGATGGACGTACTGCGCAACGCGACCGAGGAGGAACTGGGCGCGGCGGCCTTCATCTGGTCGACGTTCCCGGACCGGCGGGTGCCGCGCGACGCCTATCTGCTGTACCGGATGCTGCACGACTGGACCAAGTTCGCCCGCGAACTGCACCACGCCGGGCACCAGTTGTACTGCCTGATGCACTCGTGACGCGGCCGGACCCGGTACACCGGAGTAGACCCCTCCTCGATTAACCCACTTGAGTTATTAACCCAAGCGGTTTAACGTGCGATCCATGACAGGGACGCACGGCGCTTCGGCGTCGGACCGCGGTGCCGGCGCACGCCTTTTGATGATCGAGGCCGCGGAACGGCTGTTCGCCGAGCGCGGCATCAACGGGGTCTCGCTGCGCGAGATCGGCGCCCAGGCCGGGCAACGCAACACCGCCGCCGCGCGCTACCACTTCGGGTCGAAGGAGGCCCTGGTGGACGCGGTCTTCCGGCACCGGATGGAGCCGGTGAACGCGCGGCGCCTGGCGATGCTCGACGAACTCGACCGGGCCGGGCACGGGCACGAAGCCCGGGGTCTGGTCGAGGCGTTCCTGTACCCGCTCGCCGACACCCTCGGCCAGGTGGGGAAACCGAGTTGGTACCTGCGATTCAGCATCCACGCCGCCTTCCTCCAGGGCACCGCGGTGCACGACCTGGCCCGGGAGGAGTGGACGCGCGGCGTCTACACCGTGCGCGAGCGCATGCTCGGCCTGCTCGCCGAGTTCCCCGCGCGCCTGCGGATCGAACGCTGGGTGCTGGTGTCGTCCTATCTCACCCACGCCCTCGCCGACCGCGAGATGGCGCTGCACCACCCCGGCGGGCGCACCCTCACCGACCGGGAGGTCTTCCTGGCGGGCCTGACCGACACCGCCGTCGCCCTGTTGCTGGCCCCGGTCTCCGCCCGGACCGAGGCAGCACTCGAACGATCCACAGAGGTCCCGGCCGACCCGGGGCCTCGCGCCGATCCGGAGGTTCGACCATGACGAGCACCATCGAACAGCCCACCTACGAGGACCCCACCCCCGCCGCGGCCGCCGCGCTCGGCCTGGAAGTCCGGCCGCTGGCCGGGAACATCGGCGCCGAGATCTTCGGCGTCGACCTGACCGAGCCGCTCACCGACGAGGCGGTCGCCGAGATCCGCGCCATCTGGTTGAAGTGGAAGGTGGTGTTCTTCCGCGACCAGCACATAACCCAGGAACAGCACAAGGCGTTCGGCCTGCGCTTCGGCGAACTCGCCCCGGGACACCCGACGTTGCCCGCCGCCTTCCCCGAACACCCGGAGATCCTGCTGCTCGACAACGAGCAACTGGGCAAGGACGCCGGGGGCGGCTTCGTGGAGAGCCGCTGGCACACCGACGTGACCTTCATCCCCAACCCGCCGACCGCCTCGATCCTGCGTGGGGTGATCGTGCCGCCGTACGGCGGCGACACCCAGTGGGCCAACCTGGCCCTGGCCTACGAGCAACTGTCCGACCCGCTCAAGGACTTGATCGACGGACTGCACGCGGTGCACCACAACACGCTGCCGATCAAGCGCGGCGAACTGCCGGGCGCACTCGCCAAGCGCTTCCTCGGCGACGGGCTGCGCGCGGTGCACCCGGTGGTGCGCGTGCACCCGGAGACCGGCGAGAAGGTGCTGTTCGTCAACCCGAACTTCACCAGCCACATCCTGGAACTGACCCGGCAGGAGGGCGCGCACATCCTGGAGATGCTCTACGCGCACATCGCCGACGCCGCGTTCAGCGTGCGCTTCCGCTGGCAGCCGGGCAGCATCGCGTTCTGGGACAACCGGGCAACGGTGCATCTGGTACCCACGGACGTGCCGCCGGGCATGCGCCGCTCGATGCAGCGGGTGACCCTCCAGGGCGCCAACTCGGTCGGCCCGGACGGCGCGGAATCCTACGTCCTGAACACCTGAGCACCCCGAGGGACACCGATCGACCCCGCGCGTCCGGATCCGACGCTCCGCCACCTGACGGGGCGTCGGATCTGCCGGTCGGACATCAGCGAGGGGGCTTGTCGGGTCGGCCGATTCGACGCGATGCTGTTCTCCGGGTGGCGTTTGTGCACCACCCGTTTTGCGCCCTCGCTAGATGCGAGATCGCTGCCGACAGCCTTGGGGGGCGGCCGATGCCGACACGGGACCCGATGTTCCAGGGGCGCAGGCTCCGAGCGTTTCTTCGCCAGACACGCGAGGCGTGCGGGTACATCCAGCGGGACGTGGCGCTGGAAATGGATTGGTCGCTCTCGAAGCTGATCCGGATCGAGACCGGCCAGGTGAACATCTCGACCACCGACCTGAAGGCGCTGCTCCAGCACTACGGCGTGGTCGAGCCCGCCCGGGTCGCCGAGTACATCGACATGGCCAGGGCCTCGAAGCAGCGCAGTTGGTGGTACCAGTACCGCAACCACATCACCAACGAGTTCAAGGTGCTGCTCGGCTACGAGTCCTCGGCCACCGTCATCCGCAACTTCGAACCGCTCCTGGTCCCCGGCCTGTTACAGACCGAGGAATACGCGCGCGAGGTGCTGCGGATCATGTCCCCGCCGGACACCCCCGGCCTGGACGACCTGGTCGCACTGCGGATGGAGCGGCAGGAGCGGCTGATCCGACCGGACGGCCCGGCCATGCACTTCATCGTGGACGAGAGCGTGATGCACCGCACCGTGGGCAACGCGGCGGTGATGCGCAACCAGATCCGGCGGATGCGCGACTTCGGGGAGTGGCCGAACATCACCCTGCGGGTGATCCCGTTCTCCGCCGGCCTGTACTCGCGGGCCCGGATCGCCTACCAGCTCCTGGAGTTCCCGGACATCGAGGACGAGGCGGTGCTGTTCATCGAGAACCCCTCGGGCGACATGATCATCCGCGAGGGCAACCAGGAGGATCCGCCGGCCGTCTCGCCGCTGTCCTATCTGGAAACGTTCTGGGGCATCGAGCAACTGGCCTCGCGCGACCTGGCGCCGGCCCTGCTGGACACCGCCCTCGAACGCTTCGCCCCCGCCGCGGGACACCCGCCCACCGGCGGCGAGTAGACCATGTGCGGACGGCGTAGTGGCAGCAGGCCGGCTGCCTGCACGCGCGCTGCCAGGATGCGAGTTGAATACATCCCAAGAGCCACTTGGCTGATTGCGCGTTCCTGCGCATAATGACAAGAGGTATCCGTTGCTCGATGTCGATGAGCAGCACGGTTTCGCGGCGGCCACCGCGGAGCTTCGAACGAGTTGTTCCGAAGTCGGATTTCATGACTTTTCGGGGCAACTCGTTCTTTTTTGCATCGTCCCTCGCATAGCAGGATCGCCTCACTCTGGCGGAAGCGGACATCCCCATGCACAATCACAGATGAGGGCATAATCGCCGTCCACCCCGCCCCTGCACGGTACCCACCGTCGCCACGAAAGGACGCCTGATTAGGGAAAGGGGGTGAACTCGTGCAGGACGACTTCGAGAGGATGCTTCGCGTGATCTTTCTGCTGGTAGCCGTGGCCGCGGTGACAGCAGGAGCGCTCTATTACACGCTCCGGGCCGCCGGTCTGCTCACTCTCATCGCGTAACGGATACCAACCCACCGGGCCCTGTGCCCATGTCATTCGCGGCCTGCCGTAAGGCAGGCCGCCTCGCATGTCCGGGCTCGACCTACCGAATGCGATGGGCCGAACCCGGTCGGCCTGCGGCGTTCGGAGTTCAGACCGACGAGCGGCCGGCCTCGGCGAGGAAGGTCCCCCAGGACCGGGCCCCGAAGGCCAGGCGAGGCGCGGGCGCCTTCGAGTCCCTGACCTGGACCTCGTCGGCCAACCTTGCCTCGACGCAGTTGCTCGTTGCGCTCGCGCTGCTCTTGCGCCACGCACGTCCCAGCGGATCGAACTCCGCCATGACTTGCCTCCGAATAGGGCCGATGGAAATAGGAAAGCCGCCGGTCGGATGGTTCCGTGCAGGGTCGACACCTCTGCGGGTTGACCGACTTCGAGGGCGCGCGCATAGCTTAGCGCCCGACCTCGGCCGTGCGTGAAATCCGGCCACACCCATCCGTATGAAATCCACCGTCGTCGCATGGCGAATTGCCAGGTGGCGGATTGCACCGTCGCTCACCCGTTCGCAGCATTCCCGACCCGCCCGGTTATGACCGGCGAACGGGAGAGAGCGAAAGCCGTGAATTCGGAACATCAGGGTCCGGATCCGTTCTTTCCCAGTCGATTCCGGAGGCTGTCGACCAATCGGAGGAACGCGTCCGTGGGCGGGACCCGGTCCGGGTCGATGACGGTCACGTGGACCACCGCCACCACCGGACCGCTGCGCACGATGCCCCAGTCCACGTACTGGTCCTGGCTGTTCACCAGGCCCTGGGTGCGCCACACGCTGCCGTCCCGGTCCAGCGCCTTGATGCTGGGCGCGCCGTCCGCCGCCGGGTTGGGCTGGTTGGTCGGACACGCGCCGCCCAGGCCGCCGGTGAGGTCGCTCGCCGCCACCTCGGCGGTGCGCTCGTCCGGGTAGCGGACCAGGACGACCAGGCCGCCGCCCTGCCCGTCGTGCAGGTACAGCCGTTCCCGGGTCTGCACCGCGCCCAGTGCGGAGATGGTCTTGGTGGTGCACGGGCCCAGTTCGTCGGCCATCGCCTGCCGGGTCTCCACCACGCGCCAGTTCTCGTACGCCCCGGCCACCACCGGGAACTCCTGCGCGGTCGGATAGAAGGTGTCGCTCAGTTCCGTCTGTGTCGTGGTCACCGGGCTCGCCACCGGCAGCGACGCGGCGGCCTGCCGGCTCCGGGGTCGGGAGTCGTCGGACCCGGTACTCACCAGCGTCACCCCGCCCGCCAGCACCGCGAGCGAGGCGGCGCCGATCAGGACCCGGTTGCGCAGGCGCCGACGGCGGACCGCCTTGTGGATGCCCGCGACCGGCGGCAGCGGGACCTGCGGGGCGATCCGGACGACGAGTTCACGAAAACGCTCGTCGAGCCGCTCGACGTCGTGGTCGTCGTCGTCCGCGTGCTCAGGGCTGTGCCGCATGTCCGAACTCGCCATTCCCCACTCGATCGGGCCTTACCGACCCGACAGGCCGTTCCGCATTCGACAGGTGTTCAGTTTGACGTATGGGCCGAGCGCGATGGTTCCCGGCCGCTCGGGCGCTCATCCCGCCTTGCGGGTCAGCGTGCCCCGCGACTCGCTGGTCCCCACACTGGCCGGCGCGACATAGGAGAGCGTGGTCGGGCTCTGTTCCTTGAGGATCACCCGGCCGTCCGCGCAGCCCTGGTTGCGGGTCAGGTGACTGGTCAGTTCGACACCGGTGTCCGCGCCGACCGAGAGCAGTTCCAGGTCGGACTCGCAGTCGGCCTGCTCGCCGAACAGGCCGGTCGCGGTGAGCTTGCTGACACCCACCTTCTTGTCGCCCACCTTCCCGCCCGTCAGCGTGAGGGTGACCGTGGACACACTGCCGAGCTGCGATGTCATCGTCCCGGACCAGGTGCCCTCGTAGACGCTCGGCAACGTGCCCGAGCCGGTCGGCGGCGAGGTCGATGTGCCGGGCCCGCCGGCACCTTCCCGGGCGGTGGACGGGTCGTCCTCGTCCCCGGTCCACGGCCGCAGCAGTACCGCCGCCACGACGCCCGCGATCAGCACTGCCGCGAGCGTGATCAGCCACGGCCGACGCCACCAAGGACGCGGTGCGGCGGGCTGCGGAGCCGCTCGCAGCATGTAGGTCTCGGGTGCAGGTCCCGAAGGCGGCGAATCCGCGGCCGCCGAGCCCGGGAATGTGAGGTTCGAGGGCGGCGAATGCGCGGGCGAGGTCTGCGCGGGCTTCGTGGACGCGGCGTCCGACCCCGCGTACGTCCCGGCGTACGTCGCCGAGGCCGCCGTCTCCGTTGGGCGGTCGTCCCCCGTGGGCGCCCCGCTCCCGGTGGCCACGAACGTGCCCGCGTCCGGCGCGCCGTCCTCGTCGAGTTCGAGCAGTTCGATCGCTCGCCGGGACAGCGCGGTGGTCAGGTCCGGCGGCAGCCAGTTGCCGGCCACCAGGTCGCGCGTACCGTCCGGCGCGAGCGCCGCGAGCAGTTCCGCCGGGGTCGGCCGGGACGCGGCGTGCTTGGTCATGCACGCGGCGACGATCTCCCGCAGCGCGGCCGGCACCTCGTCCAGGCGCGGCTCCTGCGCGACGATCCGGTACATCAGGGCCTGACCGCTGCCCTCGCCGAACGGTCCCGCGCCGGTCGCGGCGAACACCAGCACCGAGCCGAGCGAGAACACGTCGCTGGGCGGCCCGATGTCGCGCCCGTCGACCTGCTCGGGCGACATGAAGCCCGGCGACCCGACGGTGTGCCCGGTGCGGGTGAGCACCGACGCGTCCATCGCGCGCGAGATGCCGAAGTCGATCACGCGCGGCCCGTCCAGGGACAACAACACGTTCGACGGCTTGATGTCCCGGTGCACCAGGCCCGCCCCGTGCACCGCGACGAGCGCCTCGGCCAGGCCCGAACCGAGGGTGCGCACGGTCTCCTCGGGCAGCGGCCCCCGCCCGGCGACCGCCTCGTACACGCTGGGTCCGGCCACGTAGCCGGTGACCACCCACGGCGTCCCGGCCTCGGTGTCGGCGTCGAGCACCGGCGCGGTCCACGCGCCGCCTACCCGCCGCGCCGCGTCCACCTCGCGGCGGAAACGCTCGCGGAATCCGGGGTCGTCGGCCCATTCGGCACGAACCACCTTGATCGCGACGATCCGCCCGCCCCGATTGCGGCCGAGGTAGACCCGACCCATGCCGCCCGCCCCCAGCACGCGGAGCACCCGGTAGCCGCCGATCCGCCGCGGATCCTCGGGCTCCAGCGGTTTCACAGGACATCCCCCTCGTCGGCCGGCAGTTGGCCA
Organism: Embleya sp. NPDC050154; assembly: GCF_044460165.1. Taxonomy (NCBI): domain Bacteria; kingdom Bacillati; phylum Actinomycetota; class Actinomycetes; order Kitasatosporales; family Streptomycetaceae; genus Embleya; species Embleya sp. NPDC050154. The sequence continues at coordinate 58,943 of NZ_JBITJP010000036.1, forward strand.
GAGAATACGCGGCTGTCCGCATTTGGGGGGTCCCGGACGGCCGGTCCGGGCCGGATCCGAGGTGCTTCCCTCGGGTCCGGGCCCGGACCGGCGGTCGGCTCAGAACTCGACGGGCAGCGCGATCAGACCGCGGATGAAGGAGGACGGGCCGTGCGCGAGGTCGGCGTTCGGGGCCAACCGCAGGTCGGGCAACCGGCGCAGCAGTTCCTCGAAGGCGACCCGGATCTCCAGGCGGGCCAGCGAGGAGCCGAGGCAGAAGTGCGGGCCGGTGCCGAACGCGATGTGCTGGTTCGGCGTGCGGAAGGCGTAGAAGCGCTCGGGATCGGTGAACACCTCGGCGTCCCGGTTGGCGGCCCCGTACAGCATCATCACGATCGAATCGGCCGGGATCACCGTGCCGTGCAGTTCCACGTCACGTGTCGTGTGCCGGGCCATGTTGACCACGGGAGACACCCAGCGCAGCGATTCCTCGACCGCGGACGGGATCAGCGTGGGGTCCTCGCGCAGCCGGGCGAGCTGGTCGGGGTTGGCCAGCAGTGCGGCGATGCCGCCGGAGATCACGTTGCGGGTGGTCTCGTTGCCGCCCACGAGCAGCAGCAGGGACTCGCCGATCAGCTCGTCGAAGGACAACTTCTCGCCGTCGATCTCGGCGCCGACCAGGATCCCGATCAGGTCGTCGGAGGGGGTCTTGCGGCGGTCCTCGATCACCTGCGTGGTGTAGGCGACGTATTCGGTAAACGCCTCGCCCGCCTTGTGGCTGAGCTCGCCGCCGTCGGAGAGCATCACCATCACGTCGGCCCAGTGCTGGAGCTGGTCGCGGTGCTCGGCGCCGACCCCGAGCAGTTCGCCGATCAGTGTCATCGGCAGTGGCGCGGAGAACTGCCGGACCAGGTCGGCGCCGGGGCCGGCCGCGATCATCGCGTCGATCAGCGAGGTCACGATGTCGCGGACGTGCTCCTCCATCGCGGCGATCTGCCGGGGGGTGAAGCCCTTGGAGACCAACTTGCGGCGGCGGTAGTGGGTCGGGTCGTCGGAGTCGATCATCGACGGCTGCGGGTAGCCGATCGGGCGCGAGCCCTTGGCCGAGGAGAACAGCTCGGGGTTGCGCTCGGCCCAGGCCAGGTCGGCGTGCCGACTCAGGCCCCAGACGCCGGCGCGCTCGCTGTAGTACACCGGCGCGTGTTCGCGCAGCCACGCGTAGTCGGCGAACGGGTCACCGGCGTACCAGTCCCGGTCGAGCAGGTGGATGTCGCGGATCGTGGGAGCCGTCATGGCAAGCCTCCGTGGTGATCACGTGTCGAGCGGAACGAAGAGTCGGACGGCGGTACGCATCAGGTCCTGCACCTCGTCGAGCGCGCGGCCGCGGGCGGTGAGGCTGACCAGACCGGAGAGCAGCACGTGGCCGAGCACCACCTCGATGTCGCGCCGCCGGTCCCCCGCGGCGCCGTCCTCGGGGTCGGCCGGCTCACCGAACGCCAGGCCGGTGATCCGGTGGATGCTCTGGTGGAAGGTCTCCTGCGATTGACCGGCGGACGGATCCGGGGCGGTCGCGGCCCGCACCACGGCCTCGGTCAGCAGCCGGTTCTCCGCGCTCACCTCGACGATCCGGCACAGCAGCGCGGCCAGCCGGCCGGCCGGGTCCGCAGGCAGCGGTCGGTCGGCGAGTTCGTCGGCGAGTTCGCCGATCCACAGCGCGGACACCTCGCTCAGCAGGTGGTTCTTCGAGGTGAAGTAGCGGTACACGGTGGCCCTGGCCACCCCCGCGCGATCCGCGACGTCGTGCATCGTCACGGCCGCATAGCCCCCCTCCAGCGCGAGGTCGCACGCGGCGCGCACCAACCGCTCGCGCCGGGCCTGTTGGTCGCGGGTGAGCGACCTGGTGAGAGTGATCGTCGAGCTGGTGCGGGGTTCGGCCACGGGAGAGCCTGTCCTCTGGGGTCGTGCTTCGGGGGTTGGTACCGCGGGCTTGGTACCGGGCCGGGCGCTCGGGGCGACGCGACCGCGGGCGGTGCGCCGACTCGTTCCGCGGTGATCTTGCCTACGGATGAGACGGAAGTCTAGTCTGACGTCTCGTCAGATCTAGTGAGAACGTGTTTCAGTATTTGCCTCGACCGCACGCCATTGGCCCCGACGAACGCTGGAGCTGCCGTGACCGCCAGACAAGGACCGCTCGCGGGCATCCGGGTGGTGGAGTTCGTCGGCCTGGGGCCGGGTCCCTTCTGCGGGATGCTGCTCGCCGATCTGGGCGCCGAGGTGCTGCGCGTGGATCGCGCGGACGAGGCCCGCAAGGGCTACGCGAAGCCGCCGCGCAATCCGATGAACCGCGGCAAGCACTCGATCGCGATCGACCTCAAGCACCCGGACGGGGTCGGGTTCGCGCTGCGGCTGCTCGCCGACGCCGACGCGCTGATCGAGCCGTTTCGGCCCGGCGTGATGGAACGCCTGGGCCTGGGCCCGGACGTGGTCGCCGAGCGCAACCCGCGGCTGGTGTACGGCCGGCTCACCGGCTGGGGACAGACCGGGCCGCTGGCCCCGGCCGCCGGACACGACATCGACTACATCGCGCTGGCCGGGATGCTGGAGCCGATCGGCCGGGCCGGGCAGCCGCCGAGCATTCCGCTCAACCTGATCGGCGACTTCGGCGGCGGTGGCCTGCTGCTCGCCTTCGGCCTGGTCGCCGCGCTGCTGGAGGCGGGCCGATCGGGGCGGGGCCAGGTGGTGGACGCCGCGATGATCGACGGCGCCGCGACGCTGGGCGCGACCTGGTTCACCATGGGCGCCGCCGGGATGCTCGGCCCGCGCGGGACCAACATGCTCGACGGCGGCGCACCGTTCTACGACGTGTACGAGACGCGGGACGGACGGTACGTCGCGGTCGGCGCGATCGAACCCAGGTTCTGGGCCGAGCTGATCCACCGACTCGGCCTGGCCGAGGACCCGGTGTTCGCCGACTTCGCCACACAGCACGACCCGGCGCACTGGCCGGCGATGAAGGCCCGCCTCGCCGAGGTGTTCGCGGGCCGCACCCGGGACGCGTGGTGCACGCTGCTGGAGGGCACCGAGACCTGCTTCGCCCCGGTGCTCTCCCCCGCCGAGGCTCCCGCGCATCGCCACCACGTCGAGCGCGGCACCTTCCTGCACGCCGACGGCCTGCCCGAGCCGGCGCCCGCGCCGCGCTTCTCCCGCACCCCCGCCGCCGAGCCGGCCCGGCCGGTGCACCCGGGCCCGGCCGCGACGGGCGGCGACACCGACGCCGCGCTGGCCGCATGGGGTGTCGCCGCGGCCGACGTCGAGCGCCTGCGCGAGGCCGGCGCGGTCGTCTGACGCCGCATCACCACCAGTACGGGCAACACGTATCAGTTCAGGTATCAGGCAGGGGACCGCATGGAACTTCACGAAGCGCTGTACACCACGCGCGCGATGCGCAGGGTCGCACCGGATCCGATTCCGCACGAGGTGCAGGCCCGCCTGCTGGACGCGGCGGTACGCGCGCCCAGCGGTGGAAACGCCCAGAACTGGCGTTTCCTGCTGGTGGACGACCCGGGCGTCAAGGGCCGGATCGGGCCGCTGTACCGGGAGGCGATGGACTCCCTGTGGAAGACGATCTACGCACCGCGCGTGGCCGCCGCCGAGGCGGATCCGGACAGCGCGGAGAGCCGGTCCTTCGTCCGCACGCGGCGTTCGTCGCAGTGGCTCGCGGACAACTTCGAGCGGATCCCGCTGTTCATGTTCGGCTTCGTCCGACAGGACCCCACCGGCGGCTCGATCTTCCCGGCGGTGTGGAGCGCGATGCTGGCCGCGCGCGCCGAGGGCGTGGGCAGCGCGCTGACCGCGGTGCTCGGGATCACGCACCGGGACGCGGTGCTGGAGGTGCTCGGGGTGCCGGCCGACCAGGGCTGGCACATGGCCTGCTGCGTGTCGTTCGGCTATCCCACCGGCAAGTGGGGTGTCGCGCCCAGGACTTCCCCCGACGAGGTGGCCTATCGCAACGGCTGGGGCGAGCCGATCGGGTTCGAGGTACCGGCACCACTGTGGCCGGCCGACGGTGCGGCGTACGTGCCCACCACGTTCGAAGGAGATGCCCGGTGACACGTGCCGACCTGCCACTGCGGGACACGGTGGCGCTGGTGACCGGAGGTGGGAGCGGGATCGGGCTGGGCTGCGCGCGGCGGTTCGCCGCCGACGGCGCGCACGTACTGATCGCGGGCCGCAGCGAGGATCGACTGCGGGCCGCGGTGGCCGAGCTGGACAAGGACGCGGCCGCCGGCGTGCGGGTCGCGTACGCGGTGACCGATGTGACCGACGAGGGCCAGGTCGAGGCGGCGGTGGCGACCGCGGCCGAACTCGGGTCGCTGCGCGCCGTGGTCGCCTCGGCGGGCGGCAACTCCACCATGGGTCCGCTGACTTCGATCGACACCGGCAAGTGGCGCGAGACGGTCGAGCTGAACCTGACCGGCACGATGCTCGTGCTCAAGCACACCGCCCGGTTGATGGCGGCGGCCGGCGGCGGTTCGTTCGTGGCGATCTCCTCGATCGCCTCCTCGACCACGCACCGCTGGTTCGGCGCGTATGGCGTGAGCAAGGCCGGCATCGACCACCTGGTCCGGCTCGCGGCCGACGAACTGGGCGCGAGCGGCGTCCGGGTGAACAGCATCCTGCCCGGCCTGGTGGCCACCGAGATGGTCGACGCGGTCACCCGGGGCGGCCCGGTGCTGGAGGACTACCTGGCCTGCACCCCGCTGGGTCGGGTCGGACAGGCCGACGACATCGCCTCGCTCGCGGCCTTCCTGGTCGGCCCCGAGTCGACCTGGATCACCGGCCAGAACATCAACGTGGACGGCGGCCACCACCTGCGTCGGGGTCCGGACTTCCGGGCCTTCCTGGAGCCGGTCTTCGGCGCGGACGGTCTGCGCGGCATCGTTGCGGAAGGGAACTGACAATGACCCAGCGGGTGTTCAACCTGGCGGACCTGTTCGAGGTCGTGGTGGACGCGTGTCCGGACCGGCTCGCGCTGGTCGCGGGCGAGGTCAGGCTGACCTACCGCGAGTTGGACGAACGGGCCAACCGTGTCGCGCACGCGTTCGCCTCGGCGGGGCTGGCGGTCGGCGACCACATCGGCATCTACTCGCGCAACCGGGCCGAGTGGCTGGAGGCGATGATCGGCGCGTTCAAGGCGCGGATGGTGCCGATCAACATCAACTACCGCTATGTGGAGGAGGAACTGCGCTACATCGTCGACAACGCGGACCTGGCCGCACTGGTCGTCGAGCGCGGCTATCTGCCCAATGTCGCGGCGGTGCGGGCGGACGCGCCGGCGCTCGCGCACGTGTTCGTGCTCGCGGACGAGTTCGACGAGAAGCTCGACGACACCGTGGACTACGAAGCGGCGCTCGCCGCCGAGAGCGGTGCCCGCGACTTCGAGCAGCGCTCTCCCGACGACCGGTACGTGGTCTACACCGGCGGCACCACCGGCTTCCCCAAGGGTGTCGAGTGGCGCTCGCACGACATCTTCTGCTCGGCGATGGGCGGCGGCAACTTCGGTGGCGAGCCCATCACCGACCCCGAGCTGCTCGCCGACAAGGCCCAGGGCGCTCCGCTCGTGCAGATGTTGACCACACCCCTGATGCACGGCAACGGCCAGTGGGTCACCTGGATCACCCTGCTCAGCGCGGGCACCGCGGTGTTGTGGACCGGCCTGCGCTACGACCCGGCCGAGATCCTGCGCGCCGTCGAACGCGAGGGCTGCGTCACGATGATGCTGGTCGGCGACGCGATGGCGCGCCCGATCGCGGACGCGCTGGAGAGCGGCGGCCACAAGGTCGAGACGCTCAAGGTGATCGGCTCCGGCGGCGCGCTGCTGTCCCCGTCGGTCAAGGCCCAGCTCACCCGGCTGATCCCCGGCCTGTACATCGCGGACAGCTTCGGCGCCTCGGAGTTCGGCGCGGGCAGTTCGCAGACCCCGGGCGGCCGATTCCCGCTCAAGCCCCAGACCGCGGTACTCGGCGAGGACCTGCGCCCGGTCGGCGTGGGCGAGAGCGGCCGGATCGCCCGGACCGGGTACATCCCGATCGGCTACTACAAGGACCCGGTCAAGACCGCGGACACCTTCCACGTCGACCCCGACGGCGTGCGCTGGGTCATCCCCGGCGACTTCGCCCGGGTCGAGGACGACGGCGACGTGACGCTGCTCGGACGCGGCTCGGTGTGCATCAACACCGGCGGCGAGAAGGTCTTCCCCGAGGAGGTCGAGGGCGTGCTCAAGGCGCATCCGGCGGTCTACGACACCGTCGTGGTCGGCGTCCCGGACGCCCGCTTCGGCGAACGGGTGGCCGCGGTCGTGTCGCTGCGCCCGGGTCACACGCTGACCACGGAGGACCTGGCCGAGCACGCCCGCGGCCGGCTGGCCCGGTACAAGATCCCGCGCGACCTGGTCACGGTCGCCGAGGTGCCGCGCACGCCGGCCGGGAAACCGGACTATCGGTGGGCGAAGGCGACGGCCGTGGCGGCGCTGTCGGGCTGAGGTGGTCGGGGCGGCCGGGGCGCGACGGCTTCCGGGCGCGGCGGAGTCGCGGGCGCGGCAAGGGCGCACGCGTGGGCGCCGGCGAGGGGGCGCGGGCACGGCGAGGCGGTTGTGCCGCGGGCGGGATCCCGCGGCCCGACCCGCTTCACCTATCGTGGCCCCATGACCGTCCCCCACCAGCGCCCCGGACTGCTCGCGACCGGAATCCGCTGGAACGAGGGTCGACCACACCTGGTGCTGACCGACCCGGCCGACGAGCAGACGCTGCACCCGCTCGCCCCCGGGACCACCGCCGGTTGGCGACTCTCCGGTCCGCGCACGTGTGTCGGCATCCGGCGCAAGACCGGTCGCCGCGTCGTGTGTCCCACCCTCGCGCCGCTGCCGCCCACGGCCGCCCGATCGCAGTGCGACGCGTGCGCGCTCGCCGATCCGGGTCGAAAGCTCGCGCGCGACCAGGCGATGGACGACCCGCGCCCGTTCTCGCTCTACCTCGCGTGGTTCGGCCCCGGCCTGGTCAAGGTCGGCCTCACCGCCACCGAACGCCGCGCGGCCCGGCTCGCCGACCAGGGCGCGCCGATGTTCACCTGGCTCGCGCACGGCCCGCTGGTGCCGATCCGCAGCACCGAGCGCAAGTGCTCGGCCACCGGCACGGTCCGCGAACGTATACCGCACCGGGCCAAGGCGGCGGCCTGGTGGCGCACCCGCACCCCCGGTCCGCCGGCCGAACTCGCCGAGGCGCACGCGCGGTTGACCCCGCTGCTGCCGGACACCCTGACCCCGGCCGGGTGCGACATCCAGGACCTGACCAGGTTCTACGGCCTGACCGACCCGCCGCCGCCGACCCGGGACCAGGTCGCCGCGCTCAGCCAGGACGCGGTGCTGCACGGCGAGTTCACCTGCGTCGCGGGTCACGACGCGCTGGTCACCACGGACACCGGCCCACTGTTCGTGGACCTGCGCCTGCTCACCGGCTGGCGGCTCACCCCGGATCGCGGTCGCACCTCGGGCGTCACGGTCAAGCCGCTGGACACCGGGATGGCGCCGGACGGGTCGGTACAGGAAGGGCTGTTCTAGGGCCCTGCCGAAGGTCGTTCGCCAGGGCACTGCCGAACGACGTTCGCCCGGCCGCGGTCCCGGAGGCCGGGGCGGGGCAACGCCTCAGACCCGCGACACGGCGGGGCACGCGCCCGGATCGGTGTCGGCGTCGATCGGCTTGCTGCGGTCGTACGGGTCGATCGTCGCCGGGGCGTGGCTCGGACCCCGGAGGTCGTCTTCGAACTCCGGGCGCACGAAGCCGTCCAGGCGGGTGCACGAGCTGTTCGCGATGTCGGCGTCGACGTTCCCCAAGGCGACCCGGCCGCGTACGGTGGCCTGATACGGAGCCCGGTAGACCTTCGTCTCCATCATCCGGCGGACCACCGAGCGGGTGACACTCGCGCCCGAACCGCTGCCCGCCTTGGCCACCGGGTAGACGAACGAGAAGTCGGCGTGCACCGTCAGGGTGCCCTCGCGATCGGTGTCGTAGGTCATGACGCCGTTCACCTTGACCACCCGGCCGACCAGCTCGACATCCTTGGGATCGAATCTGGTCAACCACGACCGCGCGTTGTCGCCGTCCGATCGATTCGCGATCACCGCGTTCTCGATCCGCGCGGCGGCCCCGTCAGTCGGATCCAGCAGGCCGAGAAAGGTGGTCGGTCGGCCGCCCGCGAGCACCTCGCGGTCCAGATTGCCCGCGATCAGCAGCCGACGGGTCACCTCCAGCGCCTCGGTGACCTCGGCCGCCGAGTACCCCGGTACGGACTTGACCTCCGGCAGGGTCAACCCCGCCTCGTTGTCGGCGTAGTTCACCGCCGGCGAGCCCGCGAACGGGTTCGTCCTGGTCGGCCGATTCGGGTCCGCGTTCCGCCGATCCGCCGCCGTCGACGGCACGGAGGTGGCGATGCCGGTGACCGGCGGTTGCACCATCGGGTCGTCCGCGGTGGCCGTGTTGGATCCGCTGAACCAGCCGTACACCCGGTCCGGGGCGGCGGCGAAGGCCACCACGGCGAGCACCGCGGCGAGCACCAGGATCGTGCGGAGCGGGCGCCGCCCACCGCGCCGTTTGGGCCCGTCGGCCCGCCAGGGCACATGCTCCGGCGGCTCCTCCGCCCACTTGCGAGCGAGCATCCGCGCTCGCGCGGACCCCTCGACCCGGGTCGCGCCCTTGACGAAATTCTCGTCGAAGACATACCCCTCGAACGGGTCGTTCGCGGCGGCCCCACCCGACGCGTCACCCGACTGACCATCCGTCCGGTCGCGGCCGTCGCCTGCGTCCCGGTCCCCCTGTGTTCCGACACGCGAGCAAGATATCGATGCCAACCGACACGTCCGATCAAGGGTCGCGCAAATCACGTTTCCCTTCGAAAACAACGGTCTCGCGCTACGGCATCGCCGTCGCCCACACGGTCTTCGCCGAGCGGGCCGCGCACCCGAACCGGAACCGGCGCGTGTCCGCGGGCGTGACCGCGGACGCGGCTGCGGGCGCGGGCGCGGGCGGGAGCGTGGCCAAGGACGCCGCCGCCGCGTCATCCGGGTGGGGCCGGGTCCGTAGCAGTCGCCGGGTCTGGGCGACCGTGATGCGAGGTGTCACGCGCTTGCCGTTCGGTTCGGTGCGGTCGCTGCGTTCATGCGATCAGGCCCGGCGGGGGTCCACCCGGCGGAAGACGTCCACCAGTGCGCGGGACACCGTGGACTCGGGATCGGCGAGGTCCAGGATCACGTCGAAGTGGTTGCGGTCGGGAATCACCACGGGCTCGGCGCCGGGCGTGATCCGCTCCCGGAAGTCGCGGGTCTGCGTGTGGAAGCCGGCCGCCTCGCCCTCGGCCGCGATCACCGTGACCGGCAGATCGGTACGCAGCGGGAGCAGCGCGGGGCTGAGCGCCTCGGCGCGCGACTCGTCCAGGTGCAGCCAACCGTTGGCCGCCGTGGCCAACAGCGGGCGCAGGTCGTACAGGCCGCTGAAGAGCACGGCGCCCTTGATCGCGTCGGCGGGCAGGTCGTACCCGGCCTGCCATCCCTCGACCAGCGTGGTCGCGGCCAGGTGCCCACCCGCCGAGCTGCCCGCCACGACCAGCCGGGCCGGGTCCAGGCCGTACTCGCCACCGTGGTGGTGGATCCAGGCGACGGCGGCGCGCACCTGGCGGACGATCTCCTCCAGCGTCGCCTCCGGGGCGAGCGTGTAGTCGACGACGACGGTCGCGATCCCTTGCGCGTCCAGCATCCGCGCCATGAACGCCGAGTCCAGGCGGGACAGTGCCCGCCAGTAGCCGCCGTGCACGAACAGCAGGACCGGTCGCGGCGCACCGCCGGCGGCGGCGCCCCACACGTCCAACACCTCGGCGCTCTCCGGGTCGTAGCGCACCCCGGCGGTGCCGATGAGTCCGTCCACCGCCAGATCCGACTCGGCCCGGTACCGCGCCATCAACCGCGCGAACCCCTCGACCCCGACCGTCCCTCGGGCGTCGTAGGCATGATCGAGATCCGGATCGATCTCCCGGACCACTTCACCGGAGGTGGACTGCTCGCTCGGGTCGTACACCACGTCTCCTTCGCCGCCGACACTCCCGTCCGACCCTAGAACGTCCCCGCTTCGGCCCGCCGCGGCCCCCTCCCACCTGCCGCCGAGCACCCGGCCGCCGCCGATGGATCAGACCTGGTAGCGGTTCGGGGCGAAGGCCCGGGGGTTGTCGCGGATCCAGGCCGAGGTGCGGCGCAGGCCCTCGGCCAGGTCGACGCGGGGCTTCCAGCCGGCGAGTTCGCGGGCCTTGGTGTTGTCCGAGAGCAGCCGTTCGACCTCGCTGCCGGTCGGGCGCAGGCGCGTGGGGTCGACCACGACCTCGGCGTCCCGGCCGGAGGCGAGGATCAGCGCCCGGGCGAGTTCACCGATCGAGACCTCGGTGCCGGTGCCCAGGTTGATCACCTCGCCCAGGGTGGTGTCGGCCAGCGCCACCGCCAGGAACCCCTCGGCGGTGTCGCTCGCGTAGGTGAAGTCCCGGGTCGGGGTGAGCGAGCCGAGCCGCACCTCGCGGCTGCCCGCGTGCAGTTGGGCCAGGATCGTCGGGATCACCGCGCGGGCCGACTGACGCGGACCGTAGGTGTTGAACGGCCGCACCACCGACACCGGCAGCTCGAACGCGTGCCGGTAGGACAGCGCCATCATGTCCGCGCCGATCTTCGACGCGGAGTACGGCGACTGCGGCTGGAGCGGGTGGGTCTCGGCGATCGGCGCGACCAGCGCGGTGCCGTACACCTCGCTCGTGGAGGTGTGCACGAGCCGGGCGCCCTGCCGCACACAGGCCGCGGCGACGTTCTGCGTGCCGACCACGTTGGTCTGCACGTACGCCTCGGGTGCCTGGTAGCTGTACGGGATGCCGATCAGCGCGGCCAGGTGGAACACCGTGTCGCAGCCCGCGACGGCGTCCAGCACGCGATGCGCGTCGCGGACGTCGCCCGCGAGCATCTCAACCCGCCCGTCGGCCAGGTGGCCGGCGAGGTGGCCGCGTTCGGCGTACGGCTTGTAGTGCACGAATGCGCGCACCCGGGCCCCGCGTTCGACCAGCAGGTCGACGAGCGTGCTGCCGATGAAGCCCTCGGCGCCGGTGACCAGCACGGTGCGGCCGGTCCAGTCGGTCGGGGCCGGGGTCGGGGTGTTCGGGTCGAGGCTGGTGGTCATGCGATCCTCCGGGATTCGTCGGTGCGGTGCGGGGCCGGCGCCGCGGGCCGGCCGATCGTGCGCAGCACCGCGGCGGCCAGTCGGTCGGCGGCGTGCGCGTGGGTTTCCGACCCGCTCGCGCGGGCCATCGCGGCCAACCGCAACGGGTCGGCGAGCAGCGGTTCGAGTACGGCGGCCAGGTGCTCGCCGGTGCACGCGGCGTCCGGCACGAGCAACCCGGCGCCGGCGTCGCACAACACGCGGGCGTTGTGCGTCTGGTGGTCGTGCGGCGCGTACGGGTAGGGCACGAGCACGGCGGGCACGCCGATCGTGGCCAGTTCCGCGACGGTGGCCGAGCCCGCTCGGCAGACCACCAGGTCGGCGGCGGCGTACGCGAGGTCCATCCGGTCCAGGTAGGCGACCGCCTCGGCCACCGGGCTGCCCGCCACCGCGGCCCGGACCGCCTCGAACGCGGCCGGGCCGGTCTTGATCAGCAGTCGCACGTCGGCGCGCTCGCGCCAGCGCTCGGCCAGCGCGACCGCGGCCTCGGTCAGTCGTGCGGCGCCCAGGCTGCCACCGTTGAACAGGACCAGGCGGGCACCGCGCGGCACCCCGAGCCGGGCCCGCGCCTCGGGGCGCAGCGCGGGCCGGTCCAGCCCGGCCAACTCTCCGATCAACGGCATGCCGACCGTCTCGGCGGCCAGGCCCGCGGGCAGGTGCTCGCGGGTGCGGTCGAAGGCGAGCGCGACGTTCGGGGTCAGCCGGGCCGCGAACCGGTTGGCCCGACCCGGTACCGCGTTGGACTCGTGCACCACGCTCGGCAGACCCGCGAGCCGTGCGCCGACGATCGCCGGCGCGCTGGGATAGCCGCCCATCCCCACGGCGACCTGCGCGCCCTGGGCACGCAGGATCTCCCGGCAGCGCAGCCCGGAGCGCAGCAGCGCCGCGGGCAGCAGGTAGCGGCGCAGCCCCAGCGCCGCGTCGAAGGGAATCATGTCCACGGTGTGCAGCCGGTAGCCCGCCGCCGGGATCAATCGGGTCTCCAGACCGCGATCGGTGCCCACGAACGAGATCACCGCTCTCGGATCGGCGCGCCGCAAAGCGTCCGCGAGCGCCAGCCCGGGGTAGATGTGGCCGCCGGTGCCGCCGGCCCCGATCAGCACCGAGAGCGGCCGGTCGCCGGGGCCTTCGTCGAGGTGTTCCGCATGTCCTGAGCGCATGACACCGAAGCCTCACGGCCCGGGATAAGAGAGTTCTAAGCGTCCCTTTTGAGAGCCTTGGCCCCATGGGCAACGGACCGAGGGTGCTGGTCGTGGACGACGACCCGGAAGTACGCGCCGCCGTCGAGGACGGCCTCGCGATCGAGGGGTACCTCGTACGCGGCGCCGCCGACGGCCCGGCGGCACTGAGCGAGGTGGCCGGGTGGCAACCGGACGCGATCGTGCTCGACATCCTGATGCCGGTCCTGGACGGCCTCGCGGTGTGCCGCCGCCTGCGCGCCCTCGGCGACCGCACCCCGATCCTGGTGCTGACCGCGCGCGACTCGGTCAGCGACCGGGTGGACGGGCTGGACGCGGGCGCGGACGACTACCTGGTCAAGCCGTTCGCGCTGGACGAGTTGACCGCCCGCCTGCGCGCGCTGCTGCGCCGGGCCGCCCCCGAACCGGCCGAGGAGCGCGCCTACACCTACGGCGACCTGACCGTGGACCCGCTCACCCGCACCGGCAACCGGGGCGGCCGGCCGCTGGAGTTCTCCCGAACCGAGTTCGCCCTGCTCGAACTGCTGCTCCGGCACCGGGGCCAGGTGTTGCCCCGCGAGGTGATCATGGACCGGGTGTGGGGCGCGGACTTCGGTCCCGACTCCAACTCGCTCGCGGTGTACATCGGCTACCTGCGCCGCAAGCTCGACGCGGGCGGCGAACCGCGCCTGGTGCACACCGTGCACGGGGTGGGCTACCGGCTGGACCGCGACTCGGACCGCGGGTGAGGGCGCACGCGCGGTGGCGCAGGCGTCGGCCGCTGCGCACCCGTCTCACCCTCGCCTGCACCGGCGCGGTGGCCCTGGTCGCGCTCGGGGTGTGCGCGGCGGCGTACACGATCATCCGCTACGAGCTGGTCCATCAGCTCGAGCTGAACCTGACCCAGCAGGCCACGCAGGTTCGACTCCAGCACCGCGCCGACCCGCCGGGAGTGCTCCAGGGCGAATGCGCCTACCTGGCCGCCCCGCCGTGCGCCCAGATCGTGCCGGCCGATCCCGGGGCCGACCCGTCCGCGCCGTATCTGCTGCCGGTGGGGTCCGCCACGCGCGAGGTGGCGGCGCGCGAACGCCGGGCGTTCTACACCAAGGTCACCGTCGGCGGCCGGTCGGCCCGGATGCTGACCACCCAGGGTGGTCCGGGCACGGCGATCCAGGTGGCGCTGCGCTCGGACGGGGTGGACAAGGGCGTCCGGCAGGCGGGCGAGTTGATGGCGGCGGTCGCGGCGGCGGGCGTGCTGCTCGCGGCCGGGCTGGGCTACGCGGTGGCCCGCACCGGCCTGGCCCCGGTGGCCCGGCTGACCGCTACCGCGAAGCGGATCGCGGCGACCCGGGACGCGAGCCTGCGCATCGATGTGCCGCCGGGTCGACGAGAGGACGAACTCACCAGCCTGGCGGGGAGTTTCAACGCGATGCTCGGCGAGTTGGAGCAGTCGGTGACCGCGCAGCGCCGGCTGGTCGCGGACGCCTCGCACGAGCTGCGCACCCCACTGACCGCGCTCCGCACGAACGCGGAACTACTGGGCCGGGCCGACCGGCTGACGACGGATCAGCGCGAACGCGCGAGCGCCGGGCTGCAGCGCCAACTGCGCGAGGTGACCGGCCTGGTGAACGACCTGATCGAACTGGCCCGGGACGAGGAGCCGCAGCCGCTGGTCGAGCAGGTCCGGCCGAGCACGCTGGTCGGCCACTGCGTGCGGGCGGCCCGGGGCCATTGGCCGGCGGTGGCCTTCGAGTTCGTCGACCTCGCGGGCGAACGCACGGTGCCGGGCGTACCCGCCCGGCTGGCCCGACTGGTGTCGAACCTGCTCGACAACGCGGCCAAGTTCAGCCCGGCCGGCGGCCCGGTCGAGGTGGTGCTCGGCACCGACCTCGAACTCACCGTGCGCGACCACGGTCCCGGCATCGCGCCCGAGGACCTGCCGTACGTGTTCGACCGCTTCTATCGAGCCTCCGCCGCGCGGGCGCTGCCCGGTTCGGGGCTCGGGTTGGCGATGGCCCGGCAGATCGCCAGGGCACACGGCGCCACGCTCACGGCCGAGTCCTCGCCCGGCGGCGGCGCGCTGTTCCGACTGCGGTTCGCCGCCGCGCCTTCCGCCGGCGCGACCCCGCAGCCCCCGGTGCCCCCGGTGCCCCCGCCATCGACCGGCGGACCGGCGGGGCGATCGGGCTGACCGGGCCGACCGACGCGCGCGGTTCGGGCGGGCGGTCCGGGTCAGCCCCGGTCGGGAATCAGGTGCCGCGAACCGTCGATGCCCACGCCCTCGCGCCGCAGCGCTCGGGTGCGGTGCTCGCGCGGGCTCAGCCCCCGGACCCGCTTGAACGCCGTGCTGAGCGCGAACGCGTCGCCGTAGCCCACCTTCTCGGCGACCCCGCCGACCGTCGCCGTCGGCTCGCACAACAGGTCCGCGGCCAGCGCGAGGCGCCAGCCGGTGAGGAAGGTCATCGGCGGCTCGCCGATCAGCTCGACGAACCGGCGCGCCAACGAGGCCCTGGACACTCCCGCCTCGGCGGCCAGCGACGCGACCGTCCACGGTTGCTCGGGGTTGTTGTAGATCAGGCTCAGCACGTGCCCGATCACCGGATCGCGGTAACCGCGGTACCAGCCCGGCGCGTCCGCGCCCGAGCGGGCGAACCACGTGCGCAGCATGGAGATCAGCAACAGGTCCAACAGCCGGTCCAGGACCGCGTCCTGACCCGGCCCGTCCTTGACGATCTCGTCGGCGAGCAGCGGGATCACCGGGGAGTCCGTCTCGTCCGCTCGGATCACCGCGAGCGTGGGCAACGATTCGAGCAGCGAACGGCTGACCTCGCCGGCCATCTGATAGGTCCCGGTCAGCATGATCGTCTCGGCGTCCGCGCTGTTTCCCCACGAACGCACGCCCAGGGCCATCTCCTTGGCCAGGTCCCTCCCATCCGGGGTCGAGCAGCGCTGGCCCGGATGGATGATGATCTGCGGCTGCGAACCCGGCTCGTCGGAGATCCGGTAGTGGTCGGGGCCGCGCACGATGGCCACGTCGCCGGCGCTCAGCCGTACCGCGTCCCCCCGGTCCAGCGCGATCCACGCGTGCCCGCGCACCATCGCCACGATGGTCAGCGGCGCCTCGTCGTGGATCCGCATGGACCACGGCGGACTCAGCATCGAACGCAGCAGGAAGGCGCCTTGCGCCCGAGGTCCGTTGAGCAGACTCGCGAGAGCGTCCATGCCGAAATCTTAGACGATCAAACATGTAATTGGGCGCTTCAGCGATGTTCACTCTCATCGCCAGGGCATTGAATAAAGCCATGACGACGAACGAGCAGCACACCGCGAACACCACCGACACCACCACGCTGGTCCTGGGCGGGACCGGCAGGACCGGCCGCCGGATCGCCGGGAAGCTCACCGCGCTCGGCCGCTCGGTCCGGCTCGGCTCCCGCTCGGCGCCCATCCCCTTCGACTGGGAGGACCGCACCACCTGGGCCCCGGCCCTGCGCGACATCGACAGCGTGTACGTCTCCTTCCAGCCCGACATCGCCGCCCCGGGCGGCGCGGACACGGTCGGCGCGTTCGCCGAGCTCGCGGTCGAGAGCGGCGTCCGGCACCTGGTCCTGCTGTCCGGTCGGGGCGAGCCCGAGGCGCAGGACGCCGAGGCCCGGGTGCGCGCCTCCGGCGCCCACTGGACCGTCGTGCGAGCGAGTTTCTTCGCGCAGAACTTCGACGAGGGCGAGTTCTTCGGCCCGATCATGAGCGGTGACGTGGCGCTGCCGGTCGGCGACGTGGGCGAGCCGTTCATCGACGTGGACGACATCGCCGACGTCGCGGTGGCCGCGCTCACCGAGGACGGGCACACCGGCCAGGTGTACGAGGTGACCGGCCCCAGGCTGCTGACCTTCGCCGACGCGGTCGCCGAGATCGCCCGCGCGTCCGGCCGGGAAATCACGTTCACGCAGGTCCCGTTGGAGGCATACTCGGCGGTCCTGGTCGAGCACCAGGTACCGGCGGAGGTCATCGACCTGCTGTCCTTCCTGTTCGGCGAGGTTCTCGACGGGCGCAACGCACACGTCTCCGACGGTGTGCGGCGGGCGCTCGGCCGGGCACCCCGCGACTTCTCCGACTACGCACGTGACGCCGCCGCCCGCGGTGTCTGGAAGGTGTGACCATGAGCGGCCCCCTGTTCATCCTGACGCTCGTCGCGGCCCTGGGCTGCGCGAGCATGGGCGGAGTCTTCTTCGGCTTCTCCTCCTTCGTCATGGCGGGCCTCGGCCGGCTCCCGGCGGCTCAGGGGGCCGCGGCCATGCGATCGATCAACGTCACGGCCGTGACCGCCCCCTTCATGGCCGGCCTGTTCGGTACCGCACTGCTGTGCGTGGGCCTGGGCATCGCGGCGATCGTCTCGTGGGGCGAGGCGTACGCGGTTTATCTGCTCGTCGGCGCCGCGCTCTACCTGGTCGGCGCGATCGTGCTCACCGCCGGGTACCACGTGCCCCGCAACAACGCGCTCGCCGCCGTCGAGCCGAACTCCGCGGCGGAGGAGCGGCTGTGGGCCGGCTACCTCGCCGACTGGACGCGGGCGAACCACCTGCGCGCACTCTCCGGCATCGCGGCGGCCGCCTTCCTCGTCATCGCCCTCACCCGCTGACCCCGGCTCCGAAACACCGAACACCACAGCACCGCAGCACGATCACCAACCAGTCGACAACGGGGACCCGGCATGAATCGGCAGCTCACTCCACCCGAAACCACTCCCGCGACCCGCACCGCCGCCATCCTCCTCGGCGCAACCCTGGTCACCACGGGCCTGGTCGCCGGTGTCTACTTCTGCTTCGCCGTCGCGATCATGCCGGGCCTGGGCCGGGTCGACGCCCGCACCTTCGTCGACGTCCTCCAGCAGGTCAACAAGCGGATCGAGAACCCGGTCTTCTTCGCCTGCTTCTTCGGCGCCCCGATCCTCGGCGTGATCACGATCGTCCGAGCCCGCAAGCTCGGCCTCACCGAAGCGAACCGCTGGATCATCGCCGGCGTCGTCCTCGCCTTCGTCGGCATGCTGATCACCATCGGCGGCAACATCCCGCTGAACAACAAGATCAAGGACGCCGGCGACCCGGCCCGGATCGCCGATCCCGAAAAGCTCCGCGACGACGTCGAGAACGCCTGGATCGCCTGGAACATAGCCCGCACCCTCGCCGCCACCGCCGCCCTGGCCGCCCTCACCCGAGCCGTCCACCTCCTCGCCCGCACCACCCGCACCCCCTGACCGACCGACAGCCCCTCCCCCGGAACACCGAAGTCCCGCCCCCGGCGAGCAGTTGCTCGCGGAGGCGGGACTTCGGCCGTTTCCGTCGCCGGGCGGTCAGCCCTTCACGCAGACCACCTGGCGCAGCTCGGCGACCACCTCGACCAGGTCCTGCTGCTGACGCATGACCTGCTCGATCTTCTTGTACGCACCGGGGATCTCGTCCACGACGCCCGAGTCCTTGCGGCACTCGACGCCCTCGGTCTGCTTGGCCAAGTCCTCGACCGTGAACCGCTTCTTGGCGGCGTTCCGACTCATCTTGCGGCCGGCTCCGTGCGACGCGGAGTTGTACGCGGCCTCGTTGCCCAGGCCCCGGACGATGTAGGACCGCGTCCCCATCGAGCCCGGGATGATGCCCAGGTCGCCGGCGCCGGCCCGGATCGCGCCCTTGCGGGTCACGAGCAGGTCCACACCGTCGTAGGTCTCCTCCGAGACGTAGTTGTGGTGGCAGCTGATCGGCTCCTCGAAGCCCACCCGGGCCTTACGGAACTCGCGCCGGATCACTTCCTGGAACAGCGCCATCATGATCGCCCGGTTCTTCGCCGCGTACTCCTGTGCCCAGTACAGGTCGGAGCGGTACGCCGCCATCTGCGGGGTGTCGCTGACGAACACCGCGAGGTCGCGGTCGACGATGCCCTGGTTGTGCGGCAGCGACCGAGCCACCGACATGTGGTGGTCCGCCAGCTCCTTGCCGATGTTGCGCGAGCCCGAGTGCAGCATGAGCCATACCGAATCGGACATATCTACACAAAGTTCCACAAAATGATTGCCGCCCCCGAGCGAGCCCATCTGCCGCGCCGCCCGGTCCCGGCGGAACTTCACCGCCTCCGCGACGTCGTCGAAGCGCGCCCAGAAGTCGGCCCAGCCCGCCGAGCCGAGCCCGTACAGCGTGCTCGGGTCGACCGCCTCGCCGTGCATGCCCATCCCGACCGGGATCGCCTGCTCGATCTTCGAGCGCACCCGGGACAGGTCGTCGGGCAGGTCGGCCGCGGTGAGCGAGGTCTTCACCGCGCTCATCCCACAGCCGATGTCCACGCCCACCGCCGCCGGGCAGACGGCGTCGCGCATGGCGATCACCGAGCCGACCGTGGCGCCGCGGCCGTAGTGCACGTCGGGCATCACGGCGAGGCCGTGCAGCCACGGGAGCGTGGTGATGTTGCGGAGCTGCTGCATGGCCTGGCCCTCGACCGCGGCCGGGTCGGTCCACATGCGAATCGGTACCCGGGCACCCGGGACCTCGGTGTACGACATATCTGGATCATTCTCCTGAATGGGTATGGCTGAACATGAGCGCGGCGGCTCGAAGTCTTGGTGGGCTGCCCCGGCGCACTCCGGGGAGTGAGTCCGGGTGCGGCACGGGGCAGCCGGTGGCGGGTGCCGCAGGGTTGGCGACTGCGGGACCCGCGGAGCGGGAGCGAAGCAGGGGTTACACGCGGCGGGCCGAGGCGCCTTGGACGGGGCATCGGCCGTTGTCACGGAACCGCACCGGCTCGCTCCTCTCCCTACGAGGACAGGACACACGGAGGACCTGTCGTGGCTCGACCTCCATCAAGCCACGGCAACGGCCCACCCCGCAAAGGATTTTCCGGCCGGAGCGGAGGCGATGTACGCGCGCGCCCCGCGCGCACACCCGCGCGCCGCTGTGACAGCCAACCGGGTCGGGCGTACATTCCCGAGGCATGTTCGTCGTCGGGGTAGCCGCGTGGATCACCGCCGTAGCCTGTGTCGTGTTCGGGCGCGACCGCCATCGGCCCCGGCTGCGACCCGTGGTCCGCGACTTCGACGGTGACGGCCCCCGGGAGCGCACCGAATTCCCCCGAGCCGCCCGGGCCGGGTGGATCGCCGGCGCCGCCGCCGCCGCGGTGGGCTCGGCGGCGTTCGTGCTCAGCGTCAGGTGAGCCGAGTCGACCGTTCGCCCGGGGCGCTCGGGCTGCCCGGATCGCTCGGGTTCCCCAGGCTCCCCGGGTCGCTCAGGGCACGCGGGCCCGTCGGATAGCTCGAATGGCTCGGATCGCTCAGTCCCTCAGGGCCTCAGGGCCCTCAGGTGAAGACGACCGTGCGAGTCCCGTTGAGCAGCACCCGTCGCTCGGAGTGCCACTTGACCGCGCGCGAGAGCGCCTGGCACTCGACGTCGCGACCGACCGCGACCAGGCCGGCGGGAGTGACCGCGTGGTCCACCCGCTCGACCTCCTGCTCGATGATTGGGCCCTCGTCCAGGTCGCCCGTGACGTAGTGGGCGGTCGCGCCGATCAGCTTGACCCCGCGCGCGTGCGCCTGGTGGTAGGGCTTGGCGCCCTTGAAGCTCGGCAGGAACGAGTGGTGGATGTTGATCGCCCGACCCTCGAGCTGCTTGCACAGGTCGTTCGACAGCACCTGCATGTATCGGGCCAGCACCACCAGTTCCACGTCGTTCTCGCGCACCAGCGCGAGCAGCCGCGCCTCGGCCTCCGGCTTGGTCTCCCGGGTGACCGGGATGTGGTGGAACGGCACACCGTAGGAGCGGGAGAGTTCCTCGAAGTCGCGGTGGTTGGACACCACACCCACGATCTCGATCGGCAGCGCGCCGATGCTGCTGCGGAAGAGCAGGTCGTTCAGGCAGTGGCCGAACTTGCTGACCATCACGAACACGCGCATCCGCGCGTCCCCGTCGTGGATCTGCCAGTCCATGTGGAAGGACGCGCCGACCGCGGTGAAGCCGGCCCGCAGCGCGTCCAACTCGACGCCCTGCTCGGCGGTGAAGTGCACGCGCATGAAGAACAGACCGGTGTCCCGGTCGCCGAACTGCTGGCTGTCCACGATGTTGCAGCCGGTCATCATCAGGAAACTGGCGACCGCGTGCACGATGCCGCGCTTGTCCGGGCAGGACAGCGTCAGCACGTACTGGCCGCCGGTCGACACGTCACCACTGCCGTCGACAGGCTGGGTCTGCTCGGTCATGGACGTGCCCTTCTTCTCCATCTGCGGCATTGGTTTCGGCCTTCCGGGTGCCCGATCCGCCTGCTGTCCGCGCGGCCCGATCCCGGACGGGACCCCACCGGCCGGGCGACCCGGCCGGTCGTACAGGATCCCACGTCCCGCGCGGGCTCAGCGCCCGCCGGTGCGGATGCGGAGCACGTCGAGCGAGTCGGGGGGCGCCTCCGGGTCGTCCTCGTCCGTCTTCGCCAGCGCGACGTGCGCGGCCCGCGAGGTGGCGACGACCTGCGGCCAGCGCGAGTGGGTGAGGTAGGCGGGCGCGGGCGCGTCCTCGCCGATGTCGTGCAGGACGGCGAGGATCTCCACCACCGCGGCGTCCACCAGCGCGGCCTCGTCCGCGTCGACGACCAGGCATCCGATGTAGGTGGTCGCGGACCAGCGGTCCAGCCACGAGTCGCCGACCAGGCGATAGACGGCGTCGGTGATCGAGCCGTACTCCGGGCGGCCGGCCAGCCAGGACTCGCGCTGGAACGTCGGGTCGCCGAACATGTGCAGCGCGGAACGGACCTGGGCCCGCCAACGCCACCACGGAACGGTGCTCTGGCGCATACGTGTCATCGTGGCGCCTCCTCCCCTGTCCCCGCTTCGGTTTCGCCGATCCGATCCCGTTCCGTTCCCGATCGGTTCAGGACGGGATGCTTTCGATCACCTCGAATTTCCACCGATCATGCCGCAGACCGGACCGATCCCGACAACCGGGCGGTCCGGTCGCGGGTCGGTCGGCCGGTCGGCTCGCTCAGTCGACGATCTTGATGGTGATCAGCCCGCGCTCGACGTCGTACACGCGCAGCGCGGCCACGTCGAAGCCCGGGTGGTCGCGGATCCAGTTCTGCGCCACGAGCAGGATCCGGGCCGCGGTGTTGAAGGTCTGCGCGGCCTCGGTCGAGTAGTCCCCCGGCAGGTGCGAGGACAGGTCGGTGTCGATCGCGACCTCGTACTTGCCCTTGTGGTCCAGCGTCAGCCGCACCTGCTGCAGACGCGTGCCCTCCGGGGTGGTGTGCAGCGCGGCCAGCATCGCGGACCCGTAGTCGTCCGCGGCCGGCTTGCGGTCGTCCCGCTCGGCGCCGAGCCGGAAGTCGATCGCGTCGCGGTCCGAGTCGAGGATCTCGATCCCGCCGACCCACAACGCCGGATGGTCCTCCGCCCACTGGGCGGTCTCGGTGAGCAGCTTGCCCGCACGGTCGCGGACGATCTCCTCGGCCTGCGTGTCCGAACCGTTGCCGCGAACCAGGTCCGTTTCGAGCGTGACCTTGTAGACCTTGTACGAGCTGGCCACCCGGACCTTGCTCACGTGGCTCCCGTGCGGGGTCGTGCGCAGGTGGGTCAGCAGCTCGGTCCCGTAGGCACCCGATTCGGGAGTATCGCCGGCGGCGGCGGGCGGGACCACCGGCGGCACCGAGCCGCTCGGCCGGTCCGCGGCGGGCTTGGGGCCGTCCGAGGTCAGGCGCGCCGAACTGGGCCCCGTGGTGGCGACCGTGCCGGCGACCCGGCCGGTGTCGGGCGATCCGGAGCACGCGGCGGCGCCGGCCATGGTCGTGGCGAGCAGCACGACCGTCGACAATCGTGTGCGCTTCCGTATGCGTATCAAGGTTCGTGTTCACCCCCTGTCACCCGCCCATGGTGCGGGTTGGCCCTCGGCTCCTACCAGGCGGGGGGTGGCGGGCACTGGAAATATACCGCTTTGCCGGTGCCCCGATCCTGGCCCGGGACTTCGGGCTCGGCGGGCCCGGAGAACCCGCGTCAGGGGTCGACGGCCAGGCGGTAGCCGCGCTTGGTGACCGTGCGGACCAGGCTCGCGTACGGGCCCAGCGCGGCGCGCAGTCGGGCGACCGCCGCCTCCACCGCGTGTTCGTCGGTGCGCGTGTCGGCCCACACCCGGCGCAACAACTCGGCCCGGCTGAGTACCCAGCCCGGCTTCTCGGCGAGCGCGCGCAGCACCGCGCCCGGCACCGGGGGCAGCCAGATGGTCCGACCGTCGACCAGCAGCGCGTTGCCCTGCAGGACCAGGCGTTCGGTGCCGGTGTCCAGTTCGCGGCGGGCCCGGGCGGGCAACGTCTCGGTGATCGTGCGCACCAGCGAGCCGAGCCGACCGCGCTCGGGCCACACCGACTCGATGCCCTGCTCGGCCAGTGGCCGCGCGCACACCGGGCCGATGCACACCGGCAGCACGTCGGCCCGCAACGCGGCCAACACGTCGGCCCGGCGGCCGTGTTCGTCGGCGGTGTCCAGGAAAGCGCCGATCGCGGGCGCGCTGGTGAAGGTGAGCGCGTGGATCTCCCGGCGCGCGGTCTGCTCGACCAGGCGGCGCACCGCGCCCGGGTCGTCCGGCGGTCCCCAGCGATACACCGGGATCTCCAGCACGTCCGCGCCGCGCTCGCGCAGCGCGTCGGCGAAGCCCTCCAGCGGCGCGCCGTGTTGCTGGACCGCGATCCGCCGCCCGCGCAGGTCGCGCGCGAGCAGCCAGGCCAACACCTCGTCGCCGGCGTCCGAACCGGGCGAGTACACCTCGCGCAGGCCGCACGCGCGCACCGCGGTCCCCGCTTTCGGCCCCCGGCTGACCACCACGGCGGCCCGGCACGCGGCGGTCAGCCGGGCGCCGCGCCCCCAGCCGTCGGCGGCGGCGAACCAGCCGCGCCAGCCCACGCCGGTGGTGGCCACCACATAGTCGAGGCGACGGTCCAACGCCTGCTCGGTGGCCCGGCGCAGGATCGTGTCCTCGGCCGGCGGCACGATCCGCACGGTGGGCGCGTCGACCACCTTGGCGCCCAAGCCCTGGAGCAGGGCGACGAGTTCCTCGCGACGCCGGGCCGCGGTGACGCCGATGGTGAACCCGATCAGCGGCTCGTCCCCCGTGCCAGTCTCCATGGGGTGAGACTCGCCGACGTGTGTTACGGCTCTGTTGCCGGACGGTCACGCGGGAGTTAGCGCGTGCGTCGAAAGCCGGCGGGAGCGGGGCGGGTCCGCCGGCTTCGGCTCGCCGCCCGACGGAAGCGGGAGCGGGTCCACCGGCTTCGAACCCGCCGCCCGACGGGGTCCGAGGCGAGTCCGGGGGCTCGGAGTTCGCCGCCCGACGGGTCCGGAGCGGGCCCGCCTGCCCCGAGCTCGCCGGCCGGCCGGACCGGGGCGGGTCCGGGGCTCAGAACTCGCCGGCGGTGCGCTTCTTGAGGTTGTGCTCGGTGGCGATCGGGTTCCACAGCCCGACCACCTTGTTCTTCGCGGTGGTGGCCCGCCCGCTCGCGCGGTCGGCGGCGCGCTTGTGGTCGGTGTTCTCGGCGCGCTTGCCCTTGCAGCCGCCCTGGGCCATCTCGGTTCCCCAGGCCGCGAGTTCGCGGTCCGACTCGGCGGAGGCGGTCCACGCGTCGCGCAGGCCCGCGACCAACTGGGCGCCGCCGGTGAGCTTGTCGGTGGACAACTTGGCCAGGCCGGCGAGTTGCTGGTCGCGCTGTCGGGCCGCCTCGTTCAGGGATTGCGCGCCGGCCGCGGGGTCGTCGCACTTCTGGATCCGCTGCACGGCCTGGGACACCACCTGGCGGGACCCGGCGCCGGCCTGGAGGAGCCGGTCCACGGCGGACGCCTGGGCGCCGGCCTCGTCGGCCTTGGCCGGCGGTGCGGTGGTCCCGGGCGCTCCGGAGCCCGACGGGTCCGGCTTCGCGGACGAGCCGGCCGCGGTGCCCTTGTCCGCGCTGTCGCTCTTGTCGTCGTCGCCGAACGCGCCGCTGGCGAACACGCCGATCGCGGCGACCACGACGAGCGCACCGACGCCGGCCGCGATCAGCGGGGTCCTGGGCCGCCCGGAGCCGGAGTCGCCGCGACCGCCCGGCCCGGGCCCGTGCGGCGGGGCGCCCGGCGGCGCGTACTGCGGGGAGTAGGGCTGCTGCGCGGCGTATCCGGCGGCCGCGGGCGGCCCCACCGGGCCGGGGGCCGGGGGCCGCGCCGTGTAGGCGGGAGGCGCCGGCTGCGCCGAGTAGGCCGGCGGCAGCGGTTGTCCGGAGGTGCCCGCAGGTCCCGGTCCGGCCGGCGAGGCGCCGACGTCGTCCCGGAACAATCCGGCCGGGAACACCTGGGTGGCGTCGGCCGGTCCGCCGGCGGGCGCCGGGTCGGGGCGGAACAGGTCCGGCCCGACCGCCGGACCGGCCGACGCGCCGGGCGCCCCCGGGGGCGCGTGCACGGGGCGCGGCGGTACGTGCCCCGGCGCGGCGGGCGGCGCGTGCCCGGGGAGCGGCGCGAGCCGGGTCGCTCCGGGTTGGTCGGCCGGGCCTCCCGGCGCCTGCGGGTAGGGCGGGTTCGTCCGGTACGGCTCGTTCGGCGGGTAGGGCCCGCCGCCGTACGGCTGCGCCGCGCCGTAGGGCTGTTGTGGCGCGCCGTACCCCTGCGGCGGCCCCTGGTCCGCGTAGTCCTCGAACCTCGGCAGCACCTCGGTTTCGTCGCGCGGGAGTTCGAGCGGACCGAACGGTGACGGCCCCGGCGGCTGCTCGCCGCCCCCGCCCCGTTCGCCCCCGCCGCCGTCCGCTCCACCGGATCCCATGCCATCCACCCGTTCGTCGCCTCGAGCCGTCGCGCCCGGCGGCCGCGCGACCGCCGGTTCGCCCGGCGGCCGGGACCGCGTTCCGCCCGACGGTAACTCAGACGTTCGAGTGGCGAACAGCGGCGCACCCCCGGGCGCACCGACTCCACCGGCCGAAATCGGCCGAGGAAACGCGTCTTCGCGCAGGTCGGCGGCCCACGCGCGGCTCAGACCGGGACGGCGTGCACGGCCTCGGCGAATTCGCGGACCACGTGCTCGTCGCGATACGGCTCCAGTCGGCGCTGGAAGTCCTTGAGGTATTCGAGGCCGCGCGCCGAGTGCAGCCGGCCCACCAGGTCCAGCGCCTGTGCGCCGACCGAGCACGCCTCGTCGAGCCGGTTCTGTTGCAGGTGCGCGGTGGCCAGCAGCAGGGTGTCCACGGCCCGCCGCCGGACCCGCGTGTCGGCGTGCCCGTCCAGGGCCGCGCGGGCCGCCGCCTCGGCCTGTCGGGGCCGGTCCAGGTCGCGGTAGCAGTGCGCGAATTCGTCGGCGAGGTACGCCTGGGAGAAGTGCCCTATCCACTGCGGATCCTCGTCCGGCGTCGCGACGTCCATCGCGGACTGGGCCCGGGACAACGACGCCTCGCACGCGCGCGCGTCGCCGAGCAGCGCGTGCCCGCGTGCCTCGGCGGCGTGGAACATCGCCTGGGTGGTGGGCGTGGCCTCCTGCTTGGCGCCCTCCTGCGCGGCGCGCGCGAGCTGGGTGATCTCGCGCGGGTTGCCCAGGCTGCCCGCGAGGTGGCTCATCCCGGCGGCGAGCACGTATCCGCCGTAGGCGCGGTCGCCCGCGGCCTGGGTCAGCCGCAGGGCCTGGATGTAGTAGCGCTGGGCGAGACCCGGCTGGCCGGTGTCCACGGCCATGTAACCGGCCAGCTCGGTGAGTCGGGCCACGGCCGCGAACAGCGCGCGACCCGTCTCGTCGGAATAGGTCCCGTTGAGCAGCTGGGTGACCACGCTGCCCAGATAGTGCACGACGACCGGGCGGATGTGGCCGGCGCCGAACCGGTGGTCCAGCGCGGACAACATGTCCGTGGTCGCGCACACCGCCTCGATGTCGGAGGCGCCCACGCGCGGCCCGCCGATCCGAGCCACCTGCGCGTCCGGCTCGGTGATCAACCAGTCCCGGCTGGGCGCGACCAGCGCGGCCACCGCGACCGAGGAGTTGAGCAGGAAGTCGCGCCGGTTGACGTCGCTGCGCCACAACTCGGTGACCACCTCGACGGTGGCCGCCGGTGTGGCGGCGAACTGGAGGCCGACGTTGGTCGCCAGGCTGCGACCGTCGGCCATGCCGATCTCCTCGACGGTGACCGGCCGGCCGAGCTTGCGGCCGATCGCCTCGGCGATCAGGTTGGGCACCGCGCCGCGCGGCTGCTGACCGCGCAGCCAGCGGGCCACCGAGGTCTTGTCGTAGCGCAGGTCCATGCCGTGCTCGGCACCGCACATGTTGACCCGGCGGGCGAGCCCGGCATTCGAGCAGCCGGCCTCCTGGATCAGTGCCGTCAACCTTTCGTTGGGCTGCCTGCTCGCCTGCGTTCGCGCGGCCATCGGCGTTCCCTCCCCGACCCGTCGGTGCGGGCTTGTGGCATGCGGGATCGGCGCGACGGGGATCCTCCGGCCCTGTCGTGTCCTCGCCCTGATGCCTGATGAGTCCGTGATGCGTGTCCAGCGGACGTCATCCATCTGCCGAGATCCGGGCCGGCCGGAATTGCCGATCTTGCCCGCCGGTCGTATGAAATGTCATCCGCGTACGGAGCGTAGTGACCCGTATAGAGCAGCGGATAGGGCACCCTTCATTGCGCCCCCGGGTCTGCACCCATGCGCCCCCCTTGCGCCGGATGGCCACCGGTGATCCCGTCGCCCCTGATCATCCGGTTTCGCCCTCCCGAAGTGCGGCGCTCCGGCGCGCGACCCCGCGCCGTTCGGGGTCCGCCGCACGGGTGGCCGCGAGTGCGGCGGCGGCCGGCCGTAACCATCCCGTGGTCCCACAGTTGTGCAGCACGTGGAAGACACCCTGGGGGCCCGGCAGCTCGCCCGCGACACGCTTGTAGAGACCGCAGTCCGTTACGCCGGGGACCGGCACTGGGACGTGGTTCCCGGCGCCTCGGTGATCGAGAACAGTGCGGGGCGTCGTTGCAGCTGCGGCCATCCCGGATGCGCCACCCCGGGCGCGCACCCCATCCTGCGCGACTGGGCGGTCCAGGCGGCCAGCTCGCCGGCGCTGGTGCGGCGCTGGTGGAGCGAGCACCCGGACGCGGCGATCCTGCTGCCCACCGGTCGCGGCTTCGACGTGATCGACGTCCCGGAACAGGCCGGCTGCCTCGCGCTGGCCCGGCTGGAGCGCATGGGGCTGCCGCTCGGCCCGGTGATCGCGACCCCGACCCGGCGGCTCCAGTTTTTCGTACTCCCCGGCGCCCGGGACAAGATGGGCGAGATGTTGCGCCGCATCGGCTGGGGCACCAGCGCGATCGACCTGATCCCCAAGGGCGAGGGCGACTGGGTGGTCGCCCCGCCGTCCCGGATGGGCAGCTCCGGCAGCGCCTCGTGGGCCCGCGAACCCACCGAACTCAACCGCTGGCTCCCCGAAGCCCGCGAACTGGTGAGCCCCATCGCCTACGCCTGCGGCCGAGCACTGGTCGAGGCCAGGTAGCGAACAACCTGCCCAGTGGCCGCGGGGCCCCAGCACGCCGCCCCATCGCGGTGGATCCGCAGCCATCCCACCCGAAGGCGCGAATGGGCGGGTGGGCACAAAACCCCCAACCCGCCCAAGACGCAACGCAAGGGCCCTCGCACCCGAACCATCTCGGATACGAGGGCCCATCGACCCGCGCGCTTACGCGCAACTACCGCGCGGCCACAAACACGTGCGACGCGACCTCCGGCGACAGCTCCGCGGCTTCGCCGCCGCTGCCCGCCATCACGCCACCCGCGGACTCGTGCACACTCACGACCGCCCCGGGACGAATCCCGGCTCGGCGCAACGTGTACATCAGTTGGGCGTCGGTCTGCAGCGGCTCACCGAGCCGCCGCACCACGACGTTCTTGCCTTCCGGCCCCGCCGACTCGAGCAGCGTGACCAGCCCGCCTTCCTTGAAGGAGTCGGCGTGCAGCTCCTGGTCCAGCTCCTCCAGGCCCGGGATCGGGTTGCCGTACGGCGATTCCTTGGGATAGCGCAGCAGTTCGAGCAGGCGACGTTCCACCTGCTCACTGATCACGTGCTCCCAACGGCACGCCTCGGCGTGCACCTGTTCCCAGGGCAATCCGATGACGTCCACGAGCAGGCACTCGGCGAGCCGGTGCTTGCGCATGACCCGCGTCGCGATTCCCCGCCCTTCGGGCGTCAGTTCCAGGTGACGGTCACCTTCGACCGTCAACAACCCGTCCCGCTCCATCCGTGCCACGGTCTGGCTCACGGTCGGCCCGCTCTGCTCCAGCCGCTCCGCGATCCGCGCCCGCAGCGGGACCACGCCCTCCTCCTCCAGCTCGAAAATCGTCCGGAGGTACATCTCCGTGGTGTCGATGAGTCCACTCACGACCAGCGGCTCCGTTCTTGGTGGTCCTGCCGTCCAATTCTGACGCACCTGGACCGCCGACGCGGACGTCCGGCCGATCGAGCCCCCGCGGCTTTCCCCGTCCGCGCCGTCCCGCGCGTGCCGCCGCGTCATCCGTACGTGTCTGCCGCCCGCGTGGGCCCACGCTGTGGGGTGCGTACGGTCATAACGTTCCGGTATGCCATTGCCATCCCGGAAGACCTCGGGTCCGTCCGGATCCCCCGATCGTGTACATGTCCTCTGGTTCCGTCGTGATCTCCGGCTGACCGATCATCCGGCACTGCACGCCGCGGCCGGAACCGGCTTTCCCGGCACCGGGGACGGCGAGCCCGCCCGAGTGTTGCCGCTGTTCGTCCTGGACCCGGTCCTGTGGGACGCCTCCGGGCCCGCCCGCCGGGCACACCTGATCCGCTCGCTGCGCGCCCTGGACGCGGACCTGCGCGAGCTCGGCGGGCGTCTGGTGATCCGCGCGGGCGACCCGACCCGCGAGCTACCCGCGCTCGTGCGCGCGGTCGGCGCCGCCGAGGTGCACGTCAGCGCCGACTTCGGGCCCTACGGACGCACCCGCGACGCGGCCGTCGCGGCGGCCCTCGAAGTGCCGCTGCGGGCCACCGGATCGCCGTACGCGGTGGCCCCGGGGCGGGTGCGCAAGGCCGACGGGTCGCCCTACCGGGTGTTCACGCCGTTCCTGCGCGCGTGGCTCGAGCACGACCGGCGCGCCCCGCTGCCGCGACCGACCGATCTCACGTGGGCGTGGGCCGACTCGGTCGACTACCCGGCCGCCCCCGCGCCCGCCGGGGTACGCCTGCCCGAGGCGGGCGAGCGGGTCGCGCGCGAGACCTGGGACGAGTTCCGCGCGCACGGCCTGGACCGCTACCGCGAACTGCGCGACCGGGCCGACCTGAACGGCACCTCACGGCTGTCGGTGCACCTGAAATTCGGCGAGATCCACCCGCGCACACTGCTCGCCGGCCGGGTCGACGAGACCTTCCGCAGCGAACTGGCCTGGCGCGAGTTCTACGCCGACGTGTTGTGGCACCAGCCGGAGACCGCCCGCGAGTACCTGAACCGGGACATGGCCGACATGCGCTACGACAGCGGCCCGGACGCAGACGCGCTGTTCGACGCGTGGCGCGCGGGCCGGACCGGCTTCCCGTTCGTGGACGCGGGGATGCGGCAACTGCTCGCCGAGGGCTGGATGCACAACCGGGTGCGCATGGTGGTCGCGTCCTTCCTGGTCAAGGACCTGCACCAGGAGTGGACGCGCGGCGCGGCGCACTTCATGCGGCACCTCGTGGACGGCGACCTCGCCTCCAACAGCCACGGCTGGCAGTGGACCGCGGGCTGCGGCACGGACGCGTCGCCGTGGTTTCGGGTCTTCAATCCGATCACCCAGGGCCGAAGGTTCGACCCCGACGGGGACTACGTCCGGCGCTACGTCCCCGAGTTGCGCGGCATCGCGGGCAAGGCGGTGCACGAGCCGTGGCGGATCGGCGTCGAGGGCTATCCCGACCCGGTCGTCGAGCACGCCGAGGAAAGACGCGTCGCGCTCGACCGCTACCAGGCGATCCGGCGGTAAGGTGCCGGATCCGCGTACGCACGGCGGATCCGTATACGAAGCTCGGAACACACCGAAACGAACGGGAGGACCGGGGATGGTCGAGCTGGGTGCGCGCTACCTCGACGCGGCGATCGCGCTGCTGGAGCGACTGCGGGACGAAGAGCTGCCCACCGTCGACCGTGCCGCGGACCGGATCGCCGAGGCGTTGGCGGCCGGTGGCCGGCTGTTCGTGTTCGGCGGCGGCCACTCCGCGCTCGCCGCGCAGGACGTGATCTACCGCGCGGGCGGCCTGATCCTGGCCAACCCGCTGATCGCCCCAGGCAACGAACTGACCGTGCGCCCGATCACGGTCAGCACCGCGGTGGAGAAGCTCGCCGAACTGGCCGGCCCGGTCCTGGACGGCGCGGGCCTGCGCAAGGGCGACGCGCTCGTGGTGATCTCGTTGTCCGGACGCAACGGGCTGCCCGTGGAGCTGGCCCGTCAGGCGCGCGAGCGCGGCGTGCTCGTGATCGGCGTCACCTCGATCGTGGCCAGCAGGGCCGAGTCGCCCAGGCATCCGTCGGGTACGCGAGTCCTCGACAACTGCGACATCGTCCTGGACACCGCCATCGCGCCCGGCGACGCCGCGCTGGAGGTGGACGGCGTACCGCAGCGGATCGGCCCGACCTCGGGCGTGGTGTGCTCGGCGGTGCTGCAGACACTCATGGTCGGCGTGATCGGCCACCTGGTTTCCCGGGGGGTCGAACCCCCGGTGTTCATGTCCGCGAACGTCGAGGGCGGAGCCGCGTGGAACGAGCGGTTGCTGGCCGAACACGCGGACCGGATCTTCTACCTGAGGTGAACCCGGCAGTGCATCCCAACGCACGGTCCCAGTCTCCCGATCGGCGGGCGCCGGACCGGCAGACCCCGGACCGACGGTCTCCCACCGCTCCGCCGCCGGCGGCGGACCGACGGTCTCCCACCGCTCCGCCGCCGGCGGCCGAGCCGGTCGAGGTGCCCGACCGGCGCTCGGCCGCGATCGTGGTCCCGGCCCGCTTCAACGGGCCGCCGGGCATGGGCAACGGCGGCTACCTGGCCGGGCTGCTGGCCGCGCGAGCGAGCGGCGGGACGGCCTCCGGGGTGACCGTGACGCTGCGCCGCGCGATGCCGCTGGATCGGCCGCTGCCGGTCACCCGCGACGCCGCTACCGGCGGGCTGACCCTGGGTCGGGAGGACGGGCCGATCGCGGAGGCGATCCCGGTCGACGCCGCGCTGCCGCTGCCCACGCCGATCGACGCGGCCACTCCGGCCGAGGCCCGCGAGGCGAGCCGGGCCTTCCCCGGCTTCGCGGCGTGGAACCCCTACACCGAATGCTTCGTGTGCGGCACCGGGCGCGCCGAGGGCGACGGCCTGCGGTTGTTCCCCGGCCTGCTCGCCGACCGTCCGGACACCAACGCGTGCGTGTGGACCCCGCACACCTCGCTGGTGGCGCCCGGTACCGAGCAGATCGGGCCCGAGTTCGTCTGGGCCGCGCTCGACTGCCCCGGCGGCTGGACCGGGATGGACGCCGACACCGCGCTCCTGCTGGGCCGGATGACCGCGTACGTGTACGCACTGCCCTATCCCGACGAACCGTGCGTCGTGCTCGGCCGCCGACTCGGCCGCGAGGGCCGCAAGGTGCGCACCGCGACGACGCTCTACGACGCCGAGGGCCGGGTGGCCGCGCACGCCGAACAGGTGTGGATCGCGCCGCGCACCTGACGCCCGCCGCACCGGCCGGCGCGCGCACCCGTGCGACACGCCCTACGGTTGCGGATCGCGCGCGTCGTAGCGCCAGAAGCCGCGCCACCGCAGCGACAGCACGATCACCAGGACCACGCAGGCCAGGCCGCCGCTGACCACCGAGATGCGCTCGGTGGTCAGCGACGCCACCGACCCGGCCTCGAAGTCGCCCAGCCGTGGCCCGCCGGCGACCACCACGATGAACACGCCGGCCAGTCGCCCACGCATCGCGTCCGGCGTCGCCACCTGCATGATGGTGTTCCGGAACACCATGCTGATGGTGTCCGCGCAGCCCGCCAGGGCGAGCAGGATCAGTCCCAGCCACAGCGGACCGCCCAGCCCGAACACGGTGATGCACGAGCCCCACGCGATCACCGCGAGCACCACCGCGCGCCCCTGCCGCCGCACGCGGCCCAGCCAACCGGAGAACAATCCGCCCGCGAGCGCGCCGACCGCCGGCGCCGCGACCAGCAGGCCGACCGTGGTCGCCCCGCCGCCGTACAGCGTCGCCGCCATCGCCGGGAACAGCGCGCGGGGCATGCCGAACACCATCGCGACGATGTCGGTCAGGAACGTCATCCGGACGTTGGGCCTGCCGCGCAGAAAACGCAGCCCCTCCAGCACCGAGGCCCGCTTGCGCCCGTCCTCGGCCCGGGTCGGCGGCATCGACGGCAGCCGCCACATCGCGTACAGCGCCGCGGAGAAGGCGATCGCGTCGATCAGGTAGGCGGCCTGGAAGCTCCACAGGCCGATCACCAGGCCGCCCAGCATCGGCCCGACCGTCATCGCGAGGGCCATCGCTATCGAGTTCAGCGCGTTGGCCGCGGGCAGCCGCGCCGGCGGCAACAGTTTGGGGAGCATCGAGGTGCGCGCGGGGTTGTTCACCGCGAAGAACGCCGACTGCACCGCGACCGCCACGTACAGCAGCCACACCTGTGCGAGGTCGAGGAACGCCTGCCCGGCCAACACGATCGACACCGCGGCGAGTCCGCTCGCGGTCACCAGGCCGACCAGTCGGCGGTCCAGGCTGTCCGCGATCGCGCCGCCGAGCAGCCCGAACACGATCAGCGGAAGCACCGAGCACAGCCCCACCACCCCGACCGCGAAATTGGACCCGGTCAGGTCGTACACCTGGATCGCCACCGCGACGGCGGTCATCTGCTGGCCCAGCGAGGACACCGAGTGCCCGAACCACAGGCGACGGAAGTCGGGGAACTCGCGCAGCGGGGTCACGTCCGCCAGGACGGCTTTGGCGAAGCGTTTCGAGGCAGGGGGCACCCGCCTCATCCAATCCCAATGCCCCCTGCATCTATTCCTGATTTCGATGTGGGATCGGGCACCCCGAAAATGCGTTGCACCCGCCCACGAGCGGATCTAACCTCACTGGCACACGGGAGAGGAGGTGGTCTGAAGTTGCATAGCATTCGGACGCGTGAGGTGGCTGCCCGCTAGCCGCCACTCCGGTTTACCGGCTCGGCAGGCCCCGTCGTGAGTGCACCGCGACGGACGCAGGCAGGCGGCCGGCAACACCAGGCAGACACCCGACCCGCAGGTCGCCGGGATCGTCCCCCGGCCTTCGTTCCACCTCACCGAGGTGGACGGAGAAGCGACCTGCGGGTCGCTGTCGTTCACGGACCCGATGACCGACCCGGCGGCGAACCCGGTCGCGCCGAAACTCGTCCGACCCGACGACCGGGGGCCCGCGACCCATTCCGGTTCACGGGCTCAGTCGCTCGACCCGCCACCTCGACCCCTCGTCGCCCTCGCGCAGGTACAGCAGTCGGTCGTGCATCCGGTTCTCGCGCCCCTGCCAGAACTCCACCGCGTCCGGCCGGACCCGAAAGCCGCCCCAGAACTCCGGCACCGGGATGTCGTCGATGGCCGCGAATCCGGCCTCGGCCTCGGCGTACCGCTTCTCCAACTGCTCGCGCCCGGAGACCGCGGCGGACTGCTCGCTCGCCCAGGCACCGATCCGCGAGCCGCGCGGCCGGGAGCGGAAGTACTCGGCGGTGGTCTCGCGCGACACCCGTTCGGCCGAACCGGTCACCACTACCTGACGCGCGAGCGCGTGCCACGGGAACAGCAGGCTCACCGCCGGGTTCGCGGCCAGTTCGGCGCCCTTGCGCGAGCCGTAGTTCGTATAGAAGACGAAGCCCCGTTCGTCGAACTCCTTGAGCAGGACGGTGCGGGTGCTGGGCCGTCCGTCCGGCGTCGCGGTGGCCACGACCATCGCGTTGGGCTCGGGCAGTTCGGCCGCCGCCACCTCGGCCAGCCAGGCGGTGAACAGCGGGAAGGGGGTCGGCGGCAAGGCGCCGACGTCGATGCCTTCGCCTCGGTACTGCCGGCGCATCGCGGCAAGCTCGGTGAACTCCACGGACAACGAGTACCACCAGTCGCCCGCCCCCGGCACGATCACCCCCGACGAGTGACCATCGGGTGACCGACCCGGGCCGATTTGTGCCGGACCTCACTCGCCCGGGTGCGTTCCGGCGTAGGTCGTCTCGATATCAAGAGATATCCTGACCGACGGACTTCGATCGGCCCATACCTTCAAGCGAGGCACCATCCCGAGCCTCGCCCGGACCGAGCGGAACACCTCCCCGAATCACCGGCGGATCCCAGGTGCGGAGCTTGATCGGCACCATGCGCCCCGGCCTTTTCGGGGGAAGACACGGTGTGGTAGTGCGGGGTATGAAGGACCCGGCCACAAGTCAGTCGAGATCGCATGAGGAGCCGCCTGATGTCCGAGTTCGTACCCGGGCTCGAAGGAGTCATAGCGTTCGAGACGGAGATCGCCGAACCCGACAAGGAGGGTGGCGCGCTCCGGTACCGAGGTGTGGACATCGAGGATCTCGTCGGCCACGTCTCGTTCGGCAATGTCTGGGGCCTGCTGGTGGATGGGGCGTTCAACCCCGGCCTGCCACCGGCCGAACCGTTTCCGATCCCGATCCATTCGGGCGATGTCCGCGTGGACGTGCAGAGCGCGCTGGCCATGCTCGCCCCGGTGTGGGGTCTGAAACCGCTGCACGACATCGACGACACCCAGGCGCGGGACGACCTCGCCCGGGCCGCCGTGATGGCGCTGTCGTATGTCGCCCAGTCGGCCCGCGGCTTGGAGAAGCCGATGGTCCCGCAGAGCGAGATCGACAAGGCGCAGACCATCGTCGAGCGCTTCATGATCCGCTGGCGCGGCGAGCCGGATCCGCAGCACGTCAAGGCGGTCGACGCCTATTGGACGTCGGCGGCCGAGCACGGCATGAACGCCTCGACGTTCACCGCGCGGGTGATCGCCGGCACCGGTGCCGACGTCGCGGCGTGTCTGTCCGGCGCGGTCGGCGCGATGTCCGGCCCGCTGCACGGTGGTGCGCCCTCGCGCGTGCTGCACATGATCGAGGAGATCGAGCGCACCGGCGACGCCACGGCGTACGTCAAGGGCGTCCTCGACCGGGGCGAGCGCCTGATGGGTTTCGGCCACCGCGTGTACCGCGCCGAGGACCCTCGCGCACGTGTGCTGCGACGGACGGCCAAGGAGTTGGGAGCGCCTCGCTACGAGGTGGCCGCGGCACTGGAGAAGGCGGCGTTGGAGGAGCTCCAGGCTCGGCGCCCCGACCGCATCCTGGCCACCAACGTGGAGTTCTGGGCCGCGGTGATGCTGGACTTCGCCCAGGTGCCGGCCCACATGTTCACCTCGATGTTCACCTGCGCCCGGACCGCCGGGTGGAGCGCGCACATCCTGGAGCACAAGCGCACGTCGCGTCTGGTGCGTCCGGCCGCCCTGTACGTCGGCCCGGGCACCCGCCCGATCACCGAGGTCCCGGGCTACGACGACACGGTCCGCAACCTGAAGCACTGAGCGTTCGACGCGCTCGACGCTCACCCGGAGCCCCGCCACCCGTCAGGGTGCGGGGTTCCGTCATGTCCGGCCCGGCTCCGGGTCCGGTCGCGCGCCACGGGATCCCGGTCAGACGCGACCTTCCAGGATGGCCACCTGGCGCTCGTCGTCGGCGCGGGGGCAGGTGCCGCACAGCGCGTCGGGCTCCAGCGTGTACCAGAGGCAGCACACGCTCTGGGTGCGGTGGCAGTGGGTGCGGCCCTCGGTGCCCCGGAGGGTACGGAATCCGGCGTCGCGCTTGAACCGGCCGGTGTCGCCGGGAAAGAGTTCGCCGAGTTCGCGGACCGCGCGCTCGCCCTCGTCCGCGCCCAGCGAGCGGCCCAGGTACCAGACCGCGCTCACCACCTCGTCCGCCACCATCCCCCACACCACCCGCTCGCCGCGCCGCAGGTGCGGCCGGAACGCGGTGAGCAGCGGCTCCAGGTGCTCGGACACCGCGCGCAGCAGCACCGCGCGCAGGGCGGCCTCGTCGGCCACCACCCGCGCGCCGGGAGCGCCCGCGTCCGGGTCGTCGGGCAGGCACGCGAAGGCGTTCGAGGTAACGGTGAGGCACTTGCTCGACCGTTCCGGCGAGAGGTCGAGCCATACGTCGTCCAGGTCCACCAACGGGACCCGGCGGCTGAGGAACCACGGCCCGGCGAACATCAGGCACGCGTACCAGGCGTAGCCGTGCAGGGCCCACATCGCGATCGCGTCCGCGCGCGGCTCGGCGGCCACGGACGCGGTGATCCGCTGCCGCTCGGCGGTCAGCACACCCTCGAGCACCTCGGGGTCCTCGGCCACGCGCGCCACGCGCAGCAGACCCGCCCGCGGATGCCCCGCCTCGACCGTGATCAGCGGACACGCCGCGCCGAGCCCGCGAAAGGTCTCCGTCAACGCGGGGCAGGGCCCGGACTCCCGAAGATCGACCAACGTCATGATCCGAAGGTAAGGCTTGCCTAACCCGGATGTCCACGTAAGTGATCGAGATGTCCCGCACATCACCCGTGTGCCGGGCGACCGCTCGTCGGCACACCGACCGAGGTCCGCGGCGGCCGGGCCGGCGCATAGGGTCGTGCGTCATGGATACCGCCACGCCCGAACTGACCTACGGCGACATCAGGAACGCCGCCGACCGCATCGTGGGCCAGACCCAGCCGGTCACCATGATGCCGATCCATCCGTCGCCGCACGTGTGGCTCGCGTTGGAGTACATCCAGCACACCGGGTCGTTCAAGGCGCGCGGCGCCGCGAACTTCACCACCGCGCACATCGAGGCGGGCACCATGCCCGAGGCCGGCGTGGTGATCGCCTCCGGCGGCAACGCGGGCCTCGCGTGCGCGTGGGCGGCGCGCAGCGCCGGGGTGCGCTCGACGGTGTTCCTGCCGGAGACGGCGCCGCGGATCAAGGTCGAGCGGCTGCGCACGTACGGCGCGGACGTGCTGCTCGTGGGCCGGGAGTACGCCGACGCGCTGGAGGCGTCGCGACGGTTCGCCGAGGACACCGGCGCGCTGTTGTCGCACGCGTACGACAACCCGCTGATCGCGGCGGGCGCGGGGACGCTGGTGCCGGAGATGGTCGCGAGCCTGCCCGGCACGCTGGACACGGTCATCGTCTCGGTCGGCGGCGGCGGTCTGTTCGCGGGCGTGGCGACCGCCGCCGAGGAACACGGGATCCGCACCGTCGCGGTCGAACCGGAGAACTGTCGGGCGCTGAACGCCGCGCTGGAGGCGGGCGAGGTCGTGGACGTGCCGACCGACTCGATCGCCGCCGACTCCCTGGGCGCGCGCCGGGTCTCCGCCACGGCGCTGGCCACGGCGCAGCGCACCGGCGCGTTCTCGGTCCTGGTCTCCGACAAGGCCATCGTCGAGTCCCGCCAGGCCCTGTGGGACAACTTCCGCATCGTCGTCGAACACGCCGCCGCCACGGCCCTCGCCGCCCTCTCCACCGGCGCGTACACCCCGGCCGAGGGCGAAAAGGTCGCCGTCATACTGTGCGGCGCCAACACCGACCCGGGAAACCTGGTCTAGAACCCGCGGTCCGGAGCACGGGGTACCGGGGCCACCGCGAGCGTGGGATCGCGCGGTGGCCCGGACCGTCCGGATTCAGCCGATGTCGGCGCCGTAGACGTGGTCGACGGCCATCGTCATCAGCACCCGGCGGTCGGCGACCATCACCGCGCGGTATTCGGCCCAGTCCGGGTGCTCCCCGGCGGCACGGCGGTAGTAGTCCACGAGCGCCTCGACCTCCGGGCCCTCGGGGTCGGTGCCCGGTCCGACGAGGGTCACCGTGCCCTCGGCCGTGGCCCAGGAGCGACCGTCGGGGCTGGTGACCTCCAGGGCCGCTCGCGGGTCGCGGCGCAGGTTCGCCGTCTTGGCACGGCCCTCGGTCATCGAGACGTAGAGGACACCGGCCTCCCCGTCGTAGAACGGCATTACCGGGGAGAGCTGGGGGCGGCCGTCCGATTTGATCGTGGCGAGGACCCCCAGGCGGCTTTCGGCGAGGAGCGTGCGCGGGTTGAACGCTGTGTCGGTCATGTCCGGTGCCAAGTCGCGATCGCCCGCCGGCTATTCCCCGCGCCGCGCACACGGGTGACCGTCACGGCCGCACCACCGGGTCCGGGTCCGGGGCCGACGGCAGTGCGGCGGCCAGGAGTTCGGCCAGGTGCACCGGGCGGCGGTCGCTCACGTGGGTGATCTGGGTGCGGCAACTGAACCCGTCGGCCAGGGTCACCGCGTCCGGTCCCGCGGCCGCGAGCGCCGGCAGCAGCCGGTCCGCCGCGACCGCCCGCGACACCTCGGCGTGCGCCGCCTCGTAGCCGAAGTTGCCCGCCAACCCGCAACAACCGCCCGCGAGTTCGCCGGTCAACCCGGCTCGGGCGCGCAACCGCCGGTCGGCCGCGTCGCCCAGCACCGCGTGCTGGTGGCAGTGCAGTTGGCCGGTCACCTCACGATCGAGCACCGGCGGCGCCCAGTGCGGCGCGTACTCCTCCAGCGTCTGCGCGAAGGTCTTGACCGAGTCGGCCAGGCCGTCCGCCGACCGGCCGAGCAACTCGGGTACGTCGGTGCGCAGCGCCGCCGCGCAGGACGGTTCCAGACCGACGATCGGCAGCCCGGCCTCGATCGCCGGCCGCAGGGTGCGCACCGTACGGGCCATCACCCGTCGCGCGATGTCCAGTTGCCCGGTCGAAACCCAGGTCAGGCCGCAGCACACCGACCCCGGCGGCACCACCACCTCCAGTCCGGCCGCCTCCAGCACCTCGACCGCCGCGCGCCCGACCTCGGGTCGGAACCGGTTGCCGAAGGTGTCCGGCCACAGGACCACCCGGCGGCGCGAACTCCCGCTCACGCGCGGCCGATCGCGCCACCACCGGGTGAACGGCTCGGGCGCGAACGGGGGGATCTCCCGGGTCCGGTCGAGCCCGGCCAGGCCGAGCGCCGCACGCCGCAGCGCCGGCACCCCGGCCGCCGCGTTGGCCAGGCCCGCCAGGCCCGGCACCGACCCCATCGCGCGCGCCAGCAGCGGCAGATTGCCCAGCGCGTAGTGCGCCGCCGGCCGCAACCGGCCCCGGTAGTGGTGGTGCAGGAACTCGGCCTTGTAGGTGGCCATGTCCACGTCCACCGGACAGTCGCTGCGGCAGCCCTTGCAGGACAGGCACAGGTCGAGCGCGTCGCGGACCTCGGTGGAGCGCCACCCGTCGGTGATCACCTCGCCGATCAGCATCTCGTGCAGCAGCCGGGCCCGCCCGCGCGTCGAGTGCGCCTCCTCGCCGGTTACCCGGTACGACGGGCACATCACGCCGCCCGAGGAGGTGTCGGCCGACTCGCGGCATTTGCCCACCCCGACGCAGCGCCGTACGGCCGCCGCGAAGTCGCCGCCGTCGGCCGGGTAGCCGAACTCGACCGATACGGGTGTGCGCATCCCGGCGAACCGCAGATTGCCGTCCACAGGGTGTGGACGAACCACGATGCCCGGGTTCAACAACCCCGCCGGATCCCAGATCGCCTTGAACGCGCCGAACAGTTCGACGATCTCCGGTCCGTACATCCGGGGCAGGAACTCGGCCCGGGCCTGTCCGTCGCCGTGTTCCCCGGAGAGCGAGCCGCCGTGCGCGACCACCAGGTCCGCCAGGTCGGACGAGAACGCCCGATACGCCGCGACGCCACGCGTGGTGAGCAGGTCGAAATCGATCCGGATGTGCACGCAGCCCTCGCCGAAGTGCCCGTAGGGCAGGCCGCGCAGGTCGTGCCGGTCCATCAGCGCGGCCAACGCGCGCAGGTACGCGCCGAGCCGCTCGGGCGGCACCGCGGTGTCCTCCCAGCCCGGCCACGCCTCCGAGCCGTCGGCCATCCGGGTCGCGGTGCCGGACGCCTCCTCGCGGATCCGCCACAGCGCGCGCTGCCCCGCCGGATCGGTGACCACCCGCGCCGGTCCGGAACCGGCCAGCGCGTGTGCGCGCTCCTTCGCCTCGGCGACCGTGTCCGCGCCGACCTCGACGAACAACCAGGCCGCGCCCGGCGGCAGTGCCACGTCGCGCGCGGACGCGGCCAACGCGACCAGGCCCGCGCTCAGGCTCTCCACGGTGAGCGGGCCGTGCGGCAGCAGGCCGGGCGCCGCGTCCGCCGCGGCGAAGTCGTCCGGGAAGCCGAGCACCACCAAGGCGCGCGCCTTGGGCGCCTCGACCAGGCGCAGGCCGGCCCCGAGCACCACGACGCAGGTCCCCTCGGTGCCGACCAGGGCCCGGGCGAGGTCGCGTCCGTGCTCGGGCAGCAGTCGATCCAGGGCGTAGCCGGAGACCCGGCGCGGCAAGGCCGGGAAGCCCCGCCGGATCAGCGCCAGGTTGGCGTCGGCGAGGTCGGTGAGCGCGGCGTGGATCTGGGCGGCGCGGCCGGTGGTGGGCACCGTCTGATCCCGGCCGACCCGCATCCGGGTGCCGTCCATGGTCGCGACGTCCAGCCATTCGACGTTCGCGCTCGTGCGGCCCCAGGCGACCGAGTGCGACCCGCAGGCGTCGTTGCCGATCATGCCGCCGAGCGTGCAGCGGCTGTGTGTGGAGGGGTCCGGGCCGAAGGTGAGCCCGTACCGGCCGGCCGCGCGGCGCAGGTCGTCGAGCACCACGCCGGGCTCGACATGCGCGACGCGGGTCGCCGGGTCCACGTCGTGGATGCGGTTCAGGTGCCGGGCCAGGTCGAGCACCAGGCCGTTGCCGGTGGCCTGACCGGCGATGCTGGTGCCGCCGCCGCGTACGGTCACCGGCACGCCCCGCTCGTGGCACACCGCGAGCGCCGCGAGCACGTCCTCGGCGTCCAGCGGGGCGATGACCCCCGGCGGCACCTTGCGGTGGTTGGAGGCGTCCATCGAGTACAGCGCGCGGGCCTGCGGGTCGAACCGGACCTCGCCGCGCACCCGCGCCCGCAGCGCGCCTTCGAGGTCCCCGAGCTGTGCCGTCACCACGCCATCCTCACTCGTTACGCCGACCCGACCGTCGAACGCCCGCCGCCGGGCGCGTGTCGCCCACCCGTCGAGACGCCCCCGTGCCACATGCCGGGCGCGATCGTCTCATTGTGCGGAATACACATCACCCACGAATCGGACACGACTACGCTCTCCGCGTGGCCGAGATCCAGATTCCCGCAGCGCTCATGCCCGCCGACGGCCGGTTCGGTTCGGGCCCGTCCAAGGTACGTCCCGAGGCACTCGCCGCTCTCGCGGCGACCGGTACCTCTCTCCTGGGCACCTCGCACCGGCAGGCGCCGGTGAAGAACCTGGTGCGCCGGGTTCGCGAAGGTGTCGGCAGCCTGTTCTCCCTGCCCGAGGGCTACGAGGTGATCCTGGGCAACGGCGGCGCCACCGCCTTCTGGGACATCGCCGCGTTCGGCCTGGTCGAGCGCAAGTCCCAGCACCTGTCGTTCGGCGAGTTCTCCTCCAAGTTCGCCACATCGGTCAAGGCCGCGCCGTGGCTGGAGGAGCCGACGGTGATCAAGTCGGAGCCGGGCACGCACCCGCTGCCGCAGGCCGAGGCGGGCGTGGACGTGTACGCCCTGACCCACAACGAGACCTCGACCGGTGTCGCGATGCCCATCGCCCGGCCGGCCGGCGCCGACACGGGCTCGCTGGTGCTCGTCGACGCGACCTCCGCGGCGGGCGGGCTGCCGGTGGACGCGGCCGAGACCGACGTGTACTACTTCGCACCGCAGAAGAACTTCGCCGCCGACGGCGGTCTGTGGCTCGCCGCGTTCTCGCCGGCCGCGCTGGAGCGCGCGCAGCGGATCGCCGCGTCGGACCGCTACATCCCGCCGTTCTTCGACCTGGCCACCGCGATCGACAACTCGGTCAAGGACCAGACCTACAACACGCCGGCGCTGAGCACGCTGTTCCTGCTCGCCGACCAACTCGACTGGATCAACGGGCAGGGCGGCCTGGACTGGGCCGTCGGGCGCACCGCCGACTCGTCGGGCCGGCTGTACGGGTGGGCCGAGAAGTCCTCGTACGCGAGCCCGTTCGTGACCGACCCGGCGGCCCGCTCGCAGGTGGTCGGCACGATCGACTTCGCCGACTCGGTGGACGCGGCGGCGGTGGCCAAGGTGCTGCGCGCGAACGGCATCGTGGACACCGAGCCCTACCGCAAGCTGGGCCGCAACCAGCTCCGGGTGGCGATGTTCCCGGCCGTCGAGCCGGCCGACGTCGAGGCGCTGACCGCGTGCGTCGACTACGTGATCGAGCAGCTCTGATCCGCGTTCGCGGCGCCTGAGGGGCCGCCGCCCCGGACCGAACCGGTCCCGGGGCGGCGGCCCTTCGGCGATCAGGCCCGGTTCCGGCCGCCGAGGCGGCGATACGCGAAGAACAGCACCACCAGGCCGACCACGGCCAGCACACCCGGGCCGTACGTCTTGGCCTTGTCCATCCCGGAAT
The DNA here is from genome assembly GCF_044460165.1 of Embleya sp. NPDC050154. Taxonomy (NCBI): domain Bacteria; kingdom Bacillati; phylum Actinomycetota; class Actinomycetes; order Kitasatosporales; family Streptomycetaceae; genus Embleya; species Embleya sp. NPDC050154. The sequence continues at coordinate 101,876 of NZ_JBITJP010000036.1, forward strand.
CGCCGTCGCTCTCGTCGCCGGCGGCCGTGCTCGCGTCGCTGGAGGCGGTGCCGCCGGCCGACTCTGCTCCGGGCTTGGCACCGGATCCGGCGCGCACCGAATCCGGCCGGTTGTCGCCCTTGAGCTCGACCCGGCGCACCTGGCTGCCCTTGCCCTCGCTGCCGAACAGCAACTCCTTGCCGTCCCGGCTCCACGCGACCGACTCGCCCTGGCGCTGGATCGGCACGGAGACCCCGGCCAACTCCTTGCCCGGCGCGGCGAACACGGTGGCGGAGAAGTAGCCGCGCAACACGAACCGCGACCCGTCCGGCGCGAACGCGCCGTCGGTCACCGTCGAGCCTCCGGCGGAGATCCGCTTGAAGGTGTTGATCCCGGTCGCGGAGAGCTGCTCGGGCTGCTCGTACAGGCCGCCCTCGGCCTCCTTGCTCGCGATGTAGAGCTTGTTCGTGCGCGGGTCCAGCAGCAGCGCCTCGGCGTCGCGCGGGCCGTTGTCGTACTTGACCCGGAATTTGGTCGGCTTGACCGTCGCGTCGGCCAGCGTCGCGGGCTCGGCGAAGCGGTAGATCCACACCTCGGGCCACTTGCCGTGCAGGTTGTCGCCGATGTCGCCGACGAACAGCGCGGGCTTGCCCGCGTCGTCCTTGCCGACCGTGATCGCCTCCCAGTCCCGCGCGTCCACACCGGACAGCGTGATGGTCGCCTTGGTGGCGCCGTCCTTGCCTATCGCGTAGATCCTGGGCGCGTCGGAGCTGTCGTTGTGCGTCCAGTAGACGTCCGGGTGTTGCGCGCTGGCCACCAGGCCGCTGGACTCGGTGATCCGCTCGTCCTTGATGGTCAACAACACGTCCGAATCGGCCGCCGCCGACGCCGGTACCGCCACCGCCAGGGCAACGGCCGCCGTCAGGGCGCCGAGGCCGCGCATCCGGCGCTTTCCCACGCGCTTCACCCGTCCCGTCCTGTCATGGGTCCAGCCTGCCGGCCCGGCCCCGGTCCCCGTCGGGTCGGGGACCACTTTGCGACGGCTCGGCTGAAGCCATTGCGGTTTGCCGTGTGTCGGGGATGGGATGGGAGCTTCGTGGGCGTCGGCATCCGGAGTCTTCCATGACACTTGTCAAGGCATGTCTGAACGGCACACGGCGCCCCGAGGAGCACCCGGCGCTTCCGCTGACACCGGCGCAGATCGCCGCGGACAGTCGAGCCGCGGTGGCCTCGGGCGCGTCCATCGTGCATGTGCACCCGCGCGGGCGCGACGGTCGGGAGAGCCTGGCGCCGGACGTGATCGCGGCGGTGCTCCGGGCCATCCGGGGCGCGGCCCCGGGCGTGCCGATCGGGGTGAGCACAGGCGCGTGGATCGAGGCTGGCCCGGACGCCCGGCTGGCCGCGGTGCGGGCCTGGCGGGTGTTGCCCGACCTGGCCTCGGTCAACCTGTCCGAGCCGGGCTCGGTCGAACTCGCCCACGCGCTCGCGCACTTGGGTGTGGGGGTCGAGGCGGGGGTGTGGACCGAGGCCGACGCGGAGCTGCTGGTGGAGCAGGATCTGGCCGCGGTGTGCACCCGGATCCTGGTCGAGGTCGAACGCGCCGATCCGGTGGACGCGCTGGACGAGGCGGGACGCATCCTGACCGTCCTGGACCGGCACGACATCGGCGTGCCGCGCCTGTTGCACGGCGCGGACGAGTCCGCGTGGCCGGTCCTGGACGCCGCGATCGCGGCCGGCCTCGACACCCGGATCGGGCTGGAGGACACCCTGCTGGACCCGGAGGGCCGCCGGGTCCCGGGCAACGCGACGCTGGTCCGGATCGCCGCCGATCGGGTCCGCGCGGCGGGCAACCCGCACTGATCCGCGGTCTCGGGGCCGGCCCGGCTCCGACGTTGTCGCCCGCACCCGCGGTCGGCACGTCGGCGCAGGGGCGCGGACGCGTCAGCGCATGAGCGCGCCGATGATCACGGCGATGAGCAGGAGGGCCAGGGTGGCCGTGACGACGCGGGTTCTGGTGCGGGGATTCACGCCCCAGAGCCTACGCGGCGCGGGCGCGCGACCGAATTCCGGTCGGGCGCCCGCGCTCGCGGGTCAGACCATCGAGGCCGCCAGACGGCGGCGGAAGGCGGTCAACACGGTGCGGTCGCCGGTCTGCGAGACGACCGAGCCGGGCCTGCGGCCCCACAGGTAGAGGAGCAGTTCGGCGGGCTCGCCGGTGACCGCCGCGTCCGTGAACCCCTGGTCGCGGGACATGCTCACGCCGGAGCGCTGCATGGTCAGCCGCCAGTGGTGCCGGTTGCTGTGCACGCCGATCGTGCGCCCGCTCGCGCCGTCCTTGGCGCGGCCGTCGTAGTGCGCCGGGAGCAGGACCCCCAGCACTTCGTCGATGCCGTCCAGGGCCTGCTGGGCGTCCAGCGGTCCCGGGGTGCCGACGGCCATCTCGATGTCGGCGCGATGCACGGCGGCCTCGCGCGCCATCCGGCGGATCAGGAAGCCGGCGGTGCCCGGGTCGGGTCCCCCGCTCTCCACGCCCTCCGCGACGCCGGGTTCGAGGTCCTCCCCCTCGATCGGGTCGAGCGGGTCCCGCCGGGCCATCTCGGTCACGAGCGCCGCGTGCGCCCGGGTGTAGGTGTCGAGCAGTTCCCCCTTGTTCGCGCCGCCCGCGACCGGGCGACGCTCCGGGCGCAGTTGCCCGGTGGCGCTGTTGTACATGAGCACGGAATGTCGCACGACGTCGGCGACCGTCCAACCGGGACAGGACGGTACCGGCGCGTCCATGTCCGTGACGGCCGCCTGGCCCAAGCGGAGACCCTCCGCCTGGAACAGGTGCTGGAACCGCACGTAGTCCATCGTTCAAGGATTCCAGCGTTCCGGGTGACGTGTCGATGGCCTGGGTCACCCCAGGGCGTGAATCCCTCGTCAAGAAAAGGTGTATCGCACACCTGTGCTGACGCTGTGTCAGATCTTGACCACGGGATTACCGAACTCCGACCGTGTCGCCGTGGCTGCCGGCGCCGCCGGCCTCATGGCGCGCACCACCGTGCTCGGCCGCAGCCGGATCCCGGCGTGCCGGGCGAGCAGCGCGCCGACCACGAGCGCCGCGGCCAGCGAGATCAGGCCGCCCACGAGCAACCCGGTACGCGGTCCGAAACTCTCCGCCAGCCAACCCGTCAGCGGGCCGCCCAGCGGGGTGCCGCCCATGAACACGAGCATGTAGATGCCCATCACCCGACCACGCATCGCCGGGTCGCTGCCCAGTTGCACGGTCGAGTTGGCCGCCGTGTTGAAGGTCAGTCCGGCGATCCCGATCGGCACCAGGAGCAGCGCGAAGCTCCAGTAGCCGGGCATCAGCGCGGCGATCGTCTCCAGCAGGCCGAACGCGATCGCGGCGCCGACCAGGACCCGCAACCGGGTCCGGCCGCGCTTGGCGGCGAACAGCGCGCCCGCCAGCGAGCCGACCGCGAACACCGTGTTCAGCAGCCCGAACGAGCCGGGTCCGGCGTGGAAGACGTCGTTGGAGAAGGCCGCGAGGGTGACCGCGAAGTTGTAGCCGAAGGTGCCGATGAAGCCGACCAGCGCGATCGCCACCAGCAGGTCCGGACGGCCGCGCACATAGCGCAGCCCCTCGCGGAGCTGGCCCTTCTCGCGCGACACCACCGGCATCGTGCGCAGCTCGGACTCGCGCATGGCCAACAGGCCGAGCAGCACCGCGATGTAGGACACCGCGTTGACCGCGAAAACCCACCCGGTGCCGATCGCGGTGATCAGCAGACCGCCGACGGCGGGGCCGACGATCCGGGCGAGCTGGAAGTTGGCCGAGTTCAGGCTGACCGCGTTGGCCAGGTCCTTGCGACCGACCATCTCGATCACGAACGCCTGGCGCGCGGGGTTGTCCACCGCGGTGGCCATGCCGAGACCGAACGCGAGCAACCACACGTGCCACACCTGGACGGCGTCGCTCAACACCAGGACCGCCATCACGGCGGCGAGCAGACCCATCACGGTCTGCGTACCGATCAACAACAGGCGCTTGCGGTAGCGGTCGGCGATCACGCCGCCCCACAGGCCGAACAGCAGCATGGGCAGGAATTGCAGCCCGGTGGTCACACCCAGCGCGGTCGCGCTGCCGGTGAGCTTGAGCACCAGCCAGTCCTGCGCGATGCGTTGCATCCAGGTGCCCGTGTTCGACACGGTCTGGCCGGCGGCGAACAGCCGGAAGTTGCGGTTTCGTAGTGATGAGAAGGTGCCGGCTGTCGCCGCCACGGGCTCCCCTTTCGTCGTACGTTCGGCCGAGGCCGGATGAACATCCGTCCCTGAACCGAACCGCGACGCGGGGCGCCTGAGCAGGCCCTAGGCCTGCGCCAGCTTCTCCAGCACCGGCAGGGCCGCGCGCAACGCCTCGTTCTCCTCGGGCGTGAGCCGGGCCAGGTGTTCCGCCAGCCAGGCGTTGCCCAGCCTGCGGTTCTCCTCCACCACGGCGGCGGCGGGCTCGGTCGCGGAGACCACGACCTGCCTGCGGTCGTCGGCGTGCGGCTCACGCCGCACCAGGCCGCGCTCCTCCAGGCCGGCGATCACCCGCGTCATCGACGGCGGCTGCACCTTTTCCTGCCGGGCCAGTTCGCCCGGAGTCATGGCGCCGCGCACGACGAGCACGGTCAACACCGAGAGTTGGGTGGGACTCAGGGTCTCGTCGGCCCGCTGGTTGCGCAGGCGACGGGAGAGCTTCAGCACCGAGGCACGGAGGGCTGCCACCGTGGCACGGTCGGGTTCGGACGGGGACACGTTTCTTAGCTTAACTCTTTACTCTCGCTAACTTCCAATGGTTTACGTCCCAGGGATATTCCCGGGACGCGGGCAAGTTTCCACCGGCGACCTTCCCCCTCCTGAGCCCGACGGAGATCCACACCCCCGACGGCACCCCCGGTCCACGTCGGCGGTCCACCGCCGACATCGCCGCCCCGGTCGCCTTCCTCCCCCGAACCGCCCAACCCCTGGCCACCTCCAGCGACTCCTACCTGGCCCCGCCACCCCTGACCCCCACAACCACCCCACCCGCCCCGCCCAACCCCCGGCGCGTCAGCGCCCCCGACCCCGGCCCACCCCCACTGATCGACGCGCGAAGCGCGGAGAGCGGCGGAGCCGCAAGCTGGGGCTTCGTGCCCCGGAGCGAAGCGGAGGGACACGAAGCCCCGAGCGAGGCACCGCTTTTTCTTGGAGGAGCGAAGCGGGGGAAAGAAAAAGCGG
>NZ_JBITJP010000037.1:0-58527 GCF_044460165.1 Embleya sp. NPDC050154
CACGAAGTCACGAGCGAGGCGCCGCTTTTTTGCGGAGGAGCGAAGCGGGGGAGCAAAAAAGCGGCGCCTCGCGAGCCGGCGACGAAGTCGCCCAAAAAGCAGCACCCCGGACCGATCCCGGCCCGGGGCACTTCACACCGCCGAAGCGGCAGGCAACACGTCGAGTCGAGGATCAGCCCTCGTTCGTCACCCAGCTCATCATCTTGCGGAGCTCCTTGCCGGTGGTCTCCAGCTTGTGCTCGGAGTCCGCCTTCACGTACTCCTTGTACTTCGGCAGACCCGCCTCGTACTCCGCCATCCACGCGGTCGCGAACGAACCGTCCTGGATCTCGGCGAGCACCTTCTTCATCTCGGCCTTGGTGTCGGCCGTGATGATCCGGGGGCCGGTGATGTAGTCGCCCCACTCGGCGGTCTCCGAGATGGACCAGCGCATCTTCTCCAGGCCGCCCTCGTACATGAGGTCGACGATGAGCTTCAGCTCGTGCATGCACTCGAAGTAGGCGATCTCCGGCTGGTAGCCGGCCTCGACCAGGGTCTCGAAGCCCGCCTTGACCAGCGCCGAGGCGCCGCCGCAGAGCACCGCCTGCTCACCGAACAGGTCGGTCTCGGTCTCCTCGGTGAAGGTGGTCTTGATGACGCCGGCACGGGTGCCGCCGATGCCCTTCGCGTAGGAGAGGGCGAGCGCCAGGCCCTGGCCCGACGCGTCCTGCTCGACCGCGACGATGCACGGCACGCCGCGACCCTCTTCGTACTGCCGACGGACCAGGTGGCCGGGGCCCTTGGGGGCGACCATGCACACGTCGACGTTGGCCGGCGGCTTGATGAAGCCGAACCGGATGTTGAAGCCGTGCCCGAAGAACAGCGCGTCGCCGTCCTGCAGGTTGGGCTCCACGGCTTCGGCGTAGACCTTCGCCTGGACCGGGTCCGGGGTCAGGATCATGATGACGCTCGCCTCGGCGGCGGCCTCGGCGGGAGTGACGACCCGCAGGCCCGCCTCCTCGGCCTTGGCGCGGCTCTTCGAGCCCTCCAGCAGACCGACCCGCACGTCGACACCGGAGTCCCGCAGCGACAGCGCGTGGGCGTGACCCTGGCTGCCGTAGCCGAGCACCGCGACCTTGCGGTTCTGAATGATGGACAGGTCGGCGTCGTCGTCGTAGAACAGCTCGGCCACTTCGGGGTTCTCCTTCAAGACTGGGTTTTCGGGGCCACGCCCCGCTCGTCATCTTCGCAAATCACGAACGAACCGCGTGCCGCCGGTTTGAAATGTGGACCATGACGGTCCGTCAGAACCGAGGTCCGGACATATCCGTCAGGCCGAGCGCTCCACCGACCGCAGCGAACGGTCGGTGATCGAGCGGCCGCCGCGGCCGATCGCCACGACGCCGGACTGGACGAGTTCCTTGATGCCGAACGGCTCCAGCATGCGCAACATCGCGGCCAGCTTGTCGGGGCCGCCGGTGGCCTCGACGGTGACCGCCTCGGGCGAGACGTCGACCGTCTTGGCGCGGAAGAGCTGGACGATCTCCACCACTTGCGAACGCGTCTCGTGGTCCGCGCGCACCTTGACCAGCAGGAGCTGGCGCTGCACCGACGCGGGCGGATCCAGCTCGACGATCTTGAGCACGTTGACCAGCTTGTTGAGCTGCTTCGTGACCTGCTCCAGCGGCAGTTCCTCGACCACGCTGACCACGATGGTGATCCGCGAGATGTCCGGATGCTCGGTGGTGCCGACCGCGAGCGAGTCGATGTTGAAGCCCCGACGCGAGAACAGCGCGGTGATCCGGGCGAGGACACCGGGCTTGTTCTCGACAAGGACCGAGAGGGTGTGCTTGGACATGATCGCTGGACTCCTATGCCTTCCTGATGCCCTGTCGGCCTGTCAGTCGTCCGAGTCGCCGAAGTCGGGACGCACGTCGCGCGCGGCCATCACCTCGTCGTTGGAGGAACCCGCCGCGACCATCGGCCACACCATCGCGTCCTGGTGGACGACGAAATCGATGACCACGGGAGCGTCGTTGATCGACATCGCCTTGTGGATGATCTCGTCCAACTGGTCCGGGCTCTCGCAGCGCAGCGCGACGCAGCCCATCGCCTCGGCGAGCTTGACGAAGTCCGGCAGCCGGCGGCTCTGCAGGTCGGTGTTGGAGTAGCGCTCGTTGTAGAAGAGCGTCTGCCACTGGCGGACCATGCCCAGGGTGCCGTTGTTGATGATGGCGACCTTGATCGGGATGTCGTTGACCGCGCAGGTGACCAGTTCCTGATTGGTCATCTGGAAACAGCCGTCGCCGTCGATCGCCCACACCGTGGTGTCCGGCATGCCGGCCTTGGCGCCCATCGCGGCGGGCACCGAGTAGCCCATGGTCCCGGCGCCGCCGGAGTTGAGCCAGGTGTACGGCTTCTCGTAGCGGATGAACTGCGAGGCCCACATCTGGTGCTGGCCGACGCCGGAGGCGAAGATCGTGTCCGGGCCCGAGATCGCGCCGAGCCGCTCGATCACCAGTTGCGGCGACAGCGAGCCGTCCGCGGGCACGTCGTAGCCCAGCGGGTAGGTCTCGCGCCAGCGGTTCAGCGCGGTCCACCACTCCTGGTAGTCGCCGAACCGGCCCGCCTCGTGCTCGGCCTGGACCGCGACCACCAGGTCGGCGATCACCTCGCGGGCGTCGCCGACGATCGGCACGTCCGCGGTGCGGTTCTTGGAGATCTCGGCCGGGTCGATGTCCGCGTGCACGATGGTGGCGTACGGCGCGAAGGTGTCCAGCTTGCCGGTGACCCGGTCGTCGAAGCGGGCGCCGAGCGCGAAGATCAGGTCCGACTTCTGCAGCGCGGTGACCGCGGCCACCGTGCCGTGCATGCCCGGCATGCCCAGGTGCTGCGGGTGGCTGTCCGGGAACGCGCCCAGCGCCATCAGCGTGGTGACCACCGGCGCGCCGGTCAGCTCGGCGAGGATCTTCAGTTCGGCCGACGCGTGCGCCTTGAGCACCCCGCCGCCGACGTACAGGACCGGGCGCTTGGCCTCGCTGAGCAGCCGCGCGGCCTCGCGGATCTGCTTCGCGTGCGGCCGGGTGACCGGGCGGTAGCCGGGCAGTTCGGGGGTGCCGTTCCAGACGAAGTCGGTGGTCGCCTGGAGCGCGTCCTTGGAGATGTCGACCAGGACCGGGCCGGGCCGGCCGGTGGAGGCGATGTGGAACGCCGCGGCGATCGTCGGCGCGATCTCGGCCGGGTCGGTGACCAGGAAGTTGTGCTTGGTGATCGGCATCGTGATGCCGCAGATGTCCGCCTCCTGGAAGGCGTCCGTACCGATCGCGGCGCTGGCCACCTGACCGGTGATCGCGACGATCGGCACCGAGTCCATGTGCGCGTCGGCGATCGGCGTCACCAGGTTGGTCGCGCCGGGGCCCGACGTGGCCATGCACACCCCGACCTTGCCGGTGGCCTGCGCGTATCCCTCCGCGGCGTGACCCGCGCCCTGCTCGTGCCGGACGAGGATGTGGCGCACCTTCGTCGAGTCCATCATCGGATCGTAGGCGGGAAGAATCGCGCCCCCGGGGATGCCGAAGACCGTGTCCACCCCTGCGGCTTCCAGGGAGCGGATCAGCGCTTGGGCTCCTGTCACCTGATCGGTCATGCTTTCGTCTCTTCTCGATCTGAAGTCGGCATATCGAGTGGGGCGCGAGGCCCGGACCCGTCGGACTGCAACAAAAAACCCCCCGTGCCGTTAGGCAAGCGAGGGGGGCGCGCGAACCGACTCGGTGGTCAGTGCACGCGCTTCTCAAGTACGAGGATGCGGGTCTGCATGCCCGCGACTCTCCCTCCGCGCCCGTGTACGTGTCAAGCCGGCTCTTCACGCGTCTCATTATTCGAGACTCTTTGTCCAGGACTGACGGGACGTCATGGTTTCGGCCGGCCCCGGTGCCGCCGCGGACACCCCTGCGGTCACCACCTCGGACACCGACCCGGACGCCGGCGCCGCTCGGGGCCCGCCGCGGCCACACTCACAGCTGCGACCTGGGCACCTGGACCGGCAGCGGCGCGCGCGCCTCCGGGAGCGGCTCCGGACGCGGGCCGCGCACCGCGCTGTTGCCCAGCGGCGTCTGGCCGAGCACATCGAAGATCGTGTCCCCGGACACCGCCGGGTGGAACCAGTTGCCCTGCCCCCGCTGACAGCCCATCTCGCGAAGTATGTCGACCTGCGCGTGGCTGTCGATGCCGGCCGCCACCAGGGTCAGTCCGGATTCCAACCCGAGGCGCACGATGGTCGAGGTGAGCACGGTCAGGTGTGGACACGTGCCGACCTCGGCGACGAACGAGCGGTCGATCTTGAGTACGTCCACCGGCAGTCGGCGCAGGTAGGTGAGCGAGGAGTGGCCGGTGCCGAAGTCGTCCAGGGACAACCGCACACCCAACCGGCGCAGCACCGCGATCCGGCTCAGCAGCAGTTCGTCGCCGTCCGGCAGCACGTTGTCGGTGATCTCCAGGGTCAACGCGCCGGCCGGCAGATCGGCACCGCGCAGGGTCTCCTCCAGCACGTCCAGGAAGCCGGGGCCGGTGAGTTGGCGGGCCGCCAGGCCGACCGTGACGCCGATCTCGTGCCCGGCGGCCCGCCAGGTGGTCGCGGCCAGCGCGCTCTCCTCCAGCAGCCTGCGGCCCACCGCCGAGAGTCGGCCGTCCACGCCCGCGGTCAGCCGGACGTGGTCGGCCCGGCCGGGCACCACGCCGTCCTCGACCCGACACAGCGCCGCCTCCACGTCGCGCACCCGACCGGTGTCCAGGTCCACCACCGGTTGGTACGACACGGCCAGCCGGCCGTCCCGGTCCACCCGCCGGCGCCCGGCGGCGCGGGCCGCGCGGCGCTCCACGTCGGCGTCCATGTCGGGGGTGTAGACCTCGACCCGGCCCTTGCCGCCGTCCTTGGCCCGGTACATCGCGGCGTCCGCGTGCCGCATCAGGTCGGCCGGTGCGATGCCGGGCGCGGAGAAGGCGATCCCGATGCTCGCCGCGACGCGTACCTCGCCGTCGGCGATCCGGTACGGCGCGGACAGCGTGGAGAGCAGCCGTTCGGCGATCTCCCGGATCGCCCGCGGGGTGGGGTCGCCGACCAGGAGCGCGGCGAACTCGTCGCCGCCGAACCGGGCCACGGTGTCACCGATCCGAACCGCGTGTTCGAGCCGGCGCGCGGCCTGCACGAGCAGTTCGTCGCCCGCGGTGTGCCCGTAGTTGTCGTTGACGGCCTTGAACCCGTCCAGGTCGACGAACAACACCGCGATGGTGGGGGTGATCCCGCGCCGCTGGGCCAGCGCGTGCTGGATCCGGTCCTCGAACAGGGCCCGGTTGGGCAGGTCGGTGAGCCGGTCGTGGAAGGCGTCGTGCTCCAGTTGGGTCTGCAACTTGATCCGGTCGGTGACGTCGCGGCTGTTGAAGATCAGCCCGTCGCCGTAGCGGTTCACCGCCGATTCGGTGTGCAGCCAGGTGCCGCCGGCCGAGCGGATCCGACATTCCACCCGCACCATCGCGGTGTCCGCCTCGCCCACCGGCACCGCGCCGTCCAAGAACGCGCGTAGTTCGCGCTGTACCCGCGCGCTCTCCTCGGGATGGATGAGCAACTCCAGCCGGGTACCGACCAACTCCTCGGGCTCGAACCCGTACACCCGGCGCACCGCGTGGCTGACGTACTGGAGCACGCCGTCGCTCGCCGCGATCATGATCACATCGCTGGAGCCCTGCACCAGGGACCGGAAGTGGCTCTCCTTCGCCGACAGTTCCTGGGCCATGAACACGTTGTCGACGAGTGTGATGCCCTGCCGCAGGACCAGGGTGACCAGTACGGTCGCGCCGACGCCGAGCACCACCTTGTCCGGCGCGTGGCCGGCCACCGCGCCGCCGAGCACGCCGGCGGTGCACACCGCGGCGGCGATGTAGGGGGTGAGCGCGGACAACATCGAGATGGTGCGGTGTCGGGGACGCTCGTGCGCCTCGACCCGGTCGCCGGTCCACGGCGCGATCGCGAGCAGCAGGCTGCCCGCGAACCAGCCCGCGTCCAGCAGTCCGCCCGAGCGGTAGCCGCTGTTGAGTCCGGGTGTGGTCCACAGCGCGTCGCTCATCACGGTGACCGCGAGGCCCACCAGCGCCAGGTTCAGTGCCGCGCGATCTCCCGAACCGGCCCGAAAACGCAATCCGAGGACCATGCTGATCATCAGGATGTCGAGCACCGGATAGGCGAGGGTGAGCACGATCTTGAGGATGTCCGAGCGATCCCCGTTGGTACTGCGGGCCAGCGCGAGACTCCAGCCGAGCGTGAACAGCGAGCCCGCGATCAGCCACCCGTCCAGCGCCATGCAGGTCCACGCCGCGATGCCGCGCGGGCGCTGCGCCACCAGGAGCAGGCCCACGATGGTGGGCGGCGCGAACAGCAGGAAGATCACGTCGGTGGGACCGGGCGTGGGCACCGGGACGTCCAGGACGACCTCGTACCAGCCCCAGATCCCGTTGCCGAGCGAGACCATCGTGGCGGAGAAGGCGAACAGCGCCCACGACAACCGGGCCCGACCGGATTCGCGCACGGCCTTGAGCGCGCAGGAGATCGCCGCCACGGCCGCCGCGGCCGCCAGGCCGAAGTCGCCCATCGCCAGCGACAAGGTCGGATTGCCCCAGCCCTGGAGCGCACCGATCGCGTACACGAGACACAGCGGCACGATCAGATACTTCAACTGCCGCTGCGTAGGGGTGTCGGCCAAGATCAGCAGCCGCACCGGGTCGTCGTGGCTCGGCCACTCCGGCAGTGGTCCCCCGGCATTCCGCACTCCCCTCTGCCCGAAGTCGCCGCCACGGCGCTTCATGGCACTGCACCGGCCCTCACACCCCAGCCGTGAGGCGGGGCGGTCGGCGCCGGCGCGACGGGGGTGCGACACCCGACCGTGCGCGTCTCTCAACGCCCCACGACTCGGACGATACACCAACCCGTCACTGTGAGCTTGTCTTACTCAACACAGAGTAACTAATGATGGCCGGCATGGGAGTCCCTTCCCGTGCATTTGTGACAAAGTCCCGACACTGGACGGAAAAAGGGGCTCTGATCAGGGCAAACCTGGGAGTTTCAACGATCGCCCGGCGGCCTTCGCGGGGTCCGGAAGGCGGGCCGAGGCCCCGCCGGGGGCTCGGCGGGGCCTCAGTGCGGCCTCGGTGGGGCCGGATCGGTGGGCACTCGGGGTCGGCAACGCGGTGCGGTCCGGCGACACGCGCCGGCGACGGAGAACTCGGACGGCCGAGCGTGTGACCGGCGCGGAGGGCGCGGGCGGGTCGCTCGGCCGTGGGCACGGGTGGGCGCTCGACCGCCCTCGGATTTCGTGGCGCCCCCGGTCGGGTGCCCGGTTCAGTCGCGCTTGAGCAGGACCGCGCCCGGTTCGCGCGCCACCTCGGTGAAACCCTGCCCGATCAGGTGCGCGATCCAGTAGCGGGCCCAGTCCTTGTTGTTGCCCCACACCTCGATCGCCGCGTACCCGCGCCCGGGCAGCAGGGTCGGGAAGTCGGTCACCCGCCCCGCCCGCGAGACCAGTTGCGGCGAGAAGCTCATCGTGGCCGACACCGTCGCGCCGTCCGGAACCCGGTCGAGCACCTTGTGCGCCGAGCGCACCCGGTCCGGCACCATATAGGTGCGCTTGTGCAGCAGGTCCATCAGCGGGAAGTCGCGCGCGAACGCCAACGACACCGCGAGCGGGACGATCGCGGCGTGGACCGCGTACCGGCGCAGCCAATCCACCCGCGACGCGCGCAACCGGACCACACCGTCCACGAACGCCGCGAACACGATCGGCATCAGGACCGCGCTGTAGTGGAAATACGTGCCCCAGTAGTACTCGTTGCTGGAGGTGAACCGCCACAACATCGTCGGCACGATCATCGCCAGGATCGGCGAACGCAGCGCGATGAACCCGGTGGGCAGCAACAGCGTGAACAGCGTCATCCACTTCACGCTGGGCAGCACCATCGACATGGGCAGTTCGATGACCAGCTCGGAGATCGGCACCCGGCCCAACGGCGTGGTGGGATCCGCGTTGCCGGAGCGCTGGCTGGAGTCGAGGTTGCCCCAGAACGCGTACGTGTCATTGGGGTTGATCGCCGGCAGCAGCACGAAGATCGCCAGCACGAACGCCGACGCGCCGATCAGCACGTGCGCCGCGGCCATCTTCCAGCGGCGCAGCAGCAACAGCGGTACGGCCGCGGCGGCGAAGGTGAGCCCGAGGTCCTCCTTGACCAGGATCAGCGGCAACCACCAGGCCATCGCCGTGAGGTACCGGCCGAGCAGGAAGCGGTCCAGGCCGAAGGCCAGCAGCGGTACCGCGAACGCGATCTCGTGGAAGTCGAACGAGACGGCCGACTGGATGCCCCAGGACAGGCCGTACGCGATGCCGAGCGCGGCCGTGCCCCACGGGCCGAACGCGCGCGCGGCGATCCGGGTGATCGGCACGACCGAGATCGCCACCAGGAACGCCTGGGCGACCAACAGCGTGCTCGGACCGGGAAAGACCCGGTAGATCGGACCGAGCAGCGCCAGGATCGGGTGGAAGTGCTCGCCGAGCACATTGAAGTCCGGCGTCCGGATGTCCGACACGGGCGCCTCGAAGTTCGAATACGCCCGGACCACCTGCTCGAACAGACCCAGGTCGTAGGCGTGCGTCTCCATCCGGCGATGCCGCAGCAGCGAGTGCGTCGTGTAGATCACGAAGAACAGCGCGGCAAGCAGGTACGGCAGGGCGCCCGAGCCGATCCGTCGCCTGGCCCGCTCGACGACCGTGCGCAATCCGTGGTCGTGTTCACCCGTTCGGGGAGCGATCACCGCCGGTTCGACGACCGCCGGGGCGGCGGGCGCGGCGGCCGCCTCGGCGGTGTCGAGGGCCTCGAACCGCCTGTGAACAGCGCCGGGCGCCGTCCCCCTGTCTTTCATGTCTCTCCGTCCGGGTCGGCGTGCGCGGGCACACCGTACCGGTGTCGGCCCTTACTCAAAGCAGAGCGCGACCGGACGGTTTTTGTTGCTCAATCGCGCACGACGTTCGCCGGAGTCACCCCTTCGGACCAGCGTTCGAGCTGCTCGCGGATCAGCCGCAGGGCACGTGGGAGGAAGGCGGACGAGCTGCCGCCGACGTGCGGGCTGATCAACGTGCCGGGGGCGAAGCGCAGCGGGTGGTCGGCGGGCAGCGGCTCGGGATCGGTGACGTCCAGCGCCGCGCGCAGGCGGCCGGCGTCCAGTTCGGCGAGCAGCGCTTCGGTGTCCACGACCGGGCCGCGCGCGACGTTGACCACGAGCGCGCCGGCCGGGAGCCGGGCCAGGAAGTCGGCGTCGACGAGGCCGCGGGTGTCCTCGGTGAGCGGAACCGTCACGATCACCACGTCGGCCCGCGGGAGCAGTTCGGGCAGCTCGGCCATCGCCCGGACCGGTCCGTGCGCGCCGGCCCGGGCGCTGCGGGCGACCCGGACCACGTCCACCTCGAAGCCCTGGAGCCGGCGGTCCACCGCTTCGCCGATCGCCCCGTACCCGAGGATCAGCACGCTCTTGTCGGCCAGCGCCGGATAGAACCCCGACCGCCACTCGCCCGCGTCCTGGCCGCGCACGAAGGTCGGGATGTCGCGCAGCGCGGCGAGGGTGAGGGTGATCGCGAGTTCGGCGGTGCTGGTCTCGTGGATGCCTCTGCCGTTGCACAGCAGCACACCGGGCGGCAGGTACGGCAGCACGTGTTCGTAGCCCGCGGTCAGCGTCTGGATCATCCTGAGCCGGGGCATGTCCGCGATCCGGGCGAGCGGTTCGCGGTCGAAGGTGTACGGCAGGACGTACAGCTCGACGTCGGCGGCGGTGTCCGGCACCGGGCCGTCGAAGCCGTCGTAGACGTCGACGATCGAGGAGCCGCCGCCGAGTTTGCCGGGGAGCGGGGCGAGTTGTTCGAGGGTGTACGGAACCCAGATCCTGCCTTCGGTGACCATGGCAGGAACTCTAAATGTCGTGTCGGGCCCCTCCCTCGCGGGCCCGGGCCGCTTAGGGTCGAGGTAACCCGAGAAGGTGGTGTTTCCGGTGCGCACACGCCGTCCCAAGGCTCGTTGGCCCGCCCTGGCGCTCGCCGTCGCGATGGCGGCCGGACTCACCGCGTGTGGTGGTGACGGCGGCTCGTCGGACAGCAAGGCCACACCGGGTGGCTCCTCCGCGCCGGTGGCCGGGACGCAGCCGCCGAACGTGCCGGCCGGGCCGACCGCGGCCAAGGTCGCCGAGCCGGTCGTGGCCGGCGAGTTGGCCCGGGATCTGAACACGCCGTGGGGCGTGGCGGTGCTGCCGGACAAGGACGCGCTGGTGTCCTCGCGCGACACGGGCACGATCACCCGCTTCGGTCCGGGCACACCGACGCCGGTGGTGGTGGGCACGGTGCCGGGTTCGGTGCATCGCGGGGAGGGGGGTCTGCTCGGGATCGCGGTGTCGCCGAGCTTCGCGACCGACCACTTCCTGTACGCGTACCTGACCACGGAACAGGACAACCGGATCGTCCGGATGACGTACGTGCCGGGGCAGCCGTTGGGCGGCCCCGAGGTGCTGGTCTCCGGGATCCCGGCGGGCTCGAACCACAACGGCGGCCGGATCGCGTTCGGCCCCGACGGCATGTTGTACGCGGGCACCGGCGAGGCCGGCCGCAAGGCCCTGGCGCAGGACGTCTCCTCGCTCGGCGGCAAGATCCTGCGACTCACCCCGGACGGCAAGCCGGCGCCCGGCAACCCGTTCCCTGGCTCCCCGGTGTGGAGCCTGGGTCACCGCAACGTCCAGGGCCTGGCCTGGGATTCGACCGGGCGGCTGTGGGCGGGCGAGTTCGGCCAGGACACCTGGGACGAGCTGAACCTGATCCGCTCCGGCGCCAACTACGGCTGGCCGGAGGTCGAGGGCACCGGCGACGACCCGCGGTACATGAACCCGGTCGCCCAGTGGGCCACCGACGACGCCTCCCCGAGCGGCATCGCGATCCTGGGCGACGTCGTCTACCTGGCCGGCCTCAAGGGCGAACGGCTGTGGCAGGCCCCGATCCTGGGCTCCACGGTCGGCACGCCGAAGGCGTACTTCCAGGGCAAGTACGGTCGGCTGCGCACGGTGCTGGTCGTCTCGGGCGAACTGTGGTTGACCACCAGCATGACGGACGGCCGGGGCAGTCCGCGCAAGGGCGACGACCGCGTCCTGCGCCTCGTGTTGAACTGACCGCCGGGGTCAACCGGCGGCGGCCGCGCACAGGTCGGCGAGTTCGGTCAGGGTGCCCTCGAAGTCGGCGGTCAGGCCGGCCAGGATCACCCAGGCCTCCGGGTTGGGGCCGATCCGCTTGCCGAGTCGGGCCAGTGCCGGGCGGGCGCTGCCCGGGGCCCAGTGGTAGGCGTCGATCGCGACCAGGGCCTCGAACGCGTGCCGGGCCGGGCGGGCGTACCGGACGACCTCCTCGGCATCCAGCTCGCCGGAGGTGACCGCGGCGACGAGCCAGGAGTGCCACGGATCGAGCGGGGTGTCGCGAAGCCGGTCGGCGGGTGGCCGGCGGTGCTCGGGTATGGGCGGTTCGGCACGCGGTCCCCGGTCCCAGCGGGCGCGCAACTCCCGTAGCGGGGTCGGGTCCTCGGCGGCCAACGCGGCCTGCGCGGTGACCCTGATCCGCTCCGGGAACAGCTCGCCGTGGCGGCCCAGGATGTCGGCGGTCACGCTCGGGTCGGCGCGCTCCCACAGGCTCAGCACGATGTCGATCCAGTCGATCCGGCGCAGCTTGCGGGCCTCGCAACCCGGCAGCGCGTGGTCCACCAGCGCGGGATCGCCGGACAGCGCGTACGCCTCGGGCTCGCCGCCGAAGGGCGGCTCGTTGAGCAATTGGGCGCGCAGCTCCGGGTGCATCGGGACGCGGGGGCGGTCGGCCCGGCGGCCGGCGTAGATCTCGCGGCGCAGTTCGGCGGTGACGCCGGAGCGGTTGTCCACCAGGAGTCGGTCGAGCCGGTCGTCGCCGAGGTCCTTGAGCAGGCCGGCGTAGTGTCGGCCGATGCTCTGGTGCTCGGCGAGCGCCGCGAGCAGCGCGTGGTGTTCGCAGCGCAGCGCCGCGTCGGCGACGTTCGGCAGCGGCGGGACGTTGCCCGGGAGCAGCGCGACCGCCGCCGCGTCGTCGAGGTGCGGTATCAGGGTGGTGAGTTCCTCGGCGGTGAGCCGGCGGAGCAGGAAGGCCATGGACGGCCGTACGGCCGCGGGCACCCGGATGGCGGCCTCGCCCGTGTGCGTCCTCGCGTCCGCGAACAGTTCGGGCAGGGTGCCGGCGTGGCGGCCGAGGGTGCGGGCCACGTGCGCCCAGGCGGCGGGGTTGGTGCCGAGCGTGTCGACCACCTCGGGCCGGAGCAGTTCGTGGATGGTGGTCTCGCCGGTGACGTAGGCGTGTTCGCGGGAGACCACGGCGAGCACCTGGGCGGCGACGCGCGCGGGTCGCATGCGGTCCAGGATCTCGCGCGGCGCCAGCACACCGGCACGCAGCGCGGGTCCCACCTGGTCGAGCGCCTCGGTCCGGGTGACGGGCACATCCGGCCGGTGCAACACGCTCACGGACCCGGCGCGGCGAGCGGTGTACGCGAGCAGCGGATGCGCGCGCAACAGGGCGAGCTTGCGCTCCACCGCCACCCCCGCGCGCCGCAACTCCCGGCGCCCCAGGTCGAGTACCTCGTTCGGACCGCCCGGCGGATCGAGGACCTCGTCCTCACCCTCCGGCGGAAACACCCAGGCCACCACCGGATACCCACCGGCCTCGATCAACCGACACAACTGCGCCGCGGTCAGCCGCGGATTACCCGCGGCCCGCACCACCTCTTCGGCACTCCCACACGCGGCGATCGCCTCCACCAACGCATCCGACAAACACACCTCACCCCCCACCCAGGCATCCGCCCCCCGCACCCCCACCAACCGCGCGAACACCCCACCCACCTCGTCCGCGCCCAACTCCCGCAACACCAGCCCCAACCCCTGCCCCATGACTCCCCTTCCCTCCGCCCCCACGCTAACCCCCACCACCCCCACCCCCTCCGCCCACCACCACCCCGCCCGCACCGGCGACAGACGCGTGCGCGGGGGACGCGGCGCAGCAGCAGCGGAGGCGGAGGCGGGCCCGGACGCGCCCGCAGACGCCACGGCATCGACAGAGCGAGCGGTAGCGGTCGTCACGAGCGCAACGACGTCGGCGACACACGCGGCAACACCCGGCACGAGAGGTAGCGAACACGAACACAGCACCGGCGGGCGGAGCGGCGACGGTTGGCGCCGTCGCAGCGGACGCGGCCGTCGCGGACGCCACGGCATCGACGGCGCGAGCGATAGCGGTCGTCACGGCCGCAACAACGTTGGCGACACACGCGGCAACACCGGACACGAGAGGCAGCGGACGCGGCCACAGCACCGGCGGGCGGGCGCGACAGGTTTTCAAGGCGGAGTCGTAAATCGGCCCGGCCCCGAGAATCAGTCCAACGCGGCGGGAAGCGCACTGACGCGGCCGTCGCGCGCAATGGTCAAGGTGACCCGCGGCCTACCCCCGAAGCCCAACCCCCCGGCGCGTCAGCGCCCCCGACCCCCGCCCACCCAAGTGATCGACGCGCGAAGCGCGGAGAGCGGCGGAGCCGCAAGTTTTGACTTCGTGGCCCGGAGCGAAGCGGAGGGACACGAAGTCACGAGCGAGGCGCCGCTTTTTTGCGGAGGAGCGAAGCGGGGGAGCAAAAAAGCGGCGCCTCGCGAGCCGGCGACGAAGTCGCCCAACAAACAGCAACGCCGCGGAACACGACTCTGCCCAGCCCACCACGCCCGCCCCCGCGACCCCCGCAACCTGGCCCGGCCTCACCCACGACCCCCACACACCCACCGACCCGCCCCCGCGACCCCCGCACCCCGACCCGGCCTCACCCACGACCCCCACACACCCACCAACCCACCCCACGACCCCCGCACCCCAGCCGTGCCGAGCCCGCCCCGTGTGCCGTGCCGAGCCCACCCCGTCTCCCCCGCCGAGCCCACCCCGTCTCCCCCGCCGACGGCAACGCCGCCCCACCCCACCCCCACGAATTCACCCGTCCACCAAATGCAGCCGATGTGCCACCGCTGCCGCTTCCCCCCGGCCGGTGACCTCGAGCTTGGCGAGGATGTTGGAGACGTGGACGCTGGCTGTCTTGACGCTGATGTAGAGCTCTTCGGCGATCTGGCGGTTGCTGCGGCCGTCGGCGACCAGTCGCAGGACGTCGATCTCGCGTGGGGTGAGGGTCGGCAGCGGGGTGCCGGGGTCGCCCTGGGGGCTCGGGGCCATCCGGGCGCGGCGAGTGAGCAGGTCGATGACCTCGCGCAGGGCCTTGGCGTCCAGGCGGACGGCCACCTCGGCGGCGGTGGCCAGCGGCGTCGCCGCGGCGTCGCGGTCGCCGGCGGCGAGCAGCGCCTCGGCGTGCCGGAATTGCGCCCAGGCCGTGCGATAGGGCTGCTCGGTCAGCTCCCAGGAGCACACCACCCGGCCCCACTGCTCGGCGTCGTCGGTGCCCGCCGCGCGGGCCAGTTCGGCCTTGACCAGCCCCGCGTACGCCGCGTCGAGCACGCAGTCGACCGCGAGCGAATCCGCCATCGCCGCGATCCGGTCGGCGATGTCCTGGCGGGTCCTGAGCTCGGATTCGCGAGGGCGCACGGTCGAGGTGCGCGCGTCCGCCTCGTTCCCGGCCGCGTCGGCGAGCAGTTGCCACATGTACCGCTGGTGGCCCGGCGGACAGCCAACCCCCTCCAGTGCCGCCACCAGCGCCTCGCGGGACTCGTCCAGTCGCCCCTGGGCCTCGGCCACCCGGATCTCGGCCCGCGCCAGCGGGATCCCGTACTGCGCCTCGACGTAGCGCGATCCCGCGGCCAGTCGGGACCGCTTCAGGTGCGCGGTCGCACCCCGTACGTCACCCCGGGCCAGACACAGGTCGACCAGTTGCAGTTCGAGGTGGCGGGTGGTCTGCGGCCCGGGGTCGAGGTCGAGGGTCTTCTCCACCAGCGTCTCCAGGTCGGCCCAGTCGCCGGCCGAGAGCAGCGACTCGGCGAGGTTGCCCAGCGCGAACGAGCCGGAGGTGCGGGTGAGCCCGCGCTCGGCGGCGAGTTCCATCGCGCGCCGCGCGGCCACCGCGCTCTCCCGGTGCCGGCCCAACCCCTCCAGCAGCGATGCCTTGTTGCTCAGGATGTGCACCAGGCTGTCCGGCTCGCGGCTGCTGATCGCGCCCTGCTCGGCCAGCTCGAGCTGTGCCATGCCCTCCTCGATCCGGCCGATCTGCACCAGACCGCACGCGAGGGTCTTGCGTGCCTCGGCCTCGATGTCGGGGCTGGCCACGGTGCGCGCACGCTCCAGCGCCACCATCGCCTCGGCGATCGCCTCGTCGCCCTCGCCGTCGAGCATCCGGTCCCGCGCGATGTGCGCGAGCACCCGGGCCTGCTCCATCGACGGCGGCAGGCCCTCCAGGATCTCCTTGGCCCGGCGCAGCTCCGGCATGCCCGACGAGCGACACAGGTTGCGCAGGCCCTGGGCCTTCTCCCGCCACAGGAACGCGGCCAACTCCGGCTCGGCGACCGGGTCCACCAACTCGATCGCGCGCTTGCAGAAGTGGATGGTCAACTCGCGCTCGCTGCCCAGCCGGGCCGCGGTGACCGCCTCCATGTAGATGTCGAGCAGCCGTCGACCGCTCAGCTCCTCCGGGTCGGGCACCTGTTCCCACAACAGCAGCGCGCGCTCCAGGAGCCGGGTGCGCTCGTCGAAGGCGTACCTCTCCCGCGCCGCCTCGGCCGCCGCGAGCACCGCCGGCAGCGCCTTGACCGCGTTGCCGGCGTGGAACCAGTACGTGGCGATCCGACCGCGCAACTCGTCGGCGGCCACCAGGTCCGGACAGCGCTCCAGCGCCTCGGCGAAGGTCGCGTACAGCCGGACCCGCTCCCCCGGCATCAGGTCCTCGCGAATCGCGGTGCGCACCAGCGCGTGCCGGAACTGGAACTCGTCCCCGATGGGCACCAGTACGTGTGCGGAAACCGCCGTGCGCAGCGCCTCCTCCAGGCGGTCCGGGTCGAGCCAGGACACCTCGGTGAGCAGCCGGTGGCCGACGGTGACCCCCCCGATCGCCGCCAGTCGGATCACCTTCTGGGTGTCCTCGGACAACTCCTCGATCCGGATCAGCAACAAATCCCGCAAAGTATCCGAAATACCCGTGAGTTGCCCATCCCGAATGGAACAGGCGAGCTCCTCGACGAAGAACGCGTTCCCCTCGGACTTCTGAAAGATCTGGCGAATCAGGCGGCGCGGCGGATCCTCGCGCAGGATGCCGCGCAACTGGTCGCCGACCTGGGCGCGGGTGAGCCGGGCCAGGTCTATTCGGGCCACGTTGTGCACCCGGTCCAACTCGGCCAGGAAGGACCGCAGCGGATGCCGCCGCCCGACCGCGTCGGCCCGATACGTCCCGACGATCAGGATCCGGCCGGTACGCAGCAGCCGGAACAGGAAGCCGAGCAGTTCGCGCGTGGACGAGTCGGCCCAGTGCAGGTCCTCGATCGCGATCACGAGGGTGCGGTCGCCGCCGAGCCGCTCCAGCAGACCGAGCATCAGCTCGAACAGCCGGACCCGGTCGAACTCGCCGTCGCGCGCGATCGTGCCCGGCGCGAGGTCGGGCAGCAGCCACGCGAGATCGCGCTCGCGGCCGGCCACGGCCTCGGCCAACTCGGGGCCGATCCGGCGGGAGAGCGTGCGCAGCGCGGCGGAGATGGGCGCGAACGGCAGACTCTCCGCGCCCAACTCCAGACAACCACCGACGGTGGTCACCGCGCCCTGCGCCTCCGCACGCTCCAGGAACTCCTGGAGCAGGCGCGTCTTGCCGACGCCGGCCTCGCCCCCGACGAGCACCACGCCCGGCGTGCCCTCGTCGGCTTCGCGCAAAGCCGTGAGGAACCGCGCCATTTCCACTGACCGGCCTACGAACACGGGAGAAACAGAAGTACTCGCCACAGTGCCGAGCATGTCATGTCCCGCCGGTGCGCAGCCGGGGATTTCTCGCCCGGCGAAACCCGTTTGCGCAGGTCAACCAAGGGGTTTCAGTGGGCGTGTCCGGCGTCACGTACTCACCGGGCGTGCAGGTGGAGGCTTCCGATGCTCCACCCGAATACGCCGCGATCGGAACTGAGACCGCCGGCACCTTGGCCGCTTCGCCGCTCTTCGCGCCGGGCCACCCGCGCGGCCTTGGCCGCACGCCGACCCGCCTTCAGCGCCTCACGGACCATCCGGTCGTGGTCGGCGGTCGCCCGCAGCTCGCGCTCACGGGCCTGGAACAGTTCGTACTCCAACATGGTGTCGACCTCCTGGTCACCGAACCGGTCGCTCCGGCTCGTGGTACGAGCCTCGCGTCCCAGGGGGCCTTCGGGCATCGGTCGGATGCCGCATCCGAGTCGCTCACCTCGTCCACAGCCGATCTAAGGCGTCCGAGAAGAACCCGATAAGGGGGTCGAACAGACCTAGGGAGAACCCCGGCCGAACATCGCCCGGTACCTACGGACACCCCGGCACGCCCCCACGTCCGACGACACACACGCCAAAGGGCCCCCGATCGCAACGCGACCGAAGGCCCTCCTCGACGAACCACGAACCACGAACCACGAACAACAAACGGAGAACGGAGAACGGCGAACGACGAACACGTCGAACACAACGAACCCGCCGAACCCGCCGAACCGCCGAACCGCCGAACACGACGGGTCAGGACACGCCCAGGCGCTCCAGGATCAGCTCCCGTACCCGAGCCGCGTCGGCCTGCCCGCGCGTGGTCTTCATGACCGCGCCGACCAGGGCCCCGACCGCCTGCACCTTGCCCCCGCGGATCTTGTCGGCGATGCCCGCGTTGGCCGCGATCGCCTCGTCCACGGCCGCGCCGAGCGCCGAGTCGTCGGAGACGACCTTGAGCCCGCGCGCCTCGACCACCGCGTCCGGCTCGCCCTCGCCGGCCAGCACGCCGTCGATCACCTGGCGGGCCAGCTTGTCGTTCAGCTCGCCGCCCTTGACCAGCGCGGCCACCCGCGCGACCTGGGCCGCCGTGATCGGCAGCGTGGCCACCTCGACCCCGCGCTCGTTGGCCCGCCGGGACAGCTCGCCCAGCCACCACTTGCGCGCCGCGTCCGAGTCGGCCCCGGCGTCGATCGTGGCCAGGATCACGTCCAGGACACCCGCGTTGACCATCGACTGCATCTCGAAGTCGTTGACGCCCCACTCGGCCTGGAGCCGGGCGCGGCGCAGCGACGGCAGCTCGGGCAGCGTGCAGCGCAGTTCCTCGACCCACTCGCGCGAGGGCGCCACCGGCACCAGGTCGGGCTCCGGGAAGTACCGGTAGTCCTCGGCCTCTTCCTTGATCCGACCGGCGGTGGTGCTGCCGTCGTCCTCGTGGAAGTGCCGGGTCTCCTGCACGATGGTGCCGCCGTCGGTGAGCACCGTGGCGTGCCGCTGGATCTCGAACCGGATGGCCCGCTCGACCGAACGCAGCGAGTTGACGTTCTTGGTCTCGCTGCGGGTGCCGAACTTCTCCCGGCCCTTCGGGCGCAGCGACAGGTTCGCGTCGCAGCGCATCTGGCCGAGTTCCATCCGGGCCTCGGACACCCCGAGCGCGCGGATCAGCTCGCGCAGCTCGGCCACGTACGCCTTGGCCACCAGCGGGGCCAGCTCGCCCGCGCCCTCGATCGGCTTGGTGACGATCTCGATCAGCGGGATGCCGCACCGGTTGTAGTCGAGCAGCGAGTAGTCCGCGCCGTGGATGCGACCGGTCGCGCCGCCCATGTGCAGCGACTTGCCGGTGTCCTCCTCCATGTGCGCGCGCTCGATCTCCACCCGCCAGGTCTTGCCCTCGACCTGGACGTCGAGGTACCCGTCGAACGCGATCGGCTCGTCGTACTGCGAGGTCTGGAAGTTCTTCGGCATGTCCGGATAGAAGTAGTTCTTCCGGGCGAAGCGGCACCACTCGGCGATGTTGCAGTTGAGCGCGAGGCCGATCCGGATCGCCGACTCGACCGCGACCGCGTTGACCACGGGCAGCGCGCCGGGCATGCCCAGACAGGTCGGACAGACCTGGCTGTTGGGCTCCGCGCCGAACTCGGTCGAGCAGCCGCAGAACATCTTGGTCGCGGTGCCCAGCTCGACGTGGACCTCCAGGCCCATCACCGGGTCGTAGGTCTCCAGCGCGTCCTCGTAGGACATCAGGCTGGTGGTACTCACAGGGCGTCGGCCTCCGTCAGCTCTTCCTCGACCTCGCGCATCGCGCGGATCAGCAGCGCGAAGCCGGTGACCACGGCGGCGGCGCTGATCACCGCGTCGGCCAGCTCCAGCTTGTCGTTCTTGCCGCGGGCCTCCTTGATCTGCTTGAGCACGCCGATGGCGCCGAAGAGCTGCATGCCGACGCTGAAGACCTTGGCGACGTTGCTCTTGGGGGCTTTCTTCTTCTTGGCCATATCGACTCCTCGGAAAGTCAGAGCGCGGGTGCGCGGTCGAGCAGCGGGGCACCCCAGCGGGACAGGTAGGCGGCCTCCACGGCGGCGCCCACCCGGTACAGCCGATCGTCGGCCATGGCCGGCGCGATGATCTGGAGGCCGACCGGCAGGCCGTCCTCGTCCGCGAGGCCGCACGGCAGCGACATCGCGGCGTTGCCCGCGAGGTTGGACGGAATGGTGCACAGGTCCGCGAGGTACATCGCCATCGGGTCGTCCGCACGCTCGCCGATCGGGAACGCGGTGGTCGGCGTGGTCGGCGAGATCAGCACGTCCACCTGCCCGAACGCGGCCTCGAAGTCACGCGTGATGAGCGTGCGGACCTTTTGTGCCTGGCCGTAGTAGGCGTCGTAGTAACCGGACGACAGCGCGTACGTACCGAGCATGATCCGGCGCTTGACCTCGGCGCCGAAGCCGGCCTCGCGAGTGAGCGACATGACCTCCTCGGCCGAGTGTTCGCCGTCGTCGCCGACCCGCAGCCCGTAGCGCATCGCGTCGAAGCGGGCCAGGTTGGACGACGCCTCGGAGGGCGCGATCAGGTAGTACGCGGGCATCGCGTAGGTGAAGTTCGGGCAGGAGATCTCGACGATCTCCGCGCCGAGTTCGCGCAGCAGCTCGACCGCGTCGGCGAAGCGCGCCAGCACGCCCGCCTGATAGCCCTCGCCGCCGAACTCCTTGACCACGCCGATCCGCAGGCCGCGGACGCTGCCGCTGCGCGCGGCCTCGACCACGTTCGGCACCGGCGCGTCGATCGAGGTCGAGTCGAGCGGGTCGTGCCCGGCGATCGCCTCGTGCAGCAGCGCGGCGTCGAGCACCGTGCGCGCGCACGGGCCGCCCTGGTCGAGCGAGGACGAGAAGGCCACCAGGCCGTAGCGGGAGACGCCGCCGTAGGTGGGCTTGACGCCGACCGTGCCGGTGAGCGCGGCGGGCTGGCGGATCGAGCCGCCGGTGTCCGTGCCGATCGCCAGCGGCGCCTGGAAGGACGCGATGGCGGCGGCCGAGCCACCGCCGGAGCCGCCCGGGACCCGGGTCGGATCCCACGGGTTGCCGGTCGGGCCGTACGCGGAGTTCTCGGTGGAGGAGCCCATCGCGAACTCGTCCATGTTGGTCTTGCCGAGGATGACCACGCCCGCGTCCTTGAGCCGGCGGGTCAACGTCGCGTCGTACGGCGGCTTCCAGCCCTCGAGCATCTTCGACCCGCAGGTGGTCGGCACGCCCTTGGTGGTGAACACGTCCTTGAGCGCGAGCGGCACACCGGCCAGCGGGCCGAGCTTGTCGCCGCGCGCGCGGGCGTCGTCGACGGCCTTGGCGGCGGCGAGCGCGCCGTCCGCGTCCACGTGCAGGAACGCGTGCACCTTGGCGTCGACGGCCTCGATGCGGTCCAGGTGGGCCTGGGCGACCTCGACGGCGGTGACCTTGCCGTCGGCGATGGCGGAGGCGGTCTCGGCCGCGGTCCAGCGAATGGTCTCGGTCATGGCCGTCACTCCTCTCCCAGGATGCGGGGCACCCGGAAACGCTGCTCTTCGGCGGCCGGCGCACCGGACAGCGCCTCCTCGGCGGTGAGCCCGGGGCGGATGACGTCCGGCCGCATGACGTTGGTCAGCGGCAGCGGGTGCGAGGTCGGCGGGATGTCGTCGGCTGCGACCTCGGCGACGCGGGCGACCGCGCCGATGATGTCGTCGAGCTGCGCGGCGAGGTGATCAAGCTCCTCGGCCCCGAGCTCCAGCCGCGACAGCCGGGCGAGGTGGGCGACCTCCTCGCGCGTGATGCCAGGCATGCAGCGGGTTCCTTCGGTTTGACGGGTGTGATGCAGGCCAGTCTATTGGCCCGATGGCCGACATCGGCGCGGCCCGCCGGCGCCTCGCGACCCGCCCGCCGGCCCCGAGCCGGCGGTACCCCGGGTGCGAATAATTCCGGCCGGATGGCACATCTCGTCGAACAACCCGGAAGTAACTTCACTCAAATGCCAACTTCCGTTACCGACTGGGTAAGAGAACCTTGCGAAGCCACTCTCCGGTCTGCGTCCCCCCGCGTCGATCGGCCCTTCGCACAACTCTTGGGCCCGGCGTCCGAGAGCGCGCTCGTCAAGGACTCGGGGCTTGGGAGGGGACACGATGGCCGCCATCGTGCTGGTACACGGGATCGCGCAGGAATACAGGTCGGCCCACACACTCGAGGAGGAGTGGGTCCCACGTCTGGCCCGGGGAGTGAAGGCAGCGGGGTTTCCCGAGGTCGCGGACCGGCTGTGGAAGTACCGCCACACCCGTCGCGGAATCGACGCGCGGATGGCGTTCTATGGTGACCTGCTCCGCCGGCACCCGTCGCAGGGCGAGATGATCGACGAGGACATCCAGCACGAGGTGACCGCGCGCATAGGTCGCGAATGGCTGGATCGCGCCGCGGTTCGCGGCTCGGTCCCGCCGGAACGACAGCGTGCGGCACGGGAGATCGCCCGCCTGGAGGGCGGGCCGGGGGAGACGGGGCGCACCGTCGTGCTCTCCCCCACTTGCGGACTGGCCGGGCTGCGCTGGTTCGCCGCCGACGGCCCGGGCTCGGCCGGCGGCTTCGTGAACAAGGCGCTGACCCAGCTCACCCGCTACCTGACGGATGATCAGACCCGCAATCGGGTGCTGGATCGGGTCGGCGCCGAGATCGGCTTCGACACCAAGGTGGTGATCGGGCACTCGCTCGGTGCGGTGGTCGCCTACGAACTCGCGCACCGGCTGCGCAGACCACTGCCGCTGTTGATCACGCTCGGGTCGCCGCTGGGCCCGGACACCGTCGTCGACTCGTGGGTGCGACCGCAGCCCGCGCAGCCGCCGGCGTTCGTGGAGAACTGGGTGAACCTGGCCGACCGCGACGACCTCGTGGCGGCCGATCCCACCCTGTCACGGATGTTCCCGGTTCCCGCGGAGGGCGGGCCGGTGCTGCGTGGTGGATACACGGGCGAACACGGCGCGGAGCCGCACAAGGCCTGTTTCTACCTCCAGCGGCGCGAGATAGGTCGAAGTGTGGGGTTGGCCTTCGGAACCTGACGTCGGCGCAGGACGCGGGGCCCGGTCGCACGACGCAGGGCTCGTTCGGGACGGATCCGAGCGGGCCCCGCGTTGTGTCGGCCGAAGCGGCTCGGCGTCGGATCGGCGCCGCCCACCGGTCGGGTCGGTACCGCCCTCGGGCGCGAGTCGCCCGCCCGCTCCGGGATCGTGATCGGGCCGGGAGCGATAGTCGGACGGCTATCATCGCCGGCCATGGACCTGCTCCGACATCTCCGGTACTTCCGGACCGTCGCGGAGGAAGGACATGTCGGCCGGGCCGCCGAGCGCCTGCGCATGGCTCAGCCGTCGTTGTCCCAGCGGATCCAGCGGCTGGAGCGCGAACTCGGCGTGCGCCTGTTCGACCGGAACAGCCGAGGCGTCGTGCTGACCCCGGCGGGCCGGGTCGTGCTGGCCGAGGCGGGCGAGCTGCTCGGCGCCGCCGACCGGCTCGGTGCCGCGGTGGCCGGGCTGCGCGGTGGGACCACCGGTGCGATCCGCGCGGCGGTCCCGCCCGATCTCGGTGGTGCGGCGGTCGCGGCGATCCTGACCGGCTTCCGAGAGCGTTCGCCGGGCGGCGCTTTGGAGTTGCGCGAGCTGACCACCACCCGGCAGTTGCGCGAGTTGGCGGCCGGCACC
Organism: Embleya sp. NPDC050154; assembly: GCF_044460165.1. Classification (NCBI taxonomy): domain Bacteria; kingdom Bacillati; phylum Actinomycetota; class Actinomycetes; order Kitasatosporales; family Streptomycetaceae; genus Embleya; species Embleya sp. NPDC050154. The sequence goes on from NZ_JBITJP010000037.1 coordinate 23,206, forward strand.
CTGGACGTCGGCGTGGTCCGGCATCCGTGCGCGGTGGCCGACCTGGAGGTGGGCCCGATGCTGCGTCAACCGCTCGGCGTGCTGTTGGCCGCCGACGATCCGCTCGCGACCCCGACCGAGGTCGCGCTCGCCGACCTGACGGGGTGTGAGTTGGTGCTGTTCCCGCGAGAGTTCGCCCCGGCGCTGTACGACGAGACGCTGACCGCGTGTGCCCGACACGGGTGTACGCCGGCGGTCGTGCACGACGTGCCCGGCGGCGACTTCGCCCGGGCCCTGGTGTTGTCCGGCGCGGCGGTGGCGCTGGTCCCGCAGACCGCGCCCGAGCCGGGCACGGTGTGGCGCCCGTTGGCGGGCGGGCCGCTCGCGTGGCGGACCTCGACGGCGTGGCCGCGGGGCACCGACGGGCCGGCCGTACGCGCGTTCGCCGAGACCGCGCACGCGGCGCTGCGGCGGCATGCCGGTGTCCTGGCCGATCATCCCGGGCGGCCGCTCTTTCCGCGTCCGGCCTCGGAGTTCCCGCTGTGACCCGGCCCGGATCCGCGCCTGGCTCGCACGGCTCGCACGGCGGCCGACGGCGTGCCGCGCGGGCTCGGATCGCCGACGCGTTCGCCGACGCGGGGGTGAGCGGTGTGCTGCACGCGGTCGACATCGACACCGGCGCCGAAGTCGATCTGGGCGCGGACACGCTGTACAGCACGGCGAGCCTGCACAAGCTGTGTCTGGTCACCACGCTGTTCCGGGAGGCGGCGGCCGGTCGGGTCGAGCTGACCGAGCGGATCGAGCTGCCCGCGGGCGCGGCGCGCAGTCCGGGCGGTACCGGCGTGGCCGCGATGCTGGACCCGGTCACCATGTCGCTGCGCGACCTCGCGTCGCTCGCGGTCGCGGTGAGCGACAACGCGGCGGCCGACGCGTTGTGGGACACCCTGGGCCTGGACACGGTCAACGCGACGATGCTCGAACTGGGCCTGACCCGCACGGTGGCGATCGAGCCCCTGCGCGAGATGTACGCCGGTCTGCGGGCGGACGCGGGGCCGGGCGGCCCGGCCGCGCTGGTCGACCCGACCGTGGTGGCCCGGCTGCGGGCGCTGGACCCGAGCCGGTCCAACCGGGGTACGCCGCGTGACCTGACCCGGTTGCTGGGCGCGATCTGGCGGGACGAGGCGTGTACCGGCGAATACGGGGTGGGGCTGCGGCGGGTGCTCGGCCTTCAGGCGTGGTCGCATCGGATGGCGTCCGGCTTCCCGTTCGACGACGTGCGGGTGTCCGGGAAGACCGGGACGTTGCCCACGCTGCGGCACGAGGCGGGGGTGGTCGAGTATCCGGACGGCGGCCGGTACGCGATCGCGATCTGCACCCGGTCCGCCGACACGTCCGCGGCACTCCCGGCCGCCGACGCGGTGATCGGAACGGCCGCCAGGATGGCGGTGGACGCACTCCGGCTGGCGCCTCGCGAGGTCGCCTGAGCCGGTTGTCGCCACCACGGGCCGTGACGCGGCTTCGGGCCGCCCTACCGGCCGCGGTAGACGTCGCGGCGATTGCCGACGACCATTACCCATACGATCAGTTGGCCATGTTCGACGGTGTACACGACCCGGTAGTCCCCGACGCGGAGACGCCATCGCGAACTGTGCCCCTGTAGGGCTTTGATGTCGAAGGCCGCGGTGTCCCCCTCGTCCATCGCCCTCTGCAGTTCCGTCAGGCGATGGAGGATCCGCACGGCGTCGGGACGGGGAATCTTGAGCAGATCCCGCTGGGCATGCGGGGTGAACCGCGTGACGTAACCCATGCGGAATCAGCCCTGTTGGGCCCGGAGCAGGGCGGCCATCTCCTCGAGGGAAACCGACCCTTCGACGCCCTCGGATTCCGACTCGTCCGCCAGCGTGTTGAGCCAGGAGTCCTCGACTCGGTCCGCGAGCTGCCGCAGGCGTTGGTACTCGTGGATATCGATCACGATGGCCTCCTCCCTCCCCCGTCGCGTGATGATCGTCGGCGTCTCGTCCCGCCGAGCGCGATCGAGGACGTCCGCGAGGTGGCTGCGGACCTCGGCCATGGAGGCAATCACGGGCTCACTCATGTCACAAATGTATCAGATGTACATGCAGTACATGACGAACCCGTCTCGCGAGGTCAGATGCCCAGGCGGGTGGCGAGGCCGTCGAGGATGCAGTCGAGGGCGGTTTCGAATTGCCAGCGCGGATCGTCCTTGCGCCGGGCGGCCCCGAGGTACGCGTGGAAGGTGGGGTAGCGGCCCGTCTTCATCAGGTAGGTCATCTCCGGGGCGAGCTGCGTTCGCAGTGCGTGGCCGTCGGCCGCGCCCCGCACCTCCATCAGCCGCCGGGTGGCCACCTCGGAGGCGGTGCGGCCCTGAACGAACGCACCGACCGTGTCCACCGCGACCATCAACTCGTCCGGCGGAAGGTCGAGTTCGGCCAGTGCGGCCATCCCCCACTCGACCACCGCCAGCCGGTTCGGGGTGAGCGAGATCGCCGCGCGCGCCGACGGCAACAGCACCAGCCACGGATGCCGCAGGACGATGTCGCGGGTGTTCGTCGCGAGCGTCCGCAGCGTCGCCCGCCAGCCCGCGCCGGTCTCGGGCGCGGGCAGTTCGCCGTAGACCCGGTCGACCATCAGCTCCAACAGGTCGTCCTTGCCCGACACGTACCGATAGGCCGCCATCGGCGCGACGCCCAGTTCGGTCGCCAGTCGCCGCATCGTCACCGCGTCGATGCCCTCGGCGTCGGCGATCCCGACCGCGACCTCGGCGATCCGCGCCGGGGTGAGCACGGTGCGCGGCGCGGGACTCGGGTTCTCCAGCCGTTCCCACAGCGAGACCCGGGGTTCGCCGCCCGCGTCCGACGCCGTGTCCGACCCTGCCTCCGGCCCCGCTTCGGCCGGTGCCGCCTTCTTCTTCTGCCCGGCCATGAGCGCGGTCCTCCCGAAGTGCGTGGACGCGGCGATACGGCGGATGCCGCGGATGCACTGCCGCTGTGCGTACAACGTATCAAGAGTGGACGTCGTACACCCTCATGTGTACGTTGTATTTCAACAGATACGTTGTACACACAACATCAAGGAGCCGGCATGCCCGCCACCACCCCCCTGCGCCTCGCGGTCATCGTCGGCAGCACCCGGGACGGCCGTTTCGCGCCCATCGTGGCCGAGTGGACCCGCGCCCACGCCGCCGGTCGCGACGATCTGACCGTGGACGTCGTCGACCTGATCGAGACCCCGCTGCCCACCGTGTTCCCGGCCTTCGGGCAGCCGCCGGCACCCGGCACCGCCGAGTTGCTCGCCGAGGTTTCGCCCCGGCTGGCCGCCGCCGACGCGTTCGTGATCGTCACGCCGGAGTACAACCACAGCTTCCCGGCCGCGCTGAAGAACGCGATCGACTGGCACAACCGGGAGTGGCACGCCAAGCCGGTCGGCTTCGTGTCCTACGGCGGGGTCTCCGGCGGCCTGCGCGCGGTCGAGCAGCTTCGGGTCGTGCTGGCCGAGTTGCACGCGGTCACCGTGCGGGACACGGTCAGCTTCCACGGCCACTGGGACAAGTTCGACGCCGACGGCAAGGCCGTCGACCCGGCCTCGGACGCCGCCGCGAAGACCATGCTCGACCAACTCGTGTGGTGGGCGCACACCCTGCGCGACGCCAAGGCCGTCCGCCCGTACGCGGCCTGACTCCTCCACGGCCTTCGAGCCCGACGACCCTCCCCGAACCCGACGACGCCTACGAACCCGACCACCCGCCACGAGGGAAGCGCCATGTCACACGAATCCGAGACCCCACCCGGCAAAATCCCGTTCGGCGTCGTCGGCCTGGTCCTCGGCATGTTCCTGGGCATGCTCGACGGCACCATCGTGGGCACCGCGCTGCCCACCATCGTCGGCGACCTCGGCGGCTTGGACCGGCTGTCCTGGGTGGTGACCGCCTACCTGCTCGCCGCCGCCGCGACCACACCGATCTGGGGCAAGCTCGGCGACCTCTACGGTCGCAAGGGCGTGTTCACGGCCTCGATCGGCGTGTTCCTGGTCGGCTCGATGCTCTCCGGGATGGCCCGGGACATGAACGAGTTGATCGCCTTCCGCGCCGTCCAGGGACTGGGCGCGGGCGGACTGATGGTCGGCGCGTTCGCGCTGATCGGCGTGCTCGTACCGCCGCGCGACAGCGGCCGGGTGCAGGCGCTGTTCGGCGCGATCATGCCGATCGCGCTGATCGGCGGGCCGCTGCTGGGCGGTTTCCTCACCGATCACCTGGATTGGCGCTGGGCGTTCTACGTCAACGTGCCGATCGGACTGCTCGCGCTCGCCATCGTCGGCTTCGGCATCCGGCTCGACACCGTGCGGATCAGGGCCCGGATCGACTACGCCGGCGCCGCGCTGCTGACCATCGGGATCGTCGCGCTGACCCTGCTGGCCGGCTGGGCGGGCACCACGTACGCGTGGACCTCGCCGCAGATCCTCGGCCTGGCCGCGCTCACCGTCGTCACGCTGGCCGCCTTCGTCCCGGTCGAGCGCCGCGCGGCCGAACCGATCATCCCGCCCCGGCTGTTCGCCGATCGCAACTTCGCCGTCGCACAGGTGCTCGGCTTCCTGGTCGGGGCGGTGATGATGGCCGCGAGCAACTACCTCCCGCAGTACATGCAGTTCGTCCGAGGCGCCTCGCCCACGGCGGGCGGGCTGCTGCTCCTGCCGCTGATGTTCGGCATGCTCGGCGTACAGATCGCCTGCGGCCGACTGATCAGCCGCACCGGTCGCTACCGCCTCTACCCGATCCTGGGCGGCGCGGTGATGATCGTCGGCGCGCTCGTGCTGCTCGGCCTGGGCGTGCGCACACCCACGGCCGTGGCCTCGGCGCTGACCCTGGTGATCGGGGTGGGCGTGGGCTTCGTGATGCAGAGCACGATCCTGATCACCATGAACAGCGCCGACCCGCGCGACCTGGGCGCGGCGAGCGGTACCGCGACGCTCGCCCGGACGATCGGCGGCTCGCTCGGCGTCGCGCTGCTCGGCGCGGTGTACGCGCACCGCTTCGAGGCCGGCCTGGGACCGGAGCACGCCGGCGGAGACGACCCGACCCCCGCCGCGTTGCGCGAGTTGCCCGCCGCCACGCGGGACGCCTTCCACACGGCGGTCACCGGCGGTCTGCACGGCGTGGCGATCGGACTGGCGATCCTGTCCGCGCTCGCGTTCGCCTTGTCCTGGTTCGTCCGCGAGGTCCCGCTGCGCTCGGCCGCCGACGCACCGGCCCGACCCGGCGCGCCGGACACCACACCGGACACCGCCGCGCCGGCCGGCGGCACACGAGCCGCCTCGAACTAAGCTTCCGGGCGTGGACACCCCAGAACGTACTTCTCCCCGGCCACCCGGCAGCGCCACCGGGGTCGGTTCCATGCCCGGCGAGGACATCCGCGAGACCGTCAAGATGGTGCTCGGTCTGCTGACCGACCTGCCGCACCTGCCCGAGCTGCCCGCTCGCGGTCCGGGCGCCGACCTGACCGGCCGCTCGGCCGGGATGCTCGTCGACCTCTACACCGACGTACAGCCCTCCGGGTGGCGCTTCGTGGACCGCCCCGGGCGCGACCACCGCCGGGCCCGCTCGTACCTGGGCCAGGACTTGGACGCCCTGGAGGAGTTCACCCAGGGCTGGACCGGTCCGCTCAAGCTCCAGGTCGCGGGCCCGTGGACGCTCGCCGCCACGATCGAACTGACCTACGGCGACAAGGCGTTGGCCGATCCGGGGGCGTGCCGGGACCTGGCCGTGTCACTCACCGAGGGCATCCGGCTGCACGTGTCGGAGGTGGCCCGGCGGATCCCCGGCGCCGACCTGGTGCTGCAACTGGACGAGCCCGCGCTGCCCGGCGTGATCGCCGGCGACGTGCCGACCGCGAGCGGCTTCGGCCGGCTGCGCGCCGTGGACAAGGCGGTGGTCCGCGACACCCTGCGGGACGTGATCGCGGGCGCGGGTGTGCCGACGATCGTGCACTGCTGCGCGCCCGGCACGCCGATCACGCTGCTGCGCCAGGCCGGCGCGGCGGGCGTCTCGCTCGACGTCTCGCTGCTTCAGCGGTCCCAGGACGAATCGATCGGCGAGGCGGTCGAGGCCGGCTTCCGGCTCTTCGCCGGCGTGGTGCCGAGTCTGCCTCCGGAGAGCGACGCGTCCGAGGTCAAGCCCGGTGTGGGAGCGCGTCCACTGTCCGACCCGCCCGGTACCGTCAGGTCTGTCGGAACGTTGTGGAACAGGCTCGGTTTCCCGCCGGAGTCCCTGGCCGAAGCCGTCGTGGTGACCCCCACGTGTGGCCTCGCCGGTGCCTCTCCGGCGTACGCCCGGGCCGCTCTGTCCCACAGCGTGGCTGCCGGCCGGGTGCTTCGGGACGACCCCGAAGGCGCCATGTAGCGAAACGCGGCGGCGCGCCTCGGCGACCGCCCGCGGGACGCCACGAACCTCATTCGAACTGGTGGCGCTGGAGGGCGACGACGTGGCTGGTGCGACGACCGGAGTGGACGAGATCCCGGCCGAGGTGCGCGAACGCGCCGCGACCCTCGCCCGTGAGCTGGAGGAGCACCGCTTCCGCTACTACGTGAAGGACGCGCCGGTGGTCAGCGACGGCGAGTTCGACGCGCTGATGCGGGAGCTGGAGGCGATCGAGGAGGAGTATCCGGCGCTGCGCACGCCGGATTCGCCGACCCAGAAGGTGGGCGGCACGTACTCGACCGACTTCACCTCGGTGGACCACCTGGAACGCCTGCTCAGCCTCGACAACGCGATGAACGAGGACGAGCTCGACGAGTGGGACGACCGGCTCACCCGCGAGTTGGGGACGGGGTCGTTCCACTATCTGTGCGAGCTGAAGATCGACGGGTTGGCGATCAACCTCCTGTATGAGAACGGTCGGCTGGTGCGCGCGCTGACGCGCGGCGACGGCCGCACCGGTGAGGACGTCACACCGAACATCCGCACGATCGCCGAGATCCCGACGAGGTTGCGCGACGACGGCGGCCACGACGTACCCGAGTTGGTCGAGATCCGGGGCGAGGTGTTCTTCCCGATCGAGAAGTTCGACGAGCTGAACGCGCGCCTGGTCGAGGCCGGCGAGAAGCCGTTCGCCAACCCGCGCAACGCCGCTGCCGGATCGTTGCGGCAGAAGGACCCCCGGGTGACCGCGTCCCGCCCGCTGCACATGATCGTGCACGGCATCGGCGCCCGTCGGGGCTTCGACATCGACTGTCAGTCGCACGCGTACGAGCGCCTGCACGCGTGGGGGCTGCCGACCGCGCAGCACAACAAGGTGGTCGACACGATCGAGGAAGTGAAGGAGTTCGTCCGCTACTTCGGCGAGCACCGCAACTCGGTCGAGCACGAGATCGACGGCATCGTGATCAAGGTCGACGAGATCCCGATCCAGGGCCGGCTCGGCGCGACGTCGAAGGCTCCCCGGTGGGCGATCGCGTTCAAGTACCCGCCCCAGGAGGTCAACACCAAGCTGCTCGACATCGAGGTGGGCGTCGGCCGCACGGGCCGGGTGACGCCGTACGCGGTGATGGAGCCGGTGGCGGTGGCGGGATCGGTGGTGGCCCGCGCGACGCTGCACAACCAGCAGGTGGTCAAGGCCAAGGGCGTGCTGATCGGCGACACGATCGTGCTGCGCAAGGCCGGCGATGTGATCCCGGAGATCCTGGGCCCGGTCGCCGACCTACGCGACGGCAGCGAGCGCGAGTTCGAGATGCCGGCCACGTGCCCGGAGTGCGGATCCGAACTGCGCGCGATGAAGGAGGGTGACATTGATCTGCGTTGCCCGAACGCGCGCTCCTGTCCGGCCCAGTTGCGCGAGCGGATCTTCTACCTCGCCGGCCGCAAGGCGTTCGACATCGAGGCGCTCGGCTACGAGACCGCGGTCGCGCTGACCCACCCGCACGCGGGCCCGTCCGTGCTCGACACCGAAGCCGACCTGTTCCACCTGACGGCCGATCAGCTGCGTGACGTGCAGATGCTGCGCAAGGTCAACCGCAAGGGCGCGGCCGAGGACGAGAAGGAACTCGTCCCCTACTTCTGGTCGAAGGCCACCTACGACAAGGAGGGCAATGTCAAGAAGCCCTCCGAGCCGAAGGCCAACACGCTCAAGCTGATCGAGCAGTTGGAGAAGGCAAAGACGCAGCCACTGTGGCGCGTGCTCACCGCACTGTGCATCCGACACGTCAGCGACACCACCGCCCGGGCCATCACCAGCGGCTTCCACGACCTCGATCGGCTCGCGGCGGCCTCCGAGGAGGAGATCGCGGCGGTCGACGGTGTCGGCCCGATCATCGCCAAGGCGGTCACCGAGTGGTTCGCCGAGGAGTGGCACCGCGAGATCATCGAGAAGTGGCGCGCGGCCGGCGTACGGCTCGCCGAGGAGGGTTCGGACGAGGAGAAGGCTCCCGGCCCGCTTGACGGAATTGTGACGGTCGTCACCGGAACGCTTGTCGGATTCACCCGGGACAGCTCCAAGGAGGCCCTGGAGCAGCTCGGCGCCAAGGTGACGGGTTCGGTCTCGAAGAAGACCGACTTCGTGGTTGTCGGCGACAATCCCGGCTCCAAATACGACAAGGCCGTGCAACTGGGGCTGCCGATCCTCGACGACGAGGGCTTCGCGGTGCTCTTGGCCGACGGGCCCGAAGCGGCCCGTGCGTGGGTGGCCGAGCGTGCCGGCTGATAACCCTCCCTAGCGATGCCGGAACGACCTACCCTGGGCGGGAGCTTGCCCACCCGGCGGGCTCGGTGCCCCACAGGCGTACCCGTCCCGGCGCCCGGGATGCCGCCCGACGAGGCCGCAGGGAGCAGGCGCATGGGTCGGATCGGCAGGACGGACCTGTCGCGACTGGCGCGACCACGCGCGTTCTTCATCCACACCGGGTTGGTCGCACTGGTCGGCGTGTTCGCACTCGTCGTACCACCCACGATCGCCCTGGCAGACGGTCACTGTCCGGTCCCGCTGACACCCGGCGTGTGGATCATGCTCGCGTTGGTGTCGATCGACGGCGTGTACACGGCGCTCACGCGCCGGGGGTTGTACATCCCCGGCGCCATGCCGTCGATCGCCATCACGTTCGGCCTGCTGCTCGTGCACGGGTGGCAGGTCGCCGCGCTGTGGCAGGCCGTTCCGGTCCTGGTCTCCGGCCTGCTCAGAGGCGATTCGTGGTGGCGGGTGGGCTACACGATGGGCCACTACGTACTCGCCTTCATCGCCGCCGACGTGGTGCTCGGGCTGTTCGGCATCGAACCCGGTCCGGACGAGGCACGCGGGCTGAGCGTGGTGGACTTTCCCGTGGTCGCGCTGGCCGGACTCGCGATGGCGGCCGTGTCGCAGACGTCCGGGTGGCTGGCCCGGGCGAGTTGGCGCGGGACGAGTGTGTTCACGCTCGTGCGCGCCGAGTTGCGGCAACGGGTGGTCTCGCACGGAGCGCTGATCGGCCTGTCCCCGCTGATCGCCGTCGTGGCCGCAGAACAGCCTTGGCTGCTCCCGCTGTTCGTGGTCCCGCTGCACACCCTCTACCGCAGCACGATGGTGCGTTTCGACCGTGAGCAGGAGTCGCGGCACGACGCGCTCACCGGCCTGCCGAATCGGCGGTTGTTGCTGGAGCGCGGCGAGGAGGCGCTGGGCCGGGCCGGCGGCCGAGGTGGCCGGGTCGCCCTGCTGCTGCTCGACCTGCACCGCTTCCACGAGGTCAACGACACGCTCGGACACGTCGCCGGCGACCGGCTGTTGCAGCAGGTCGGCGCGCGCCTGGAGACGCTGGTCCGCCCCGGGGACACGGTGGCCCGCCTCGGCGGTGACGAATTCGCCCTGCTCCTCCCGGGGTTGGACATGGGCGCGGATCGGCAGACCGCGCAGGAGGTGGTCCTCGGGCTCGCCCATCGCATCGTCGATCGCCTCGGCGAGCCGTTCGACCTGGACGAGTTGACGCTGGACGTCGAGGCCAGCGTCGGCGTCGCGATCTTCCCGGATCACGCCTCCGACGTGCTGGGACTGCTGCAATTCGCCGACGTGGCGATGTACTTGGCCAAGCGCTCGCGCAGCGGAGTGGAGTTGTACGACGACTCGCGCGACGTGAACACCCGGGACAAACTGCTGCTACTCGGTGATCTGCGGCGGGCCCTGGACAACCACGAGGTCGAGTTGCATTACCAGCCGAAGATTCGGCTGGCCGACGGTCGGGTGGACGGCTGCGAGGCGCTGGTGCGCTGGCGGCATCCGACCCGGGGTCAGGTCTCGCCCGAGGAGTTCGTACTACTGGCCGAACAGACCGGGCTGATGCCCCGACTCACCCGCTACGTGGTGGACGTCGCGCTGGACCAGGTGGCGCGTTGGCACGCGGAGGGCATCGACGTCCCGGTCGCGGTGAACATCTCCGCGCGCGACATCCATGTGCCCTCGTTCGCCGACTCGGTGGCGGCCGGGTTGCACGAACACGGGGTGGCGGCGGGCGCGTTGCAGTTGGAGATCACTGAACGGGTGCTCCTGGAGGAACCGCAGCGGGCCGCCGAATCACTCGACGCGCTGCGCCGGTTGGGCGTGCGGCTGTCTCTGGACGACTTCGGCACCGGCTACTCCTCACTCGTGCACCTGAGGCACATCCCGGTGAGCGAGATCAAGATCGACCGGTCGTTCGTGGCCCGCCTGACCATGAACGAGGAGGACGCCGCGATCGTCTGCTCGATCGTGCAACTCGCCCACTCGCTGGGTTTGCGCGTGGTCGCCGAGGGCGTCGAGGACGAGGCCACCTACCAGCGTCTGCGCGAACTGGGCTGCGACGCGGCCCAGGGCTGGCTGATGTCCAAGGCGCTGCCGAGCGACGAGGCCACCGCCTGGCTGCTGCGCCACGGCGCGGGCGCGCACGCCACGCCCGCGGTGCCGACCGAGATCCACCACCACCGCCGGGCGGATGTGAGCTGAGTCCTCGGCGCGGGCGGAGGTCCGGTCTCGCCGGTCCTAGGGATGGCGCGCGTCGGTGCGGCGGTGCGGCGGTGCGGCACCACGACTGGGGGCGCGAAAAGATCCGTCCTCGGCCGAGCAACGATTTCCGGGATCGGTCCCGTCAGGAGGGGTGGCCGGGTCGACGATCCGGCCCAAGTCACCTGCTCGGCACGACAATCGGAGCCTTCTGATGACGATGACCTCGACCACGCGGCGAAGCCGCACCCGCATGCTCGTCGCCGCTCTCGGCGCGGCGGCCGTGGTCGCCTTGGGCGGCGTGGCGTTCGCGTCCGGCGACGACACCCCGGCCGATCCGGCCGATCCGCAGCCGAACCGAGTCGCCGCCGCGCCCGCCGCTCCCGCCGCTCCCCTCGTGTCCTCGCCGGCGCGCGTGGTCGAGCCCGAGGAGCGGATCGACGTCGGCGGCGGCAACTCCACGTGGCTCACCACGGAGGGCTATCACTTCGTCCAGAACGCGGCCCAGCATGGCGCACAGTTCGGCAAGGCCGTCCTCTTCAGGGGCTTCCCGGTCGGCACCGTCGACATCCGCGCGTACGAGGGTCGGGGATCCAACCTGTACACCGGTGCATACCGAGGCAACGGCGTGGTCGCCCGCGTGACCGTGGAGGTGGCGGGCCGGACGCTGGAGGCGAAGCTGCTGACCCTCGCGGGCTCCCCGGGCTGGTCCGCGTTCTATGTCGACGGCCCCGTGGTGCCCCTCCCGCAGTCGAAGTGGGACCCCCCGTTCACCGCTCCCGTCAAGGTCTACGCGGCGGACGGCACCGTGCTCGCGAGTCTGTAGAGACGCTCGACCGGACCCCTCGACCGAACGCGCGGGGGTTCGCGCGATGACGTGCCGGTATGCGAGGCGAGCGCTCGCCTCGCATACCGGCACGCCGTCCGATCTCCGGCGCGGCCGGGCCATCCAGTTGAGGGAATCGCTTGAACACCACGAAGGACGCGGAGTTCCGGGACTTCATGACCAGCCGCTGGTCGCACCTGCTGCGCACCGCGTTTCTCCTCACCGGCGGCCATCACCACGATGCGGAGGACCTCGCCCAGAGCACGTTGGCCAGGGTCTACGCGAAGTGGGAGCGTGTCCGGCGCACCGAGAACATGGACGGCTACGTCCGGCAGATCATGGTCAACGTGCACACCGATCGGCATCGGCGACACCGCGTCCGGGAGTGGATCACCGCCCGGGTACCGGACGTTGCCGCCTCGGACCGAACCGGCCGGCTCGCCGACCGCGACGTATTGCTGACGGCTCTCGCCCGCCTGCCCGCCCGACAACGCGCCGCGGTGGTGCTGAGCTATTTCGAGGACATGTCGCAGGCGGAGGTCGCCGCGGCTCTCGGGGTCGGACTGGGCACCGCAAAAAGCCAGGTCTCCCGGGGACTGGCGAAGCTGCGCCAGGACGGCGCGTTGCACGGTCTCCGGAACACGGACGCGCTGACGAAGGAAGAAGCCCGGTGAACGAGGACCACGACGTACTGCGCGCGATGCTCGGCGAATCCGCCGCCCGGGCCCCGGTGGTCGTCGCACCGATCGAGGCGACGATGCGCCGCGGCCGAGCGCTGCGCACCCGGCGTCGGGCCGCCGGCCTGGCTGCGACGGTGGCCGCGCTCGGCGTGCTGGGCCTGGGCCTGGGCCTGGGCGGCGTGCTTGGCTCCTCGCCGTCCGCACACCGGTCGGCCGTCGCGCCGGAGCAGACCCGCCGACCGCTCCCGCCACCCACCGTGCAGCCATTCGTGCTGGCCGCCGACCAGCGCGTCGACACCGGCTTCCGGCACAGCACGTGGCTCACCGCGGATGGCTACCACTTCGTGTCGAACGCCGCGCTCACCGGCAGCCAGTACGGAGAGGCGGTCCTGGATCCGAGGTCGCACCCCGGTGACGTCGATCTGCGGGTCTTCCAAGGCCCCGACTCGACTCTGTACACCGGTGCCTATCGCGGCGCTGCCCCGGTGGGCCGAGTGTTCGTCACCGTGAACGGTCGGACCCTCGAAGCCCAAACCCTCACCCTCGACGGAAAGCCTGGTTGGTTCGCGTACTACCTCGAAGTACCCACGGCCGAGACCCGCTTCCCGACGAGCACACGCGAAACGCCCGACGGTGCCGACGTCTACACCGCCGACGGTACATTCCTCACCCACACGTCCTTGACCGACCCGACCGTCAACCTGTGACGGGGCTGCGTCGCCCGGAAACGGGCGACGCAGCCGGGTGGTTCGTCAGGCCGGTGGTCGGCGGGGGTCGACCCGAAGGAGCATCGGGGGCCGCCTCACTGGGCTTCGGCCGCCGCCCGCTCTCGTTCCAGCACCGCGACGCGATCCGCCTCGCTCGCCTCGATGCAGAACTCGTTGCCGGCCGGGTCCTCGAAGACCACCCAGCCCCGGCCGTTCGGCTTGCGCCGGTCGTCGACGATCACGCCGCCGAGCGCGAGCACCCGCTCGACCTCCTCCTCGCGCGAACGCCCGGGCTCCAGGTCGAGGTGCACCCGGTTCTTCAGCGTCTTCGCCTCGGGCACCCGCACGAACAGCAGCGTCATCTGTCCGGCGGGCGTGTCCAGAGCGACCTCGTCGTCACCGGGCGAGTCGTCCGCGTGCACCGGAAGATCGAGCACCTGCCCCCAGAACCGCGCGAGTTCATAGGGCTCGTGCGGCGGAGCGCAATCGAAGGTGATGTGCCGGATGGTGGAACCCACGCGATCTCCCAAGGCTGGAGAAGGAACCGAACGCCCCTACCGAACACCAAAGCGAGCAACTCGGCTCGGGAATTTCGCGAGCAACTCGGCTCGACAAATTCGCGGCACCGGCGCCAAGCGGTGGTGACGAGACCGACCGAGAGACGCAGGATCGCGGGTGGGGTGGCCGGGTAGTGACGACCGCACGGCGGGTCACTCCGCCCGAACGCGGCGCGGGCCGGCCGTGCCCGGAGACCGGCCGTGCCCGGAGGCCGGCTGGTTGCCCGGAGGCCGGCTGGTTGCCCGGCGCTCCGCGCCGGGTTGCCTGTCCGCTCCGCAGCCACGGTCGAGTCGCCGCTCCGCGACGCGACGCACGTCCCCTACGGGGCCGGACGACGTCCGTGCGTTCGACCCTCTGGTCACCGTTGTCCTGGAGTATCCGGGAAGCCGGATCCGCCGACTGACCGCTGCTCGGGGCCGCAACCACAGCAGCGCGCCGAACGCGACAACGCAACCGAACCCCAGGCCGGCCACGCCTGAAGACGCCCCGGGCCTGGGGCTCGCCGGTTGCGTTGATTCGTCAGGACTTGCGTACACGGTCCAGCAGGGCCGACCACGAGGCGGGCGCGATGGTGAGGTGACCGAGGGCGGGCGCCTTGCTGTCGCGGACGGGAACGGCCGCGAAGCCATCGGCAACCTCGACGCAGTCGCCGCCGTTGTTGCTGCTGTAGCTGCTCTTGCGCCAACAGTTGGGCGTGCTGCCGGACAGAGGCTCACGGTTCCTTTCGCGGGCGATCCGGGCTTCGCCGCCTCGAAGTAGGCGGCAAAGCGCGGTGATTCGTCACGCCGGGTACAGAGAAACCAGCAGAGCCGTCCAAGAGGCGGGCGCGATGATGAGGTGACCGAGGGCGGGCGCCTTGCTGTCGCGGACGGGGACGGCCGCGAAGCCGTCGGCGACCTCGACGCAGTTGCCGCCGTTGTCACTGCTGTAGCTGCTCTTCCGCCAACGCCTGGCCAGGTCTGTGTTCGTGATCATGGGCTCACAGTTTCTTCAGCGTGGAAACGATCAGGTCGGCTGACTGCGTGGGCGAAAGAGCATCGGCAACGAGCAGATCGTAAGCTCGCTGAGCTGCCTTCACGTGCGCCGGCGCGGCCAGGATCTGCCCTTGCAAGAATCCGTCCACATAGACCACGTCTGGTCCTTCATCCAGCGTAAGCGCAGCGAATGGTCCGCCAACCCCTGCGTGGCCTCCGGATTCATATGCGAGTACCTGAATCACAAAGCGCGGTAGGCGCGCGAGCTCTACCAAACGTTCGAGCTGTTCGCGCATGACCTCCCTGTTGCCCCACACACGTCGAAGCACCGTCTCATCGAGCACTGCACGGAACTCGGGCGGATCCTCACGGTGGAAGATGCGCTGTCGTTGAATCCGCGCCGTGACTTGCTCCTCAAGCTCGTTCGGGTCCGGACGCCGCGCGGCATAGATCGCCCGCGCGTACCGCTCCGTCTGAAGCAATCCCGGAACAACCTGCACCTCGAACGACCGAATGATCGAAGCCGCCTCCTCCAGTTCGACGAACGGCCTGAACCACGCCGGGTACGCGTACCGGATCACCAGCGGCCACAGCCGCTGGAACCGGTCGCCCGTACCGAAGAGTTCGTCGGCCAGCTTCGAGAGGTCCTCCGTCGGCAACCGTTTGGCCGACTCGATCTTGTTGAGCAGCGATGGTGCCATCCAGGCTCGTTTGGCCATCGCGCGCTGAGTCATCCCGATCTTCTCGCGCTCGCGCCTGAACTCGGTCGCATAGAACGTGAGTACGGACGCCGAGGGGTCCAGTTCGGTGGCGGCGGACACATTGCCCCCATAAAGCGTTGAAAGCGAACGAAGTCAATCCCCGGCCCCTGCCGATCGTAAATGCCCACCGTCACGCTTGGCGTACAAACAGCAGCAATGAGTCCGCATGCCAACGAAAGGCGCATCGACATGAGCCACCCCCGCCGGGCGTCCGCCGCACCCCAACTCGCCTCCACCGAGGGCGATCCGTTCCCGGAACCGCCCGGCAGCGGCATCGTGATCGCCGTGTACTGGGTGGGGCCGGACGGCACGCGGGTCGTCGTACCGCCCCAACTCCACAAGCGTTCCTCGCGTGACCCGTGGCCGAGCACGAACCCGCCGTGTACGTGCTCGCCGGACTGCCCGATGCGGTGAACGACCCGTCGCCGCAGGGCGCACGACCCGCCGACCGGGCATGGGACCGGTGCGGCGGCCACCGCGCAGACCGGCCGCCGACGGGCGTCCGGTGCGCGGCAGGGGGTCGGGCCGCAGACGTCGGGCCCGGCCCCCGTTCGCCATCGATGGTCCGGGCCTTCCGGGTATTTCGCGACTAGGGTGCTGTCCCAGGGACCGACCCGAAGGGACGGGAACGACATGTTGGTGATCCGAGCCGCACGCGCCTTCGACGGCGAACGAGCGCTTCCAGGACCGGTGTCCGTCTTCGTGAAGGACGGTCGCATCGTCGGGCTGGAGTCCGGCGCATCCCCGATCCCGGACGGCTGGCGCCTGGTCGAACACCCCGCGGCGACCGTGCTCCCCGGCCTGTTCGACCTGCACAGCCACCTAGGCGGGGACAGTCGCGACGGCGCGCTCGACCGGCTGCCGGACTACTCCCCCGAGGAACTCGACGCCGTGATCACCGACTCGCTACGGCGCGAACTGGCCGTCGGGGTGACCGTGGTGCGCGATCTGGGCGACCGCGACTGGTCGGTGCTGCACCGGCGCGATCGGGCGGCGGACGGTCTGCCCACGCCGAGCATCCTGGCCGCCGGGCCGCCGATCACCAGTGCCAAGGGGCACTGTTGGCGCTTCGGCAGCGAGGTCGTCGGGCTCGATCAACTGCGCGCGGCCGTTCGGGAGCGGGCCGAGCGCGGTGTGGACGTGGTCAAGGTCATGGGCAGTGGCGGCACGATGACCCCGGGTACCGACGTGATGCACTGCCAATTCACCTTGCCGGAACTGCGTCTGGTCGTGGACGAGGCGCACGCCGCCGGGCTGCCGGTGACCGTGCACGCACACAACCTGCCCGCTGTCGAACAGGCCCTCGCCGCGCACGCCGACGGCATCGAGCACTGCACGTGCCTGACCGATCGGGGTGTGGAGATCTCCGACGACCTGCTGCACCGACTCGCGGCGCGGCGGATCGCCGTGTGTCCCACGCTCGGTACCGATCCGGACGCGCTCCCGCCGCCGGCGGTGCGGGAGTTGCTGGAGCGCATCGGAGCGACCCGCGAGGTCCGACTCGCCCACGTGGCCCGCGCACACCGGGCCGGGGTCCGCATCGTCTCCGGAGCCGACTCGGGGATCACCGCCGCCAAGCCGCACGGGAGCCTGCCGCAGGCGATCGCCGATCTGGTCGTCGGCGGCGTCTCGGCAGCCGAGGCCCTCGCCTCGGCCACCTCCGTCGCCGCCGACGCGGTCGGTCTCGGCGAACGCAAGGGCCGACTCCGCGCCGGCCACGACGCCGACCTCCTGCTGTGCGACGGCGACCCCCTCGACCGCATCGACGCGCTCACCGCCGTCACGGCGGTCATGGTCGGCGGCACCTGGGCGAACCTCGCCTAGGCCGTTCCGCTTTCGACTCGATGATCGGGAACCGCCGCCGGAGCGCCGACCTTCGCCGGATCACCTGCCCGCGACCGATTCCCGGACGCCTCCTGGCGCATCCTCGTCGCCAGGGCCACGAAGACCGACAGATTCAGGACCGCCTCCGCAGGGAGCGTGGCCCACGGCTTCCGGTCGCCGCGCCGATGGATTTCCAGCCAACCCTGTTTCACCGTGACCCGGTCGACCTCGCGCCATTCGAGCCGCTGATCGAGGCACCCGACGCCGGCGGGATCGAGGTGGGCCCCGAAGAAGTCGACCCGTTCGCCCACCTTGAGCCGGTCCCTGTCCTGCGGCAGCCGTACCCGCGTGAATGCCTTGTCCAACTCGTCGGCGAACCGGGCGGCCCCCTTGTACACGTCGTTCACTTCGATCTCGTCGCCCTCACGCGGAGACACCCAGAGTTCGTGGATGGTGGCGCTGGTGATCCCGGTCGTCACTTTCGCGCTGCGCCGCCGGATGCCGTCGATCTCGTCCCAGGTGTACGGCTCCGGTACCCGCCCGGCGACCTCCCGGACGATGCCGTGCTCGTAGTGGCCCACCCAGACCTGCGCCTGCCGTCTGGTGAGTGCGAGGAAAAGGAAGTACCCGGCCGCACCGAATATGGCGGCGCCCAGAATGAGCAGCGGCAGCGAGTAGTACCAGGCGCCTTCGGTTCGCTGATCCTCCACGGCGAACGAGATGCCCAGCCAGAGCACCGCCAGCCCGACCAGCGCCGGCAGCAGGACCACGATCCACGGGAAGCGCTTTGGTTCGGTCCACACCAGCCCCCGGCGCGGTCCGAGTTCGAAGTCCAGCGCGACTCCGCGCATGGCGGGCGGAACAGGGGTGGGACCACGATCCGACACGAGCCCCCCAAGGCCAGACAGCGAAGTGCCACCCTAGGGGCAGCGGAACTCGCCCAGGAAGAGCGAACCGACGCGTCGCTGACGGGGACAGCCCGACGCCCTGGGCCAGTTCGGAGCGCGGCGGGATCGGCCCAGGTGCGACCCCCGGCCCGGGGGCCGGCTTCGACGCATGGCGTGGCGGTTGCGATTGAGGCGGCTCGGGATGTGTACCCACCCGCTCCACCCGTTGCCTCCGGTGCGAAGGTTGGGGTTTCACAGGCACCGAGAAAGCCTGCTCCGGCCCCGCGGCCCCCGGTGTGCTGCCCGCAGCTTGGTGCACCGGCTGCGAGAACCAGTCGGGCGCTCCCTGGGTCGCCGAACCCGGTCGCGCCCCGCGGCCCCCAGCTGCCCGCAGCTTGGTGGATCGGCTGCGGGAACGAATCGGGCCTTCCCTGAGTCGCCGAACCAGGTCGCGCCCCGGCGCGTCAGCGCCCACGACCCCGGCGAGACCTCGTGATCGACGCGCGAAGCGCGGAGAGCGGCGGAGCCGCAAGTTTGGGCTTCGTGGCCCGGAGCGAAGCGGAGGGACACGAAGCCCCGAGCGAGGGGCCGCTTTTTTCTCGGAGGAGCGAAGCGGGGGAGAGAAAAAAGCGGTCCCTCGCGAGCCGGCGACGAAGTCGCCCAACAAGCAGCAACGCCGCCGAACACGACTCCGGCCACCCCGCCCCGCACCCCCCGCGACCCAGCCCCGGCGACCCAGCCCCCGCGACCCACCCCCACCCCGCCACCCCCGCGACCCAGCCTCTAAGCCGTCCCGTCGATCGTCGCCGACCCGATCACCCGCGTGCCGTCGTACAGCACCACGGCCTGGCCCGGGGCGATGCCGCGGATCGGCTCGGCCAACCGCACGCGGATCTCGTCGCCGACCGCTTCCGCGATCGCCGGCGTCTCCTCGCCGTGCGCTCGCACCTGGGCCGTGCAGGCCACCTCGCCGACCGGGACCGGACCGCACCACCTCGGGCGGATGCCCACCAGGCGGTCCACGTCCAGCGCCTCGATCGGGCCGACCGTGACGGTGTTGTTCACCGGTGAGATGTCCAGCACATACCGCGGCTTGCCGTCCGCCGCCGGGTGCCCGATCCGCAGGCCCTTGCGCTGGCCGATGGTGTATCCGTACGCGCCGTCGTGCTCGCCGAGCTTGGTGCCGCTCGCGTCCACGATGTCGCCGCGCTCGGTGCCCAGATGCTTGGCCAGGAAGCCCTGCGTGTCGCCGTCGGCGATGAAGCAGATGTCGTGGCTGTCCGGCTTCTGCGCGACCGCGAGGTCCCGCCGCTCGGCCTCCAGACGTACGTCGCCCTTCGTGTCGCCACCGAGCGGGAACATCGCGTGGGCGAGCTGCTCGGTGTCCAGCACACCCAGCACGTACGACTGGTCCTTGCCCATGTCCACCGAGCGGTGCAGCTCGCGCGAGCCGTCCGGGTGCTCGACGATCTGCGCGTAGTGCCCGGTGCAGACCGCGTCGAAGCCGAGCCCGAGCGCCTTGTCCAGCAGCGCCGCGAACTTGATCTTCTCGTTGCAGCGCAGGCACGGGTTGGGCGTACGGCCCGCCTTGTACTCGGCCACGAAGTCGTCCATGACGTCCTCGCGGAAGCGCTCGGCCATGTCCCACACATAGAACGGGATGCCGATCACGTCCGCGGCCCGCCGCGCGTCCCGCGAGTCCTCGATCGTGCAACAGCCTCGGGCGCCCTCGCGCAGCGTCGCGGGTTTCGCCGAGAGCGCGAGGTGGACACCGACCACGTCGTGTCCGGCCTCGACCGCTCGCGCGGCGGCAACGGCGGAGTCGACCCCGCCGGACATGGCGGCGAGCACCCGAAGGCGGCGGCCGTTGGCAGGGGGAAGCGTGTGATCAGACATAGCGCCTCAAGAGTACGTGGTCACTCCGCCGACCCCCGAGGGGATTACCCGAAGCCGAACCCCCGCCGAACCCGAACCCCAGCCCGAAGCCAACCCGAACCCGAACCCCAGCCCGAAGCCAACCCCCAGCCGAACCCGAACCCCAGCCCGAAGCCAACCCGATGACACCCCGAACCCGAGCCGACCCCGACCCGACCCGACCCCCGACCCGACCCCTGACCCGACCCTGACCCGACCCCCGACCCGCTCGCGGCCTTAACGCCGCGACGTCACCGACCCCGCAGAGCGGGCTCGGGTGACCACCGGCAGGATCGCCTCGGCCAGCTCCGCGACCTCGGCCTCGGTGGTGGTGTGCCCCAGGCTGAAGCGCAGCGACCCGCGCGCCCGGGCGCTGTCCGCGCCCATCGCGAGCAGCACGTGGCTCGGCTGCGCGACGCCCGCCGAACAGGCCGAACCGGTCGAGCACTCGATCCCGCGCGCGTCGAGCAGCAGCAACAACGAGTCGCCCTCGCAGCCCGGGAAGGAGAAGTGCGCGTTGCCGGGCAACCGATGCGCCGGGTCCAGTCGCCGATCGCCGTTGAGCTGCGCGTCCGGCACGGCCGCGACGATCCGGCGCACCAGTTCGTCCCGCAGCGCACCCACCCGCCGTGCGTATTGGGCCTGTTCGCGCACCGACTCCTCGGCCGCCACCGCGAGCGCGGCGATCGACGCGGTGTCCAGCGTGCCCGAGCGCACATCGCGCTCCTGGCCGCCGCCGTGCAGTACCGGTACCGGGGTGATGCCGCGCCCGAGCACGAGCGCGCCGCAGTTGCCCGGGCCGCCGAGCTTGTGTCCGGTGACCGTCATCGCGTCCAGCCCGGTCTTCGCGAAGTCGACCGGGATCTGGCCGACCGCCTGGACCGCGTCCGAGTGGAACGGGATGCCGAACTCGTGCGCGATCTCGACCAGCTCGGCGATCGGCTCGACCGTGCCGACCTCGTTGTTGGCCCACATCACCGACACCAGGGCCACCGACGCGGGATCGCGCTCTATGGCCGCCCGCAGCGTCTCCGGCTGCACCCGCCCGTCGCCGTCCACGTCCAGCCACTCGACCACCGCACCCCCGGCCGACTCCAGCCACAGCACCGGGTCGAGCACGGCGTGGTGCTCCACCGGGCTGACCAGTATCCGCCGCCGCGCCGGGTCCGCCGCGATCCGGGACCAGTAGATCCCCTTGATCGCGAGGTTGTCGGCCTCGGTGCCGCCCGCCGTGAAGACGATCTCGCTCGGTCGCGCGCCCAGCGCATGGGCCAGCGACTCGCGGGATTCCTCCACCGTGCGGCGCGCGCGCCGCCCGGACGCGTGCAACGAGGACGGATTCCCGAGGTGGGCAAGCTGTACGGTCATCGCCCGGATTGCCGAAAGGCGCATCGGGGTGGTCGCCGCGTGATCGAAGTAGGCCATCGCACTGCGCAGCTTAGTCGGGTACGCGTGGGCGCCGGCGCGGGCGGCCGTACACCCGTCCGTAGCGCGGCCCTCCGGGCAGGAATCGGCCGAGCCACAGGCGCCAGGTCGGCCGCGCGGCGCGCAGGTACGCGACGAGTCGCCGACGCCGGCTCCCCTCCTTCGGGTCTGGTTGTCTCGGCCGGTGGTCGTAGGTCAACGGCTGCTGGATCTCCCACACATCCTGGTGCAACGCGTGCCGGGGCCGGTTGGGCACGGTCCACTCTTATGAGTGGTGGCTTTCCGCCTGCCTGCCTACCGAGCCGCCGGGCCCCGGTCGGCGAAGCCGTCCCGGTCCCGGAGACGGGGACACGACCGGGTGTAGACAGACCGGCGGGACAGCCCGGCATTACGCAGCCCGGCTTACGCGGCCCGGCGGGACAGCCCGGCATTACGCAGCCCGGCTTACGCGGCCCGGCAGGCACAGCCCGGCGTTACGCGGCTCGGCGGCCACAACCGGGCGGACCCCGCCGCGCGGACCGCCGTGGGATCAACTCTCGTCGGCGCTGGTGCCCGAGTTCCGGCGCCACGCGCGCGGCGCCCGCCAGCCGCGCCGGAGCGCGAGTACCCGGAGCAGGAACGCGAAGGTCACCGCCGCCGTGGCGGTGACCGGCCCGAACAGGTCGAACTCGATCAGCGCGGCGGTGATCCCCGCGCCGAGCAGCGCCGGGAAGGTGTAGATCTCCTTGTCCCAGCGCAGCAGCGTGGGTACTTCACGGGCCAGCACGTCGCGCATCGCGCCGCCGCCGACGGCGGTGGTCACTCCGAGCGCCGCCGCCGGGATCGGATTCAGACCGTACGCGTACGCCTTCGCGGTGCCGGTGACGCAGAACAGGCCGAGCCCGGCCGCGTCCAGCACGTCGATCGCGGACATGATCCGCTCGACCTGCGGATGCAGGAAGAAGACCAGTCCGGCGGCGAGCAGCGGCGTGGAGAAGTACCCCAGATCCGTGAACGCCGCCGGGGGCACCGCGCCGATGATCACGTCCCGGATCACCCCGCCGCCGAGGGCGGTCACCTCGGCGAGCAGGACGATCCCGATGACATCGAAATTCTTCCGAACGGCCATCAGCGCGCCGGCCGCCGCGAACACGAAGATGCCGATCAGGTCCAGGACCTGTTGGAGCGTGTGATGGAAGATCTCTGGCGGCACCTCGGGCGACATACCGGATGTTCTACACCGCCCGGGACGAGCCGATACTCATGGGGCCGGTGTGGGCGGTGTGTCCTTCCCATCGGGCTCATCCGCCGCCTCGGAAGCCGCCTTCGGAGCCGCGTCGGAACCCTCGCCCGGACCCGCCTCCGAACCCGCCTCCGCCCCAGCCTCCGAAGAAGCCGCCTCCGCCGCCTCGGGCGCCGCGCCCTCCCCCTCCGGAGCGGCCTCCGAAGAGGCGGCCTCCACCGGCTCGCGCGCCGCGGGCACCGGCACCACGGGCTCGGTCGCCGCCGGCTTCACCAGCTCCACCGCCTCGCCCGCGCCCTCCCCCGTCGGCGTGTTCTCCGGGAAGTGGCAGGCCACCTGGTGCCGCCCGGCCACCTCGGCCAACGGTGGCTCCCGGGTCTTGCAGATGTCTTGCACCTTCCAGCACCGGGTGTGGAACCGGCAGGCCGGCGGCGGGTCCATCGGGCTGGGCACGTCGCCCTTGAGCAGAATGCGCTCGCGGGTCTCCCGCCGGGCCGGATCCGGAACCGGTACGGCCGACATCAGCGCGACCGTGTACGGGTGCTTGGGCGAGCTGTACAGGTCCTCGCGGTCGGCGATCTCGACGATCTTGCCGAGGTACATCACCGCGACCCGGTCGCTGGTGTGTCGCACCACCGACAGGTCATGCGCGATGATCAGATAGGTCAGGCCGAACTCGTTCTGCAGGTCGTCCAGCAGGTTGACCACCTGCGCCTGGATCGACACGTCCAGCGCGGAGACCGGTTCGTCGGCGACCACCAGCTTGGGCCGCAGCGCCAGCGCGCGGGCGATGCCGATGCGTTGCCGCTGGCCGCCGGAGAACTCGTGCGGATAGCGGTTGTAGTGCTCGGGGCTGAGCCCGACCAGCTCCAACAACTCCTGCACGGCCTTCTTGATCCCACCCTCGGGGGTGACCTTTTGCAACCGGAACGGCAGTCCGACGATGGTGCCGACGGTGTGCCGGGGGTTCAGCGAGGACTGCGGATCCTGGAAGATCATCTGGAAGTCGCGTCGCAGCGGGCGCAGTTGCCCGCGGGAGAGTCCGGTGAGGTCGCGTCCGCCGAACTCGATGGTGCCCTCGGAGGGTTCGAGCAGCCGCATCACCATCCGCCCGGTGGTCGACTTCCCGCAGCCCGACTCGCCGACCAGGCCGAGGGTCTCGCCCTCGCGGATGTCGAAGTCGAGCCCGTCCACCGCCTTGACCGTGCCGGCCCGGCGTCGGGTCATCCCGGATCGGATCGGGAAGTGCTTGCGCAGCCCGCGCACGCGCACCAGCACATCCCGCTCCCGCGCGTCCGGGGACGCGGCTCCCGCCTCGACGGCCTGCGCAGCTTTCACGTCGTCTCCCGCTCGGGCGCCCTCGGTCACTTCAGCGTTCCCGTTCCCTGTCCCACCCATGTGGCCGGCCACGTGCCCATCCGGTTTCGCGTTCGCCGTCCCGCTCACAGGCGCGGCCTGATGTCCTCGGTCCAGATCCGCTCGCGCTCCCCGAGGTCCAGGTGACACGCGGTGCGGTGGCCCGGCTCGATCTCCACGAGCTGCGGGACCTCGGTCTTCTCCCGCCCGTCGTTGTGGTCCGCGTACGGGCAGCGGGTGCGGAACGCACAGCCCGAGGGCAGCGAGATCAGGCTCGGCGGGCTGCCCTTGATCGGCATCAGCCGTGCCTGGCGCTCCCGGTCGAGCCGGGTCAGCGATCCCAACAGGCCCCAGGTATAAGGGTGTCGGGGCTGCTCGAACAGGGTCCGCGAGGGTCCGTGCTCGACCGCCCGACCGGCGTACATCACCAACACGTCGTCGGCGAGTTCGGCGACCACGCCCAGGTCGTGCGTGATCATCACCACGGCGGAGTCGAACTCCCGCTGCAGGTCCCGGATCAGGTCCAGGATCTGGGCCTGCACGGTGACGTCCAGCGCGGTGGTCGGCTCGTCCGCGATCAACAGCTCCGGGTCGCAGCTCAGCGCCATCGCGATCATCGCGCGCTGGCGCATGCCGCCGGAGAACTGGTGCGGATAGTCGTCCACCCGCCGGTCCGGACGCGGGATGCCCACCCGGCCCAGCAGTTCCACCGCGTGCGCGCGGGCCTGCTTGCCCGTCACCTCGTTGTGCACCTGGTATGCCTCGATGATCTGGTGGCCCACCGTGTAGTACGGGTGCATCGAGGACATCGGATCCTGGAAGATCATCGCCATCCGGCGACCGCGCATCAGTCGCACCTGCTCGGCGGTGGAGCGCACCAACTCCTGCCCGTCCAGCCAGATCTCGCCGCCGATCCGGGCACTGGTGTTGCCGTGCAGGCCCATGATCGCCAGCGACGTGACGCTCTTGCCGGAGCCGGATTCGCCGACGATGCCCAGCGTGCGCCCGCGCTGGAGCGCGAAGTCGACGCCGTCGACGCTGCGTACCAGGCCGTCGTCGGTGGGGAAGTGCACGGTCAGGCCGCGCACTTCGAGGAAGTTCTCGGGGGCCGGCGGTGGTCCGGCCGGGGCGAGCTTGGCTGTTTCGGCCGCGGAGTTCCGCTTGCGGCGCGGTAGCAGACGGGGCATCAGGTCCTCACCCGGGGATCGACGACCGCGTAGAGCAGGTCCACGACAAGATTGGCCAGGATCACGAAGATGGCGGCGATCATCGTCACGCCGAGCACTTCGGGCAGATCCTGTTGCGTGATCGCCTCGACGGCGAACTTGCCGATGCCGTCCAGCGAATAGACCTGTTCGGTCAGGATCGCACCACCGAGCAGCAGACCGACGTCCATGCCGAAGATGGTCAGGATCGGCGTGAGCGCCGCGCGCAGCCCGTGTTTGACGATGACGTCCCGCTCCCGCAGGCCCTTGGCTCTCGCGGTGCGGATGTAGTCCTCGCTCATCGTTTCGAGCATGCCGGCCCGGGTGAGCCGGGCGTACAGGGCCGCGTACAGGAACGCCAGGGTCAGCCAGGGCAGGACCAGGTTCCAGGCCCAGCTTCCCGGATTGTCGAAGAACGGCACGTAGTGCACGCCCTTGAAGATGGGCCATTGATAACTGAACAACGCCAGGGCCACCAGGCCGGTGAAGAACGGTGGCAGCGACACGCCCGCGAGCGCGAAGCCCATCGAGAAGCGGTCCCACAGGGTTCCGCGTTTGAGCGCCGAGACCACGCCGATGGACACGCCGACGACCAACCAGATCACCGCGGCGCCGGCGGCCAGCGACAGGGTGACCGGGATCCGGTCCTGTAGGCGTGGCCACACCTCGAGGTTGTTGCGGAAGGAGAAGCCCAGGCACGGCGGCGCGCAGTGCACCTTGCGGACACCGGTGTCGTAGTCCTTGCCGGCGATCATGCCCTTGACGAACCTGCCGTATTGCTCGGGCACCGACTTATCCAGCCCGAGGCTGTGCTTGACCTGCGAAATCGCTTCCGGGCTGGGCGACTTGCCGACATACCGCGCGGCGAGTTGGTCGCTTGTGGCGCCTCCCAGACGCGGTATCAGGAAGAAGATGGCGAAGACCGCCATGGTGACGATCAACAGGAGCACCACCGCTCCCGCCAGCCGCCTGAGCAGATAGAAAATCATGAGCCGGCGACCCGGTCCGGTGCGGGGAGCGGGATCACCACTCCCCGCACCGGAACTGACGGGCCTTCACCTCTCCTTCGGGCTACTGACCTCGTCGCAGGCTTACTGGATACCGATGTTGAGGTAGTCGTACATCCCGGAGTACGCGGGGGTGACGACCAGGTTGGTCACGTTCGGCGGGCGGTAGAGCAGCGACTTGGTCCAGGCGAACGGGACCATCACCGCCGACTCCATGACCTTCTGGTCCAGTTGCTGCCAGATGGCCGCGCTCGCGTTCGGGTCGATCGTCCGCGTGGCCTGGTCGATCAGACCGTTGACCGCCGGGTCGTTCAGCTCGGACAGGTTCGTGCCACCGGCGGGCTTGATCGCCCGGCCGTCCACGATCTGCTGGAAGAAGCCGAACTGGGTGGGGAAGTCGGGACCCCACTGCATGAACATGATGCCGACCTTGTTGTCCGCCACCCACTTGGGCACACCGGCGAACTGGGTGAAGTAGTCACCCGAGGGGTACTGGCGGATCTCGATCTTGATGCCGACCTTGGCGAGCGCGTTCTGCACCGACGTGGCGCCCGCGACCTCCTTGGGCCGGTTGCTGCGCGCGGTGAGCACGGTGCTGAAGCCGTCCGGCTTGCCGCACTGCTTGAGCTCGTCCTTGGCCTTGGCCACGTCACCGGTGTGCTTGGCGCCGTTGGGGTACATGTCGGCGACCTTGGAGCCGGCCAGCGTCGGCGGCATCAGGTTGGTCGCGATGTCCGCGCCGACCTCACCGCCGACCGCGCGCTGCATCTGCGACTTGTTCACCGCGTACTGCACGGCGCGCCGGCAGTGCACGTTGTCGAACGGCGGGGTCTTCGAGCTGATCGCCAGGTAGGCGAGCGCGCCGGATACCGCGTCGTCCGAGTTCTGGGCCAGCTTCTGGTCGGTGAGGATCTTGTTCTGCGCGGCGGCCTGGACACCGGTGCCGACCACGTCCAGTTGCGCCGTGTTGGCGAACAGGCGGTTGTCGACGTCGTTCGCGTCCTGCTTCTCCAGGAGCTCGATCCGGTCCGGCAGCGCCTTGCGCAGCGGGTCGGTGCTCGGGTCCCAGTTCGGGTTGCGGACCAGGTTGACCGCCTTGCCGGGCTCGTACTGGCCGTCGACCATGTACGCGCCGGACGCGAGCGGGTGCTTGACGTACTCCTTGCCGGTGTCCTTGGCGCGCGGCACCGGCGCGGTCTGCGGGAGCGCGGCGAGGTAGTTGAAGTCCGCGAACGGCTCCTTCATCTTGAAGATGATGGTGTAGTCGTCCGGCGTCTCGATCGCGCTCAGACCCTGCTTGTCCGCGGAGTCCTTGTACGGGCCCTTGTAGGTGCCGTCCGGGTCCAGGTACTGGGTGAAGTACGCCGGGCCGTTGGGCAGGATCTCCTTGTCGAAGGTCCGCTCCACCGCGTACTTGACGTCCGCGGCCTTGACCTCGGTGCCGTCCTCGTACTTGACGCCCTTGCGCAGGTGGTACGTCCAGGTCTTGCCGCCGTCGTCGGTCTTGCCCACCTCGGTGGCCAGGTCCGGCGCGAACTCGTAGCTCGCGTTGCCCGGGGCGGGCCTGAAGGTCAGCAGCGGACGGGCCATCAGCCGGGAGAAGTTCCAGGCCGAGGCGTAGTACATGTCGCCCGGGTCGAGCGAGTCGAACTTGTCCGAGCTGACCAGCTTGAGCGTGCCGCCCTTCTTGGTCGACTGGTTGACGACCTCGGTGATGGCCTTGTTGCTCGGCGAGTACTTCTTCTTCGAGCCGCCGCCACCACCGCCACACGCGGTTGCGGCCAACGCGGTGACCGCAACGATGCCGATCAGCGCCTGGGCCCTGCGCCTGCGAGTTACCGGGTGTTTCATCGCTGGTCGTGCCTCCTCGTGGGGACTTGCCGGATATTCAGCGGCTGCGTGGGTCCAGGGCGTCTCGAAGCCCGTCGCCGAGCAGGTTGAACGCGAGCACGGTGATGAAGATCGTGACTCCGGGGACGACCATGAACATCGGGGCGTCCTCGTACCGCGGGACGGCGCGCGCGAGCATGCCGCCCCACGAGGCGGTGGGTTCCTGTACGCCGACCCCGAGGAAAGAAAGGGCGGCCTCGAACAGGATGTTCGTGGGAATGAGCAGCGTGGCGTACACCAGGATCGGGCCGACCAGGTTCGGCATCAGTTCCTTGAAGATGATGTGCCGGTCGGTGGCCCCGAGGCTGCGCGCCGCCTCGACGAACTCGCGTTCGCGCAGCGACAACGTCTGGCCGCGCACGATGCGGGCGATGTAGGGCCAGCTGAAGAACCCGATCACGAAGATCAGGACGGTGACCCGGAGTGTGTCGCCCTTGAGGCCGAACGCCTCGCCTTGGAGGCTGCTGCCGATCGCGATCGCGAACAGGAGCAGCGGGAAGGCCAGGAAGACGTCCATGGCGCGGCTGATCAGCGCGTCGACCCAGCCGCCGAAGTAGCCCGCGGCGGTGCCCAGTACGACGCCGATCACCACGGACAGGAGCGTGGCCAGGAAGGCCACCAGCATCGAGATCCGGGCGCCGTAGACGATGCGCGAGAAGATGTCCCGGCCGTTGACCGGTTCCAGTCCCAGGGGGTGGTCCCAACTGGCGCCGCCGAAGCTGCCGTTGGGGATGTTCAGCACCGGGTCGAGCAGGTCGTCGTGGTACTCGGTGGGGTCCCCGCCGATGACCGAGGTGATCAAGGGTGCGAAGATCGCTACGAGTACCATGAAGACGATCACCACGCCACCGGCCATCGCGACCTTGTCGCGACGGAATCGGGCCCACGCGATCTGACCCAGGGAACGACCCTCGATGCGTACGCCGGAGGATTCGGCGATCGCTTCGGGGTGCGCCTCTCGGGCCACACCGGTGGTCTCGATCGGTGCCGTCATGGATCGACCCTCCCCGCTCACGGATGCGACGGCGGCTCGGGATCGCCGATCCCGTCGCCGTACCCGGCATTGCGATCCCGATGATCTTCGGGATCTGTCGTCCGGGTGAGACTCCTCCGTGACGCGGGTCACCAACAGGGGTCGCGGAATACCTTTACTGAACCGTGATTACGTCGACACGATTCACTGGTTGATCCGCGTAGATCGGTCACGAAATCACAACAAGGCAGCGGTTGATGACGTGACGTCAGTTTTTTGGGGGCATCAGTGCCTGTTGCCCGCGATCGCCACTGTGTGCCGATCGTCGATCACCGCGTGTCGCGGGCGGCCTCGTCGAGCATGTCGATGCCGATGAAGGGGCGCGTGTGGTCGCGCATCCACGCGGCCACCGGATCGAACGGGTCGTCCAACGCGACCGAGGACAAAGTGAGTCCGGCCGGCGCCGCGGCCGAGGCGCGGGCCATCGCGTCCCGCATCCGCTGCATCGTGGCGGGCTGATTGTCCGTCAGGCGCAGCCCGATCACGAGGCGTTCGGGTCCGACCGCGGGTCGCACCCAGGCCCGGTGGGCGGCGCGCACGACCTGGGTCTGGAACAGTTGGCCGCCGAGCAGCGCGTAGAACGCCGGGTCCCACAACGTGGGTTCGCCGACCTCCAGCGGTCCGGCCATCAACCGGTCCAGGCCGCCGACGATGCGCCGCAGGTCGAGATAGGGCACGCCGACGCCGCCGCCCTGGGCGTGCGGATTCAGCCACAGGCCCCAGCGGTCGGTGTACAGCGAGGACGCGATCTCGGTGACCGGACAGACCTCGAACGAGCGGTCCCAGCCACTGAGACGCAGCTGTTCCTCGGACGTGAACGCCGGGGCGTAGCGCCACCCGGCCACGTCCATGTTCCCGTACTGCGCGTCCGGACTGCCCGGTTGCCCCTGCCACAACAACATCCACACGTGGGCGCCGGTGAGCGCTTCGAGCAACCGCTCGTAGGCGTCGTAACGCCCGGGTGCCACCTGGCTCAAGGCCTGCTCGACCTGGTTCACGACGTCCTCCCCGAATCCGAACCGATGTACCGATGCACCGATGTGCCGATGTCGCGCTGTCCGACGCGGGCTCAGCGCTGGTCGACGCGCAGGTAGAACGGCTGGGTCCGCTCCAGCATCCAGTCCCCCACAGGATCCTGTGCCACGTCCAGGAGCACCACGTTCACCGGCCAGGGACACGGGGCCCGGCCGAGCGCGCGCTCCAGGGCGCCGACCGCGGCCAGTCGGTCCTCCTCCTGCCAGCGGTCCAACTCGACGCCGATGAACAGGCACGGCGGGTCGTTCTCGATCACGCCCAGGCCGCGGCGGGCACTGAGCACGACCGGTACGTGGGTGAACTCGGCGGCGGCCGCGATCAGGAAGTCCATCGGCTCCTGCTCCGGCTCGTACAGCCGCACGCGCGCGCCGCGCGGGCCCGAGCCGGGCGGTCGGGCCAGCTCCAGCACGCCGGGCGGCGGGATCGGGATGCCCACCTCGCCGCCGGGGTTGACCGCGATGCCCACGTGCGGCGGCATGCCGCGGGCGAACTCGCGCATCGGCGCGACGGTGCACGCCATCGGTCCGGCGATCCGCCGGAACTCCTCCTCCGAGGAGAACACCGGGACGTACGGCCGGCCGTCGATCTCGGTGGTGGGCAGGGTCAGTTCGCTGTCGGCCGGGTTGCCGCCCTCGGGCAGCGGCACCCATACGTCCGCCTCGGCCAAAGCCTCGAAGAGGGCCTCGGCCCGGGACGGATCGCGCATCGCCGCGACGAGCGCGCTCTCCACGGGATTGGCCGGGAACGGCATGGTGGTGCTCCTCTGGTGTCCGCCGCAGTTTACTTCTCGCCCGATTGCCGTCGCCGGGACTGTCCCGGTACGGGGTCTGCGAAAACGATCCGGCCCAGGTGCCCGGCGGCCGATCGGTCGAGCAGCACGCACGAGGTGAAGCCGCCCGGAGCCGACGCCAGGGTGGGTCCCGCGTCCAGCCACGGCGACAGCCGGCCGAGCAACTCGCGCCATTCGCGGTGGTGCCGGGCGAACACCGGTGTGGACACCCCGCGCCCGCGTTCGCGCTGGCCGGAAAGCGCCTGTCGGGCGGTCACGTCCAGGAGCAGCGCGTGCGCGGAGCTGCCGCGCCGACGGGCCGCGAGCACCAGCATCCGGCGCAGGATCGGGTTGCGGCCGCTGTCGTGCACGACCACCGCACCGGGGCCGCGCAGTGCCCGGGCCACCTCGCCGTAGTGGGAGAGCCGCACCAGCGGCCGGTAGATCCGGTAGGGGATCCGCCCCGCCCGTACCGCCCAGCGGGCCCGGACCAGATCGGCGTCCAGGACGGCGACCCCGGCCCCGGGCGTGACCACGCGCGCGAGCAGCGTGCTCTTGCCGGCTCCCGGCAGGCCGGTGACCACGAGCACGCACGACGCCGGATAGGCCAGGACGTCCACGATCCGGTCGCCGATCCCCTCCCCCGCCCGATCACGCTCCTCCCGGAGGTCGTGCACGGACCGGGGGGTCAACACGCCGCCCGTCGCGGCGCCGGTATGCGCCCCCGCCGAGTCCGTCTCCACGAGTCCTCCCCTTGTCACAACCGTCATGCCCTGCGCATGGTGTCGCACCCATGGGTGCGCGCGCGTCCCGGTGATCCCTCGGACTCCGCGGGGCCCGGTCCCGGCGAGGTCCCGGTACCGGCGGGGGATTGACGTCACGCGCTAGCATGCCGGGCACAACCTCATAACGGCCGTCGACCCCACGCGGAAGAGTCCTCGCCCACGAGCGGGGCGCCGAAGGAGCAACTCCTCCCCGGAATCTCTCAGGCACCGATACCGCATGGGTCAGGCACTTCTGGAAAGCAACCACACCGCAGGTGTGGTTCACCCACGGTGCAAATCGCGAGTTCGACGCGATGAAGCTCTCAGGTTCCGATGACAGAAGGGGAGGGCACCCCACTTTTCGACCGACTCTGGTCGAAAAGGGCTGAAAGCCGTGGCAGGGAGCCCCCTTTGTTGTCGTATTCGCCGCAGTACCCGTCACCTTCCGCGCCGGCCGAGCGCGCGGCCGTTCGCCATGCCCGCGACCGGCCCGCGCCCTTGGCGTGTTCCCGCCGGCGCCCCCTCGAAGGAGCCTTCGCATGACCACCGACCGCCGGACCCCGCTCGACGCCGTGCACGACGCGCTCGGGGCCACGATGACCGACTTCGCCGGTTGGCGAATGCCGCTCCGGTACGGGAGCGAGCGCGACGAGCACACCGCGGTGCGCACCACGGCCGGTCTGTTCGACCTCACCCACATGGGCGAGATCGAGGTCACCGGCCCGGACGCCGCCCGCGCGCTCGACCACGCCCTGGTCGGTTTCGTGTCGAAGATCGGGATCGACCGCGCCCGGTACACGATGATCTGCACCGAAGAGGGCGGCATCGTCGACGACCTGATCGTCTACCGGCTGGGCGACGAGCACTTCGTGGTGGTGGCCAACGCGTCCAACGCCGACGTGGTCGCGGGCAGCCTGGCGTACCGCTCGGAGAAGTTCGACGCCACCGTGCGCGACGCGTCCGAGGAGTACACGCTGCTCGCCGTGCAGGGCCCCGCGTCGACCGCGATCGTCGGCTCGCTCACCGACGCCGACCTGCCCGCGCTCAAGTACTACGCGATCCTGCGCACCGAGGTCGCCGGCGTGCCCGTACTGCTCGCGCGCACCGGCTACACCGGCGAGGACGGCTTCGAGCTGTTCGCCGCGCCCGGCGACGCGGTCGCGCTGTGGGAGGCCCTGCTGACCGCCGGCAAGCCGCACGGCCTGGTGCCGGCCGGCCTGTCCTGCCGCGACACGCTGCGCCTGGAGGCGGGCATGCCGCTGTACGGCCACGAGTTGACCCGGGACACCACCCCGTACGAGGCCAACCTGGGCCGGGTGGTCCGGCTGGACAAGCCCGAGGACTTCGTCGGGCGCGACGCGCTGGCCGCCGCGCAGGAGGAGGTGCGCCGCACGCTGGTCGGTCTCACCTCGCCGGGCAAGCGGGTCCCGCGTGCGGGCTACCCGGTGGTGGACGCGGAGACCGGCGAGAAGGTCGGCGAGGTCACCTCCGGCGCACCCTCGCCCACGCTCGGCGTGCCGATCGCGATGGCGTACGTGAGCACGGACCGGGCCGAACCGGGCACACGCCTGGCCGTGGACATCCGCGGCAAGGCCGAGCCGGTCGAGGTGGTCGCACTGCCGTTCTACAAGCGGGGCTGAGGTCGGCCGACCCGCCGACCGGAACAAACCATCACAAAAACACCTGAGGGACAGACCCTCCGCATTCGAATGGAGAATGGACCCGTGCACGCACCCCAGCACCTGCGCTACAGCAAGGAACACGAGTGGCTCGACGAGGCGGCCTCCCCCGCCCTCGTCGGCATCACCCAGCACGCGGCCGACGCGCTCGGCGACGTGGTGTTCGTCCAGCTTCCCGAGGTCGGCCAAGCGGTCGTCGCCGGTGAGCCGTGTGGCGAGTTGGAGTCCACGAAGTCGGTCAGCGACATGTACGCGCCGGTCTCCGGCGAGGTCGTCGAGATCAACGACGCGGTCGCCGAGGACCCCGCCCTCGTGAACTCCGACCCCTTCGGGACGGGCTGGTTGTTCAAGGTGCGCATCGACGGCGAGGCCGAGGGCCTGCTGTCGGCCGACGAATACGCCGCGTTCTGCGGCGAATGATCGAGATCGACCCGATCGAGGAGCTGACAACCGTGACGATCCTGGACCGTCCGCTGAGCGAGGTGGACCCGCAGGTCGCCGCCGCCGTCACCGACGAGCTGCACCGCCAGCAGAACACCCTGGAGATGATCGCCTCCGAGAACTTCGCCCCCGTGGCGGTGCTGGAGGCGCAGGGTTCCGTCCTGACCAACAAGTACGCCGAGGGCTACCCCGGCCGGCGCTACTACGGCGGCTGCGAGCACGTCGACGTCGTCGAGCAGCTCGCCATCGACCGGGTCAAGGAGCTCTTCGGCGCCGAGGCCGCCAACGTGCAGCCGCACTCGGGCGCGTCCGCGAACGCCGCCGCGATGTTCGCGCTGCTCACCCCCGGCGACACGATCCTGGGCCTGGACCTGGCCCACGGCGGCCACCTCACCCACGGCATGCGGATCAACTTCTCCGGCAAGCTCTACAACGTGGTCGCCTACCACGTCGACGAGAAGGCCCACCGGGTCGACATGGAGGAGGTCGAGCGCCTGGCCAAGGAGCACCGGCCGAAGATGATCATCGCGGGCTGGTCGGCCTACCCGCGGCAGCTCGACTTCGCCGAGTTCCGCCGGATCGCCGACGAGGTCGGTGCCTACCTCATGGTGGACATGGCGCACTTCGCGGGCCTGGTCGCCGCGGGTCTGCACCCCAGCCCCGTGCCCTACGCGGACGTGATCACCACCACGACGCACAAGACCTTGGGTGGCCCGCGCGGCGGCGTCATCCTGTCCAAGGCGGAGTACGCCAAGAAGATCAACTCTGCGGTCTTCCCGGGCCAGCAGGGCGGCCCCCTGGAGCACGTGATCGCGGCCAAGGCGGTGGCCTTCAAGGTCGCCGCCTCCGACGACTTCAAGGACCGCCAGCGGCGCACCCTGGAGGGCTCGGCCATCCTCGCCGACCGGCTCACCCGCAAGGACGTCACCGACGCGGGCATCACCGTGCTCACCGGCGGCACCGACGTGCACCTGGTCCTGGTCGACCTGCGCGACTCGGAGCTCAACGGTCAGCAGGGCGAGGACCGACTGCACGAGATCGGCATCACGGTCAACCGCAACGCGGTCCCGTTCGACCCGCGCCCGGCGATGGTCACCTCCGGTCTGCGGATCGGCACGCCGGCGCTGGCCACCCGCGGCTTCGACAAGGCGGACTTCGAGGAGGTCTCCGACATCATCGCCGAGGCCCTCCTCCCCGGCTTCGACGACGCCCGCAGGGCGGCCCTGGCCACGCGCGTCACGGCCCTGGCGAAGAAGCACCCGCTGTACCCGAACCTCTGACCCACGACCTCACGGCGTCAGGTTCACGAGCACGGCCGCGGGGGGGGGCGGGGGGGGCCCCCCCCGCCCCCCCCCCCGCGGGCCCCCCCCCCCCCGCGGGGGGGGGGGCGGGGGGGGGCGGGGGGGGGGGGGGCCGCGGCCGGGACCGCGAAAAAACCCT